>NZ_JAEBEI010000020.1:0-183961 GCF_046548775.1 Amycolatopsis sp. cmx-4-61 | reverse complement strand
TCAGCGACGCGCTCGGCTACGCCTGGGCCGACCGGATGGTCGTCGCCGCCGGCCGCCGCATCCGCGACGCGCTCGGCCCCGACGTCCCGCTCGCCCGGCTCGAAGGCGCGTCCTTCGCGGCGCTGCTCGTCGGCCTCCCGCCGGAGGACGCCCACCAGGCGGCGGAACGGCTGCGCGAGGAGCTTTCGGCGCCGTACCCGGTCGACCGGCTCTCCGTCGAGGCGAACGCGATGATCGGCTACGCGACGACGTCCGCGGAAGAACCGGGAGACGTCGTCGACATCGAAGGCCTGCTGCAGCGCGCCGACGTCGCCGTCCGCGCGACGAAGGGCGGCGAAGAGGTCCGCGGGTACGTCCCGAGCATGGGCCAGATCTTCCTGCGCCGCTTCCAGATGGTGACGCAGTTCCGGCAGTCCCTCGAGGACGGCCAGGTCAGCGTGCACTACCAGCCGAAGATCACCCTGCCGAACCGGCAGGTGCAGGGCGTCGAGGCGCTGGTCCGCTGGGTGCACCCGGAGTTCGGCAGGCTCGGGCCGGACGAGTTCGTCCCGGCCATCGAGGCGGCCGGCCTGATCGGCGTCCTGACCGGGTTCGTGCTCGGCGAGGCGCTCAAGCGCTGCCGCAAGTGGCTCGACGAGGGCCTGCGGATCTCCGTGGCGGTCAACCTGTCGGTGCGCAACCTCGCCGACGAGGACTTCCCGAACAAGGTCGCCCGCGAGCTGGAGCACTACGGCATCCCGCCGGAGCTGCTGACGTTCGAGCTGACCGAGTCCGGCGTGATGTCCGACCCGCAGAAGGCGCTGCCGATCCTGCGCGAGCTGCACTCGCTGGGCATCACCCTCGCCGTGGACGACTTCGGGACCGGGTACTCGTCGCTGGCCTACCTGCGGCAGCTGCCGGTCGACCAGGTCAAGATCGACAAGAGCTTCGTCCTCGGCATGGGCACCGACCTCGGCGACCTGGCGGTGGTCCGGTCGATCGTCGAGCTGGGGCACTCGCTCGGGCTGACGGTGGTGGCCGAAGGCGTCGAGGAGGACGTGGCCCGCGACCAGCTCGAGGCGATGGGGTGTGACGTCGCCCAGGGCTACCTGATCTCGCGGCCGCTGCCGGAGGACCGGCTGGAGGCGTGGCTGCAGGCCCGGACCGCGCGCTCGCCCGGACGCCACTCCGAGACCGTGTTGACCCTCCTGACCTGAGGTTTCGTGCTAAGGGGACCCCGGTTGCACGGGCGGGTGACGGCCCTTGCTAATCTTTCCAAGTCCTCGCGAGAGGCCAGGCCCCTTTAGCTCAGTCGGCAGAGCGTCTCCATGGTAAGGAGAAGGTCTACGGTTCGATTCCGTAAAGGGGCTCTCGACCTCAGCCGCGTCACGCCTGCGTGTCGCGGCTTGGGTCATGTAAGGGCGGTGTAGCTCAGTTGGCAGAGCAAGCGGCTCATAATCGCTGTGTCGCCGGTTCAAGTCCGGCCACCGCTACGCGGTAACGACGGGGCTGGCCCCCGGGACCTGAGAGAGAAGGAAACGCTGTGGCTGCCACCGACGTGCGACCCAAGATCACGCTGGCGTGCGAAGAGTGCAAGCACCGCAACTACATCACCAAGAAGAACCGGCGCAACAACCCGGATCGCCTGGAGATGAAGAAGTTCTGCCCGAACTGCGGTACGCACCGGACGCACAAGGAAACCCGCTGACGACGTAGCGCGTTCACCCAGCTCGAAGAAGCCGCCCGGGATTGCCCCGGGCGGCTTCTCGCTGTTGGTAGCCTCGTCGCCGTGCCTCTGGACCAGTCGTTCACCGGGCGGACTTATCCGCCGGAGACCAGTTACGAAGTGAGCCGGGAGAAGATCCGGGAGTTCGCCGACGCGATCGGCGACGGGAACCCGGTCTACCGCGACCCGGAGGCGGCCCGCGAAGCCGGCCACCCGGACGTGATCGCCCCGCCGACGTTCCTCACGATCATCAACCTCGCCTCGATCAACGCGATCGTCGCCGACCCCGAGCTCGGCCTCGACTACTCGCGGATGGTGCACGGCGACCAGGGCTTCACCTACACGCGCCCGGTGTACGCCGGCGACGTGCTCGAGGTGACCACCCACATCGACGCCATCATGGCCCGCGCCGGCAACGACTTCATCAACCTGCGCGCCGACATCACCGACGCGGCGGGCCAGAAGGTCTGCTCCACCCGCGCGCAGCTGGTGGTCAGAGGGGAGACCGCGTGAACTCCGGCGATGAGCTGCCCGCCCTCGAGGTCCGGATCACCCGCGAGCAGCTGGTCCGCTACGCCGGGGCGGCGCTGGACTTCAACCCGATCCACTGGAACGAGGCGTTCGCGAAGGACGTCGGCCTGCCGGACGTGATCGCCCACGGGATGCTGACGATGGCGGTCGCGGGCCGCGTGGTCACGGACTGGCTGGGCGACCCGGCCCGGCTCGTCGACTTCAGCGCCCGGTTCACCCGCCCGGTCGTGGTGCCGAACACGCCCGAGGGCGCGCTGGTGGAGATCACCGGCAAGGTGGCGGATGTGAAGGACGACGGGATCGCGCGGATCGACCTCGTGGTGAAGTTCGACGGGAAGACCGTGCTGGGGAAGCCGCAGGCCCTGGTCCGCTTCTAACCCCCCCCGGCTGACCCCCCGGCCCCAAGCGCCCCAATGTGGCCTTCGGTGCGTGAGACGCACCCAAGGCGGCCTTCGGTGCGTCAGACGCAACCAAGGCCGCCTTGGGGCGCTTGGGGCTCGGGCCGGGCGTGCGGACGTAGGGCCGCGGCCGGGGGCGCACGATCCGTGTCGCCAGTTGAGCGCGGCTCGGGACTACGGGAGCTTCAGCACCGTCAGCACCGCGTCGGCCATGCCCTGCTCTCCCCGGGCGTTCGGGTGGAGCGGGGCGGCCGGCGACGCCGGGAGCAACCCCTCCACCCAGCGCTTGTCCGACGCCGAACACACGTCGTGGCCCTTGCCCGGGGTGGCCGTGTCCGCGTAGCCCGCTCGGTGGGCGTCCGCCTGGTCCTCGAGCATCTTGTTCAGCTTGCCGAGCGCGCCGCGGAAGTACTCGATGTCGCCCGCGCCGAACGGGAGCGACGGCCAGCAGCCGTCGCCGTCGGGCAGGACCGTCGGGTAGCCGACCACCACGACCTTCGCCTTCGGGGCCTGCTTGTGGATCCGGTCGAGGAGCGCGCCGATCTTCGGGGCGGTCGCGTCGATGCGCTCGGCCAGCTGGTCGTGCCCGCCCGCCGTCAGGCGGTCCCGGCACGGTGCGGTGTCCTGGTGCGTCGTCGCGCAACCCGACGCGTACGAAAAGAACCCGACGTCGTTGCCGCCGATGCCCACCGTCACCAGCGTCGTCTCCGCCGTCACCGCGTCCAGCTGCGGCGGGTTCGTGCCGTTGCCCGTCTTCTGCGCCCCGGTCAGGTTCGCCGTCGTCGCGCCGCTGCAGCTGACGTCGGCGAGCTGGGCCGGCTTCAGCTTCGCCGAGACCAGGTGCGGGTAGTTGTCGTCCGAGCGGTCGCAGCCGGCCGGGGTGCCCGCCTGCCGCCCGGTGCGCGGCGACGAGGTGTACGAGTCGCCGAGGGCGACGTAGCGGCCGGAGCCGCCGCCGGTGTCCGCGCCGCCCGGTGGCGCCGACGACGTGCCGTGCTGCCACTTGTAGTACCCGTAGACCAGGAGCCCGACCACGAGCACGACCACCAGGCAGCCGCCGCCACCGCTCTTCTTCGCCACTTCTTCGTTTCTACCGAAGCCGCCGCGGCGACGGCCTAGTCAATCCGGGTGATCCGCTGCGCGAGCAGGTCGTTGACCAGTCCGGCGCCCGTCTCCGGGTCGTCCACGCTGACCAGCATCGTCCGGCCGTTTTCCAGCACGAGCGCCAGCGCGGGGCCGCCGCGGACCTTGTACGCCGTCGTGCCGGTGACCGGGTTGAAGCGCAGGCCGAGGCCGCCGTCGCCGAACGTCGACAGTTCGCGCGCGGCCGCTTCGCGGATGCTGTCCAGCTCCAGGTGCCGCCACGGGACGCCCAGGAGGCCGAAGCGGATCGTCACGCCCTTGGCGTCCACGGACGCCGAGAGCCGGTAGGTCAGCGCCGTCACGACCAAGCCGACCACGGCGACCCAGGCACCCGTCGCCCACGGGAGGCCCGCGGGCACGAGGGCGATCGCCACCGGGATCAACGCCAGCGCCCACAGCATCCCCGGGTTCACCGCCCGGCCCGACCAGAACGCCCGCTCGCCGGGCCGGAGACCGACAGTCGGCCGCTCGCCCGTGGTCGCCCGCACAGGCGGTGACGGCAGGCCGCCGACGAGCGCCGCGACTACGCCGAGGACCGCCGCGCCCAGCAGGAAGGGCACGACGGTGAGGCCGCCGCGCGCCGCGTGCCAGTCCGGGACGTCGAGGTTCGCCAGAAGGACCGTGAGCAGGACGGCGGCCGGCATGGCGGCGAACCCGGCGCCCACCCCGACGGTCGGGCGCGGCAGGGGTCGCCCGCGGCGCAGCGCGGTGAGCGCCGTCGTGGTCAGGAGCAGGACCGCGACGACGCCGAGGCCCAGGCTCACGCCGGTGAACGCCCCGAGCGGGGTGTGCCCGTTCGGCCCGCTGCTCCAGTGCGTCGCCACGGGGTCGGGCAGCCGGTGCGCCCACGCGTGCTCCAGCAGGGCCGCGACGGCGAGCGCCGCGCCCGGCAGGACGGCCGTGGCGATCAGGACCCGGATCGGCTTGATCATGAGTACTTCTCCTTCAACACCCCGGTGAGCTCCTCGAGGCCGACACCCGTGCGCTTGGCCTCGCGGACCAGGTCCTCGGCCAGTTCGGCCAGCCGGGCCCGCGACGGCGCGCCGCCGATGACGACGGCGCCCCGGCGGCGCCGCAGGTCGATGAGGCCTTCGTCGCGCAGCAGCGCGTACGCCCGCAACACGGTGTGGACGTTGATCTCCAGTGCCGCCGCCAGTTCCCGGGCGGGCGGCAGCTGCTGCCCGGCGGGCGGGCGGCCGTCGGCCAGGGACCGGCGCAGCGACGCGGCCACCTGTTCGAAGAGCGGGACGGTGGAGCTCGGATCGATTTGAACGAGCATAGTTCTAACTATAATAGAACAATGCGACGCTGCGCGAGACGTGCGTCACATACTTTCGGGTCAGCGCCCGATCAGCTCGCCGGCGAGTTCGAGGGCGTGGTCGACGTCCTTCGCGACGTAGTGCAGGTCGACGAAGACCTCGGTGATGCCCAGTTCGCGGGCCACGTCGAGGCAGGGGCGCACGTCGGCGGCCGTCTCGACCGCGGTGCCCGGCCGCGGGTTGATCCGCAGCACCCGGCGCAGGGCGTCCGGATCGCGCCCGGCCCGCCCGGCCGCTTCCCGCGCGACCGACCAGAGGCCGGTCAGGTACTGCTCCGGCATCCAGCCCGCCAGCCAGCCGTCCGCACGGCGTCCCACCCGGGCCAGTGCGGGCGGCGAGAACCCGCCGAGCAGCACCGGCGGGCGCGGCTCCTGCGCGGGGCGCAGGCCCACCGTCGACGGCGCGATCCGCCACTGCGGGCCCTCGTGCTCCGCCGGATCGCCCGTCCACAGCGCGTCGAGGGCGTCGAGCAGCTCTTCGAGCCGCTTGCCCCGGCCTTCCCACGGCACGCCGGTGGCGAAGTACTCCTCGCGCAGCCAGCCGAGCCCGAAGCCGACGTCCAGCCGTCCCGCGCTGGCCAGGTCGAGCGAGGTCAGGGCCCGGGCGAGCAGCACCGGGGAATAGACCGGGCCGGTCAGCGCGCTCATCCCCAGGCGGGCCGTGCGCGTCACCGCCGCGGCGGCCGCCAGGGTCGTGAACGGGTCGGTGAAGGTCTCGAACTCCCGCGGGTACGGGTGTTCCGGCGTCCCGCCGCCCGGGTAGAGGTCCGACGGCTCCAGCGGGGTCAGGATCCGGTCGCCGACCCACAGCGAGGTGAAGCCGAGGTCCTCGGCGGCCGCCGCGAAGCGCGGCACGGCGGCGGGATCGGCGAGGGGGCCGTACTGGGGGAGCGCGAGCCCGAGCTGTGTCCCGCTCACCGGCGCGCACCCGCCGACCGGGGGGTGGTCGTCATGGCGGACATCCTGGCATGATCAGGAGGTCGGCGGGGAGTTTTCCGCAGGCCGGCCGGGGTGCGGTGGTCGATCGGGGGGCGCGGTTGCGGGCTCCCGCGAGGCTTGCCGTAGACTTCGGGACTTGGAACGCACTACGGTCATCCCCGCCTGGATGGTGGGGATGCTGGAATGCGTCCTCCGGGGCTCCGAGAGATCGGGCTCCACAGGGGTGTAGCTCAATTGGCAGAGCAGCGGTCTCCAAAACCGCAGGTTGCAGGTTCAAGTCCTGTCACCCCTGCGTAACGGAACTGGTGGAGCGGAGGAGTGGTCGTGAGCGACAGCGACGCCAGCGGCGGCGAGCAGGAGCAGGACGGCACCGGGCAGAAGCCCGAGAGCCCGTCCCGTCCCGTCACAGCTGCCGCCCGGCGTGAGCGCCGTGCGACCGCTCGTCCGGCGGGGAAGTCCGCGGCACGTGCGGACGACAAGGCCCGCCCGGCCGGGAAGTCGGTGGAGAAGACCGCCGCCGACGCGAAGGGCGCTCCGACTCCGAAGCGGGACCAGAAGCCGAAGAAGGCCTCCGTGTTCGCGCGGCTGGTGCGCTTCATCCGCGAGGTCTGGGCGGAACTGCGCAAGGTCATCTGGCCGAACCGGAAGCAGATGGTCACCTACACCGCGGTCGTGCTGGCCTTCGTGGTGTTCATGGTGGCCCTGGTGAGCGTCTTGGACTTCGCGTTCAAGAAGGGCATCGGCGCGATCTTCGGCTGACCCGCCGCCGTGCCACGCGGGCCGGCCCGACCGACCCGGAATGATCAACTGAGAGGACGGAACGTGACCTCCGACAACGGCACAGCAGCCGGTCACGACCTGACCGAGCTTTCCGACGAGCAGGTGCACGCGGCACTCGGTGACGAGGAGTCCGCGCACCTCGAGCCCGTCGACGTGCCGGACTCCGAGGTCGACGACGCCGCTTCCGACGATGACGCCGACGCTGCTTCCGAAGAGGACGCGGCCGACGATGTGGCTGACGACGTGGCTGATGACGCGGCCGCCGACGAGGACGTGGCTGACACGACGGGCGAAGCCGAGCCCGCCGCGGACGACGAGGACCCGGTCGCCAAGCTGCGCGCCGAGCTGCTCGCCGCGCCCGGTGAGTGGTACGTCGTGCACTCCTACGCCGGGTACGAGAACAAGGTGAAGACCAACCTCGAGACCCGGACCCAGACCCTGGACGTCGAGGACTACATCTTCCAGA
The DNA here is from genome assembly GCF_046548775.1 of Amycolatopsis sp. cmx-4-61. Lineage (NCBI taxonomy): Bacteria > Bacillati > Actinomycetota > Actinomycetes > Pseudonocardiales > Pseudonocardiaceae > Amycolatopsis > Amycolatopsis sp. cmx-4-61. The sequence goes on along the minus strand of NZ_JAEBEI010000020.1, from coordinate 176,681 downwards.
TCGAGGTCCCGACCGAAGAGGTCACCGAGATCAAGAACGGCCAGCGCAAGCAGGTGCAGCGCAAGGTGCTGCCCGGCTACATCCTGGTCCGGATGGACCTGAACGACGCCTCGTGGAGCGCGGTGCGCAACACGCCGGGTGTCACCGGGTTCGTCGGCGCCACCTCGCGGCCGTCGCCGCTGACCGTGGACGAGGTGCTGAAGTTCCTCGCCCCGAAGGTCGAGAGCGAAGCCCCCGCGAAGGCGGGCAAGGGCGAGTCCACCGCGACCGCGGCCCCGCTCGGTGGCCCGGCCGTCGAGGTCGACTTCGAGATCGGCGAGTCGGTCACGGTCATGGACGGCCCGTTCGCGACGCTGCCGGCGACGATCTCCGAGGTCAACGTCGACGGGCAGAAGCTGAAGGTCCTGGTGTCGATCTTCGGCCGGGAGACCCCGGTCGAGCTGTCGTTCAACCAGGTCTCCAAGATCTGACGGTCGGCCTACCCGGCCGCAGTCCCCGCGTCCACGGCAGGTACGCGGGGAACGTAGTACAGGACAGGAAAAGAAATGCCACCCAAGAAGAAGAAGCTTGCGGCGATCATCAAGCTGCAGATCAAGGCGGGTGCGGCCAACCCCGCGCCGCCGGTCGGCCCCGCGCTGGGTCAGCACGGCGTCAACATCATGGAGTTCTGCAAGGCCTACAACGCCGCGACCGAGTCGCAGCGCGGGGACGTCGTCCCGGTCGAGATCTCCGTGTACGAGGACCGGTCGTTCGACTTCAAGCTGAAGACGCCGCCGGCCGCGAAGCTGCTGCTGAAGGCCGCGGGCGTGGAGAAGGGCTCCGGCGAGCCGCACAAGACCAAGGTCGCCAAGGTCACCTGGGACCAGGTCCGCGAGATCGCCAAGACCAAGGAGACCGACCTCAACGCGCACGACATCGACCAGGCCGCGAAGATCATCGCCGGCACTGCGCGGTCGATGGGCATCACGGTCGTCGACGCCTGACGTTCGCAGCTTCACCCGTGGGAGAGCCAGGTGCTGGCTCGTCACCACACTGATCCGTTTTCAGCAGTAAGGACAGAAGCATGACCAAGCACAGCAAGGCTTACCGCCAGGCTGCGGAGCAGATCGACAAGACGCGTCTGTACGCGCCGCTCGAGGCCGCGAAGCTGGCGAAGGAGACCTCCAAGACCAAGATGGACGCGACCGTCGAGGTCGCGATGCGTCTCGGGGTGGACCCCCGCAAGGCCGACCAGATGGTCCGCGGCACCGTGAACCTGCCGCACGGCACCGGTAAGACCGCCCGCGTCATCGTCTTCGCCGTCGGCGACAAGGCCGCCGAGGCCGAAGCCGCCGGCGCGGACGCGGTCGGCACCGACGAACTGATCGAGCGCATCCAGGGTGGCTGGCTCGACTTCGACGCCGCGATCGCGACGCCGGACCAGATGGCCAAGGTGGGCCGCATCGCCCGCATCCTCGGCCCGCGTGGCCTGATGCCGAACCCGAAGACCGGTACGGTGACCCCCGCGGTCGAGAAGGCCGTGAAGGACATCAAGGGCGGTAAGATCAACTTCCGCGTCGACAAGCAGGCCAACCTGCACCTGGTGATCGGCAAGGCTTCCTTCGACACCGAGAAGCTGGTCGAGAACTACGCGGCGGCGCTGGACGAGATCCTGCGTGCCAAGCCGTCGTCGGCGAAGGGCCGCTACCTGAAGAAGGTCACCTTCACCACCACGATGGGCCCGGGCATCCCGGTCGACCCGCTGCGGACCCGCAACCTCCTCTCGGAGGAAGCGGCCGTCTGAGGCTGAGATCACCAGAAAGGGCGTCCCCGCTTGCTGCGGGGGCGCCCTTTCTTCGTGTGTTATTGACGGCATGCCGACTTTCGCGTCGTTCGACGGGCTCCGGTTGAACTACACGGTGTGGGAGGGCGACGGCGCCCACCGCCCGGTGCTGCTGCAGCACGGGTTCGCCGCCGATACGAACGCGAACTGGATCTCCACGGGTGTCGTCGCGGCCCTGCGGTCGGCGGGTTTCACGGTGATCTCGCTGGACGCGCGCGGCCACGGCCGGTCCGAGAAGCCGCACGACGAGTCCCGCTACACCGACGACGCGATGGCCCGGGACGTCTCCGCCCTGCTCGACGAACTGGGCCTGGACGAGGTGTCGATGGTGGGCTACTCGATGGGCGCGATCATCGCCCTGACGGCGACGGCGGCGGACAAGCGCATCCGCTGCCTGGCGACCGGCGGCGTGGGCTCGGGCATCGTGGACTTCGGCGGGGTCGACCTGCGCGTGCTCAAGCCGGCGGAGATCGCTTCGGCACTGCTGGCGGAGGACCCTTCGACGGTCCCGCGGTCGGGCGTCCCGTTCCGCCTGCTGGCGGACGCGGTGGGCGGCGACCGTCAGGCCCTGGCGGCGGTGGCCCTGGCTTCGCGGGAAGGGCGCATGGACCTGTCGTCGATCGGAGTGCCGACGTTGGTGCTGGCGGGCGAGCAGGACCAGCTGGCGGCCGAGCCGGAGAGACTGGCAGCGGCAATCGCGGGGGCGCGGTTGGTGCGCATCCCGGGCGACCACATGACGGCGGTGATGTCACCGGCGTTCGCGAAGGCTCTGGTGTCGTTCCTGTCGGCGCCGCACCCGCGCTAGCGGCTGGTCGGCGTCGCGGTCGGGGCGCCGCTGCACTTCGACGGCCCGATCGCGTGGCCGGTGATGAGCCACTGTCCCTTTTCGACCTTCGAGACTGTGAAGACGCCCAGCGCGGGCCCACCGGTGACGGGAAAGGTGCACGAATCGATCGTCACGGTGTCTCCGGGTAGCGGTTCCGAGACGCTGGAGGGCAGGGATTCGGCGTAGTCGTTCTTGTTCTTCACCTGGGTGGCGAGGAACTCGACGGCCTTCTTGCAGTCGGTCTGGGCGGCGTTCTGGCGGAACGTCTGGGCGATGTCCTGGGCGAACTGCGTCTGGACGTCGCGCTGCCCCTCGTTCTGGAACCGGCCGCAGGCGTCGTCGACCCGGCCCTGGGCGACGTTGTGGTAGACCATCCGCACCGCCTCGTACGGGTTGGTCGAGAACACGTGGTTCGTGTGGTACTTCCCGCCGCCCTCCTGGGCGAGCTGGGCGGAGGACTTGCCGGAGTCGCTGGGGAAGAAGTGGTTGTACAGCCACGTGCCCGCGAGACCGAGGATCACCAGGGCCAGCACCCAGGCGAGGACCTTCTTGCCGAGCCAGGTCACCCACTTCGGCGCGCGACGGCGTTCGACCGGCACCAGCTGGTAGCCCGGCGGGATCATCGGCGGCTGACCGCCCTGCTGCGGCACCGGCTGGGACGGCGGCGCCTGCACGACCCCCGCGTCGGCAGTGGGAGCCGGCTGGTTGCCCTGCTGGGTTTGGGTGAAGCGCAGGTAGTCCTGGAACTGCTGGAACTGGCGGAACTGCTCGAGCTCGGCCGGGTCGACCGGCGGCTGAGCGGCCGCGCCCGAGGGCTGGGGAAGCGCCGGAGTGCCCTGGCGGGGGACAGGAGCGGTGCCCGGCTGCGGCAGCGCCGGAGAACCGTGGCCGGGCTGCGGGAGGGCCGGGGTGCCCGGGCCGGGCTGCCCGTTTCCCGCGGCGGGCGGGTTCGGGCCCGCCGGTTCGATTTCCGAGCCCGGCTTTCCGTCATCGCGCTGCTCCGCCACGTCACCATGATGCCCTCCGACGGCCGGCGGGGAACCCCCAGGCGCCCTAAACGCAGGTCAGGACGGGACCCCGAGCAATCCGCCACGACGTCCGGGGTATAGTTGACGACGGTTCTACCGAAGACCGCTGGTTTTCCCCGCCAAAACGGGGAACGAAGGTCCCGCATCACGCCGGGCGGCCCGCGCAGGAGGAACGAGGCCGGGCACCCAGGTGCCCGAAGACGCCCCGCGCCTGTCTGCGCGAGGGCGTTTTGTCGTTTCGCAGGGCCCCTCGAACGCCAGTGGAAACACTAGCCAAGAGAGGAGGCGACCATGGCGAAGCCCGACAAGGTGGCGGCCGTCGCCGAGATCGCGGAGAGCTTCCGCACCAGCTCGGCCACCGTCGTTACCCAGTACACCGGCCTCTCCGTGTCCCAGCTGTCCCAGCTGCGCCGCGCTCTCGGCACCAGTGCCAAGTACCGGGTCGCGAAGAACACCCTGGTCAAGCGGGCGGCCGAGGACGCCGGCATCCAGGGTCTCGAGAACCTGTTCGTCGGCGCGACCGCCATCGCCTTCGTCGAGGGTGAAGCGGTCGACGCCGCCAAGGCGCTTCGCGACTTCGCGAAGGACAACAACGCGCTTGTGATCAAGGGCGGCTACATGGACGGCAAAGCGCTGTCCGTGGACGAGATCAACCGGATCGCCGATCTCTACAGCCGTGAGGTCCTGCTCGCCAAGGCGGTGGGCGCGTTCAAGGCGAAGCTGTCCCAGGCCGCCGCGCTGTTCCAGGCGCCGGCGTCCCAGGTCGCCCGCCTGGCTGCGGCGCTGGAGGAGAAGCAGCGCGAAGCCGCCGGTACCGAAGCAGCCGAAGCACCCGCCGAGAGCTGAACCACCCCCCACCCCGAACGTCTAGTTCGTTTTTCTGAGAGGAAGCCATCATGGCGAAGCTGAGCACCGCCGAGCTGATCGACGCCTTCAAGGAGCTGACCCTCCTCGAGCTGTCCGAGTTCGTCAAGGAGTTCGAAGAGGTCTTCGACGTGACCGCCGCCGCGCCGGTCGCCGTCGCGGCTGCCGCTCCGGGTGCCGCCGCTGCCGCCCCGGTCGAGGAGCAGGACGAGTTCGACGTCATCCTCGAGGGCGCCGGCGACAAGAAGATCCAGGTCATCAAGGTCGTCCGCGAGGTCGTCTCGGGCCTGGGCCTGAAGGAGGCCAAGGAGCTGGTCGAGGCCGCTCCCAAGGCCCTCCTGGAGAAGGTCGACAAGGAGGCCGCCGAGGCCGCCAAGGAGAAGCTCGAGGCCGCGGGCGCCAAGATCTCCATCAAGTGATTTCCGGCGCGCAAGCGCCACCGCACCACAGCACCACAGCACCACCTCGAGAAGGGGCGGGCATCCACTGCGGATGCCCGCCCTTTCCGTGTCTGCGACTTCCTGAGCTGCGGCCGGGCGACAACCCCTAGGAGCGGTGTCCGGATGTCCCCCGGGTCCCTAAATCGTGGCTCCGGGGCTGCGCGGACCTGCGTGGTTGGCCCGAATGGGCTACCGTGCTGGCCATTGGCGATCTCGGCGGGATGACGATGGGCCTGGGGCTGGCCAGAAAAGAAAACTGGTGAGTAACCTGTTCGCACTCAGCTCGTTGCACCTGGTTGACGCGGGTTCGTGGGCGCCACTGGCCCACATCCGCCGTCGGCGTGGGTGGCAGGGTGTGGCAGCGGGCGCAATGACGCGGAACAGCTCCTGGAGGTGCGATGGGTGCCGAGGTGGTCATCGAAGGCCTGACGAAGTCCTTCGGTAAGCAGGCCATCTGGCGGGACGTCACGTTGACGCTCCCCCCGGGCGAAGTGTCGGCCATGCTCGGCCCGTCGGGGACCGGCAAGTCGGTCTTCCTCAAGTCGATGATCGGGCTGCTGAAGCCCGACCGCGGCCGCTGCGTGATCAACGGCGTCGACATCGTCACCTGCTCCGAGCACAAGCTCTACGAAATCCGGAAGCTCTTCGGCGTCCTGTTCCAGGACGGCGCGCTGTTCGGCTCGATGAACCTCTACGACAACGTCGCGTTCCCCCTGCGCGAGCACACGAAGAAGTCCGAGACGGAAATCCGCCGGATCGTCCTCGAAAAGCTCGACATGACCGGGTTGAACGGCGCCGACAAGAAGCTCCCCGGTGAGATTTCCGGCGGGATGCGCAAGCGGGCCGGCCTGGCCCGCGCCCTGGTGCTGGACCCGGAGATCATCCTGGTCGACGAGCCGGACTCGGGCCTCGACCCGGTCCGCACCACCTACATCTCGCAGCTGTTCCTCGACGTCAACGCGCAGATCGACGCGACCTTCCTGATCGTCACGCACAACATCAACCTGGCCCGCACGGTCCCGGACAACCTGGGCATGCTCTTCCGCAAGGAACTGGTCATGTTCGGCCCGCGCGAGGTGCTGCTGACCAGCGAAGAACCGGTCGTCAAGCAGTTCCTCAACGGCAAGATGCAGGGCCCGATCGGGATGTCCGAAGAGAAGGACAGCGCCCAGATGGCCGCCGAGCAGGCCATGTTCGAGGCCGGCCACCACGCCGGCGGGGTCGAGGACATCAGCGGCGTTCCGCCGCAGATGCAGCCGACGCCGGGCGTGCCGACCCGGATGGGGGCCGTCCGCCGGAAGGACCGCGTCATGGAGGTCCTGCACCGGCTGCCGCCGGCCGCGCAGGAAAGCATCATCGAGTCGCTGAGCCCCGAGGAGCAGCGCCACTACGGCGTGCGGCCGCACCGCGGGCAGCCGCAGCAGGTCCCGGCCGGCGCGCGGCCCCAGGGTGACGGCGTCCCGAACCAGCACCACGGCCAGCTGCCCCCCGAGCAGGTCGCGCGCATCCCCCAGCCGCCGAGAACCGGCACGCACCGGATGCCGCCGAGCAACGGGCCAGGTGGCCGGTGAGCTCTCCCGCAACACAGGCGAAGATCCCCGGGATCGGCATGCTCCGCGAGACCGGGAACCTGTTCGCTCTCGGCCTGGACATCGTCCGCGGCCTGTTCCAGCGCCCGTTCCAGCTGCGGGAGTTCATCCAGCAGTCCTGGTTCATCGCGAGCGTGACCATCCTGCCGACGGCCCTGGTGGCCATCCCGTTCGGCGCGGTCATCTCGCTGCAGTTCGGCTCGCTCGCCCGCCAGCTGGGCGCGCAGTCCTACACCGGCGCGGGCTCCGTGCTCGCCACCGTGCAGCAGGCCAGCCCGCTGGTCACCGCGCTGCTGGTGGCGGGCGCAGGAGGAAGCGCCGTCTGTGCTGATATCGGCGCGCGGACCATCCGCGAAGAGATCGCCGCGATGGAGGTGCTCGGCGTCTCCGCGGTGCAGCGGCTGATCGTGCCGCGCACCCTCGCGATGATGCTGGTCGCGCTGCTGCTCAACGGCATGGTTAGCGTCATCGGCGTGCTCGGCGGCTACTTCTTCAACGTCGTGCTGCAGGGCGGGACGCCGGGCGCGTACCTGGCCAGCTTTTCCGCCCTCGCGCAGCTGCCCGACCTCTGGGTCGGCGAGCTCAAGGCGCTGATCTTCGGGTTCATCGCCGCCGTCGTCGCGTCCTACCGGGGGCTGAACCCCTCCGGCGGCCCGAAGGGCGTCGGGGACGCGGTGAACCAGTCGGTGGTCATCACGTTCCTGCTGCTGTTCGTCGTGAACTTCGTGATCACCCTGATCTACCTGCAGATCGTGCCCGGAAAGCTGGACTAGCGCCATGACGTTCCTCCAGGGCGCGAAACGCGTCGCCAACCGTCCGTTGCAGACGCTGGACACCCTCGGTGACCAGATGTCGTTCTACGGCCGGGCGCTGCTGTGGACCCCGCGGACTCTCCGTCGCTACACCAAAGAGGTGCTCCGGCTGCTGGCCGAGGTGAGCTTCGGCTCCGGCTCGCTGGCGGTCATCGGCGGCACGGTCGGCGTGATGGTCGGCCTGACGCTGTTCACCGGTGTCCTCGTCGGCCTCCAGGGCTACTCGGCGCTGAACTCGATCGGGACGTCGGCCTTCACCGGCTTCCTGACCGCGTTCTTCAACACCCGCGAGATCGCGCCGCTCGTCGCCGGGCTCGCCCTGAGCGCCACGGTCGGGGCCGGGTTCACCGCCCAGCTGGGCGCGATGCGGATCTCCGAGGAGATCGACGCGCTCGAGGTCATGGGCGTGCCGAGCCTGCCGTACCTGGTGACGACCCGGATCATCGCCGGGTTCGTCGCGGTCATCCCGCTCTACATCATCGGCCTGCTCAGCTCGTACCTGGCGTCGAGACTGGTCGTCATCTACATCTACGGCCAGTCGGCGGGCACGTACGACCACTACTTCGACCTGTTCCTGCCACCGCAGGACGTGCTCTATTCGTTCATCAAGGTGCTGCTGTTCAGCGTCCTGATCATCCTGTCGCACTGCTACTTCGGGTACCGGGCCACCGGTGGCCCGGCCGGTGTCGGCGTCGCGGTCGGCAAGGCCGTGCGGCTGTCCATCGTCACGGTGTCGATCATGAACTTCTTCATCGGGTTCGCCATCTGGGGAACCGACGTCACGGTAAGGATCGCGGGATGAGGACGCTCCGACGCAGGCTGCTCGGCCTGCTGCTCATCGCCGTGATGGTCGGCGGGGTGGCGCTGTCCATCGCGCTCTACGACAAGGCGTTCACGCCGGTCGTCACGGTCAAGCTGCAGGCCGACAAGATCGGCAACCAGCTGATCAAGCAGTCCGACGTCAAGGTGCGCGGGCTGATCGTCGGCTCGGTGCAGGACATCGTCGCCACCGACCACGGCGCCGAACTGACGCTGGCCCTGAAGCCGGAGTCCGCGAAGCTGATCCCGGAGAACGTCTCGGCGCGGTTCCTGCCGAAGACGCTCTTCGGCGAGCGGTTCGTCTCGCTGGAGATCCCGAAGGACCCCTCGGCCAGGACCATCGCCGACGGGGACGTCATCCCGCAGGACCGCACGTCGAGCGCGATCGAGCTGGACCAGGCCTTCGAGCACCTGATGCCGGTGCTGCAGGCGGTCCAGCCGCAGAAGCTCTCGGCGACGCTCACCGCGATCTCGACGGCGCTGCAGGGCCGCGGCGACCAGCTCGGCGACACGCTTTCGCAGCTGGGCACCTACATCGGCGAGCTGAACCCGCACGAGCCGGAGCTGCAGCACAACCTCAAGGCGCTCGCGGAGTTCTCCGACCACCTCAAGGACGCCGCGCCGGACCTGGTGCAGAGCCTGGACAACCTGAGCACGACGACCCGGACCGTGGTCGACGAGCGGCAGAACCTGAGCACCCTCTACGGCAGCCTGACCCAGGCTTCGGTGGACCTGCAGACGTTCCTGCAGAACAACAAGGACAACATCATCTCCCTCGTCGGCACCGCCCGGCCGACGGCCGAACTGCTGGCGAAGTACGCGCCGGAGTACCCCTGCGTGATCTCCCAGATGGCGAAGAACGTGCCGCTGATCGACCAGGCGCTCGGCAAGGGCACCAACCAGCCCGGCCTGCACGCGACCATCGAGATCATCGTGCCGCGCGCGCCCTACCAGGCGGGCAAGGAAGAGCCGCGGTTCGACGACAAGCGCGGCCCGCGCTGCTACGACATCAAGGACATCCCGAAGCCGTTCCCCTCCGAGCCGCCGGACGGCGCGTTCAAGGACGGCACGATCCACCAGGCCGCGCCGAAGAGCGCCGGCGACGGCCTCAACCCGGCGAAGTTCAAGGCCGACGCGGCGGGCAACGGGGGGTCCGGTGCTGACCTGGCCTACTCGACGGCGGAACAGGGTTTCCTCGCCGACCTGCTCGGCCCGCAGCTGGGCATGACCGCGGCCGACGTCCCGGGCTGGAGCTCGCTGCTCGTCGGCCCGCTGTACCGGGGTGCGGAGGTGACGGTCAAGTGAGGGGCCTGCTCGCGCCGCTGATCAAGCTCGGCATCTTCGTGGTGGTCACCGTGCTGTTCACGACGATCCTCGGGATCAGCATCGCCAACATCAACACGACCAGCACCAACGCCTACAAGGCGCGCTTCACCGACGCGACGCTGCTGCTGCCCAACGACGACGTCCGCATCGCCGGCGTCCGGGTCGGGCAGGTCAAGGACGTGCACATCGTCGACAAGCGCCAGGCCGAGGTCGAGTTCGAGGTCGACGCCGGGCGGACGCTGCCGGCCGGGGTGACCGCGCAGATCAAGTTCCGCAACCTGGTCGGCCAGCGGTACGTCTCGCTCGGCGAGGGCGCCGACAACTCCGGCAAGACCCTGCCGCCCGGCGGCACCATCCCGCTGGAGCGGACCACGCCGGCGCTGGACCTGACCGAGCTGTTCAACGGCTTCAAGCCGCTGTTCACCGCGCTCAACCCCGAGGACGTCAACAAGCTGTCCTACGAGGTCATCCAGGTCCTGCAGGGCGAGGGCGGCACCGTGGAGAGCCTGCTGTCGCACACGGCGTCACTGGCCACCACGATCGCCGACAAGGACCAGGTGATCGGCGAGGTCATCGACAACCTCAACTCGGTGCTCGACACGGTCAACGCGCACACCCCGCAGCTCAACGACCTGATCGTGAAGCTGCAGCAGCTGGTGTCCGGGCTGGCCGCCGACCGCAAGCCGATCGGCGACGCGATCGAGAGCCTCGGCAACCTCGCCCAGACGACGTCCGGGCTGCTCGGCGAGGTGCGGGAGCCGCTGAAGAACGACATCAGCGCGCTCGGGAACCTCACGAGCCAGCTCAACAAGAACGAGCCGGAGCTGGAGCACTTCATCCAGTTCCTGCCGACCAAGGTGAGCACGCTGACCCGCACCGCGGACTACGGCTCCTGGTTCAACTTCTACGCCTGTGAGTTCTCCGGGAGCGTGAGCTTGCCGCCACTGATCAACGACGTCGCCCTGCCCCTGATCCCGGCGAACCGGGCGAGGTGCTCGGGATGAAGTCGTTCCAGAAGCGCAACCCCGTGCCGATCGCGCTGGTCGGGATCGTCGTGCTGGCGCTCGGCTTCATCGCCGCGCTCAACTCCGACGACCTGCCGGTGATCGGCGGCGGCACCACCTACAGCGCCGAGTTCAGCGAGGCCTCCGGGCTGCAGAAGGACAACGACGTGCGGATCGCCGGCGTCAAGGTCGGCAAGGTCAGCGCCATCGAGCTCGACGGCGCGTCGGTGAAGGTGTCGTTCAAGGTCAAGGACGCCTGGCTGGGCGACCGGACCAGCGCCGCGATCAAGATCAAGACGCTGCTCGGGCAGAAGTACCTGTCGCTGGACCCGCAGGGCGAGCACGCGCTCAACCCGGGCACCGGCATCCCGCGGGACCGCACGATGGCGCCGTACGACGTGCTCGACGCCTTCCGCGGGCTCTCCCAGACCGTCGACAACATCGACACCAAGCAGCTGGCCCAGAGCTTCGACACGATCTCGCAGACCTTCGCCAACACCCCGGAGGACGTGCGGGGCGCGCTGTCGGGACTGTCGAAGCTGTCGGACACGATCGCCTCGCGCGACCAGCAGCTGTCGAACCTGCTGGCCAACACCCGCGAGGTGTCGCAGACGCTGGTCGACCGCGACGCCGAGGTGCAGAAGCTGCTCGACGACGGCAACGACCTGCTCGCCGAGCTGGCCAAGCGGGAGGACGCGATCACCGCGCTGCTGAACGGCTCCCGCGAGCTGGCCACGCAGCTGCAGGGCCTGATCGACGACAACTCCAAGCAGCTCGACCCGGTGCTGACCCAGCTCGACCAGCTGACCTCGATGCTGCAGCGCAACCAGGACTCGCTGGCCGAGGGGCTCAAGAAGTTCGCGCCCTTCATCCGCGTCTTCACCAACACCATCGGCAACGGCCGCTGGTTCGACAACTACATCTGCGGCCTGCTGCTGCCGTCGTTCGGCCCGATCAACGAAGAGGGGTGCTACACGAAATGAGTGACACCCGCTCCGGTGCCAGTCCCTTCGGCGCCGCCCTGACCAGGGGCTTCACCATCGCGATCGTCCTCGCGCTCGTCGTCGCCGGCGGGATCTGGTGGACCCTCAAGGACGCCGGCCGCAACCACCTGACCGCGTACTTCGCCGGCGCCGTCGGCCTGTACGAGGGCAACAGCGTGCGGATGCTCGGCGTCGACATGGGCACGGTCACCAAGATCACGCCGATGGGCAACCAGGTGAAGGTCGACTTCGAGTACGACCGCTCGGTCGCCGTCCCGGCCGACGCCAAGGCGCTCATCGTGGCGCCGTCGCTCGTGTCGGACCGGTACGTCCAGCTCGCCCCCGCCTACACCGGTGGCCCGCGCATCTCCGACGGCGCGGTCATCGGCCTCGACCGCACCGAGGTGCCCCTGGAGGTCGACCAGCTGGCCGCCAGCCTGGCCCGGGTCAGCGAGACCCTCGGCCCGAACGGCGCCAACAAGACCGGGTCGCTGTCGAACCTGCTGAACACCGCGGCGGCCAACGTCGACGGCAACGGGCAGGCCCTGCACGACACGATCACCAAGCTCGGCCAGGCGGCGGGAACCCTGGCGGGCAACAAGGACGACCTGTTCACCACCGTCCAGAACCTCGGCCGGTTCTCGCAGACGCTGGCCGACTCCGACAAGCAGGTCCGCAGCTTCGAGAGCCAGCTCGCCGACGTCAGCGGTTACCTCGCGTCCGAAAAGGACAACCTGGCCGCGACCGTGCAGCAGCTGGGCACGACACTCACGGCGGTGCAGTCGTTCATCGACCAGAACCACGACCGGCTGAAGTCCAATGTGGACAAGCTGGCCGGCATCACGAAGGTCCTCGTCGACCAGCGCAGCTCGCTCGCCGAGATCCTCGACGTCGCCCCGGTCGGCCTGAGCAACCTGGTCAACACCTACAACGGCGCGGCCGGCACGCTCGACGCCCGGCCGAACCTCAACGAGCTGACCCAGCCGCCGCTGGTGATGATCTGCCGGCTGCTCAAGCAGGTCGGCACCAAGGGCATCCCGGACGTGCTCGGCAACGCCTGCGAGAGCATCGCCGGCGTGGTCGACAAGGTGATCCCGCTGCCGTCCGTGGCGCAGACCGTGCAGGCCCTGCAGTCCGGTCAGCTGCCGCCGCTGCCGCTGCCCATCGCGGGGCAGCTCTACGGAGGTGGCCAGTGAAGAAGCTCCTGACCGTGGGAGTCCTCGTGACGGCGTCCGCGCTCGCGGTGTCCGGCTGCTCCTTCAAGGGCATCTACGACCTGCCGCTGCCCGGCGGTGCCGACCTCGGCGACCACCCGTACACGGTGAACGTCGAGTTCAAGGACGTGCTCGACCTGACCCCGCAGGCCGGGGTGAAGGTCGACGAGGTGCCGGTCGGCCGGGTCGAGAACGTCGGGCTGACCAAGGACGGCTGGCACGCGCTGGTGACCCTCAAGGTCAACGGCGACATCAAGCTGCCGGCCAACGCCATCGCCAACGTCAAGCAGTCCAGCCTGCTCGGGGAGAAGTACGTCGAGCTGGCCTCGCCCGGCGCCGACCAGGCCCACGGCAAGCTCACCGACAACGCGACCATCCCGCTGGCCCGCACCAACCGCAGCGTCGAGGTCGAAGAACTGCTCGGGGCGTTGTCGCTGCTGCTCAACGGCGGCGGGGTCGACCAGCTCAACACGATCACCAAGGAACTCAACAAGGCCACGTCCGGCCGCGAACCGGACATCAAGGCGCTGCTGGACAACGCGAACCAGCTGGTGACGAACCTCGACCGGCAGTCGCAGAACATCACCCGGGCCATCGACGGGCTGAACCGGCTGTCCTCGACCCTCAACGACCAGAAGGACAAGCTGGTCGGCGCGGTCGACAACCTGGGACCCGGGCTCGGCGTGCTGGAGCAGCAGCGCGGCCAGCTGGTGACGATGCTGCAGGCGCTCGACCACCTCTCCGGCGTCGCCACCGACACGGTGAACAAGTCGCAGAAGGACCTCGTCGCCGACCTGAAGGCGCTGACGCCGACGCTGCAGAAGCTCGGCGAGGCGGGCAACGACCTGCCGAAGGCGCTGGAGATCCTGCTGACGTTCCCGTTCAGCGACCAGGCCGTCAACGGCGTCAAGGGCGACTACTTCAACCTGTTCGCGAAGGTGGACCTGAACCTGAAGACCATCGTCGAGAACCTGGGCAACAGCAGGCAGAACGCGCTGTCCGGACAGCTGCCGCTGGCCGGCCTGACCGGCGGGGTCCAGGGCACGCCGGCCAACCAGCCGCCGCCGCTGCCGATCCCCGGCGCCGGGCAGCAGCCCGTGCAGTCGAAGCCGGGCCTGGGCAACCTCTTCGGGCTCCTGCCGGGAGGTGCGGGCTGATGCTGATCCGCCGGACGAAGATCCAGCTGGTGGCCTTCGCGGTCATCTCCGTCGTCGCGATCGTGTACGCATTGGTCCGGTTCGCCGGGCTCGGCACGGTGTTCGGCAACGACGGCTACACGGTGAAACTGCAGCTCAACGAATCGGGCGGCATCTTCACCAACGCCGAAGTCACCTACCGCGGCTACAACATCGGCCGCGTCGGCGAAATGCGGCTCACCCCGGCCGGGCTCGAGGCCGACCTGAACATCGACCCGTCGGCGCCGAAGGTGCCCGCGGACCTCGACGCCGTGGTCGCCAACCGGTCGGCGGTCGGCGAGCAGTACGTCGACCTCAAGCCGAAAGCCGACCAGGGCCCGTACCTGCAGGCCGGTTCGGTCATCCCGGCGAACCGGACGACCACCCCGGTCAGCACCGACCGGCTCGTCGGCGACCTCGACTCGCTCGCCGCGTCGGTCCCGGTCGACTCGCTGCGCACGGTCGTCGACGAGTCCTACGACGCCTTCCGCGGCACCGGCGGCGACCTGCAGAAGCTGCTGGACACCGCCCGCAGCTTCACCACGACGGCGCAGCAGTACCTGCCGCAGACGATCCAGCTGCTGGACGCCGGCGGGCAGGTGCTCGACACGCAGAACGCCGAGGCGGCGAACTTCGCCTCGTTCAGCAAGAGCCTCAACGAGCTCACCGGCACGCTGAAGAACTCCGACGGCGACCTGCGCAAGCTCATCGGCATCACCCCGCAGGTGGCGTCGCAGATCAGCCAGGTGCTGGCCGAGTCCGGCCCGGGCCTGGGCGCGCTGACGGCGAACCTGCTCACCACGGCCAACCTGACCGTGACCCGCCTGGACGGGATCGAGCAGGGCCTGGTCACCTACCCGGCGCTGGCCGGGGCGGCGAGCAGCGTCGCCCCCGGCGACGGCACCGCCCACCTCGGCCTGGTGCTGAACCTGTTCAACCCGCCGGCCTGCACGAAGGGGTACATCCCGTACTCGCAGTTCCGCACCGGGAACGACCTCACGCCGCGGCCCGCGGCCGAGAACGCGTACTGTGCCGAACCGAAGGGCAGCCCGATCAACGTCCGGGGGGCGCAGAACGCGCCGTACGGCGGGGTGCCGGTCGCGCCGTCGGACAGCGACGTCGCGGCCAACGCGAACCGGCCCGCCGAAGAGCTGGCCGAGGAGCGGAACACCCGGGGCGTTCCGGGCATCGTCGGCAGCCCCGGCGTCAGCCTGAACAGCCTGGGCTCGCTGCTCGGGCTGTCCTGACGGGGATTTGATGACCGTTACCTACTCTGGAGTGTCATGAGCACGGACGAGCCGGCCGCCCCGGCGGTGGAGGACGAACAGTCCTCGCCGACGCCGCCGAAGGACCCCTCGCGGACCCTGGTCCTCGGCGCCGGGGCGCTGGCGCTGGCCGCCCTGATCGCCGCCGCGATCTTCGGCATCCAGTGGTGGGTGGCCGCGAACGACGACAACGCCGGTCTGGCGGCGTCGCGCGACGCCGTGGTCAAGGCGGGCACGAACGCGCTGAAGGCCTACACCGAGGTCGACTACACCGACCTCGACGGCTTCTTCGCCCGGCAGAAGGCCGTGTCGGACGACAAGATGACCCAGCAGATCGACCAGTCCGCGCCGACGTTCCGCAAGGCGCTCTCCGACGCCAAGACGAAGGTCACCACGGACGTCCAGGACATCGCCGTCGAGGAGCTGGACGACCACGAAGGCAAGGCCAGCTTCCTCGCCGCCATCGCCACCACCGTCACCCAGGGGGACAAGAGCAGCGCGAAGCCGCTGCGCCTCGAAGTCTCGATGACCCGGGTGGGTGACGAGTGGAAGCTGTCCGGCATCGACAGCGTCCCGCTCGTCGCGGCCGGCCAGTAGTACAGAAGGAGCCTCGTAGTGCCCCCCTCCCGCCGCCAGCCGCCGCGCACCACCCCGACGCCGTCGCGGCGTCCCCGCGTGGCCGGGCTGCGCAAGCCTTCGGTGGACGAGTCCGCCGCCGAGCGGACCGGACAGCTGCCCGCCGTCCCGCCCGCCGAGCCGCGGAAGCCGCGGCCCCGGCCGGCCCCGCGTCCGGTGCCCCGGCCGGCCGCCGAGCCCGAGCCGTTCGAGTCCGACTCCGGGCAGCTCGACCCGGCGCCGGCCGAAGACACGCAGGTGTTCGCGGCGGTCGAGGCCGATACCGGTGCCGAAGCCGAGCCGCAGGTCGACGCCCTCACGGGCGACCCCGAGGCCGAGGCGGAGGAAGTCCCGGCGCGGCCGGCTCCGCGGCGCAAGAAGCGGGACAGCGGGACCGCGAAGCCGACGGAGGAAGCCGAGGTCCCGGTCGCCGGGGCGGACGACCCGGAGAAGCCCGCGGGCGCCAAGGTGCCGAGGCCGTACCTGGTGGCGGGTGCGCTGGTGGTCGTCGCGCTGGTCCTGGGCGGGCTGGCGTTCTGGTTCAAGTCCGAGGAGGTCAAGGTCTCCTCGGCGACCAGCAACACGGCCCTGCTGGACGTCGCGAAGACCGCGCAGGTCAAGGACGCCGTCTCGAAGGCGGCCGAGGCGCTGTTCTCCTACGACTTCAACAACATCAAGAAGACCGAGGACGCGGCGAACGACCTGCTGGCCAACGACGACGTCAAGGCCAAGTACAACTCGCTGATGGGCGAGGTGAAACGGCTGGCGCCGCAGCAGAAGATGATCGTGACGTGCAAGGTGACGCGCGCGGCGGTGATCATGCTCAACGGCGACCTGGCGAAGGTGATGGTCTTCGTCGACCAGACCTCGACCCGCACGGACACGAAGAAGACGACGGCGGGCACGGCCCAGCTCCACCTGAACGCCCAGCTGCAGGGCGACAAGTGGAAGATCACCGACATGGACACCTACAACGCCCCGAAGGTCCCGGCGGCGGCGCCGGCCCCCTCGTCGGCGCCGGCGTCCCCGTCGCCCTCGAAGTAGCTCCTGCCAGCGCGTTCCCCCGAACTACCCACGTTGGTAATGGCTCCCACCGGCCGGGGTGAGCGAGTCTCGGTACGTGAAGACGTTGCGGCAGCCCGAGGTGGCCCTGATCGGCGCGGGGCTCATCGCCCGGCTGCACCTGGAAGCGTGGCTCGGCGCCGGGGCCGCCGTGCGGGTGTACTCCGACGACGGCCAGGGCGCCGGGCTCGCGGCGGAGTTCGGCGCGACGGCCGTGGGGTCCTTGCCGGCGGCGCTCGACGGCGCCGACGCGGTCGACATCTGCACGCCGACGGCGAGTCACCGCGAGATCGCCCTGGCCGCCATCGCCGCCGGTGTCGGTGTCGTGTGCGAAAAGCCGCTCGCGGCCAGTGCCGAAGAGGCCGAAGAGATCGTCGCCGCCGCCGAGAAGGCGGGGGTGCGGCTCTACGCCGCCCACGACGTGCGGTTCGCCGCGCCCTACGCGCGGCTCCACGAACTCGTCGCGGGCGGGAAGCTGGGCGAAGGCGCGATCGGCCGGTTCTCCTTCTCCGCCTACCACCCCCGGCCCTGGACCGGGACCGCGTCCGCGCGGTCGGGGGGCATCCTGACCGACCAGCTGCTGCACGGCGCCGACCTCGCCCACTGGGTCTTCGGGGACGTCGTCCGCGTGCACGCCTGCTACCAGGGCGACATCGCCACTCCGGCGCCCGAAGGGGCCGTGGCCACCGGGACCGCCGTGCTGACCCACGCCGGCGGGGCCATCAGCCAGGTCGTGAGCCGGTGGACGGCGACCCCGCAGCCGCCCGTGCGGGTGGCCTTCCACGTGTCGGGCACCGGCGGAACGGTGAGCTACGACTCCGAATGGCCCCAGGAAGTCCGGGTCGTCGACGGAGAGGCCGCGAACTTCGCTTACGGCGGGCCGTCGGTGTTCGCCACCGAAATGCGGGAGTTCGCCACGGCGTTCGCCGGCGGTCCCGAGCCGCGCATCGGGGCGAAGGACGCGCTGGCCGCCGTCCGGATCATCCACGCCGCCGCCGAGTCCGCGTGGACCGGGCGGGCCGTCGAACTGCCGGTGAGGGGAGCAGCGTGAAGGTCGCCATCCTGTCGTCCACGCCCGAGAACCACGTCAAGGTGTTGTGCGGCCTGCCGGACGTCGAAGTCGTGGCCGCGGAAACGTGGGACGCGGTCGAGCCGGTGCTCCGGGCGGCCGAGGCCGGGGCGCGCGTGCTGTGCGAATACCCGTCCGCGGCCAAGGAAGCGGACCTGAGAGCCGTGGTGGACGCCGGAGGTGACCGGCTCACCTTCGCGTCCCCGGCCTGCCACGGCGAGGCGTTCGCCGTGGTGCGCCGAGGAATCGCCGACGGCGGCATCGGTGCGCTCACGACCGTCCTCGGCTCGTTGACCACCAGAGCGGACGCGGTGCTGGGCGCGGCCGCGCCGTACCTGCTGGACCTGGCGGACGCCGTCCTCGGGGGCGAGCCCGCGCGACAGGTGTACGCCCAGACCAACACCGTCCTGAATGGACGGATCGCGGAAAGCGCGGCGGTGCTCACGGTCCGGTACCGCAGCGGCAAAGTCGCCTCGTTCGACTGCCGCCGCAGCGCGACGGGGACGGGCCGGCCCGCCGTCACCTTCGTCGGGGACAAGGCGAGTGTGCAGTACGACGCCGGTCCGCGGCTGCTCGACGGCGACCGCCCGGAACTCGGTGGCGAAGACCTGGATGCCCTGATGCTCAGAGATTTCCTGGGTTCGGGTAAGAGTCCCGGACCGGACGGCCAGGCGGCCCTGCGGACGTTCCGGATCGTCCAGGCGGCCTACGAATCGGCGCACACCGGACAGCCCGTGGACCTGCCTTCCGGCGGCTGACGCAGCTTCGTCTCGAAGGGGCTTTCTCCTGCAAGACAGGGGAAAGCCCCTTTTTCGTGCGGCCGGGTGGTGCCGGAGGGCTCTACCAGAGTGAGGGATGTCGCCTTCCGGTGGCTCGCCTAGCCTGAATCGAGAACGAAAAGACTGTTCTGTGCTCGCCAGATCCCGCGAAACAGGTGGAGGCCGCGATGAGTGCTACGCAGGTGAAAATCGCGCTGAACGGTGGACCGGCCGAACTGGCACTGGCGCACCGCAGCGTAGACGCCGCCGCGCTGGAGAACACGCTCAAGATCCGCCACGGCGCCGGTTACGAGCACTTCGTGCACGGCGGGGAATTCCAGGCCGTCGACGGCTGCGAGATCGCGGTCTTCCGGTGGTCGCACCGCACGAAGATCGCCGAATAGGACCAGCGGATCTCCCCCGGGAAAGGTTTCCATGACCGACGCGATTTCGTTCGAGGTTCCGTGGGCGCGGACCGACAAGTTCGACCCGCCCGCGGTGTTCGACTCTCTGCGCGAAGAACGTCCGCTCGCGAAGATGGTTTACCCGGATGGGCACGTCGGCTGGATCGTTTCCAGCTACGAACTGGTCCGCGAGGTCCTCAGCGACCCGCGGTTCAGCCACAGCTGCGAAATCGGCCACTTCCCGGTGACCCACCAGGGCCAGGTCATCCCGACCCACCCGCTCATTCCCGGCATGTTCATCCACATGGACCCGCCCGAACACACGCGGTACCGCAAGCTGCTGACCGGCGAGTTCACCGTCCGCCGCACCAGCAGGCTGATCCCGCGCGTCGAGGCCGTGGCCGCCGAGCAGATCGAGGTCATGCGGGCCAAGGGCGCCCCGGCCGACATCGTCACGGACTTCGCCAAGCCGCTCGTCCTGCGCATGCTGGGTGAGCTCATCGGCCTGCCGTACGAGGAACGCGACCGGTACGTGCCCGCGGTGACGCTCCTGCACGACGCGGAAGCGGACCCGGCCGAGGCCGGGGCCGCCTACGAGGCAGCCGGGAAGTTCTTCGACGAGGTCATCCAGCGGCGGCGCGAGCAGCCCGCCGACGACCTCATCAGCTCGCTGGTCGACGAGGACCTGACCCGGGAAGAGCTGCGCAACATCGTCACCCTGCTGCTGTTCGCCGGGTACGAGACCACGGAGGGCGCGCTGGCGACCGGCGTCTTCGCGCTGCTGCACCACACCGACCAGCTGGCGAAGCTGCGGGCCGAGCCGGAGAAGCTCGACGCCGCGATCGAGGAGCTGCTGCGCTACCTGACCGTCAACCAGTACCACACCTACCGCACCGCGCTGGAGGACGTGAAGCTGGACGGCGAGCTGGTCAAAAAGGGCGACACGATCACGGTGTCGCTGCCCGCGGCCAACCGCGACCCGGCCAAGTTCGGCTGTCCCGCCGAGCTCGACATCGAGCGCGACACCTCGGGCCACGTCGCCTTCGGCTTCGGCATCCACCAGTGCCTGGGCCAGAACCTGGCGCGCATCGAGCTGCGGGCCGGCTTCACGGCCCTGTTGCGGGCGTTCCCCGAGCTGCGGCTGGCCGTCGCGGCCGACGAGGTGCCGTTGCGGCTGAAGGGTTCCGTCTTCTCGGTGAAGCGGCTCCCCGTCTCCTGGTGAGCGGTCTTCTCTTCGAACACCCGAAAGGATCTGCGGCCCAGTGCGCACCGATCTCGTCAAGCCACTTCACGTCGCACTCCTGGAGAACGCGACCCGGTTCCCCGGCAAGGTCGCCTTCGCCGACGACCACCGGGCGGTCGGCTACGGCGACCTCGAAGCCCGGAGCCGCCGGCTGGCCGGGCACCTGGCCGGCCTCGGCGTCCGGCACGGGGACCGGGTGGCGATCTGCCTCGGCAACCGCGTGTCCACTGTGGAGAGTTATTACGCCGTCCTGCGCGCGGGTGCGGTCGGTGTGCCGCTCAACCCCGGGGCGGCGACGGCCGAGCTGGTGCACCCGCTGACCGACAGCGGCGCCACGGTCGTCATCACCGACGCCGCGCAGGCGGCCCGGCTCCCGTTCGCGCCGGCCGTGCAGGTGCTGGTGACCGGCGACGACGTCCCGGCGGGCGCGCACTCGTACGACGAGCTCGCCGGCCGCGAACCCGGCCGGCCCGCGCCGGACGACCTCGGGCTCGACGAGCCGGCCTGGATGTTCTACACGTCGGGCACCACGGGCCGGCCCAAGGGCGTGGTGTCGACGCAGCGCAACGGCCTGTGGTCCGTCGCGTCCTGCTACGTGCCGTTCCCCGGGCTGTCGGACGCCGACCGGGTGCTCTGGCCGCTGCCGCTGTTCCACAGCCTGTCCCACATCGCCTGCGTCCTCTCGGCCACCGTGGTCGGCGCGACCGTCCGGATCGCGGACGGCAGCTCCGCCGACGACGTGATGCGGCTGCTCCGGGCGGAGGACTCGACGTTCCTGGCCGGGGTGCCCACCACCTACCACCACCTGGTGCGGGCCGCCCGGCAGCGGGGGTTCACCGCGCCGAGCCTGCGGATCGGCCTGGCCGGGGGTGCGGTCCTCGGCGCCGGGCTGCGCCGTGAGTTCGAAGAGACCTTCGGCGTCCCGCTGATCGACGCCTACGGCAGCACCGAGACGTCCGGGGCCATCACCATGAACCCGCCGGACGGCGCCCGCGTCGACGGCTCGTGCGGCTTGCCCGTGCCGGGCGTCGGCGTACGGCTCGTCGACCCCGAAACCGGGCTCGACGTCCCCGCCGGCCACGAGGGCGAGGTCTGGGTCAAGGGGCCGAACGTCATGCTCGGCTACCACAACAGCCCGGAAGCGACCGCCGAGGTGCTGCGGGACGGCTGGTTCCGGACCGGTGACCTGGCTCGCCGCGACGACGCCGGCTACTTCACCATCTGCGGCCGGATCAAGGAGCTCATCATCCGGGGCGGGTCGAACATCCACCCCGGCGAGATCGAGGCGGTCCTGCGCACGGCCGACGGCGTCGCCGACGCGGCGGTCGGCGGGGTACCGCACGACACGCTCGGCGAGGTCCCGGTCGCCTACGTGATCCCGGGGCCGTCCGGGTTCGACCCCGCGGCCCTGATCGGCAAGTGCCGCGAACAGCTGTCCGCCTACAAGGTGCCCGAGCGGATCCTCGAAGTCGCCCGCATCCCGCGGACGGCGTCGGGTAAGATCCGGCGCGGCCTGCTGGCCGACGAGCCGGGCGAGCTGCGGTACACCGCGGCCGAACACGCGGAGGAGTCCCGGCAGGCCGACGCGGCCGTCGCGACGGCGCTGCGGACGCGACTGTCCGGTTTGGACGAACGCGCGCAGGGTGAGCTGCTGGAAGAGCTCGTCCGCACCCAGGCGGCCGAGGTGCTGGGGCAGCCGGTCCCGGCCGGACGCGCGTTCCGCGACCTCGGCTTCACCTCCCTGGCCATCGTCGAGCTGCGCAACCGGCTGACCGAACACACCGGGCGGTGGCTGCCCGTCAGCGCCGTCTTCGACCACCCGACACCGGCCGCGCTGGCCGCCCGGGTCCGGGACGAACTGCTCGGTCTCACCCGGGCCGTCGCCGAGCCGGTGGTGGCGGCCGACCCGGACGAGCCGATCGCCATCGTGGGGATGGCCTGCCGGCTGCCCGGCGGCGTCGCCTCGCCGGAGGACCTGTGGCGGCTGGTGGCCGAGCGCGTCGACGCCGTCTCGGAGTTCCCCGGGGACCGGGGCTGGGACCTCGACGGCCTGCTCGACCCGGACCGGGAACGCGCCGGGACGTCGTACGTCGGCCAGGGCGGGTTCCTGCGCGACGCGGGGAACTTCGACGCGGGCTTCTTCGGGATCTCGCCGCGTGAGGCCGTCGCCATGGACCCGCAGCAGCGGTTGCTGCTGGAGACGTCGTGGGAAGCACTGGAAAACGCCGGCGTCGACCCGATCGCCCTGAAGGGCACGGACACCGGCGTGTTCTCCGGCCTGATGGGCCAGGGCTACGGGTCCGGCGGCGCGGTGGCGCCCGAACTCGAAGGCTTCGTCACCACCGGTGTGGCGTCGAGCGTGGCGTCCGGGCGCGTGTCGTACGTGCTCGGGCTGGAAGGCCCGGCCGTCACCGTGGACACGGCGTGTTCGTCGTCGCTGGTCGCGATGCACCTCGCCGCGCAGGCGCTGCGGCAGGGCGAGTGCTCGATGGCCCTGGCCGGCGGGGTCACGGTGATGGCGACGCCGGGTTCGTTCGTCGAGTTCTCCCGCCAGCGCGCGTTGGCGCCCGACGGCCGGTGCAAGCCCTTCGCGGCGGCCGCCGACGGCACCGGCTGGGCCGAGGGTGTCGGCGTGGTCGTCCTCGAACGGCTTTCGGCGGCGCGGGAACGCGGCCACCGGATCCTGGCCGTGCTGCGCGGCAGCGCGGTCAACCAGGACGGCGCCTCGAACGGCCTGACCGCGCCGAACGGCCGCTCGCAGCAGCGGGTCATCCGCCGCGCGCTGGCCGCGGCCGGGCTGGCACCGTCCGATGTGGACGCCGTCGAGGCGCACGGGACCGGGACGACCTTGGGTGACCCGATCGAGGCGCAGGCGCTGCTGGCGACTTACGGCCAGGACCGTGAGACGCCGTTGTGGCTGGGGTCGCTGAAGTCGAACATCGGGCACGCGCAGGCGGCCGCGGGGGTCGCGGGCGTGATCAAGATGGTCCAGGCGCTGCGGCACGAGGTCTTGCCGCCGACGCTGCATGTCGACAAGCCGACACCTGAGGTGGACTGGTCCGCCGGTGCGGTCTCGTTGCTGACGGAAGCCCGGGAGTGGCCGCGGAACGGCCGTCCGCGCCGGGCCGGGGTGTCGTCGTTCGGTGTCAGCGGCACCAACGCGCACCTGATCCTCGAGGAGGCACCCGCCGAAGAGCCGGTGCCCGCGCCGGAAGCCGCGGTGGTGCCGCTGGTGCTGTCGGCACGCAGCCAGGAGTCGCTGTCCGGGCAGGCCGAACGGCTGGCGGCGTTCCTCGAAGGGGACGTCTCGCTGACCGAGGTGGCGGCCGCACTGGTGTCGCGGCGTGCGGTGCTGGACGAACGCGCGGTCGTCGTGGCCGGTTCGCGTGCGGAAGCGGTGGCCGGGCTGCGGGCGCTGAACGCGGCCGGCGCCGGGACGCCGGGCAAGGTCGTCTGGGTCTTCCCGGGCCAGGGGACGCAGTGGGCCGGGATGGGCCGGGAGCTGCTGGCCGCCTCCCCGGTGTTCGCCGCGCGGATCGCCGAGTGCGCGGCCGCGCTGGAGCCGTGGATCGACTGGTCGCTGCTCGACGTCCTGCGGGGCGAAGGCGAGCTGGACCGCGTGGACGTGCTGCAGCCCGCGTGTTTCGCGGTGATGGTCGGCCTGGCGGCGGTCTGGGAGTCCGTGGGCGTGCGCCCGGACGCCGTCGTCGGCCACTCGCAGGGCGAGATCGCGGCCGCGTGCGTGTCGGGTGCGCTGTCGCTGGCGGACGCGGCGAAGGTGGTGGCCCTGCGGAGCCAGGCGATCGCGGCGGAACTCTCCGGCCGCGGCGGGATGGCGTCGGTCGCCCTGGGCGAGGACGACGTCGTCGCGTGGCTGGCGGACGGGGTCGAGGTGGCTGCGGTCAACGGCCCGTCGTCGGTGGTGATCGCCGGGGATGCCCAGGCTCTCGACGAGACGCTGGAACGCCTCTCCGCGCAGGGCATCCGCGTGCGGCGGGTGGCGGTGGACTACGCGTCCCACACCCGGCACGTCGAAGACATCGAGGGGACCCTCGCCGACACCTTGGCGGGGATCACCGCGCAGGCCCCGGCCGTGCCGTTCTATTCCACCGTCACCGCCGAGTGGATTCGCGACGCCGGCGTCCTGGACGGCGGCTACTGGTACCGCAACCTGCGCCACCAGGTCCGGTTCGGCGCGGCCGCGACGGCCCTGATCGAGCAGGGCCACCCGGTGTTCGTCGAGGTCAGTGCCCACCCGGTGACGGTCCAGCCCCTGAGCGAGCTCACCGGGGCCACGGTGGTGACCGGGACGCTGCGGCGCGACGACGGCGGCCTGCGCCGCCTGCTCACCTCGATGGGCGAGCTGTTCACCGGCGGTGTCGCCGTGGACTGGACCCCGTTCGTCCCCACCGCCGGCTGGGTGGACCTGCCGACCTACGCCTTCGACCACCGGCACTACTGGCTGGCGGCGGCCGAACCGGCGGCGGCCGGCGACCCGCTCCTGGGCACGATCGTCGGCACGCCCGGCTCCGACCGCCGCACCGCCGTGGCCCGGTGGACGCGCCGGGCCCTCCCGTGGGCGGCCGACGGCCGGGTGCCGAACGCGGCGCTGGTCGAGGCGGCCATCCGGCTCGGCGACCTGACCGCCACCCCCTTCCTCGCCGACCTGACCATCGACACCCCCGTGGTGCTGCCGCCCCGCGGCGGCCGGGACGTCCAGCTGCTCGCCGGCGAGCCCGGCGAGCAGGGCCGCCGTCCGATCGAGGTCTTCTCCCGCGCGGGGGACGAACCGTGGACGCGGCACGCCCACGGCACGCTTGCTCCCGCCGTCGCCGAGGTGACGGACCCGGCGACGGCGGGAGACGCCACCGAAGTCACGGTCGAGGGCGTGCGGGACGCGGACCGCTACGGCATCCACCCCGCGCTGCTGGACGCGGCCGTCCGCACGGTCGTCGGCGACGACCTCCTCCCGTCCGGCTGGACCGGTGTGTCGCTGCTGGCCGCCGGGGCCACGACGGTGACCGTGACGCCGACGGCGACCGGCCTGCGGCTGACCGACCCGGCCGGGCAGCCGGTCCTGACCGTCGACGCGGTGCGCGGTACGCCGTTCGCCGCCGGACCGCGGACCACCGACTCCCTCTTCCGCGTCGAGTGGCCGGAAGTCCCGCTGCCCACGGCGGGCGAAGCCGACTTCTCGACCTACGAAGCCACGTCGGTGGAGGAGACACTGGCCGCACTCCAGACCTGGCTGGCCGACCCCGCGGGGACGCGGCTGGCCGTGGTGACGGGGGACTGCACCGAACCCGGCGCGGCCGCGATCTGGGGCCTGGTGCGCTCGGCGCAGTCCGAGCACCCGGGCCGGATCGTGCTGGCCGACCTCGACGACGCGGGCGTGCTGCCCGCCGTGGTGGCGAGCGGCGAACCCCAGGTGCGGGTGCGTAGCGGCGTCGCGTCGGTGCCGCGGCTGGCCCGGGTTTCGCCGGGGCAGGACGCGCGGCCGCTCGACCCGGACGGCACCGTCCTGATCACCGGCGGCACCGGCACCCTCGGCGCGCTGACCGCCCGGCACCTCGTCACCGCCCACGGCGTCCGGCACCTCGTGCTGGTCAGCCGCCGCGGCGAGGCGCCCGAACTCCACGGTGAACTGACCGCACTCGGCGCGACCGTCACCGTCGCCGCCTGCGACGTGGCCGATCGCGCGCAGCTCGAAGCCGTCCTGGCGGCGATCCCGGCCGAGCACCCGCTCACCGCCGTGATCCACACCGCCGGCGTCCTGGCCGACGGCGTCGTCAGCGAGCTGACCCCGCAGCAGCTCGAGACCGTGCGGCGGCCGAAGACCGACGCCGCCCGGCTCCTGGACGAGCTGACCCGGGACGCCGGCCTCGCGGCGTTCGTGCTGTTCTCGTCCGCGGCGGGCGTGCTGGGCAACCCCGGCCAAGCCGGGTATGCGGCGGCCAACGCCGAGCTGGACGCGCTGGCGCGCAAGCGGAACGACGAAGGCCGGCCCGCGGTGTCCATCGCCTGGGGCTATTGGGCGGCGGTCAGCGGCATGACCGAGCACCTGGGCGCCGCCGACCTGCGGCGCAACCGGCGGATCGGGATGTCCGGCCTCCCCGCCGGCGAAGGCATGGCCCTGCTCGACGCGGCCATCGGCACCGGCGGCGCGCTCGTGGCGGCCAAGTTCGACGTCACCGCCCTGCGGGCGACGGCGAAGTCCGGCGACCCGGTGCCGCCGCTGCTGCGCGGCCTGGCCCCGCTGCCGCGCCGGGCGGCCGCGAAGACGGCGTCGCTGACCGAACGGCTCGCCGGGCTGGACGAGGCCGGGCGGACCGCGGCCCTGCTCGACCTGGTGCGGCGGCACGCCGCCGAGGTGCTCGGCCACCCCGGCATCGACGCCGTCCACATCGGACGGACGTTCAAGGACGCCGGGTTCGACTCGCTGACCGCGGTGGAACTGCGGAACCGCCTCGCCGCCGCGACCGGGCTCACCCTGTCCCCGGCGATGATCTTCGACTACCCGAAGCCCCCGGCCCTCGCGGAACACCTGCGCGGCAAGCTGTTCGGGGCGACGACCGCCCGGCCCGCCGAGATCGGGACCGCCTCGGCCGACGAGCCGATCGCGATCGTCGCGATGGCCTGCCGCTTCCCCGGGGGCGTCCACAGCCCCGAGGACCTCTGGCGGCTGGTCGCCGACGGCGGCGACGCCGTCACCGAGTTCCCCACCGATCGTGGCTGGGACACCGAGCGGCGCTACCACGAAGACCCCGACCACGAAGGCACCACGTACGTCCGGCACGGCGCCTTCCTCGACGACGCCGCCGGGTTCGACGCCGCCTTCTTCGGCATTTCGCCCAACGAGGCCCTGGCCATGGACCCGCAGCAGCGGCTGCTGCTCGAGACGTCCTGGGAGGTGTTCGAACGGGCCGCGATCGACCCGACCACCCTGGCCGGGCAGGACATCGGCGTCTTCGCCGGCGTCAACAGCCACGACTACAGCGTGCGGATGCACCAGGCCACCGGCGTCGAGGGCTTCCGGCTCACCGGCGGCTCGGCCAGCGTCCTGTCCGGCCGCGTCGCCTACCACTACGGCGTCGAAGGCCCGGCCGTCACCGTCGACACGGCCTGCTCGTCTTCCCTGGTGGCCCTGCACCTGGCGGTCCAGGCGCTGCAACGCGGCGAGTGCTCGATGGCGCTGGCCGGCGGCGTGATGGTGATGGGCACCGTCGAGACGTTCGTCGAGTTCTCGCGCCAGCGCGGGCTGGCCCCGGACGGCCGGTGCAAGGCGTTCGCCGAGGCCGCGGACGGCACCGGCTGGTCCGAGGGCGTCGGGCTGCTCCTGGTGGAGCGGCTGTCCGAGGCGCGGCGGAAGGGGCACCAGGTCCTGGCCGTGGTGCGCGGTTCGGCGGTCAACTCCGACGGCGCGTCGAACGGCTTGACCGCCCCGAACGGCCCGTCCCAGCAGCGCGTGATCCGCAAGGCACTGGCGGCCGCTGGTCTGTCCACTTCGGACGTCGACGCGGTGGAGGCGCACGGGACCGGCACCACGCTGGGTGACCCGATCGAGGCCGAGGCGCTGCTCGCCACCTACGGCCAGGACCGCGCGCAACCGCTGTGGCTGGGCTCGGTGAAGTCGAACCTCGGGCACACGCAGGCCGCCGCCGGTGTCGCCGGCGTGATCAAGATGGTCATGGCCATGCGCCACGGCGTCCTCCCCAAGACCCTGCACGTCGACCGGCCGTCGTCCCATGTGGACTGGTCCTCGGGCGCGGTCGAGTTGCTGACCGAGGCCCGCGAGTGGACGAGCAACGGCCACCCGCGCCGGGCGGGCGTGTCGTCCTTCGGCATCGGCGGCACGAACGCGCACGTCGTCCTCGAGGAAGTCCCGCAGCCGGTCGTGACGCCGGAGCCGGAGCCCGCCGAGTTCCTCGTGCCGGTCCTGCTCTCCGCACGAACCGCGGCGGGCCTGCGTGGGCAGGCCGGACGCCTCGCCGGCTTCCTCGGCGACCGGCCCGATGTCGGCGTCCCCGACGTCGCCCACGCCCTGGCCACGAGCCGGGCCCGGCTCGACCACCGGGCCGTCGTCCTGGCCGCCGACCGGGAACAGCTCCGCAGCGACCTTGCCGCCTTCGGCCCCGGGGTCGTGTCCGGGACGGCGGTCGACGGCAAGCTGGGGGTGCTGTTCACCGGCCAGGGCAGCCAGTGGGCCGGGATGGGCCGCGAGCTGTCCCGAGCTTTCCCGGTCTTCCGCGCCGCCTTCGAGGCCGCGTGCGAGGCCGTGGACGCGCACCTGGGCGGACGTCCGTTGCGTGAGGTCGTGTTCGCCGACCGCGCCCTGCTCGACCAGACCATGTACACCCAGGGCGCGCTGTTCGCCGTGGAGACCGCGCTGTTCCGGCTCTTCGAGTCCTGGGGCGTGCGGCCGGACCTGCTCGCCGGTCACTCGATCGGCGAACTCGCCGCTGCGCACGTGTCCGGCGTGCTGGCCCTGGCCGAGGCGGGCGAACTGGTCGCCGCGCGCGGCCGGCTGATGCAGGCCCTGCCCGCGGGCGGCGCGATGGTCGCCGTCCAGGCGACCGAGGACGAGGTCGCGCCGCTGCTCGGGGCCGCCGTCTGCGTCGCCGCGGTCAACGGCCCGGACTCGGTGGTGCTCTCCGGCGCCGAGGCCGCCGTGCTCGCCGCCGCGGCCGAACTGGCGGGCCGCGGCCGCAAGACCCGGCGGCTGACGGTCAGCCACGCCTTCCACTCGCCGCTCATGGAACCGATGCTCGACGAGTTCCGCGCGGTCGCGCAGCGCCTGAATTACCGGGCCGGGTCGCTGCCCGTCGTCTCCACGCTGACCGGGGAACTCGCCGCGCTCGACACCCCGGAGTACTGGGTCGATCAGGTGCGCGGCGCCGTGCGGTTCGGTGACGCCGTCACCACGCTGCACGCCGAGGGCGCGACGACGTACCTCGAGCTCGGCCCCGGCGGGGCCTTGGCCGCGATGGCGCTCGGCACGCTCGGCGGCCCGGAGCAGAGCTGCGTCGCCACGCTGCGCAAGAACGGCGTGGAGGTCCCCGACGTGCTCACCGCCCTCGCCGAACTGCACGTCCGCGGGATCGCGGTGGACTGGACGGCGGTGCTCGGCCGGCCGGGTGCGGCCGTCGGGACCGTGCTGCCCACCTACGCGTTCCAGCACGAGCGCTTCTGGGTCGACGTCGACGAAACCGCGGTGCGCACCCCCGCGGCCGAGCCGGTCGTGAGCCGGCCGGCCGAGCCGGTGGCGGACGTGCTGGACCTGGTCCGCGAGAGCGCCGCGGTGGTGCTCGGGCACCGGGACACCGGCGCGTTCGACGTCGACCGGTCCTTCAAGGACCTCGGGTTCGATTCCCTCAGTGCGATCAAGCTGCGCAACCGCCTGCGCGACTTCACCGGCGTCGAGCTGCCCAGCACGCTGATCTTCGACTACCCGAACGCGGCCGTCCTCGCCGACCACCTGCGGGCCGAACTCCGCGGCGAGCGCCCGGCGGCGCCGGTGCCGGTGACGCGGGACGTCTCCGACGAGCCGATCGCCATCGTCGGCATGAGCACGCGGCTGCCGGGCGGGGCGGACAGCCCCGAAGAGCTGTGGAACCTCGTCGCGGAGGGGCGGGACGCGATCTCCGGCTTCCCCGTCGACCGCGGCTGGGACCTCGACGGCCTCTACCACCCGGACCCGGCCCACGCCGGCACCAGCTACACGCGCTCGGGCGGCTTCCTGCACGACGCGGCCCAGTTCGACGCCGGGCTCTTCGGCATCTCGCCGCGCGAAGCCCTGGCCATGGACCCGCAGCAGCGGCTGCTGCTGGAGACGTCCTGGGAGGCCCTCGAACGCGCGGGGGTCGACCCCCTATCGGCGCGCGGCAGCGACGTCGGCGTCTTCACCGGGATCGTCCACCACGACTACGTGACGCGGCTGCGCGAAGTGCCCGAGGACGTCCAGGGCTACACCATGACCGGCACGGCTTCGAGCGTCGCGTCCGGCCGGGTGGCCTACGTCTTCGGCTTCGAGGGCCCGGCGGTCACGGTGGACACCGCGTGTTCGTCGTCGCTGGTGGCGATCCACTTGGCGGCCCAGGCGCTGCGGCAGGGCGAGTGCTCGATGGCACTGGCCGGGGGCGCGACCGTGATGGCCAGCCCGGACGCCTTCCTGGAGTTCTCGCGCCAGCGCGGCCTGTCCGCCGACGGCCGCTGCAAGGCGTACGCCGAGGGCGCGGACGGCACCGGCTGGGCCGAGGGCGTCGGCGTGGTCGTGCTCGAACGGCTTTCGGTGGCCCGGGAACGCGGCCACCGCGTCCTGGCCGTCCTGCGCGGCAGTGCGGTCAACCAGGACGGTGCTTCGAACGGCCTGACCGCGCCGAACGGGCCGTCGCAGCAGCGGGTGATCCGCGGCGCGCTGGCGAGCGCCGGGCTGGCGCCGTCCGAAGTGGACGTCGTGGAAGGGCACGGGACCGGGACGGCGCTGGGGGACCCGATCGAGGTCCAGGCGCTGCTGGCCACCTACGGCCAGGAGCGCGAGACACCGCTGTGGCTCGGCTCGCTGAAGTCGAACATCGGGCACACGCAGGCGGCCGCGGGGGTCATCGGGGTGATCAAGATGGTCATGGCCATGCGGAACGGCGTCATGCCCGCCACCCTGCACGCCGACGAGCGCACGACCCAGGTCGACTGGTCCGCGGGCGCGATCGAGGTCCTGAGCGAGGCCCGGGAGTGGCCGCGGAACGGCCGCCCGCGCCGCGCGGGCGTGTCCTCCTTCGGAGCCAGTGGCACCAACGCGCACCTGGTCATCGAGGAAGGCCCCGCCGAGGAACCCGTGGCGGACGAGCCGGCCGCCGTGGTGCCGCTAGTGGTGTCCGCCCGCAGCACCGGGTCCCTGGCGGGTCAGGCCGGTCGGCTGGCGACGTTCCTCGAGGGTGACGTCTCGCCGGCGGGAGTATCCCGTGCCCTCGTGTCGGGCCGCGCCACGCTGAACGAGCGCGCGGTCGTCATCGCGGGCTCGGCGGCCGAAGCCCGGGAAGGCCTGCAGGCACTGGCCCGCGGGGAGAACGCGCCCGGTGTCGTGACCGGGACCGCGGGCCGGCCCGGCAAGCTCGTCTGGGTGTTCCCCGGCCAGGGTTCGCAGTGGGCCGGGATGGGCCGGGAACTGCTGGACTCCTCGCCGGTGTTCGCCGCGCGGATCGCCGAATGCGCGGCCGCGCTGGAGCCGTGGACCGGCTGGTCGCTGCTCGACGTGTTGCGCGGCGACGCCGACCTGCTGGACCGCGTCGACGTGGTGCAGCCCGCGAGCTTCGCGATGATGGTCGGCCTCGCCGCGGTGTGGGCCTCCCTAGGGGTCGCCCCGGACGCCGTTTTGGGCCACTCACAGGGCGAGATCGCCGCCGCCTGCGTGTCCGGGGCGCTGTCACTGGACGACGCGGCGAAGGTGGTCGCGTTGCGCAGCCAGGCGATCGCCGCGGAACTGGCCGGCCGCGGCGGGATGGCGTCCGTCGCGCTGAGCGAGGAAGACGCGGTCGCGCGGCTGGCGCCGTGGGCGGACCGGGTCGAGGTGGCCGCGGTCAACAGCCCGTCGTCGGTCGTCGTCGCGGGGGACGCGCAGGCGCTCGACGAGGCACTGGACGCGTTCGAAAGCGACGGCGTCCGGGTGCGGCGGGTCGCGGTGGACTACGCCTCGCACACCCGGCACGTCGAGGCCATCGAGGAAACCCTCGACCAGGCCCTTGCCGGGATCACCGCGCAGGCGCCGGAAATCCCGTTCTACTCCACCGTGCTCGGCGCGTGGATCGAAGACGCCGTCGTCGACGGCGGCTACTGGTACCGGAACCTGCGGCAGCAGGTGCGGTTCGGGCCGTCGGTGGCGGACCTCGCCGGGCGGGGGCACACGGTGTTCCTGGAGATCAGTGCCCACCCGGTGCTGGTCCAGCCCCTCAGCGAGATCGGCGACGACGCCGTGGTGACCGGTTCGCTGCGCCGGGACGACGGTGGTCTCCTCCGCCTGCTGGCGTCCGCGGCCGAGCTGTTCGTCCGCGGTGTGGCCGTGAACTGGACCGCGACACTGCCCGCGGCGGGCTGGGTCGACCTGCCGACGTACGCCTTCGACCGGCGGCACTTCTGGCTGCACGAAGGCGAGAAAGCCGAGGCGGCCGAAGGCGTGGACGGCGAGTTCTGGACCGCGATCGAACAGTCCGATGTGGACAGCCTGGCCGAGCTGCTCGACCTGGTGCCCGAGCAGCGCGGGGCGCTGTCCACGGTGGTGCCCGTGCTCGCGCAGTGGCGGGACCGGCGCCGCGAGCGCTCGACCGCGGAGAAGCTGCGATACCAGGTCACTTGGCAGCCCCTGGAGCGCGAAGCCACCGGCGTCCCCGGCGGGCGCTGGCTGGCCGTCGTCCCGGCCGGCACCACCGACGCGCTCCTGACGGAGCTGACCGGGCAGGGACTCGACATCGTCCGGCTGGAGGTCGAGGCAGCCTCGCGGGAGCGGCTCGCCGAGCGGGTGCGGGGTGTCCTGGCGGACAACGACCTCACCGGTGTGCTGTCGCTGCTCGCGCTCGACGGCGGGCCCGCGGACGCCACCGAAATCACCGCCTCGACGCTCGCGCTGGTCCAGGCACTGGGCGACACCACCACGTCCGCGCCGCTGTGGTGCCTGACCTCCGGCGCGGTGAACATCGGCATCCAGGACGCCGTGACGGCACCGGCCCAGGCGGCCGTGTGGGGCCTCGGCCGCGCCGTCGCGCTGGAGCGCCTCGACCGGTGGGGCGGTCTCGTCGACCTGCCCGCCGCGATCGACGCGCGCACGGCCCAGGCCTTGCTCGGTGTGCTGAACGGCGCCGGCGGCGAAGACCAGCTCGCGGTCCGGCGCTCCGGCGTCTACCGCAGGCGGCTGGTCCGCAAGCCCGTGCCGGAGTCCGCAGCGAGCAAGTGGGTGCCGCGGGGCACGGTCCTGGTGACCGGCGGGGCCGAAGGGCTCGGCAGGCACGCGTCGGTCTGGCTCGCGCAGTCCGGCGCCGACCGGCTCATCGTCACCGGCCGGGACGGCGGCGAAGACCTGAAGGCCGAGCTGGCCGAGTTCGGCACCGCGGTCGACTTCTGCGCCGGCACCGACCGGGACGCCATTGCGCGGCTCGTGGCGGAGTCGGAGGTCACCGCGGTGGTGCACGCCGCCGACATCGCGCAGACCAGCTCGGTCGACGACACCGGGCGCGCCGACCTCGACGAGGTCTTCACCGCCAAGGTGACCACCGCGGTGTGGCTGGACCAGCTCTTCGAGGACACCCCGCTCGACGCCTTCGTCGTGTTCTCCTCGATCGCGGGCATCTGGGGCGGCGGCGGCCAGGGCCCGGCGGGCGCGGCGAACGCCGTCCTCGACGCCCTGGTCGAGTGGCGCCGGGCCCGCGGCCTCAAGGCG
This sequence comes from Amycolatopsis sp. cmx-4-61, assembly GCF_046548775.1. Taxonomy (NCBI): domain Bacteria; kingdom Bacillati; phylum Actinomycetota; class Actinomycetes; order Pseudonocardiales; family Pseudonocardiaceae; genus Amycolatopsis; species Amycolatopsis sp. cmx-4-61. Next base: position 142,940 of record NZ_JAEBEI010000020.1, on the reverse strand, counting down.
ACGTCGATCGCCTGGGGTGCACTGGACCAGATCGGCATCGGCATGGACGAGGCCGCCCTCGCCCAGCTGCGCCGCCGCGGGGTCCTGCCGATGGCGCCGCCGCTGGCGGTCACCGCGATGGTGCAGGCGGTCGCCGGCCACGAGAAGGCCGTGGCCGTGGCCGACATGGACTGGGCCGCGTTCATCCCGGCGTTCACCTCGGTCCGGCCCAGCCCGCTGTTCGCCGACCTGCCGGAGGCGAAGGCGATCCTGCAGGCGGCGCCGGACGACGGCGGAGACGGCGACACCGCGTCGTCGCTCGCGGACTCCCTGCGGGCGGTCCCGGACGCCGAGCAGAACCGGATCCTGCTCAAGCTGGTCCGCGGGCACGCCTCGACCGTCCTCGGCCACAGCGGCGCCGAAGGCATCGGCCCGCGGCAGGCGTTCCAGGAGGTCGGCTTCGACTCGCTGGCCGCGGTCAACCTCCGCAACAGCCTGCACGCGGCCACCGGGCTGCGGCTGCCCGCGACGCTGATCTTCGACTACCCCACCCCGGAGGCGCTGGTCGGCTACCTGCGCGTCGAGCTCCTCCGCGAGGCCGACGACGGCCTGGCGGGGCGGGAAGACGACCTCCGGCGGGTCCTGGCGTCCGTGCCGTTCGCCCGGTTCAAGGAGGCGGGCGTGCTGGACACCCTGCTCGGCCTGGCCGACACCGACCCCGAGACCGACACCGACACCGAGGCGGCGGGGACCCCCGGACCGGCCGCCGACGACGCAGAACTGATCGACGCACTGGACATCTCCGGTCTCGTGCAACGGGCCCTCGGGCAGACGAGCTGACCGCCGATGGCGAACGAATCGTGGAGGAAGAACATGTCCGCGCCGAACGAGCAGATCGTTGACGCACTGCGCGCCTCGCTGAAGGAGAACGTCCGCCTCCAGCAGGAGAACGCCGCGCTCGCCGCGGCCGCCGCGGAGCCCATCGCGATCGTCTCCATGGCCTGCCGCTACGCCGGTGGGATCCGCGGCCCGGAGGACTTCTGGCGGGTCGTGTCCGAAGGCGCCGACGTCTACACCGGCTTCCCGGCCGACCGCGGCTGGGACGTCGAAGGCCTCTACCACCCGGATCCCGACCACCCCGGGACGACGTACGTGCGGGAGGGCGCCTTCCTGCACGACGCCGCCCAGTTCGACGCGGGCTTCTTCGGCATCTCGCCGCGCGAGGCCCTCGCCATGGACCCCCAGCAGCGGCAGCTGCTGGAGGTGTCCTGGGAGACCCTGGAACGGGCCGGTATCGACCCGCATTCGGTGCGGGGCAGCGACATCGGTGTCTACGCCGGGGTCGTGCACCAGGACTACGCCCCCGACCTCAGCGGGTTCGAGGGCTTCATGAGCCTGGAGCGCGCGCTGGGCACCGCGGGCGGTGTCGCCTCCGGCCGGGTCGCCTACACGCTCGGGCTCGAAGGCCCCGCCGTCACCGTCGACACCATGTGCTCGTCCTCCCTCGTTGCGATTCACCTTGCGTCCCAGGCACTTCGCCGTGGTGAATGCTCGATGGCCCTCGCGGGTGGCTCGACCGTCATGGCGACGCCGGGCGGGTTCGTCGGCTTCGCGCGGCAGCGGGCGCTGGCCTTCGACGGGCGCTGCAAGTCCTACGCCGCGGCCGCCGACGGCTCCGGTTGGGCCGAAGGCGTCGGCGTGGTGCTGCTGGAGCGGCTGTCGGTGGCGCGCGAGCGCGGGCACCAGGTCCTCGCCGTCATCCGCGGCAGCGCGGTCAACCAGGACGGCGCGTCCAACGGCCTCACCGCGCCGAACGGTCCCGCCCAGCAGCGGGTCATCCGCAAGGCACTGGCGAGCGCCGGGCTGTCACCGTCCGATGTGGACACGGTGGAGGGGCACGGCACCGGCACGGTCCTGGGCGACCCGATCGAGGTGCAGGCGCTGCTGGCCACCTACGGCCAGGGCCGCGACCCGCAGCAGCCGCTCCTGCTCGGCTCGGTGAAGTCGATCGTCGGGCACACGCAGGGCGCGTCCGGCGTGGCCGGCGTGATCAAGCTGGTGCAGTCCCTGCGGCACGGGAAGCTGCCGGCGACCCTGCACGTGGACGCGCCCACGCCGCAGGTCGACTGGTCGGCCGGGGCCATCGAGCTGCTGACCGAGGCCCGGGAGTGGCCGCGCAACGGCCACCCGCGCCGCGGCGGCATCTCCTCGTTCGGCGCCAGCGGCACCAACGCGCACATGATCCTGGAAGAGGCGCCCGAAGAAGAGGCGGTAGCCGACGGGCCGGCGTCCGCGGGCGTGGTCCCGCTGGTCGTTTCGGCGGCTACGGCGGCGTCGCTGGCCGCTCAGGCCGGTCGTCTGGCGGAGGTCGCCGACGTCTCCCTCGCCGACATCGCCGGGACGCTGGTGTCCGGCCGCGCGGTGCTGAGCGAGCGCGCGGTCGTCGTGGCCGGCTCGACCGAAGAGGCCGTGACCGGGCTGCGGGCGCTGTCCCGCGGCGAAAGCGCGCCCGGCCTGCTCACCGGCCGTGGCTCCGGCGCTCCGGGCAAGGTCGTGTGGGTGTTCCCCGGCCAGGGGACGCAGTGGGCCGGGATGGGCCGCGAGCTGCTCGACGCCTCGCCGGTGTTCGCGGCGCGGATCGCCGAGTGCGAGACCGCGCTCGGCCGGTGGGTCGACTGGTCGCTGACCGACGTCCTGCGCGGGGACGCCGACCTGCTCGATCGGGTCGACGTCGTGCAGCCGGCGAGCTTCGCCGTGATGGTCGGGCTCGCCGCGGTGTGGGCCTCGCTCGGCGTCGAGCCCGAAGCCGTGATGGGCCATTCGCAGGGCGAGATCGCGGCCGCGTGCGTGTCCGGTGCCTTGTCACTGGACGACGCCGCGAAGGTGGTCGCCCTGCGCAGCCAGGCCATCGCGGCGGAGCTGGCCGGACGCGGCGGCATGGCCTCGGTCGCGCTGAGCGAAGAAGACGCGACCGCGCGGATCGAGCCGTGGGCGGACCGCGTCGAGGTCGCCGCCGTCAACGGGCCCCGGTCCGTGGTGATCGCCGGTGACGCCGAGGCACTGGACGAAGCCCTCGACGCGCTCGACGACCAGGGCGTCCGGATCCGGCGCGTGGCGGTGGACTACGCCTCCCACACCCGGCACGTCGAAGCCGCGCGCGACGCACTGGCCGAGATGCTGGGCGGAATCCGCGCGCAGGCGCCGGAAGTGCCCTTCTATTCGACCGTGACCGGCAGCTGGGTCGAAGACGCCGGCGTGCTCGACGGCGGCTACTGGTACCGGAACCTCCGCCGCCAGGTGCGGTTCGGCCCGGCGGTGGCCGAGCTGATCCAGCAGGGCCACCGCGTGTTCGTCGAAGTCAGCGCGCACCCCGTGCTGGTCCAGCCGATCAGCGAACTCGCCGACGACGCCGAAGCCGTCGTCACGGGCACGCTGCGGCGCGAGGACGGCGGCCTCCGGCGCCTGCTGGCCTCGGCGGCCGAGCTCTTCGTCCGGGGCGTGACCGTGGACTGGGCCGGCGTCCTGCCGCCGTTCCGCCGCGCCGACCTGCCGACGTACGCCTTCGACCACCAGCACTACTGGCTGCGGATGGGCGATTCGGCGACCGACGCCGGGTCGCTCGGCCTGGCCGGCGCCGACCACCCGCTGCTGGGCGCGGTCGTGCCGCTGCCGCAGTCCGACGGGCTGGTCTTCACCTCCCGGCTGTCGCTGCAGTCGCACCCGTGGCTCGCCGGGCACGCGATCGGCGGGGTCGTGCTGATCCCCGGCACGGTGTACGTCGACCTCGCGCTGCGCGCCGGCGACGAGCTCGGCTTCGGGGTCCTGGAAGAACTCGTCATCGAGGCACCGCTGGTGCTGGCCGAGCGCGGCGGGGTCCGCGTGCAGGTCGCGGTGAGCGGGCCGAACGAGACCGGTTCGCGCGCGGTCGACGTCTTCTCCGTGCGGGAAGACGGGGACGAGTGGACGCGGCACGCCACCGGTCTGCTCGGGGCCTCGACGTCCCGGGAACCGGACCGCTTCGACTTCGCCGCCTGGCCGCCCGCCGGGGCGGAGCCGATCGACGTCGAAAACTTCTACTCCGACCTCGTCGAGCGCGGGTACGCCTACAGCGGCGCGTTCCAGGGCATGCGGGCGGTCTGGCGCCGCGGTGACGAGGTCTTCGCCGAGGTCGCGCTGCCCGGCGACCACCGCGAGGACGCCGGCAAGTTCGGCCTCCACCCCGCGCTCCTCGACGCCGCCCTGCACACGAACGCCTTCGCCAACCCGGATGACGACCGCAGCGTCCTGCCGTTCGCGTGGAACGGCTTGGTCCTGCACGCCGTCGGTGCGTCGGCCCTGCGGGTGCGGGTCGCGCCGGGCGGGCCGGACGCGCTGACGTTCCAGGCCGCCGACGAGACCGGTGGCCTGGTCGTCACCATGGATTCGCTGGTGTCCCGCGAGGTGTCGGCCGCGCAGCTGGAGACGGCGGCGGGCGAAGAGCGCGACACGCTGTTCCAGCTCGACTGGATCGACGTACCCGCGGCGGAAAGCGTGGCCACGGACCACGCCGAGGTGCTCGAAGCCGTCGGCGGCGAGCCCCTGGACCTGACCAGCCGGGTGCTGGAAGCCGTGCAGACCTGGCTCGCCGACGCGCCCGACGACGCCCGGCTGGTCGTGGTGACCCGCGGCGCGGTTCGCGAGGTCACCGACCCCGCCGGTGCCGCCGTGTGGGGCCTGGTGCGGGCCGCCCAGGCGGAGAACCCCGGCCGGATCGTCCTCGTCGACACCGACGGCGAGGTGCCGCTCGGTGCGGTGCTGGCCACCGGTGAGCCGCAGCTCGCGGTGCGCGGCGGCGCGTTCTCCGTCCCGCGGCTGGCCCGTGCCGCCGGCGAAGCACCGGAGGCGCCCGCGGTGTTCCGTCCGGAAGGGACGGTGCTGCTCACCGGCGGCACCGGCTCGCTGGGCGCGCTCGTGGCCAAGCACTTGGTCGCCCGGCACGGCGTCCGGCACCTGGTGCTGGCCGGTCGCCGGGGCGTGGCCGCGGAAGACCTGCTCGCGGAGCTGACCGGGCAGGGCGCGGAAGTGGCCGTGGTCGCGTGCGACGTCGCCGACCGCGACCAGGTGGCCGCGCTGCTGGCCGAGCACCGCCCGACCGGCGTCGTGCACCTGGCGGGCCTGCTCGACGACGGCGTCATCGCGGCCCTCGACCGGGAGCGGCTGGCCGGGGTGTTCGCCCCCAAGGTCGACGCGGTTCGCCACCTGGACGAGCTGACCCGCGCCAGCGACCTCGACGCCTTCGTCGTGTTCTCCTCCGCGGCCGCGCTCATGGGCTCGGCCGGCCAGGGCAACTACGCGGCGGCCAACGCCTTCCTCGACGGCCTGATGACCGGGCGCCGCGCGGCGGGCCTGCCCGGCGTGTCGCTGGCGTGGGGGCTGTGGGAGCAGGCCGACGGCCTGACCGCCCACCTCAGCGCGACCGACCAGGCCCGGATGAGCCGCGGCGGCGTGCTGGCCATGACCCCCGCCGAAGCCCTGGACATCTTCGACATCGGCCTGCGGGCCGAGCAGGCGCTGCTGGTGCCGATCAAGCTCGACCTGAAGACCCTGCGCAATGGTGGGGAGGTCCCGCACCTGCTGCGCGGCCTGGTCCGGGCGAGCCGCCGCGTCGCGCGGACGGCCGCCGCGAGCGGCGGTGGCGGCCTGGTCGCCAAGCTCGCCGGGCGGCCCGCCGAGGAGCAGGAAGCCGTGCTGCTGGGCATCGTCCAGGCCGAGGCGGCCGCGGTGCTCGGCTTCGCCGCCCCCGAACTGGCCCAGGGCACCAAGGGGTTCAGCGACCTCGGGTTCGATTCGCTGACCGCGGTCGAGCTGCGGAACCGGCTCAGCGCGGCGACGAGCGTCAAGCTGCCCGCCACGCTCGTCTTCGACTACCCGACGCCGGTGGCGCTGGCCCGGCACCTGCGCGAGGAGCTGGGCGAGTCGGTCGCGGGCGCCCCGGCCACGCCGGTGACGACCACCGCGGACGCGGGCGAGCCGATCGCCATCGTCGGCATGGCCTGCCGCCTGCCGGGCGGCGTCCTGAGCCCCGACGACCTCTGGCGGATGGTCGCCGACGGCCGCGACGGCATGTCGGCCTTCCCCGAAGACCGCGGCTGGGACCTGGACGGCCTGTTCGACTCCGACCCGGAGCGCCCGGGCACGGCGTACATCCGCCAGGGCGGCTTCCTGCACGAAGCCGCGCTGTTCGACCCGGGTTTCTTCGGCATCTCGCCGCGTGAGGCGCTGGCCATGGACCCCCAGCAACGGCTGCTGCTGGAGGCGTCCTGGGAGGCGCTGGAGCGCGCGGGCATCGACCCGACGAAGGCCCGCGGCGACGCCGTCGGCGTCTTCTCCGGCGTCTCCATCCACGACTACCTCGAGTCGCTGAGCAACATGCCCGCGGACCTCGAAGGGTTCGTCACCACGGCCACCGCGGGCAGCGTCGCCTCGGGCCGCGTCTCCTACACCTTCGGGTTCGAGGGCCCGGCGGTCACGGTGGACACGGCGTGTTCGTCGTCGCTGGTCGCGATCCACCTGGCGGCCCAGGCCCTGCGGCAGGGCGAGTGCACGATGGCCCTGGCCGGTGGCGTCGCCGTGATGGGCTCGCCGATCGGCGTCATCGGCATGTCGCGGCAGCGCGGCATGGCCGAAGACGGCCGGGTCAAGGCGTTCGCGGACGGCGCCGACGGCACCGTGCTCTCCGAGGGCGTCGGCATCGTCGTGCTCGAACGGCTTTCGGTGGCCCGGGAACGCGGTCACCGCGTACTGGCGATCCTGCGCGGCAGCGCGGTCAACCAGGACGGCGCGTCCAACGGCCTGACCGCGCCGAACGGGCCGTCGCAGCAGCGGGTGATCCGCAGCGCACTGGCCACGGCCGGCCTGCAACCGTCCGAAGTGGACGTCGTCGAGGCGCACGGCACCGGCACCGCACTGGGCGACCCGATCGAGGCCCAGGCCCTGCTGGCCACCTACGGCAAGCACCGCGAGACGCCGTTGTGGCTCGGGTCGCTGAAGTCGAACATCGGCCACACCCAGGCCGCCGCGGGCGTCGCCGCCGTCATCAAGATGGTCCAGGCGCTGCGGCACGACACGCTGCCGCCGACCCTGCACGTGCAGGAGCCCACCAAGCAGGTGGACTGGTCCGCGGGCGCGGTCGAGCTGCTGACCGAGGGCCGCGAGTGGGCCCGCAACGGCCACCCGCGCCGGGCCGGCGTCTCGTCGTTCGGCATCAGCGGCACCAACGCGCACCTCATCCTCGAGGAGGCCCCCGCCGAGGACCCCGCCGAGAACACCGCCGAGGCGGACGCGCCCGACGGCGTGGTGCCCGTGGTCGTTTCGGCGCGCAGCACCGGATCCCTGGCGGGCCAGGCCGCGCGGCTGGCGGAGTTCCTCGACGGGGACGTCTCGCTGACCCGTGTGGCCGGTGCGCTGCTGGCGACCCGCGCGACGCTGACCGATCGGGCCGTCGTCGTGGCGGGCTCGGCCGAGGAGGCCCGGGCGGGCCTGACCGCGCTCGCCCGCGGTGAGAGCGCGGCGAACCTGGTGACCGGCACCGCTGGGATGCCCGGCAGGACCGTCTGGGTGTTCCCCGGCCAGGGGACCCAGTGGGCGGGCATGGGCCGGGGGCTCCTGGAGTCCTCGCCGGTGTTCGCCGAGCGGATCGAGGAGTGCGCGGCCGCGCTGGAGCCGTGGACCGACTGGTCCCTGCTGGACGTCCTGCGCGGGGAAGGCGACCTGGATCGGGTCGATGTGCTGCAGCCCGCGTGTTTCGCGGTGATGGTGGGGCTGGCCGCCGTGTGGGCCTCGGTCGGCGTCGTGCCCGACGCCGTGCTGGGGCACTCCCAGGGCGAGATCGCCGCGGCCTGCGTCGCGGGCGCACTGTCCATTCAGGACGCCGCGAAGGTGGTGGCGTTGCGCAGCCAGGCGATCGCGGCGCGGCTGTCGGGCCGCGGCGGGATGGCGTCGGTCCAGCTGGGCCACGACGAAGTGGCCGCCCGGCTCGCGCCGTGGGCGGGCCGCGTCGAGATCGCCGCCGTCAACGGCCCGGCCTCGGTGGTCATCGCCGGGGACGCCGAAGCGCTCACCGAGGCCGTCGAAGCCCTCGGCGGCCGACGGGTGGCCGTGGACTACGCGTCCCACACCCGGCACGTCGAAGACCTCCGTGACACGCTCGCCGAGACCCTGACCGGGATCGACGCGCAGGCGCCGGTGGTGCCGTTCTACTCGACCGTCACCGGCGGGTGGATCACCGAACCCGGGGTCGTCGACGGCGGCTACTGGTACCGGAACCTGCGCAACCAGGTCGGCTTCGGCCCGGCCGTGGCCGCGCTGATCGAGCAGGGCCACGGGGTGTTCGTCGAGGTCAGCGCCCACCCGGTGCTGGTGCAGCCGATCACCGACGTCATCGACAACACTGACGGGACCGAAGCGGAAGCCGTCGTGACCGGGACGCTCCGGCGCCAGGACGGCGGCCTGCGGCGGCTGCTGACCTCGATGGCCGAGCTGTTCGTCCGCGGTGTCCCGGTCGACTGGACGACGACGGCGCCGCCCGCGCGCGTCGAGCTGCCGACGTACGCCTTCGACCACCGGCACTTCTGGCTCAGCCCGCCCGCCGCGGCCGACGCGCCCGCGCTCGGTCTGGCCGGGGCGGACCACCCGCTGCTCGGGGCGGTTCTGCCGCTGCCGCAGTCCGACGGCCTGGTCTTCACCTCGCGCCTGTCGGTGCGGACGCACCCGTGGCTGGCCGACGGCGTCCCGAGCGCCGCCCTGGTCGAGCTGGCCGTGCGGGCCGGCGACGAAGCCGGTTGCCCGGTCCTCGACGACCTGACCGTCGAAACGCCGTTGGAGCTGCCCGAAAGCGGTGGCTTGCGGGTGCAGGTCGTGGTGAGCGGCGAGCGTACGGTCGAGGTGTATTCGCAGCGCGAAGGGGACGAGGACTGGACCCGGAACGCCACCGGACACCTGTCCGCCACGGCTCCGGCGCACGAGCCGTTCGACTTCACCTCCTGGCCCCCGGCCGGCGCCCAGCAGGTCGACGGCGGCTGGCGGCGCGGCGAGGAGATCTTCGCCGAGGTCACCGTGCCGGAGGACACCGGTGCGTTCGGCATCCACCCCTTGCTGCTGGACGCGGCCGTGCGTCCGGTCCTCGCGGACGAGGAGCAGCCTGCGGAGTGGCACGGCCTGGTCCTGCACGCCGCGGGTGCTTCCGCCCTGCGGGTGCGGCTCGTGCCCGGCGAGCCCGGTGTTGCTCTCCAAGCGGCGGACGAAACCGGCGGCCTGGTGCTCACCGCGGATTCGGTGGTGGCCCGGGAACTCTCGACCGGGCGGACCCGCGCCGGATCGCTGTACCGGGTCGACTGGACCGAGGTGTCCATTGCGGACAGTGCGGCACCGGCGGAGCACGTCGAGGTGATCGAGGCCTCCGGTGAGGAGCCCCTGGAACTGACCGGCCGGGTCCTGGCAGCCGTGCAGACCTGGCTCGCCGACGCGGCCGAAGAAGCCCGGCTGGTCGTGGTGACCCGCGGCGCCGTCCGCGACGTGACCGATCCCGCCGGCGCCGCCGTGTGGGGCCTGGTGCGGGCCGCCCAGGCGGAGAACCCCGACCGGATCGTGCTGCTCGACACCGACGGCGAGGTGCCGCTCGGCGCGGTCCTCGCCTCCGGCGAGCCCCAGCTCGCGCTGCGCGGCGGGAAGTACTTCGTGCCCCGCATCGCCCGCGCGGACCGGAGCGGGAATGCGGTGTTCCGCCCGGACGGGACGGTCCTGATCTCGGGTGCCGGTGCGCTCGGCGGCCTGGTGGCCCGGCGGCTGGTCGAACGCCACGGCGTGCGGAAGCTGGTGCTGGCGTCCCGGCGCGGCCCGGACGCCGATGGCGTGGCGGACCTGATCGCCGAGCTGGCCGGCCAAGACACCGAGGTGTCCGTGGTGGCTTGTGACGTCTCCGACCGCGCCCAGGTGGCCGCGCTGCTCGACGAGCACCGGCCGACCGCCGTGGTGCACACCGCCGGTGTCCTCGACGCGGGCGTCATCGGGACGCTCGATCGCGAGCGGCTGGCCCGGGTATTCGCCCCGAAGGTCGATGCGGTCCGGCACCTCGACGAGCTGACTCGCGAGCGCGATCTCGACGCCTTCGTCGTCTACTCCTCGGTCTCAGCCGTGTTCATGGGCGCGGGCAGCGGCAGCTACGCCGCGGCGAACGCCTTCCTGGACGGCCTCATGGCGAACCGCCGGGCGGCGGGCCTGCCCGGGCTGTCGCTGGCGTGGGGCCTGTGGGACCAGAGCACCGGCATGGCGGCGAACACCGACGAGGCCACCCGCGCCCGGATGAGCCGCCGCGGCGGCCTGCAGATCATGACGCAGGCCGAGGGTATGGACCTGTTCGACGCCGCACTGGGCTCGGCCGAGTCGCTGCTGGTGCCGGCCAAGCTGGACCTGCGCGGCGTGCGTGCGGACGCCGCCGCGGGCGGGGCCGTGCCGCACCTGCTGCGCGGCCTGGTCCGCGCGGGCCGGGCGCAGGCGCGCACGGCGTCCACTGTGGACAACGGACTGGCCGGTGAGCTGGCCGGGCTCACCCCGGCCGACCAGCTCACCCGGCTCCTGGACCTGGTCCGGGCGCAGGTGGCGGCGGTGCTCGGGCACGCCGACGCGAGCGCCGTCCGCGTCGACACGGCGTTCAAGGACGCCGGGTTCGACTCGCTGACCGCGGTCGAGCTGCGCAACCGGATGCGGACGGCCACCGGGCTCAAGCTGCCCGCGACGCTGGTCTTCGACTACCCGACTCCCCAGGCCCTCGCCCGCCACCTGCGCGAGGAGCTCGGTGGCGCGGCGGAGACGCCCGTCGCCACGCCGGCCGCGAAGGCCGACCTCGACGAGCCGATCGCCATCGTCGGCATGGCGTGCCGCCTGCCGGGCGGGGTCGCCGGCCCCGAGGACCTCTGGCGGCTGGTGGCCGAAGGCCGGGACGCGGTGTCGGAGTTCCCCACCGACCGCGGCTGGGACACCGACGGCCTGTACGACCCGGACCCGGCCGTTCCGGGTAGGACCTACACGCGGCACGGCGGGTTCCTGCACGAAGCCGGCCTCTTCGACGCGGGCTTCTTCGGGATCTCGCCGCGCGAGGCCGTCGCCATGGACCCGCAGCAGCGGTTGCTGCTGGAGACGTCCTGGGAGGCCATGGAGGACGCCGGGGTCGACCCGCTTTCCCTGGCGGGCAACGACGTCGGCGTGTTCACCGGCATGTTCGGCCAGGGCTACGTCGCCCCGGGGGACAGCGTCGTCACTCCGGAGCTGGAGGGCTTCGCCGGTACCGGTGGGTCGTCGAGCGTGGCTTCCGGCCGCGTGTCGTACGTGTTCGGCTTCGAAGGGCCGGCGGTGACGATCGACTCCGCGTGCTCGTCGTCGCTGGTCGCGATGCACCTCGCCGCGCAGTCGCTGCGGCAGGGCGAGTGCTCGATGGCCCTGGCCGGCGGCGCGACGGTGATGGCGAACCCCGGCGCGTTCGTGGAGTTCTCCCGCCAGCGCGGCCTGGCCGTCGACGGGCGCTGCAAGGCGTTCGCCGCCGCGGCCGACGGCACCGGCTGGGCCGAGGGTGTCGGCGTCATCGTGCTCGAACGGCTTTCGGTGGCGCGGGAACGCGGGCACCGGATCCTGGCCGTGCTGCGCGGCAGCGCGGTCAACCAGGACGGCGCGTCCAACGGCCTGACCGCCCCCAACGGGCCCTCGCAGCAGCGGGTGATCCGCCGGGCCCTGGGCAGCGCCGGGCTGGCACCGTCCGATGTGGACGTCGTCGAGGCGCACGGGACCGGGACGACCTTGGGTGACCCGATCGAGGCGCAGGCGCTGCTGGCGACTTACGGCCAGGAGCGGGAGCGGCCGTTGTGGCTGGGGTCGCTGAAGTCGAACATCGGGCATGCGCAGGCGGCCGCGGGGGTGGCGGGCGTGATCAAGATGGTCCAGGCGCTGCGGCATGAGGTGTTGCCGCCGACGCTGCATGTCGACAAGCCGACACCTGAGGTGGACTGGTCGGCCGGGGCGGTCGAGCTGCTGACGGAGGCGCGCGAGTGGCCCCGCACCGGCCGTCCGCGCCGGGCGGGCGTGTCCGCGTTCGGCGTCAGCGGCACGAACGCGCACCTGATCCTGGAGGAGGCACCCGCGGAAGAGCCGGTGCCCACGCCCGAGGTGCCGGTGGTGCCGGTCGTGGTTTCCGCCCGCAGCACCACTTCGCTGGCCGGGCAGGCCGGACGGCTCGCTTCGCTCCTCGATGGAGACGTGCCGGCGGCGGGCGTGGCCCGGGCGCTGGTGACGAGCCGCGCCGCGCTGACCGAGCGCGCGGTCGTCGTCGCGGGCTCCCGCGAGGAAGCCGTGACGGGCTTGGCCGCGCTGGCCCGCGGGGAAACGGCGGGTGCCGTGGTCACCGGCCGGGCGGGTGCGCCGGGCAAGCTCGTCTGGGTCTTCCCGGGGCAGGGTTCGCAGTGGGTGGGCATGGGCCGGGAGCTCCTCGAAGCGTCCCCGGTGTTCGCCGCGCGGATCGCCGAATGCGCGGCCGCCCTCGAACCGTGGGTCGACTGGTCGCTGCTGGACGTTCTGCGCGGCGACGCGGATCTGCTGGACCGCGTCGACGTGGTGCAGCCCGCGAGCTTCGCGATGATGGTCGGCCTCGCCGCGGTGTGGGAGTCCGTGGGCGTCCGGCCGGACGCCGTCGTCGGGCACTCGCAGGGCGAGATCGCCGCGGCCTGCGTGGCCGGGGCGTTGTCGCTGCCGGACGCGGCGAAGGTCGTGGCCCTGCGCAGCCAGGCGATCGCCACCCGGCTGGCCGGCCGCGGCGGCATGGCTTCCGTGGCGCTGAGCGAGGAAGACGCGACCGCGTGGCTGGCGCCGTGGGCCGACCGGGTCCAGGTGGCCGCGGTCAACAGCCCCACCTCCGTGGTGATCGCGGGAGAAGCTGGGGCCCTCGACGAGGTCGTCGAAGCGTTGTCCGGTCGGGAAGTCCGCGTCCGGCGGGTGGCCGTGGACTACGGCTCGCACACCGACCAGGTCGAAGCCATCGAGGACCTGCTCGCCGAGGCACTGGCCGGAATCGAGGCGCAGGCCCCGAAGGTGCCGTTCTTCTCCACGCTCACCGGCGGCTGGATCACCGGCGCCGGGGTCGTCGACGGCGGTTACTGGTACCGGAACCTGCGCAACCAGGTCCGGTTCGGCCCGGCCGTGGCCGCGCTGCGCGAGCAGGGGCACGGGGTGTTCGTCGAGGTCAGCGCGCACCCGGTGCTGGTCCAGCCGATCAGCGAACTCAGCGACGACGCGGTGGTGACCGGCTCGCTGCGGCGCGCGGACGGCGGTCTCCGCCGCCTGCTGACGTCGATGGCCGAGCTGTTCGTGCGGGGTGTCCCGCTCGACTGGACCGCGGTTCTGCCGCGGACGAGCGGCCGCGTCGATCTGCCCAAGTACGCCTTCGACCACCGGCACTACTGGCTCCGGCCCGCCGAGTCCGCCACCGACGCGGCCTCGCTGGGCCAGGCGGCGGCCGACCACCCGCTGCTGGGCGCCGTCGTCGAGCTGCCCCGGTCCGACGGGCTGGTGTTCACCTCGCGGCTGTCGGTGCGGACGCACCCGTGGCTGGCCGACCACGCGGTCGGCGGCGTGGTGATCCTGCCCGGCTCGGCGCTCGCCGAACTGGCCGTGCGGGCCGGTGACGAGGCCGGATGCACCACCCTCGACGAGCTGGTCATCGAGGCGCCGCTGGTCGTGCCGGCCGAGGGGGCGGTCCGCGTCCAGGTCGCGCTGAGCGGCCCGGACGAGACCGGCTCGCGCACACTCGACCTCTACTCCCGGCGCGACGGCGGCACCGGAAGCTGGACGCGGCACGCCACCGGTGTGCTGTCGTCGGCCCCCGCCCAGGATCCCGGCGTCGACTTCCACGCGTGGCCGCCCGCGGACGCCGAGCGCGTCGACGTCGGGACCTTCTACACCGATCTCGCCGAGCGCGGGTACGGGTACGGACCCGCGTTCCAAGGGCTGCGGGCGGTGTGGCGGCGGGACGGCGACGTCTTCGCCGAGGTCGCCCTGCCCGAGGACCTGCGCAAGGACGCGGGCCGCTTCGGCGTCCATCCGGCGTTGCTCGACGCGGCCCTGCAGGCGGCGACCGTCGGCGGTGAGCCCGGTGAGCCGGTGCTCGCGTTCGCCTGGAACGGCCTGGTCCTGCACGCTGCGGGCGCTTCGGCCCTGCGGGTCCGGCTCTCCCCGAGCGGCCCGGACGCGCTGTCGGTCGCGGCCGCCGACGAGACCGGCGGCCTGGTCCTGACGATGGAGTCGCTGGTGTCCCGGCCGGTTTCGGCCGGGCAGCTGGGCGCCGCGGCCGACGCGGGCCACGACGCGATGTTCCGCGTCGACTGGACCGAACTGCCCGCCGCGCCTCGCGCGGACGGGCTGCCGTGGGTCCAGGTGGACACCGCGGCCGACGTCACGGCCCTGGCGGAGAAGGCGGACGCGCCACCGGTGGTGGTCTGGGAAGCCACCGGGGGAGCCACGGCCCTGGTCGTCAGCACCCGGGCCCTCGAAGTGGTGCAGGCGTGGCTGGCCGCGTCCGCGTTCGAAGACTCCCGGCTGGTCGTGACGACCCGCGGGGCCGTGCCCGCCGGCGGCGACCACACGCTGACCGACCCGGCCGCGGCCGCGGTCTGGGGCCTGGTCCGCTCGGCGCAGGCCGAGCACCCGGACCGGATCGTCCTGCTGGACACCGACGGCGAACTCCCGCTCGGTGCGGCACTGGCCGCCGGCGAACCGCAGCTCGCGGTGCGCGGCCCGGCGTTCTTCGCGCCCCGGCTGGCCCGCGCCACCCGGATCGCGGACACCCCGGCCGCGTTCGACCCGGACGGCACGGTCCTGATCTCGGGCGGCGGCTCGCTCGGCGCGCTGGTCGCCCGGCACCTGGCGACCCGGCACGGCGTGCGGAAGCTGGTGCTCGCGAGCCGGCAGGGCCCGGCCGCCGAAGGCGCGCAGGACCTGATCACCGAGCTCGGCGGCGAAGGCGCGGACGTGTCCTTCGTGGCCTGTGACGTCGCCGACCGCGACCAGGTCGCCGCCCTGCTCGCGGACCTGCCGGAGCTCACCGGGGTGGTGCACACCGCCGGTGTCTTCGAGGACGGCGTCATCGAGGCACTGACCGCCGACCAGCTCGCCACCGTGTACGCGGCCAAAGTCACGGCCGCGAGTCACCTCGACGAGCTCACCCGCGACCGGCACCTCGGCGCGTTCGTCGTCTTCTCGTCCGTCGCGGGTGTCATGGGTGGCGGCGGCCAGGGCCCGTACGCGGCGGCCAACGCCTTCCTGGACGCGGCGATGGCCCGCCGCCGGGCCGCGGGCCTGCCGGGCCTGTCCCTGGCGTGGGGCCTGTGGGAGCGCAGCAGCGGCATGGCCGCCCACCTCAGCGACGTCGACCACGCCCGGGCCAGCCGCAACGGCGTCCTGGAGCTGACCCGGGCCGAGGGCCTGGCGTTGTTCGACCTCGGGCTGCGGATGGCCGAGCCGCTGCTCGTGCCGATCAAGCTCGACCTCGCCGCGATGCGGGCGAGCACGGTCCCGGTCCTGTTCCGCGGCCTGGTCCGGCCGAGCCGGACCCAGGCGCGGACGTCGTCCACAGTGGACCGCGGGCTGGCCGGGCTCGCCCCGGCCGACCGGGAGGCGCGGCTCGTCGACCTGGTGCGCGGACAGGTCGCGGTCGTGCTCGGCTACGACGGGCCGGAGGCGGTCCGCCCGGACACGGCGTTCAAGGACACCGGCTTCGACTCGCTGACGTCGGTGGAACTGCGCAACCGGCTGCGCGAGGCGACCGGGCTGAAACTGCCCGCCACGCTGGTCTTCGACTATCCGAACCCGGTGGCCGTCGCCCGTTATCTCAGCGCGCGGCTGGTCCCGGAAAGCAACGGGCACAACGGGAACGCGCACAACTGGAACGGGCACGGGAACGGGCACGACGACGACCGGCTGCGGCACGTTCTGGCGTCCGGCACGACCGAGGAACCGTCGATCGCCGAGCTGGGCGTGGACGACCTCGTGCAACTGGCGTTCGGCGACGAGTGATGGGGAGCAAGTGGTGAGTGCGTCGTATGAAAAGGTCGTCGAGGCGCTGCGGAAGTCCCTCGGCGAGGTCGGCACGCTGAAGAAGCAGGTCGACGCCTCCCGTGAACCGATCGCGATCGTCGGCATGGCGTGCCGGCTGCCCGGTGGCGTCACCGGCCCGGCCCAGCTCTGGCGGCTGGTGGCCGAGGGCCGCGACGCCGTGTCAGGGTTTCCCGCCGACCGCGGCTGGGACCTGGAGAGCCTGTTCGACCCGGACCCCGACCACGCGGGGACGTCGTACACCGACCGGGGCGGCTTCCTCCACGACGCGGCCCTGTTCGACCCGGCCTTCTTCGGCATCTCGCCGCGCGAGGCCCTGGCCATGGACCCCCAGCAGCGGTTGCTGCTGGAAGCGTCCTGGGAAGCCCTCGAAAGCGTCGGCCTCGACCCGACTTCGTTGCCGGGCACCGATGTCGGCGTGTTCACCGGCGCCGGCGGCTCGGGCTACGGCGGCGGCCTGACCGCGCCGGAGATGGAAAGCTTCGCGGGCACCGGGCTGGCGTCGAGCGTGGCGTCCGGCCGGGTGTCCTACGTCTTCGGGTTCGAAGGCCCGGCGGTCACGATCGACACGGCGTGCTCGTCGTCGCTGGTCGCGATGCACCTCGCCGCGCAGGCCCTGCGCCAGGGCGACTGCTCGATGGCGCTGGCCGGCGGCGCGATGGTGATGTCCGGCCCCGACTCCTTCGTGGTGTTCTCCCGGCAGCGCGGCCTGGCCCAGGACGGCCGGTGCAAGGCGTTCGCCTCGGGCGCCGACGGCATGGTGCTCGCCGAGGGCATCGGCGTCGTCGTGCTGGAACGGCTGTCGGTGGCCCGCGAGCGCGGGCACCACGTCCTGGCCGTGCTGCGCGGCAGCGCGGTCAACCAGGACGGCGCTTCCAACGGCTTGACCGCGCCGAACGGCCCTTCGCAGCAGCGCGTGATCCGCGCCGCGCTGGCGAACGCCGGGCTCGGACCGTCCGATGTGGACCTCGTCGAGGCCCACGGGACCGGGACGAGCCTGGGTGACCCGATCGAGGCGCAGGCGCTGCTGGCCACCTACGGGCAGGAGCGCGAGACGCCGCTGTGGCTCGGCTCGCTGAAGTCGAACATCGGGCACACGCAGGCGGCCGCGGGCGTGGCCAGCGTGATCAAGGTCGTGCAGGCGCTGCGGCACGGCGTCATGCCGCCGACCCTGCACGTCGACGAGCCCACTTCGCAGGTGGACTGGACCGAAGGCGCGGTCGAACTGCTGACGGAGAGCCGGGACTGGCCGCGCGGCGACCGGCCGCGCCGGGCCGGGGTGTCGTCCTTCGGCGTCAGCGGCACGAACGTCCACCTGATCATCGAGGAGGCGCCCGGGGAACCCGCCGCTCCGGCACCGGTTTCCGCCGACGTCGTCCCGCTGGTGGTCTCCGCGCGGAGCACGGCTTCCCTGGCCGGGCAGGCCGGACGGCTGACCGGGGTGGACGTGCCGCTCGGGACCCTCGCCGGTGCCCTGGTGTCGGGGCGCGCGGTGCTCGAGGAACGCGCGGTCGTCGTAGCCGGTTCGGCCGGGGAAGCCCGTGCGGGACTGGACGCGCTGGCCCGCGGTGCGGCCGCGCCCGGTGTCGTGACCGGCAGCGCGGGCAAGCCCGGCAAGGTCGTGTGGGTGTTCCCCGGCCAGGGCACGCAGTGGGCCGGGATGGGCCGGGAGCTCCTCGACTCCTCGCCGGTGTTCGCCGAGCGGATCAAGGAGTGCGCGGCCGCGCTGGACCCCTGGACGGGCTGGTCGCTGCTCGACGTCCTGCACGGCGAGGGCGACCTCGACCGGGTCGACGTGCTGCAGCCCGCGTGCTTCGCGGTGATGGTGGGCCTGGCCGCGGTGTGGGAGTCCGTGGGAGTCCGGCCGGACGTCGTGCTCGGGCACTCGCAGGGCGAGATCGCGGCCGCGTGCGTGTCGGGCGCCTTGACGCTGGACGACGCGGCGAAGGTGGTGGCCCTGCGCAGCCAGGCGATCGCGGCGCGGTTGTCGGGCCGCGGCGGGATGGCCTCGGTCGCGCTGGGCGAAGCCGAGGCGAACGCGCGGCTGGCGCTGTGGGACGGCCGGATCGAGGTGGCCGCGGTCAACGGCCCCGCCTCGGTGGTGATCGCCGGGGACGCCCAGGCTCTGAACGAAGCACTGGAGGTACTGGCCGGCGACGGCGTCCGCGTCCGGCAGGTCGCCGTGGACTACGCCTCGCACACCCGGCACGTCGAGGACATCCGCGACACGCTCGCCGAAGCACTGGCCGGAATCACCGCCCAGGCCCCGGCGGTGCCGTTCTTCTCGACCGTCACCGGCGAGTGGGTGCGGGACGCCGGCGTCCTGGACGGCGGGTACTGGTACCGGAACCTGCGCAACCAGGTCCGGTTCGGCCCGGCCGTGGCCGCGCTGATCGAGCAGGGCCACGGCGTCTTCGTCGAGGTCAGTGCGCACCCGGTGCTGGTCCAGCCGATCAGCGAACTCACCGAAGACACCGAAGACACTACTGCGGTCGTCACCGGGACCCTCCGACGCGACGACGGCGGTTTGCGGCGGCTCCTGACGTCGATGGCCGACCTGTTCGTCCGCGGGGTCCGGGTCGACTGGGCCACGCTGGTGCCGCCCGCCCGCGCCGCCCTCCCGACGTACGCCTTCGACCACCGGCACTTCTGGCTCCGGCCGGCCGAGCAGGCCGACGCCGTCTCGCTCGGCCAGGCCCCGGCCGGGCACCCGCTGCTCGGCGCGGTCGTCGAGGTGCCGCAGACCGGCGGCCTGGTGTGCACCTCGCGGCTGTCGCTGCGGACGCACCCCTGGCTGGCCGACCACACGATCGGCGGGGTGGTGCTCTTCCCCGGCACCGGGCTGGTCGAGCTGGCCGTGCGGGCCGGTGACGAAGCCGGCTGCCCGGTGCTGGACGAACTCGTCACGGAGGCGCCGCTCGTCGTGCCCCCGCAGGGCGGGGTGAACGTCCAGGTCACGGTGAGCGGGCCGGACCCGAGCGGCTCCCGCACGGTGGAGGTGCATTCCCGGCGTGACGACGGCGAGTGGACGCGGCACGCGACCGGCGTCCTTTCGGCGACGCCGGGCCGCACCGGCGGATTCGACTTCACCGCGTGGCCGCCGCCGGACGGCCGGCGCGTCGAAATCGGTGGCTTCTACGAGGACCTCGCCGAACGCGGGTACGCGTACGGGCCGCTGTTCCAGGGCGTGCGGGCGGTGTGGCAACGCGGTGACGAAGTCTTCGCCGAGGTCGCCCTGCCCGGTGACCGGCGGGAGGAGGCTGCCCGGTTCGGCCTGCACCCCGCGTTGCTCGACGCGGCCCTGCAGACCGGCACGATCGCCGCGGCCGCGTCCGGACAGCCCGGGAAGTCGGTCATGCCGTTCTCGTGGAACCGGCTGGCGCTGCACGCCGTGGGCGCCGCGGGCCTGCGGGTCCGGGTCGCGCCCGGCGGGCCGGACGCGCTGACCGTCGAGGCCGCCGACGAAACCGGCGCCCCGGTCTTGACCATGGACTCGCTGGTCCTGCGCGAGGTCGCCCTCGACCAGCTCGACACGACCCGCACCAGCTCGCTGTACCGGGTGGACTGGACCGAACTGGCCACTGTGGACAGTGCGCTGCCGTCGGGCCCGGCCGAGGTGCTCGAAGCCTCCGGCGAGGAACCCCTGGACCTGGCCACCCGGGTGCTGGCAGCCGTGCAGGCGTTCCTTGCCGACGCGGCGGAGGAAGCCCGGCTGGTCGTGGTGACCCGCGGCGCCGTCCGCGAGGTGACCGATCCCGCCGGGGCCGCGGTGTGGGGCCTGGTGCGGGCCGCCCAGTCGGAGAACCCGGACCGGTTCGTCCTGCTCGACACCGACGGCGAGGTGCCACTGGACGCGGTGCTGGCGACCGGCGAGCCGCAGCTCGCGTTGCGCGGCAACACCTTCTCGGTGCCCCGGCTCGCCCGCGTCACCGAGCCGGCGGAAGCCCCGCTGACGTTCCGCCCGGACGGGACGGTCCTGGTCTCCGGGGCCGGGACGCTGGGCGCGCTCGCGGCCCGCGCTCTGGTCACCCGGCACGGCGTCCGGCGCCTGGTCCTGGCCAGCCGGCGCGGGCGGGACGCCGAGGGCGTGGAAGACCTCGTCACCGAGCTGACCGGGCAGGGTGCGTCGGTGTCCGTGGTGGCCTGTGACGTCTCCGATCGGGAGCAGGTGGCCGCGCTGCTGAAGGAGCACCCGGTCACCGCCGTGGTGCACACGGCGGGCGTGTTCGACGCCGGTGTCACCGGGGCACTGACCCGGGAGCGGCTGGCCAAGGTCTTCGCCCCCAAGGTCGATGCCGTTCAGCACCTCGACGAGCTGACCGGAGACCTCGACGCGTTCATCGTCTACTCGTCCGCCTCTTCGATCTTCATGGGCGCGGGCAGCGGCGGGTACGCGGCGGCGAACGCCTTCCTCGACGGCCTGATGACCGCCCGCCGCGCGGCGGGCCTGCCCGGGATGTCCCTGGCCTGGGGCCCGTGGGAGCAGCTCACCGGCATGGCGGACACCATCGACGACCTCACCCTGTCCCGGATGAGCCGGCGCGAGGGCCGCGGCGGCGTCCGGGCACTCGGGTCCGCCGAGGGCATGGCGCTGTTCGACGCCGCCCTCTCCGCCGGACAGGCGCTGCTCGTGCCGATCGAACTCGACCTGCGCGAGGTGCGGGCCGACGCGGCAGGCGGCGGCACCGTGCCGCACCTGCTGCGCGGGCTCGTCCGGGCGGGCAGGCAGGCCGCCCGCACGGCGTCCGGCGAGGACGGTGGCCTGGTCCGCAGGCTGGCCGGGCTGACCGTGGCCGAACAGGAAGCGCTGCTGCTCGACCTCGTCCGCGGCCAGGTGGCGGTGGTGCTCGGGCACGCCGACAGCTCCGGCGTCCGCGCCGACGCGGCGTTCAAGGAAGCCGGGTTCGACTCGCTGACGTCGGTGGAACTGCGCAACCGGCTGCGCGAAGCGACCGGCCTGAAGCTGCCCGCGACGCTCGTCTTCGACCACCCGAACCCGCTGGTACTGGCCCGGCACCTGCGCGAAGAACTCGCCGTCGACGAGGCGTCCCCCGCCGACGCGGTGCTGGCCGGGCTCGCCGGGCTGGAGGCGGCCATCACGGCCGCCGCCGACGGGCCGGACGGCGACCGGATCACCGCGCGGCTGCGGGACCTGCTCAAGACCGCCGAGGCCGGGCCAGCCGCGACCGACGACCTTGACACGGCCAGCGACGAGGAGCTGTTCGCCCTCGTCGACGGGCTCGACTGACAACCGCACACGTGAGACTTCTGGGAGTTGAGTTCAGTGGCTGACGAGGGACAGCTCCGCGATTACCTCAAGCGGGCCATCGCCGACGCCCGCGACGCCCGCACCCGGCTGCGCGAGGCCGAGGAGCAGGCGCGGGAGCCGATCGCCATCGTCGCCATGGCGTGCCGGTACCCGGGCGGGGTGTCCTCGCCCGAGGACCTGTGGCGGCTGGTGGCCGACGGGACCGACGCCGTCACCGGGTTCCCCGGCAACCGGGGCTGGGACGTCGACAGGCTCGTCGACCCCGACCCCGACCGCCCGGGCACGACGTACACCGACCAGGGCGGGTTCCTGCACGACGCCGACCTGTTCGACGCCGGGTTCTTCGGGATCTCGCCGCGCGAGGCCGTCGCGATGGACCCGCAGCAGCGGCTGCTGCTGGAGACGTCCTGGGAGGCCATCGAGCGCACCGGCACCGACCCGCTTTCGCTGAAGGGCAGCGACATCGGCGTGTTCACCGGCGTCGCGAGCATGGGCTACGGCGCCGGCGGCGGGGTGGTCCCGCCGGAGCTGGAAGGCTTCGTCGGCACCGGCGCGGCACCCTGCATCGCCTCCGGGCGCGTGTCGTACGTCCTCGGGCTGGCGGGCCCGGCGGTCACCGTCGACACGGGGTGTTCGTCGTCGCTGGTGGCGATGCACCTGGCCGCGCAGGCCCTGCGGCGCGGCGAGTGCTCGATGGCACTGGCCGGCGGCGCGATGGTGATGGCCCAGCCCGGTTCGTTCGTGTCCTTCTCACGCCAGCGCGGGCTCGCCCGAGACGGGCGTTGCAAGGCCTTCGCGGACAGCGCCGACGGCATGGGGCTGGCCGAAGGGGTCGGTGTCATCGCGCTGGAACGGCTGTCGGTCGCTCGCGAGCGCGGGCACCGGGTGCTAGCCGTGCTGCGCGGGATCGCGGTGAACCAGGACGGCGCTTCGAACGGCTTGACCGCGCCGAACGGGCCGGCACAGCAGCGGGTGATCCGCGCGGCGCTGGCCGAAGCCGGGCTGGCACCGTCCGATGTGGACGCCGTGGAGGGCCACGGCACCGGCACGACGCTGGGCGACCCGATCGAGGCGCAGGCGCTGCTCGCCACCTACGGGAAGGGCCGCGACCCGGAAAAGCCGTTGTGGCTGGGGTCGGTCAAGTCGAACCTCGGGCACACGCAGGCGGCCGCGGGCGTGGCGAGTGTGATCAAGGTGGTGGAAGCGCTGCGCCACGGCGTGCTGCCGCCGACGCTGCACGTCGACGAGCCGTCCACCGAGGTCGACTGGTCGGCCGGGGCGGTCTCGCTGCTGACCGAGGCTCGGGAGTGGCCGCGGAACGGTCGTCCGCGCCGGGCCGGGGTCTCCTCGTTCGGCATCAGCGGGACGAACGCGCACCTCATCCTCGAGGAAGCTCCCGAGGAGGAGATGCCTTCCGCCGAAGCGCCTGTTGGCAGCGTGGTGCCCGTGGTGGTGTCGGCTCGTGGGGCCCTGGCGGGCCAGGCCGAGCGGCTGGCCGCGTTCCTCGGCGAGACGGACGCGTCCCTCGCCGAGGTCGCCGGGGCGCTGGTTTCCAGCCGTTCCGTGTTCGGCGACCGGGCCGTCGTGGTGGCCGGGACCCGCGCGGAGGCCTCGGCCGGGCTGGCGGCGCTGGCGCGCGGGGAAAGCGCACCGGACGTCGTGACCGGCACGGTGGCCGCTTCCGGCGTGCCGGGCAAGGTCGTGTGGGTGTTCCCGGGGCAGGGTTCGCAGTGGGTGGGCATGGGCCGCGAACTGCTGGACTCTTCGCCGGTGTTCGCCGAGCGGATCGGCGAGTGCGCGGCCGCCCTCGAACCGTGGATCGACTGGTCGCTGCCCGACGTGCTGCGCGGCGAGGGCGACCTGGACCGGGTCGATGTGCTGCAGCCCGCCTGTTTCGCGGTGATGGTCGCCTTGGCGGCGGTGTGGCAGTCGGTGGGCGTGCGCCCGGACGCGGTGCTGGGGCACTCGCAGGGCGAGATCGCCGCCGCGTGCGTGTCGGGCGCGCTGTCGTTGCCGGACGCGGCGAAGGTGGTGGCGGTGCGTAGCCAGGCCATCGCGGCGAAACTCGCGGGCCGCGGCGGCATGGCGTCGGTCGCGCTGAGCGAGGAAGACGCCGTCGCGCGGCTGGCGCCGTGGGCGGACCGGGTCGAGGTGGCCGCGGTCAACAGCCCGTCGTCGACGGTGATCGCGGGAGACGCCGAAGCGCTGGACCAGGTGCTCGAAGCGTTGTCCGCCCAGGATATCCGCGTCCGGCGGGTGGCCGTGGACTACGCGTCGCACACCCGGCACGTCGAAGACATCCAGGAGCCGCTCGCCGATGCGCTGGCCGGGATCGAGGCCCAGGCACCGTCGCTGCCGTTCTTCTCGACCCTGACCGGTGACTGGATCACCGACGCCGGAGTCGTCGACGGCGATTACTGGTACCGCAACCTCCGCAACCAGGTCGGCTTCGGCCCGGCGGTGGCCGGATTGATCGGCTCGGGCCACCGGGTCTTCGTCGAGGTCAGCGCGCACCCCGTACTGGTCCAGGCGATCAGCGAAATCGCCGACGACACGGTCGTCACCGGCTCGCTGCGGCGGGACGACGGCGGCCTGCGGCGGCTGCTCACGTCGATGGCCCAGCTGTTCGTGCGCGGAGTCGACATCGACTGGGCGACGCTGGTGCCGCCCGCGCGCGTGGACCTCCCGACGTACGCCTTCGACCACCAGCACTACTGGCTGCAGTACGTCGAGACCGCGACGGACGCCGCGGGGCCGGTGGTGCGGCTGCCGCAGACCGGCGGCCTCGTTTTCACCTCGCGGTGGTCGCTGAAGTCCCAGCCGTGGCTGGCCGACCACACCCTGGACGACGTCGTGGTCGTCCCCGGCGCGGCCCTGGTGGAACTGGCCGTGCGGGCCGGCGACGAGGCAGGCACTCCAGTGGTGGACGAACTCGTCATCGAAACGCCGCCGGTGGTGCCGGACCGCGGCGCGATCCGCGTGCAGGTCACCGTGTCCGGCCCGGACGAGCACGGCGTCCGGGCTTTGGCGGTGTACTCCCAGCCCGACGACGCCACCGACGAGTGGACCCGGCACGCCACCGGCACGCTCTCGGCGACGCCGCCCCCTCCGGGCGCACGGCAGACCGGCGACGAGGTCTTCGCCGAAGTCTCCCTGCCCGACGGCGTGGACGCCGGCGCGTTCGGCATCCACCCGGCGCTCCTGGACGCGGCCCTGTCCGGCGAAGACGGCCGGACGCAGCCCATGGAGTGGCGCGGCCTGATGCTGCACGCCGCGGGAGCGTCGGCACTGCGGGTCCGGCTGGGGACCGGCGGGGCCCTGGAAGCGGTCGACGGCGCCGGCAACCTGGTCGTCACAGCGCAGGAAGTGGTGCTGCGGCCGGTGTCCGTCGGACCGCCGAGCACCACCCGGGACTCGCTGTTCCAGGTGAACTGGCTCGAACTCCCCGAAGGGGGGACAGCGGAAGCCGACGACGCCGACGTGCTGGAGGTTCCCGCGGGCGACTCCCCGCTGGCGGCGACCGCCCGCGTCCTGGGGAAGCTCCAGACGTGGCTGACCGAGCCGGAAGCGGAACGCCTGGTCGTCGTGACGCGGGGGGCGGTGCCCGCCGGGGACACCCCGGTGACCGACCCGGCCGCGGCCGCGGTCTGGGGGCTCGTCCGGTCCGCACAGGCGGAGAACCCGGACCGGATCGTGCTGGTGGACACCGACGGCGAGCTGCCGCTGGGTGCGGTGCTGGCCGCCGGTGAGCCGCAGGTCGCCGTGCGCGGGACCGCCCTCTTCGTGCCGCGCCTGGCCCGTGCCGACGCCACCGCCGGGGACGGTCTACAAGGGACAGTCCTCGTCTCCGGCGCCGGCGTGCTCGGGGAGTTCGTGGCCCGGCACCTGGTCACCCACCACGGCGTGCGGAAGCTGGTGCTCGCCAGCCGGCGCGGCCTCGACGCCGACGGGGTTAAGGACCTCGTCACCGACCTCACCGGCGAGGGCGCGGACGTTTCCGTCGTCGCCTGCGACCTGGCCGACCGCGCCCAGGTGGCCGCCCTGCTCGGCGAGCACCGCCCGGCGAGCGTCATCCACACGGCGGGTGTCCTGGACGACGGCGTCATCGGGACGCTGTCACCGGAGCGGCTGGCCAAGGTGTTCGCCCCCAAGGTCGACGCGGTCCGCCACCTCGACGAGCTGACCCGCGAGCTCGACCTCGACAGTTTCGTCGTGTTCTCCTCCGGCTCCGGCGTCTTCGGCTCGCCCGGGCAGGGCAACTACGCGGCCGCGAACGCGTTCCTGGACGCGGCGATGGCGCGGCGCCGGGCGGCGGGCCTGCCGGGGCTGTCACTGGCGTGGGGCCTGTGGGAGCAGGCCACCGGCCTGACCGCGCACCTCGGCGGCGCCGACCAGGCCCGGATGAGCCGCGGCGGCGTGCGGCCGATCACGGCCGAGGAGGGCATGGCCCTGTTCGATTCGGCGCTGGGCGCGCAGTTCCCGCTGCTCGTGCCGGTCAAGCTCGACCTGGGGGAGGTGCGGGCCGGCGGGACCGTGCCGCACCTGCTGCGCGGCCTGGTCCGCACCGGACGGCGGCAGGCCCAAGCCGCGTCCACAGTGGACGACTCGCTCAAGCGGCGGCTGGCCGGGCTGGCCGCGCCCGAGCAGGAGGCGCTGCTCGTCGACCTCGTGCGCAGCCAGGTCGCGGCGGTCCTCGGGCACGCCGGGGCCGACGCGGTCCGCGCGGACACGGCGTTCAAGGACGCCGGGTTCGACTCGCTGACCTCGGTGGACCTGCGTAACCGGCTGCGGGAGAGCACCGGGCTGAAGCTGCCCGCGACGCTCGCCTTCGACTACCCGACCCCGCTGGTCCTCGCCCGGCACCTGCGCGACGAGCTCGGGGCCGGCGACGACGCTCTGTCGGCCGTGCACGCCCGCCTCGAAGACGTCGAGGCACTGCTCGGCGGCCTGCGTCTCGACGAATCCACGAAGACCGGTCTGACGCTCCGGCTGCAGGGCCTGGTGGCCCGGTGCAACGGGGTGCTCGGGGAAGCGGACGGCGCAACGCTGGCGGACCGGCTCGAGTCCGCGTCCGCCGACGAAGTCCTCGACTTCATCGACGAGGAGCTGGGTCTCACCTGATCCAGGACCGAGACCCACGCTCCCAGCAAACCTTTGTGAGGACACAGGAATGGCCACGGACGAGAAACTCCTCAAGTACCTCAAGCGCGTCACGGCGGAGCTGCACAGCCTGCGCAAGCAGGGGTCCCGGCACGCCGACGAACCGCTCGCCGTCGTCGGGATGGCCTGCCGGTTCCCCGGGGGCGTGGCCTCGCCCGAAGACCTGTGGCGGCTCGTGGCCGGCGGGGTCGACGCCCTCTCGGACTTCCCCGACGACCGGGGGTGGGACACCGACGGCCTGTTCGACCCGGACCCGGACAACCCGGGGACGTCCTACACCAGCCAGGGCGGGTTCCTGCGCGGCGCCGGGCGGTTCGACGCGGGCCTGTTCGGCATCTCGCCACGGGAAGCCCTCGTCATGGACCCGCAGCAACGGGTGCTGCTGGAGACGTCGTGGGAAGCCTTCGAAGACGCCGGGGTCGACCCGCTTTCGCTGAAGGGCAGCGACATCGGGGTGTTCTCCGGGGTGTTCACCCAGGGCTACGGCGCCGGGGCGATCACGCCGGACCTCGAAGCGTTCGCGGGCATCGGCGCCGCGTCGAGCGTGGCCTCGGGCCGGGTGTCCTACGTCTTCGGGCTCGAAGGACCCGCGGTCACCATCGACACCGCGTGCTCGTCGTCACTGGTCGCCATCCACCTCGCCGCCCAGGCGCTGCGCGTGGGCGAGTGCTCGATGGCACTGGCCGGCGGCGCGACGGTGATGCCGACCCCCGGCACCTTCGTGGCGTTCTCGCGGCAGCGGGTGCTGGCCGCCGACGGCCGGTCCAAGGCCTTCTCGTCGACCGCGGACGGCACCGGCTGGTCCGAAGGCGCCGGCGTGCTGGTGCTCGAACGGCTTTCGGTGGCGCAGGAACGCGGGCACCGGATCCTGGCCGTCCTGCGCGGCAGCGCGGTCAACCAGGACGGCGCGTCCAACGGCCTGACCGCGCCGAACGGGCCGTCCCAGCAGCGCGTGATCCGCAAGGCGCTGGCCGGGGCCGGCCTGGTGGCGTCCGATGTGGACATCGTCGAGGCGCACGGGACCGGTACCGCGCTCGGTGACCCGATCGAAGCGCAGGCGCTGCTGGCCACCTACGGACAGGGCCGCGACCCGGAGAAGCCGCTCCGGCTCGGGTCGATCAAGTCGAACATCGGGCACACGCAGGCGGCCGCCGGGGTCGCGGGCGTGATCAAGATGGTCCAGGCGCTGCGGCACGGCGCCATGCCGCCGACCCTGCACGTGGCCGAGCCGACGCCGGAGGTCGACTGGTCGGCCGGCGCGGTCGAGCTGCTGACCGAGCCGCGGGACTGGCCCGAAGCCGACCGGCCGCGCCGGGCCGGGGTGTCCGCGTTCGGGATCAGCGGGACGAACGCCCACCTGATCCTGGAAGAGGCACCCCCGGCCGACGCCGTCCCGGAGGAAACCCCGGTCGAGGGGCCGGTGCCGCTGGTCGTTTCGGCGGGCAGCCCCACGTCTCTGGCCGCCCAGGCCGGTCGTCTCGCGGACGTCCTGGAGTCCGGCGACGCGTCCCGGGCGCGGCTGGCGAGCGCGTTGCTGTCGGGCCGCGCCCTGCTCGGTGACCGCGCGGTCGTGGTCGCGGGCACGGACGAGGAGGCCGTGGCCGGGCTGCGGGCGCTGGCGCGCGGGGAGGCCTCGCCCGGCGTGGTGACCGGTTCGGCCAAGCCGGGCAAGGTGGGTTACGTCTTCCCCGGCCAGGGTTCGCAGCGGCTCGGGATGGGCCGGGAGCTGTACGAGCGGTACCCGGTGTTCGCGACGGCGTTCGACGACGCCTGCGCGCAGCTGGACACCTGCCTGGCCGGGCGGGCGGGCCACGGCGTCCGGGACGTCGTTTTCGGTGACGTGCCCGCGGAAACCGGGCTGCTGGACCAGACGGTCTTCACCCAGGCCGGGCTGTTCGCGGTGGAGAGCGCGCTGTTCCGGCTCGCGGAGTCGTGGGGTCTCCGGCCGGACGTGGTCATCGGCCACTCCGTGGGGGAGATCACCGCCGCGTACGCCGCGGGGGTGTTTTCGCTGGCCGACGCGGCCCGGATCGTCGCGGCGCGTGGCCGGCTGATGCAGGCCCTCGCGCCGGGCGGGGCGATGGCCGCCGTCGCCGCGTCCGAAGCGGAAGTCGCCGAGCTGCTCGGCGACGGCGTGGAACTCGCCGCCGTCAACGGCCCCTCGGCCGTGGTCCTCTCCGGCGACGAAGACGCGGTCCTCGCGGCCGCCGCCCGCATGCGGGGACGCGGGCACAAGACCAAGCAGCTCAAGGTGTCCCACGCGTTCCACTCCGCGCGGATGGAGCCGATGCTCGCGCGGTTCGCCGCCGAGCTGGCCGGCGTGACCTGGCACGAGCCGGAGATCCCGGTCGTGTCCAACGTGACCGGCCGGCTCGCCGGGCCCGGCGAGCTCACCGAACCGGGCTACTGGGCCGAGCACGTGCGGCGGCCGGTGCGGTTCGCCGAGGGGGTCGCGGCCGCGGCCGAGTTCGGCGCTTCCCGGTTCGTGGAGCTCGGGCCGGGGGCGGCGCTGACCGCCCTCGTCGAGGAGACGGCCGAGGTCACGTGCGTCCCGGCGCTGCGGGACGACCGGCCGGACGGCACCGCGCTGCTCACCGCGGTCGCCGAGCTGTTCGTCCGCGGGACCGCCGTCGGCTGGGGCGCCCTGCTGCCGCCGGTCACCGGGTGGGTCGACCTGCCGAAGTACGCCTTCGACCAGCAGCACTACTGGCTGCACCCCGCCCCGCGGGCCACGGACGCGGCCTCGCTCGGGCAGGTCGCGGCCGACCACCCGCTGCTGGGCGCGGTGGTGCGGCTGCCGCAGCCGGACGGGCTGGTCTTCACCTCGCGGCTGTCGCTGAAGTCGCACCCCTGGCTGGCCGACCACGTCATCGGCGGGGTGGTGCTCGTCGCGGGCACCGGGCTCGTCGAGCTGGCGGTCCGGGCGGGGGACGAAGCCGGCTGCCCGGTGCTCGAGGAACTCGTCATCGAGGCCCCGCTGGTGGTGCCCGGCCACGGCGGGGTCCGGATCCAGGTCGTCGTGGGCGCGCCGGGGGAGACCGGCTCGCGCACGGTCGAGGTGTACTCCGTGCGCGAGGACGCCGGTGAAGACGTGTGGACGCGGCACGCGACCGGCTTCCTGACCGCGACGCCACCGGCGGCGCGACCGTTCGACTTCACCGCCTGGCCGCCGCCCGGCGTCGAGCGCATCGACGTCGACGACTTCTACGACGGCCTCGTCGAGCGCGGGTACGCGTACGGGCCGTCGTTCCGGGGCCTGCGGGCCGTGTGGCGCCGCGGGGACGAGGTCTTCGCCGAGGTGGCACTGGCCGAGGACGACCGCGCGGACGCGGCCCGGTTCGGCATCCACCCGGGCCTGCTGGACGCCGCCCTGCACGCGGGGATGGCCGGGGCCGTCACGACCGAAGAGCCGGGGCGGCCGGTACTGCCCTTCGCCTGGAACGGCCTGGTCCTGCACGCCGCCGGGGCGTCCGCGCTGCGGGTCCGGCTCGCCCCGAGCGGGCCCGACGCGCTGTCGGTCGAGGCCGCGGACGAGGCCGGCGGGCTCGTCGTGACGGCGGACTCCCTGGTCTCCCGGCCGGTGTCGGCCGAGCAGCTGGGCGCGGCGGCGAACCGGGACGGCCTGTTCCGCTTGGAGTGGACCGAGATCTCCGCGGCCGAGGACGCAGCCGCGGACGGTGTCGAGGTGCTCGAAGCGTCCGGCGAGGAGCCACTGGAGCTGACCGGCCGGGTGCTGGAAGCCGTGCAGGCCTGGCTCGACGGCGCGGCCGACGACACGCGCCTGGTCGTGGTGACCCGCGGTGCGGTCCCCGCCGGTGCCGGGGTCGGCGGGGTCGACGAGGTTGTCGGGGTCGGCGGGAGCGTCCGTGATCCCGCCGGGGCGGCCGTGTGGGGCCTGCTGCGGGCCGCGCAGGCGGAGAACCCGGACCGGATCGTCCTGCTCGACACCGACGGCGAAGTGCCGCTGGGCCGGGTGCTGGCCTCCGGTGAACCCCAGGTCGCCGTCCGCGGCACCACGCTCACCGCCCCCCGGCTGGCGCGCGCCGAAGCCGCCGGGACGCCGGCCGTGTCCGGCGGGACGGTCCTGATCTCGGGCGCCGGCTCGCTCGGCGTGCTCACCGCCCGGCACCTGGTGGCCCGGCACGGGGTCCGGCGGCTGGTGCTGGTCAGCCGGCGCGGCCCGGCCGCCGGCGGCATGACCGAGCTGACCGCGGAACTGACCGCCCAGGGCGCCGAGGTCACCGTGGTCGCCTGCGACCTGGCCGAGCGGGACCAGGTCGCGGCGCTGCTGGCCGAGCACCGGCCCACCGCCGTCGTGCACACCGCCGGCGTCCTCGACGACGGCGTCTTCGAGTCGCTGACGCGGGAGCGGCTGGCCCGGGTGTTCGCGCCGAAGGTCGACGCGGTCCGCCACCTCGACGAGCTCACCCGCGACCTCGACCTCGACGCCTTCGTCGTGTTCTCGTCCGCGTCCGGGGTCTTCGGCTCGGCCGGGCAGGCCAACTACGCCGCCGCCAACGCCTACCTGGACGCCGTGGTCGCGAACCGCCGGGCCGCGGGCCTGCCCGGGACGTCGCTCGCCTGGGGCCTCTGGGCACAGACCGACGGCATGACCGCGCACCTCGGCGGCGCCGACCAGGCGCGGGCCAGCCGCGGCGGTGTCCTGGCCATCTCGCCCGCCGAGGGCATGGATCTGTTCGACGCAGCGCCGGACGGGCTCGTCGTCCCGGTCAAGCTGGACCTGCGCAGGACCCGGGCCGGCGGGACGGTGCCGCACCTCCTGCGCGGCCTGGTCCGCCCCGCCAGGCAGCAGGCGCGCCCCGCGTCCACTGTGGACAAAGGACTGGCCGGGCGGCTCGCCGGGCTCGCCCCGGCCGAGCAGGAGGCGCTGCTGCTCGACGTCGTCCGCACGCAGGTCGCGCTGGTGCTCGGGCACGCCGGACCGGAAGCCGTCCGCCCCGACACGGCCTTCAAGGACGCCGGGTTCGACTCGCTCACCTCGGTGGAGCTGCGGAACCGGCTGCGCGAGGCGAGCGGGCTGAAGCTGCCCGCGACGCTGGTCTTCGACTACCCGGCGCCGGTCGCGCTGGCCCGCTACCTGCGGGACGAACTCGGCGACACGGCCGCCGAGACGCCGACGGTCACCACGACCGCCGCGGACGCCGGGGAGCCGATCGCCATCGTCGGCATGGCGTGCCGCCTGCCGGGCGGGGTCACCGATCCCGACGGCCTGTGGCGCCTGGTGCGCGACGGCCGCGAAGGGCTGTCCCCCTTCCCCGAGGACCGGGGCTGGGACCTGGAGAACCTGTTCGACGACGACCCCGACCGCTCCGGTACGACGTACACCAGCCAGGGCGGGTTCCTCGACGGTGCCGGCCTGTTCGACGCGGGCTTCTTCGGGATCTCGCCGCGGGAGGCCCTGGCGATGGACCCGCAGCAGCGGCTGCTGCTGGAGGCGTCCTGGGAGGCGCTGGAAGGCGCCGGGGTCGATCCGGGTTCGTTGAAGGGCGCCGACGTCGGCGTGTTCGCCGGGGTGTCCAACCAGGGCTACGGGATGGGCGCGGACCCGGCCGAACTGGAGGGGTACGCGAGCACGGCGGGCGCGTCCAGCGTCGTGTCCGGCCGGATCTCCTACGTCTTCGGCTTCGAAGGCCCGGCCGTCACGATCGACACGGCGTGCTCGTCGTCGCTGGTCGCGATGCACCTGGCCGGGCAGGCCCTGCGGCAGGGCGAGTGCTCGATGGCCCTGGCCGGCGGCGTCACCGTGATGGGGACGCCCGGCACCTTCGTGGAGTTCGCGAAGCAGCGCGGCCTGGCCGGCGACGGCCGGTGCAAGGCCTACGCCGAGGGCGCCGACGGCACCGGCTGGGCCGAGGGCGTCGGGGTCGTCGTGCTGGAGCGGCTGTCCGTGGCCCGCGAACGCGGCCACCGCGTCCTGGCCGTGCTGCGCGGCAGCGCGGTGAACTCCGACGGCGCGTCCAACGGCTTGACCGCCCCCAACGGGCCGTCGCAGCAGCGCGTGATCCGCCGGGCCCTGTCCGGCGCCGGGCTCACCCCGTCCGATGTGGACATCGTGGAGGGCCACGGCACCGGGACGGCGCTCGGCGACCCGATCGAGGCACAGGCCCTGCTGGCCACCTACGGCAGGGACCGGGACCCGGAGACGCCGTTGTGGCTGGGTTCGGTGAAGTCGAACTTCGGGCACACGCAGTCGGCCGCCGGCGTCGCGGGCGTGATCAAGATGGTCCAGGCGCTGCGGCACGGCGTCATGCCGCCGACCCTGCACGTCGAGCAGCCCACCAGCCAGGTCGACTGGTCCGCGGGCGCGGTCTCGCTGCTCACGCAGGCGCGCGAGTGGCCGCGCACCGGCCGGCCGCGCCGGGCCGGGGTGTCCTCGTTCGGGATCAGCGGCACGAACGCTCACCTGATCCTCGAAGAAGCCCCGCCGGAGACGGAGCCGGCCGCCGGACCGCACGACGGCGGCGTGGTGCCGCTGGTCGTGTCGGCCCGCAGCGCCGGTGCCCTGCGCGGTCAGGCCGGCCGCCTGGCCGCGTTCCTCGAGGATTCCCCGCCGCCGGCGGAGGTCGCCGGTGCGCTGGTCTCCAGCCGCGCGGTGTTCGGCGAGCGGGCGGTCGTCGTGGCGGGCTCGGCCGAGGAGGCCCGCACCGGGCTGACGGCGCTCGCCAACGGGACCGACGAGCCGGGCCTGGTCACCGGCCGGGTGCCCGCGTCCGGCGGCCCGGGCAAGCTCGTCTGGGTGTTCCCGGGGCAGGGGACGCAGTGGGTGGGCATGGGCCGCGAACTGCTGGACTCTTCGCCGGTGTTCGCCGAGCGGATCGGCGAGTGCGCGGCCGCCCTCGAACCGTGGACCGGCTGGTCGCTGCTCGACGTCCTGCGCGGCGACGACCCCGGCCTGCTGGACCGGGTGGACGTCCTCCAGCCCGCGAGCTTCGCGATGATGGTCGGCCTGGCCGCCGTCTGGTCCTCGGCCGGGGTGGTCCCCGACGCCGTGCTCGGCCACTCCCAGGGCGAAATCGCCGCGGCGTGCGTCTCGGGGGCGTTGTCCCTCGAAGACGCGGCGAAGGTGGTCGCGCTGCGCAGCCGGGCCATCGCCGCGAAGCTCTCCGGCCGCGGCGGCATGGCGTCGGTCGCGCTGAGCGAAGAAGCCGCCGTCACGCGTCTGGCGCCGTGGGCCGACCGGGTCGAGGTGGCCGCGGTCAACAGCCCCTCGTCGACGGTGATCGCCGGAGACGCCGAAGCCCTGGAGCAGGTGCTCGAAGCGTTGTCCGGCGAGGGTGTGCGCGTCCGGCGGGTCGCGGTGGACTACGCCTCGCACACCCGGCACGTCGAAGACATCGAGGAGACGCTGGCCGAAGCGCTGGCCGGGCTCGACGCCCGGGCGCCGCTGGTGCCGTTCCTCTCCACCCTGACCGGCGAGTGGATCACCGGCGCCGGGATCGTCGACGGCGGCTACTGGTACCGGAACCTGCGCGGCCGGGTGCGGTTCGGGCCGGCCGTGATGACGCTGCTCGGACAGGGCCACGGCGTCTTCGTCGAGATCAGCGCCCACCCGGTGCTGGTCCAGCCGGTCACTGAGCTCACCGAAGACACCACTGCGCTGGTCACCGGCTCGCTGCGGCGCGACGACGGTGGCCGGCGGCGGCTGCTGACGTCGATGGCCGAGCTGTTCGTGCGCGGAGTCGACCTGGACTGGACCACGCTGGTGTCTCCTGCCCGGGTGGACCTGCCGACGTACGCCTTCGACCACGAGCACTACTGGCTCCGCGCGGCCGGGACCGCGTCCGACGCCGTCTCGCTGGGCCTCGCCGGGGCCGACCACCCGCTGCTCGGCGCGGTCGTGCCGCTCCCGCAGTCCGACGGCCTGGTGTGCACCTCGCGGCTGTCGCTGCGCTCGCACCCCTGGCTGGCCGACCACGCGGTCCGGGACGTCGTGATCGTCCCCGGCACCGGGCTGGTCGAGCTGGCCGTGCGGGCCGGCGACGAGGCCGGCTGCCCGGTGCTCGACGAGCTGGTGATCGAGGCGCCGCTCGTGGTGCCCCGCCGCGGCGGGGTCCGCGTGCAGGTCGCGGTCGGCGGCCCCGGTGAGGACGGCTCCCGCACGGTGGACGTCCACTCGCTGCGCGAAGACTCCGACACCTGGGTCCGGCACGCCACCGGCGTCCTCGTCCCGGACGAGCGGCCGCGCGGGACGGCCGCGTTCGACTTCGCGGCCTGGCCGCCGTCCGGCGCCGAACCGGTGGACATCACCGGGGCCTACGACGTGCTCGCGGACGTCGGCTACGGCTACGGGCCCACGTTCCGGGCCGTGCGCGCGGTGTGGCGGCGCGGCCGCGGGGAGAACGCCGAGACCTTCGCCGAGATCGCCCTGCCCGAAGACGCGAACGCCGGTGCGTTCGGCATCCACCCGGCGCTGCTGGACGCGGCCCTGCACTCGACGATGGTCAGCGCCGCGGCGGACACCGAGTCCTACGGGGACGAGGTGCGGCTGCCCTTCGCGTGGAACGGGCTGCGGCTGCACGCGGCCGGGGCCTCGACGCTGCGCGTCCGCGTCGGCAAGCCCGAGCGGGACAGCATGTCGCTGGAGGCCGTGGACGAGACCGGCGGCCTGGTCGTCACGCTGGATTCGCTGATCGGCCGCCCGGTGTCGAACGACCAGCTGACGACGGCGGCGGGCCCGGCGGGCGCCGGGTCGCTGTTCCGGGTCGACTGGACGCCGATGTCCTCTGTGGACAGCACGCGGCCGGTGCCGTCCTGGGTGCCGGTGGCCACCGCGGAACAGGTGGCGACCCTGGCCGACGACGTGCTGACCGGCGCGGCCGACGCCCCGGAGGTGGCCGTCCTGGAAGCCGTCTCCGGTGCGGATCCGGTGCTGGCGCTCACGGTCCGGGTGCTGGACGTCGTCCAGTGCTGGCTGGCCGGCGGCGGGCTGGAGGCGACGAAGCTCGCCATCGTGACCCGGGGCGCGGTACCCGCCGGCGACGGCGGGGTGACCGACCCGGCCGCGGCCGCGGTGTGGGGGCTGGTCCGGGCCGCGCAGGCGGAGAACCCGGACCGGATCGTCCTCCTCGACGTCGAGCCCGCCGCCGACGTGCCTTCGCTGCTGGCTTCGGTGCTCGCCGACGGCGAGCCCCAGGTCGCGGTCCGCGGCACGACACTGTCCATCCCGCGGCTCGCCCGCGTCGCCCGGCCGGACGCGCCCGCCGGGTTCAAGACCGAGGGCCCGGTCCTGGTCACCGGCGGGACGGGGTCGCTCGGCGGCCTGGCCGCCCGGCACCTGGTCGAGCGGCACGGCGTCCGGCAGCTGGTGCTGGCCAGCCGCCGCGGGCTCGACGCCGAAGGCGCGAAGGACCTGGTCACCGACCTCACCGGGCTGGGCGCCGACGTCTCCGTCGCCGCCTGCGACGTCTCGGACCGGGACCAGGTGGCGGCCCTGCTGGCCGAGCACCGGCCGACCGCCGTGGTCCACACGGCCGGGATCGCCGACGCCGGGGTGATCGGGACGGTGAC
This sequence comes from Amycolatopsis sp. cmx-4-61, assembly GCF_046548775.1. Classification (NCBI taxonomy): domain Bacteria; kingdom Bacillati; phylum Actinomycetota; class Actinomycetes; order Pseudonocardiales; family Pseudonocardiaceae; genus Amycolatopsis; species Amycolatopsis sp. cmx-4-61. The sequence continues at coordinate 106,876 of NZ_JAEBEI010000020.1, read as the reverse complement.
CCCGGACCGGCTGGCCGAGGTGTTCGCGCCGAAGGCCGACGCGGTCCGCCACCTCGACGAGCTGACCCGGGACACCGACCTCGACGCGTTCGTCGTCTATTCGTCGGTGTCCGCGGTGTTCATGGGCGCGGGCAGCGGCAGTTACGCCGCGGCGAACGCGTACCTCGACGGACTGATGGCCCACCGCCGGGCGGCGGGCCTGCCGGGCCAGTCGCTGGCGTGGGGCCTGTGGGACCAGGCCACCGGCGGCATGGCGGCCGGGACCGACGAAGCCGGCCGGGCCCGGATGACCCGGCGCGGCGGGCTGGTCGCCATGAAACCCGCGGACGGCATGGACCTCTTCGACGCCGCCATCGGGTCGGGGGAGCCGCTGCTGGTGCCCGCCCAGCTCGACCTGCGGGGCCTGCGGGCCGAAGCGGCGGCTGGCGCCGAAGTGCCGCACCTGCTGCGCGGCCTGGTCCGCGCGGGACGGCAGCAGGTCCGTGCGGCGTCCACTGTGGACGAAAACTGGCCCGGCCGGCTGGCCGGGCTCGAGCCGGGCGAGCGGGTGAAGGTCCTGCTCGAGCTGGTCCGCGGCCAGGTGGCCGGAGTGCTGGGCTACCGCGCGGCCCACCAGGTCGACCCGGACCAGGGGCTGTTCGAAATCGGCTTCGACTCGCTCACCGCGATCGAGCTCCGCAACCGGCTGCGGGCCCGCAGCGAACGGAAGATCGCGCCCGGCGTCGTCTTCGACCACCCGACGCCGGCCCTGCTCGCCGCGCACCTGAACGAGCTGCTCTGAAAGAAGGTTGGTGAACGTGTTCGACGTGGAGACCTACCTCCAGCGGATCGGCTGCGGCGGGGAAACCGGCGTGGACCTCGAGACGCTGGCGAAGCTGCAGAAGAACCACCTGATGGCGATCCCGTACAACAGCCTCGCCTACGAACTGCGCGACGCGGTGACCGTCGTCGACCTCGACGAGGACGACGTCTTCGTGACCAGCGTCGCCGAGGGCAAGGGCGGCGCCTGCTACCACCTGAACCGGCTGTTCCACCGGCTACTGACCGAGCTCGGCTACGACGTCACACCGCTGGCCGGCAGCACCACCGAAGGCCGGGAAACCTTCGGGACCGACGTCGAGCACATGTTCAACCTGGTCACCCTCGACGGGGCCGGCTGGCTGGTGGACGTCGGCTACCCCGGCCCGACCTACGTCGAGCCGCTGCCGGTGTCGCCCGCGGTGCGGACCCAGTACGGCAGCCAGTTCCGGCTGGTGGAGCAGGAATCCGGGTACGCCCTGCAGCGCCGGGGTGCGGTCACCCGCTGGAGCGTGGTCTACACGTTCACGACGCAGCCCCGCCGGTGGAGCGACTGGAAGGAGCTGGAGGACAACTTCCGCGCACTGGTCGGGGACACCACCCGCACCGACACCCAGGAGACCCTGTGCGGCCGCGCGACCGGCAACGGCCAGGTCTTCCTGCGGCAGCGCCGGTACCTGACGGTGGCCGACGGCCGCGAGCAGGTGCGCACCATCACCGACGACGACGAGCACCGGGCGCTGGTGGCCCGCGTGCTCTCCGGCGACCTCGGCTGAAACCTGGCGAAAGGCACGACGATGCGGCAAAAAGAGGGCCTGCTGGCGAAGTTCGCCGGCTTCTGCAGGATCGCGTACAAGCAGCACTACGTCCCGTACCTCAACTTCTTCTACGGCGGCGAGTACCTGCACCACGGCAGTGAGCCGGTGTCCCGGATCGCCGACCTGCCCTACGTGACGGTGCCGGAGCCGAGGGAGCCGTCGCCGTGAAGACGACGATCCCGGTACGCCTGAGCGAGCGTTCCTACGACGTGCTCGTCGGTCCCGGCGTGCGGACGGCGCTGCCCGAGGTCGTCCGCGGCGTGGGCGCCCGGCGGGCGGTGGTCGTGTCGGCCCGGCCGGCCGACTGGGTGCCGGACACCGGGGTGCCCACCCTGCTGCTGCCGGCCCGCGACGGCGAACACGCCAAGCGGTTGTCCACAGTGGAGGAACTGTGCGGTGAGTTCGCGCGGTTCGGGCTGACCCGCTCCGACGTCGTCGTCTCCTGCGGCGGCGGCACCACCACGGACGTCGTCGGGCTCGCGGCCGCGCTGTACCACCGGGGGATCGCCGTGGTCCACCTGCCCACGTCCCTGCTCGCGCAGGTGGACGCCAGCGTCGGCGGGAAGACCGCGGTGAACCTGCCGGACGGCAAGAACCTCGTCGGCGCGTACTGGCAGCCCAGGGCGGTGCTGTGCGACACCGACTACCTGACGACGCTGCCGCGGCGGGAGGTGCTGAACGGCCTCGGCGAAATCGCGCGCTGCCACTTCATCGGCGCGCCCGACCTGCGCGGCCGGCCGCTGCCCGAGCAGATCGCCGCCAGCGTCACGCTCAAGGCCGGGATCGTGGCCGAGGACGAGCGGGACACCGGGCTGCGGCACCTGCTCAACTACGGCCACACGCTGGGGCACGCCCTGGAGATCGCGACGGACTTCGCCCTGCGCCACGGCGAGGCGGTGGCCATCGGCACGGTCTTCGCGGGTCGGCTGGCGGGCGCGCTGGGCCGCCTCGACCAGTCCGGAGTGGACGAACACCTCGCGGTCGTCCGCCACTACGGCCTGCCGGCCGCGCTGCCCGAGGACGTCGACCCGGCCGTGCTCGTCCGCCAGATGCACCGGGACAAGAAGGCGATCACCGGGCTCGCCTTCGTGCTGAGCGGGCCGCGCGGTGCGGAGCTGGTGAGCGACGTGCCGCCGCAGGTCGTCACCGACGTCCTGGCCGGGATGCCGCGCGAGCGCCTGGAAAACCTGGTCGGTGCGACGGAAGCGGCGGCGACGTGAAACGGCTGCCGTACCTCGCCGCCCACGGCCGGGCGGTCGACCGGGTGCTGGCCGGGCGGCTGAGCGCGGCGCTGGCCCGGCCGGCCGCGCAACAGCCGTGCTGGCCGGACGCCGAGCGCGCGGAGGCGGTGGTCGAGCTGCTGCACGACGCCGAGCCGATCGTGGCGCCGGAGGAGACCGCGCGGTTGACCGCGCGCCTGGCGTCGGTCGCCCGCGGCGAGGCGTTCCTGCTGCAGGGCGGGGACTGCGCGGAGACGTTCGCCGGCAACACCGAACCGCACCTGCGGGCCAACCTGGAGGTGCTCGAGCGGATGGCCGGGGTCCTGGCCGAGGCGGCCGGCCTGCCGGTGGTCAAGATCGCCCGGATGGCCGGACAGTTCGCCAAGCCGCGGTCGCAGACCGTCGACGCGCGGGGACTGCCGGTCTACCGGGGTGACATCGTGAACTCCCCGGAGGGCACGGCCGCCGCCCGGACCCCCGACCCGCACCGGATGCTGCTGGCCCACGCCCACGCGGCCGGCGCGATGGACGTCGTCCGCAAGCTCTGCGCCGAGGGCCTCGAAGAACCCCTGATGGCGCAGGCCGTGCTCGCCGGCGCCCGCCGCGCGTCCTCGGCCGGACATCCCATCGCGGACGGCGGACGCCCACCGCGGCCGGCCGAGGTCTACGTCAGCCACGAGCTGCTCCTGCTCGACTACGAGCGGGCCGTGCTGTGGGCGGACTCCGGCGGCCCGGAACCGCGGCTGTCCAGCGGCCTGGCGCACTTCCTGTGGATCGGGGAGCGCACCCGGCAGCTCGACGGCGCCCACATCGCGTTCGCGGAGCTGCTGGCCAACCCGATCGGCCTCAAGCTGGGGCCGTCCACCACCCCGGAGGAGGCCGTCGAGTACGTGCGGCGCCTCGACCCGCACCGCACGCCGGGCCGGCTGACGCTGGTCAGCCGGATGGGGCACGCGCAGGTCCGCGAGCTGCTCCCGCCGATCGTGGAGAAGGTCACCGCCTCCGGGCACGAGGTGATCTGGCAGTGCGACCCGATGCACGGCAACACCCGGACGTCGGGCAACGACTACAAGACCCGGCACTTCGGCCACGTCGCCGCCGAGCTGGCCGGGTTCTTCGCGGTGCACCGGCAGCTCGGCACCCACCCCGGCGGGATCCACGTCGAGGTGACCGGCGAGGACGTCACGGAGTGCCTCGGCGGCACCGCGGGCATCGCCGAGGCCGACCTGCCCGACCGCTACCTGACCGCCTGCGACCCGCGGCTCAACGCAAGCCAGTCGATCGAACTGGCATCCGCGATCGCAAAGCTGCTGGGCTAGCCGGAAGCGCCCCAATGTGGCCTTCGGTGCGTCAGACGCAACCAAGGCCGCCTTGGGTGCGTGTGACGCAACCAAGGCCACATTGGGGCGCTTGAGGAGAGGGTGAGATGGACATCAGCGGCACCACCCGTCTGTACGTCGTGCTGGGTGATCCGGTCGCCCAGGTCCGGTCGCCCGGGCTGCTGAACCCGCTCTTCGCGGAACTGGGCGTCGACGCGGTCCTCGTCCCGGTGCACGCACCGGCGCGGGACCTCGCGGCGATCGTCGCCGGGCTGAAGGCCGTCGCCAACCTCGACGGCATCTTCGTCACCGTGCCGCACAAGTTCGCCGCGGCCGGGCTCGCCGACCGGTGCAGCCCGATGGTCGAGATCACCGGCAGCGCCAACGCCCTGCGCCGCGAGGCCGACGGCCGGTGGTACGCCGAGAACTTCGACGGCACCGGCTTCGTGGCCGGGCTCGCCGAAGCCGGGCACGACCCGAAGGCCCGGCCGGTGGCCCTCGTCGGGGCCGGCGGTGCGGGCAGCGCCATCGCGGCCGCCCTGCTGGCCGCGGGGGCCGACCGGCTCGCGGTGTGCGACCCGGACACCGCGAAACTGGCCGCCTTGAAGGCCCGTCTGGACACGCACTGGGCGGGCCGGACCTCGGTGTCGGCCGAGCCGGACACCGCGGGCGCCGAGATCGTCGTGAACGCGACGCCGCTCGGGCTGCGGCCCGGGGACCCGCTGCCGTTCTCCCCGGCCGCGCTGGCCACGGGCAGCGTGGTCGCCGACATCGTCATGAAGCCCCGAGAGACCCGCCTCCTGCGCGAAGCCGCGGCGCTGGGTCACCCCGTCCATTACGGATTCCACATGCTCGCCGCGCAATTGGACTCCTATCGCGAATTCTTCGGCATCGGCTGACGAACCGGCCACTACCAAGCCGAGGGATGTCACCGCCCCGGGGCCCGACCTAGCCTGGTGGGGACGCTGATTCCGACGCATTCCGGGCACGGCACGGGCTTTTTTTCCCATTCGAACCCCAGCGGAGATTCGGAGAACCATGAACGCGCGAAAGGCACCGGAATTCCCCGCGTGGCCGCAGTACGACGACGCCGAGCGGGACGGCCTGCTCCGCGCGCTCGAACAGGGTCAGTGGTGGCGCATGGGCGGGGACGAAGTGAACTCCTTCGAGCGCGAGTTCGCCGAGCACCACGGCGCCGCGCACGCGCTGGCCGTCACGAACGGCACGCACGCGCTGGAGCTGGCCCTGCAGGTCATGGGCGTCGGCCCGGGCACCGAGGTCATCGTGCCCGCCTTCACCTTCATCTCCTCGTCGCAGGCGGCCCAGCGGCTCGGCGCGGTCACCGTCCCGGTCGACGTCGACCCGGCCAGCTACAACATCGACCCGGAAGCGGTCGCCGCCGCCGTCACCCCGCGCACCAAGGTGATCATGCCGGTGCACATGGCCGGGCTGATGGCCGACATGGACGCGCTGGCGAAGGTCTCCGCCGACACCGGCGTCGCGCTGCTGCAGGACGCCGCGCACGCGCACGGCGCGCGCTGGCAGGGCAAGCGCGTCGGCGAGCTGGGCAGCATCGCCACCTTCAGCTTCCAGAACGGCAAGCTGATGACGGCGGGCGAGGGCGGCGCGGTCGTCTTCCCCGAGGGCGAGACCGAAAAGTACGAGACAGCGTTCCTCCGGCACAGCTGCGGCCGTCCCCGCGACGACCGCCGCTACTTCCACAAGATCGCCGGCTCCAACATGCGGCTCAACGAGTTCTCCGCGTCCGTGCTGCGCGCGCAGCTGGCCCGCCTCGACGAGCAGATCGCCGTGCGCGACGAGCGCTGGGCCCTGCTGGCCCGGCTGCTCGGCGAGATCGACGGCGTCGTGCCCCAGGGCGGCGACGTGCGCGCCGACCGCAACTCCCACTACATGGCCATGTTCCGCATCCCCGGACTCACCGAGGAGCGGCGCAACGCCCTGGTCGACCGGCTCGTCGAAGCCGGCGTGCCCGCCTTCGCGGCGTTCCGCGCGATCTACCGCACCGACGCCTTCTGGGAGCTGGGCGCCCCCGAGGAGAGCGTCGACGCGATCGCGCGGCGGTGCCCCCACACCGACGCGATCAGCCAGGACTGCGTCTGGCTGCACCACCGGGTCCTGCTCGCCGGGGAGCCGGCGATGCACGCGACCGCGGAAATCGTCGCCGACGCCGTGGCCCGGGCATGAGTGTCCGGGCGGCGGTGGTCGGGCTCGGCTGGGCCGGCCGCGAGCTCTGGCTGCCCCTGCTGCGCGAGCACGCGGACTTCCAGGTGGTCGCCGCCGTGGACGCCGACCCGGCGTCGCGGCAGGCGTTCACCAAGGCCACCGGCATCCCCACGCACGCCGCGGTGTCGGCGCTGACCGCGCGCGAGGTCGACCTCGCCGTCGTCGCGGTGCCGAACTACCTGCACACCGAGGTGGCGGGCGCGCTGCTGGCCACCGGCATCTCCGTCTTCCTCGAGAAGCCGGTGTGCCTGACCTCGGCCGAGATCGACGTCCTCGCGGCGGCCGAACGCAGCGGCGGCATGCTGCTGGCCGGCAGCGCCGCCCGGTACCGCGGTGACGTCGGCACGCTGCGGGACCTGCTGCCCGAGCTGGGCGAGATCCGGCACGTCGCCCTGGGCTGGATCCGGGCGCGGGGCGTCCCGCGGGCCGGCGGCTGGTTCACCCAGCGCGAGAAGGCCGGCGGAGGCGCGCTGTACGACCTCGGCTGGCACCTGCTCGACACACTCGCGTTCCTGCTCGGCCCGGCCGCCTTCACCCAGGTCATCGGCGTGACGTCGGACGACTTCGTCAACGCCGGCGCCTGGCGCGCGGCGTGGCGGCAGGACCAGCTCGGCGCCGACACCGCCGATGTCGAGGACACCGCGCGCGGCTTCCTGGTCCGCGACGACGGCGTCTCGGTCTCGCTGCGCGCGAGCTGGGCCTCGCACCAGGCGCGGGACGTTTCGGTGCTCCACGTCGAGGGCACGGCCGGCACCGCGGACCTGCGGTGCACCTTCGGCTTCAGCCCCAACCGCGAGCCCGAACCCGTGCTGACGGTGACCCGCGAGGGCACCACGACCCGGCTGCCGGTGCCGCCCGAGCGGATCGGCGTCGAATACACGCGCCAGGTGGGCGACCTCGCCGCGATGCTGGCCGATCCCGGCAACCGCGGGCGGGCCGTCGCCGAAGCGCGGCCGATCGTCCAGATGATCGAGAACTTCTATGCCTCCGCGGGCTCGGCGCGCGCCGCGGTCCCGGCGTACCAGTAGAGAGGGCGCTCCATGACATTCCCGATCGTCGACCGGCCGGACACCGGGGCCGATCCCTCGGTACCGGTCCGGCACGCGGTCGTCTTCGACCTCGACGGGGTCGTCGTCGACAGCTTCGCGGTGATGAGCGAGGCCTTCGCCATCGCCTACGCCGAAGTCGTCGGGGACGGGCCGGCGCCCTTCGCGGAGTATCGGCGCCACCTCGGCCGTTATTTTCCCGATATCATGCGGATCATGGACCTTCCGCCGGCAATGGAAGAACCCTTCGTCCGGGAGAGCTACCGCCTCGCGGACCAGGTGCAGGTCTTCGACGGGGTCACCGAGCTGCTGCTGACGCTGCGGGCCCGTGGCCTGCGGCTGGCCATCGCCACCGGCAAGAGCGGGCCGCGGGCCCGGTCCCTGCTGCAGAAGCTGGGGCTGCTCCCGTTCTTCGAGCACGTCATCGGCTCGGACGAGGTCGCCCGGCCCAAGCCGGCCCCCGACATCGTGCGGCACGCGCTGAGCCTGCTGGACGTCCCGCCGGAGCAGGCCATCATGATCGGCGACGCCCCGACCGACCTGGAGAGCGCGCGCGGCGCCGGTGTCGCCTCGGCGGCCGCGCTGTGGGCGCCTCCGGACGACATCGGCGAGCTCCTCGCCGCCGGTCCCGACGTGGTGCTGCGACAGCCGGCCGACCTGCTCGCGCTCTGCCCGTCGCTGCCTGGCCGCTGATCGCGTGTTCCACCTCGGTATCGACGTCGGCGGCACGAAGGTCGCCTTCCGCGTCGAGAAGGACTCCGTCGGCGTCGAGGAAACCTCGTTCTCCTGGGGAGCCCGGCGCAGCGCGGAGGACGACCTCGCCCAGCTGGCCGCCCACGTGGCCGGCCTGCGCGAGCGCCTCGCCGAGCCGCCGGCGGCGGTCGGGGTCGCGATGCCCGGCACGGTCGGCCCGGACGGCCGGGTCGCGACCTGGCCCAGCCGCCCGGAGTGGACCGGCGTGGATCTGCGGACGACGTTGCGCTCGCTGTTCCCCGAGGCGGCGGTCGCCTGGGCGGACGACGGCGACCTGGGTGCGCTGGCGGAGGCCCGGGCCTCGGGCTGTCAGAACCTGCTGTACATCGGGGTGGGCACGGGCATCGGCGGCGGCCTGGTCCTGAACGGCGTGCCGTGCCCGGGCCTCGGCCGCGGTTCGTTCGAGATCGGCCACGTGATCGTCGAGATGGGCGGGGTGCGGTGCGTCTGCGGCCGCCGAGGGTGCCTCCAGGCGCTGGCCTCCGGCCCGGCGACCCTCCGCCGCGCGTCCCTGCTGCGCGGAGCGGACGTCAGTTATTACGGGCTGCAGCGGGCGTTGCGCAGCGGAGAGCCGTGGGCCGCCGACGCCCTCGAAGGCACCACCCGGGCACTGGCCGCGGCGGTGACCGGGGTCCAGGAGCTGGTCCACCCGGACCGCGCGTTGATCGGCGGCGGGTTCGCGGCGGGGATCCCGGATATCGTGCCGTCGGTGGCGGGGCACCTCGCGGATTTCGTGCGTCAGGGCCAGGCCCCGGTCCCGGTGGAACCGGCCGCGCTGGGCGGGTTGTCGTCGCTGCGGGGTGCGGTGGCCCTCGCCGGCCTGGTGGCGGCGGGAGAAGCACCGTGACTGCTGTGGCGAGTACCTGAACGCCGGCCCGAGCCGCTGGAGTTCACCAAGCGCCCCCGCACGGTGGTGGCGCGATCGCCGTTGCCGCCGGCGGACCGGTCGACGGAGTTGAACGTCGTCGTCCCCGGCGCCCGAGCGGAGTGGCTGTCCACCGGCACGTGCGCCTGACCCGGCCAAGACTCCGGCCGGCCGGGGAGCACCCGGCCGGCCGAAGGGGGCTTCCTCGTCGGTCAAGGGGATTCCTCCGACGAAGAGGACGTCAGGACGTCGGCGTGACGAGCCGCACCGGGAGGTCCTTGGTCCGGGTGAAGCCGGGCCGCAGGATCCACGGGATCTCCTTGCGCGGCACCGCCAGCGTCATGTCCGGGAACCGCGTGTACAGCCCGCGCAGCGCCACCTCCGCCTCCAGGTAGGCGACGTGCTGGCCGAGGCAGCGGTGGATGCCCTTGCCGAAGCCGAGGTGGCTCTCGCTGCCGACGGCGAGCCGGTCGATCTTCAGCTTCTCCGGCTCCGGGAACTTCCGCGGGTCGCTGTTGGCCGCCATGATCAGCGGCACGATCGGCATCCCGCGCGGGATCACCGTACCGCCCACCTCGATGTCCTCGGTGGCGAACCGCGGCTGCCCGAACTGGATCGGGCCCAGGCGCTGCAGTTCGCGCACGGCCTGCGGCCACAGTGTCGGGTCGGCCTTCAGCCGGGCGAGCTGGTCCGGGTGCTCGTGCAGGGCCAGCACCGAGTTGCCGATCAGGTAGGTCGTCGTCTGGTGGCCGGCCGTGACCAGGCTGAACAGGATGCCGACCAGCTCGTCGTCGGTGGCGATGCCGGGGTTCTTCGCCTGCGCCTCGACGAGCGCGGTGACCATGTCGTCCTTCGGCTCTTCGCGCCGCCGCTCGATCATCGCGCGGGCCGCGACCAGCGTCTTGCGGACCTCCTCGGGCAGCCGCTTGCCGTCCAGGGTGGCCATCGCGTCGCTCCACGCGCGCCACTGCGGGCGGTCCTCCGCGTCCACGCCGACCAGCTCGCAGATCACCGTGACCGGCAGCGGGTAGCAGTACGACTCGACGAGGTCGATCGGCGTCCCGTCGCCGCCCTCGGCTTCGAGCTTGTCGAGCAGCTCGGAGGTGAGTGCCTCGACGCGGGGGCGGAACTTGCCGACCCGGTGGGCGGTGAGCGCGTAGGAGACCAGCTTGCGTAGCCGGGCGTGCTCTTCGCCGTCGGAGGCGTTGATGAGGTTCTTCAGCCAGGGGATCAGCTCCTCCGGCATGTCCAGGTGCCGGAAGACGCCGTTGCGGATGTCCTCGGCGGGGGAGTCGGCCAGCGGGTTGCACTGGAACCGCTGGTCCATCAGGACCTGGCGCACGTCCTCGTAGCGGGCGGCCAGGTACATCGGCGGCCCGCCCATGAAGCCGCCGATCTGCAGCGTCGGTGCCTCGCGCACCCGCGCGTGCGCGCCCCACGGGTCGGCGACCACTTCCGGGGAGAACAGGTCGACCGGTTCGGCCGAAGTCTCGGCAGTGGTGGTCATGGGCCTTCCTTTCCTATCAATCAGTCCGTTGTGGACGTTCGTGCGGGCGGTGCGTGGCGACGAACGCGGACCCGCGCCGGCAGGCCCGATCGGGCCGGGTCGACCATGCCCTCCTCCTCGATTGCGGACCTCACACCCGAATCACGCTAGAAGCGCGGGGAGGAGCGGACATCCCTCAACGTGGTAGGCCGCCGCGGGCGACCGGCCGGGACTACCCGCGTTGGTGATGGCTTGCGGCGTGTCCTGGGCGAGCTGGAGCCGACACCGGCCCCCTCCGCGGACGATCTGCCGCAGGACCTCCCAGGCAGTCGCCGCGTCTGCCCCCCGCCAAGCGCCCCAAGGCGGCCTTCGGTGCGTCAGACGCACCGAAGGCCGCCTTGGGTGCGTCGGACGCAACCAAGGCCGCCTTGGGGCGCTTGTGTCAGGGGGCTGGAACCGGGGTGCGCAGGCGGTCCAGCAGGGCGCTGGAGAGGGTGTCGAGCCTGCCGGTGCCCGCCGTGCCGAAGACGTGGTAGTCCGGGCGGATGAGGACCGAAGCCGCACCGAACCGGTCCAGGAACTGGCGGTAGACGTCGTCGACGTCCACGTCGTCGTCGAGGCGGACCACGTGCGTCCCGAGCTCGGCCAGGAAGCCCGTGGGCGCGGCTTCGGTGGTCAGCAGGACAAATCCCCGGCCGACGACGTCGTCGAAGAGCCCGGTCGTGCCGTTCCACCGGACGCGCCCCTGCGGCACGACCACACCCGCACCCGGGCTCTCGTGCAGCAGCCCGCCGGTGAGCGGTTTCGCCGGTTCCGGGCGGCCCGCCGGCTTGCCTCCGCGGTTGGCCAGCACGGTCGCGTCCCGTTCGGCCGCGGCCTCGGGGTCGGTCACGCAGATCACCCGGCCCAGCTGCACCGACGCCAGGATGGCCTCGCGCGCCTGCTCCCGGCGTTCTTCGCCATAACTGTCCAAAAGGGACTTACCGGCCCGCCCGTCCAGGACCAGGTCCAGTTTCCACGCCAGGTTGGTGACGTCGCGGATGCCGGAGCACATGCCCTGCCCGGCGAACGGCGGCATGAGGTGGGCCGCGTCCCCGGCGAGCAGGACGTGCCCGGCCCGCCACTGCTCCGCCCACCGGGCCTGGAAGATGTAGGTGGTGCTGCGCAGCAGGGTCGCGGTTCCCGGGGTGACGCCGAAGGGCGCCATCAGCCGCCACGCCGTCTCGTCCTTGTTCAGCTCGGCTGCGTTCTCGCCCGGCAGCCGCATGAACTCCCAGCGACGGCGGCCGGGGCCGCTGCCCACCAGCGTCGTGGGCCGGGCCGGGTCGCAGATCTGGACGTTCGTCGGCACGAACTCGCGCGGCTCGGTCAGCCGGACGTCGCAGAGCAGCCATTCGTAGGAGAAGCCGAGGTCGGTCACCGGCACGTCGAGGTGATCGCGCACGAAGCTGTTGGCGCCGTCGCAGCCCACGACCCACCGGGCCGAGATCGTCCGCGTCACCTCGTCGGGGTCGGTGGCGGTGACTTCGACGTGCGAGTCGCCGTCGGTGATGGCCACGACCTCGTGGCCGCGCAGCACGGTGATCCCCGGCAGCTGCTGCACCCGGGCGGCGAGGAGCTCTTCCAGCGCCGGCTGGTGCATGGTGTTCGCGTCCGGCCAGCCGTACGGGCCCTCGGTGGTGAAGGCGATGTCCAGCAGCGTCTCGCCGCCGGCGGTCTGCCACTGGTAGCCGTTGGCCGGCGCGGTGATCCGCCCGAGGTCCGGGCCGATGCCGGTGGCGGCCAGCAGCCGGGCGGTCTCGCCGTCGAAGCTGGTCGCGCGCGGCAGCTTGTACGGCCGGGGCCGGCGCTCCAGCACGGTCACCCGCCAGCCTCGCTGCGCCAGCAGCACCGACAGGGTGGCGCCGACGGGGCCGTTGCCGACGATGACGACGTCCGTGTCCGTCAAAGGGAACCTCACAGGTCGCGGGTCAGGCGGGCCAGCCGGTCGCGCAGGCAGTCGACGCGCTGCGGCAGCGACGGGTCACCCTCGGGCCAGCCCAGGTCGATGCCCACGCGGCCGCCGAAGCTGGTCAGCACGTAGCCGCCGAGCGCGGTGGTCTCCCGCATCCGGGACGCCGAGTGCAGGTTGGTCAGCCGCAGGCCGTCCGGCGTGCGCAGCGGCGGGGCGACGCCCCAGTTCATGATGCTGACCACGGCGAGGGCGAGCTTTGGGTCCCACGGCTTCGCGGCGGCCGGCCTGCTGAACATGTCGAGGATGCTGCGCTGCACGGAACCGTCGGCGAGGCCGGCGCGCAGCTGCGCACCGATGGCCCGGCCGATCGCGACGGCGTCGGGCGGGAGGTCGTCCGTCACCTTGAAGCCGACGCCGCCGAGCACGTTCGTGCCCTCGGTCGCGCCGACCGGCGGGGTCAGCCTGCTGCGCAGGTTCACCGAATACCGGTGGACGAGGTCGGTCAGCGGCATGTCGCGGATTTCGGCCTCGGCGAGCAGCACCGCGCCCGACACCAGGCCGTTGATCGTGACCTTCTCGCGGTGGCCGAGGTTCACCAGCGCGGTCGTCTCGGCTTCGGTCAGCCGGAGCTGGACGACGTGGCGGACGACCGGGTCCGGCCGCGACGACGGCGGGGCGGCCGGCGGCGGCGCCACCGGGACGGCCGGGGCGCTCGCGTGGATGCCGCGCTCGGCCAGCAGGTCCTCCAGCGACCGCGGGTACGGGTGCCGGCCCAGGTCGAGCGGCACGCCCTCGACGACGTCCGTGTAGGCGGACCACAGCGCCTCGAGGATCGCGGTGGCGTGGTGGGCGTCGGCGACGCTGTGCTGGATCGCCAGGCAGGCACTGGCCTCGTCGCCGTCGCGGACGATGTTCAGCGCGCTCAACGAGCGGCTCTGGTCGAGGTCCAGCCCGGCCAGCGGCCGGTCGGGGTCGCCGTCGGCGAACCGGATTTCCGGGCGAGCACCGGATTCCGTGAGCACCGCGCCCTCGCCGGTGGACTCCACCCGGGCCGAGAGGTGGGGGTAGGCCCGGCAGACCGCCTCGAACGCCGTGGTCAGCGCCTCGGGGTCGAGCCGGCCCGCCGCGCGCACGGTGTACCCGATGTAGGCCTCTTTGGCGGCGTGGATGCTTTCGCTGGGCGCCAGCGCCCGCCGGAACGCGGTTCGTGTCACGAAGTCCTCCCCGTGGACCCGGTCAGCGCGGGGCCGGCCAGCTTCTCCGTCATCGTCGCGATCATCGGGGCCGCCTGGTCGACCAGGAAGAAGTGGCCGCCCGGCAGCACCCGCAGTTCGGACGGCCCGGTGGTGTGGGCTTCCCAGGCGCGGGCCTCCTCGACGGACACCCGCGGATCGCGGTCGCCGGTGAACACCGTGATCGGGCAGTCCAGCCGCCGCCCGGGTGCGTGCCGGTAGGACTCGACCGCGCGGTAGTCACTGCGGATGGCGGGCAGGACCATGGCCAGCAGTTCCGGGTCGGCGAGCATGGCCGCGTCGGAACCGCCGAGTTTCCGCAGCTCGGCGACGAGCCGCTCGTCCGACACCCCGCGGAAGTCGTCGTCGCGGTAGCGCGAGGGCGCCCGCCGCCCGGAGGCGAACAGGTGCGCGGGCGCAGGCAGCCCGGCTTCGGGCATCCGCAGTGCCACTTCGTAGCCGATGAGCGCGCCCATGCTGTGCCCGAACAGCGCCAGCGGCCGGTCACCGAACGGGCGCAGCACCGCCAGCAGCCGGCTCGTCAGCCCGCCGATGCTGTCGATCGGCGGCTCGTGGCGCCGGTCCTGGCGGCCCGGGTACTGGACCGCCAGTACCTCCACCGCGGGAGCGAGGGCCTTGGCCAGCGGGTAGAAGAAGCTGGCCGAGCCGCCGGCGTGGGGCAGGCACACGAGCCGGGCCCGCGCGTCCGGTGCCCGCTCGAAGCGGCGCAGCCATTTTTCGGCGTCCGGTCGGTGCACGGCGGACTCCCTTCCGATGGGTCCTAAGCGAGTTTCAGGGGGAGCGTCCTGGTCCGGGTGAACGCCGGCCGAAGGATCCACGGGATCTCCTCGCGCGGCACGGCCAGCGCCAGGTCCGGGAACCGGGTGAACAGCCCGTGCAGCGCCACCTCGGCCTCCTGGTAGGCGAGGTGCTGGCCCAGGCAGCGGTGGATGCCCTTGCCGAAGGACAGGTGCATCTCGTTGGCGACGCTCAGCCGGTCGACGATCAGCTTGTCCGGCTCGGGGAACTTGCGCGGGTCGGTGTTGGCCGCCAGCAGCAGCGGCGCGACCGGCGTCCCGCGGGGGATCGTGACCCCGCCCAGCTCGACGTCCTCGGAGGGGAACCGGGCCTGGGTGAACTGGAGCGGCCCGAGGCGCTGCAGCTCGCGCACGGCCTGCGTCCACAGCGACGGCTCGGCCTTCAGCCGGGCGAGCTGGTCCGGGTGCTCGAGCAGGAAGAGCACCGAGTTGCCGATCAGGTAGGTCGTCGTCTGGTGCCCGGCCGTGACCAGGCTGAACAGGATCCCGACGATCTCGTCGTCCGACACCCGCCCGGGATCTTCGGCCTGGGCCTGCACGAGCGCGGTGACCAGGTCGTCCTTCGGCTCGACGCGCCGGCGGGCCATCAGCTCCCGCGAGAGCGCGATGCACTCGCGCAGCGCGGGCGGGATGCTCGGGCCGTCCATCGTCGCCATCGCGTTGCCCCAGGCGTGCCAGGCCGCGCGGTCTTCCTCGTCGATGCCGACGAGCTCGCAGATGACCGTGACCGGCAGCGGGAAGCAGAACTCCTCGACGATGTCGACCGGCGAGCCGTCCTTGCCCTGCTCCGCCATCTTGTCCAGCAGGTCCTCGGTGATCTTCTCGACCCGCGGCCGCAGCGCGTTGACGCGGCGCGCGGTGAGCGCGTAGGAGACCAGCTTGCGCAGCCGCGTGTGGTCTTCGCCGTCGGCGGTGTTGAGCTTGTTCGCCATCCAGGGGATGAGGTCTTCGGGGAAGTCCATCGCCTTGAACACGCCGTCGCGGATGTCGGCCAGCGGCGAGTCCGCCGGCGGGTTGGTGAGGAACCGCGGGTCGGTGAGGACGGTCAGCACGTCTTCGTAGCGGGTGGCCAGCCACATGTCCGGCCCGCCCATCATGGTGCCGATGTTCAGCGTCCCGGTCCCCGGCGACGGCTCCTCGCGCAGCCGCGCGTACCAGCCGAACGGGTCGGCGACGACCTCCGGTGAGAACAGGTCGACCGGCTCGGCCGTCGGCTTGGCGGTGGCGGTCATGGCCATCCCCTTCCTGTTGGCCACGCGGGCGGTCCCGCGTGGGGCGGGCACGCCGCGGCCCCCGCGTTCGGACGCTAGGGAAGGGACGGCCGGTTGAGCATCCCCCAACCTGACAGTGCTCGGTCGGATGTCCCTTGTGGACGGTCGGAGCGCTATCAGAACGAGGGATGCCCGGCGCGGCGGCCCTGACCTAATGTCGCCGGAGACCTTGCAGGCCAGGCGTTGATCGACACGCGGTCACGCGAAACGATGCTTAGGGGTACTGGTGACGAAGCCGACTCCGAACGAGATTGGTAAGGGCTACGACGCTTTCGCGGACCTGCTCGACCAGCTCTGGGGCGAAAATCTGCACCACGGCTACTGGGACGACGAGTCCGCGACGCTCGAAGAGGCCACCACGCGGCTGACCGACCGGCTGGCCGGCATGCTGCCGCTGCACGCGGGCGACCGGCTGCTCGACATCGGGTGCGGCAACGGTGAGCCGGCGATCCGGATGGCCACCGCCAACGACGTCATGGTCACCGGCATCTCGATCAGCGAGAAGCAGGTGGAGCGCGCGAACGACCGCGCCTACAAGGCCGACGTCGACGACCGGGTCGTCTTCGAGTACGCCGACGCGATGGAGCTGCCGTACGAGGACGGCTCGTTCGACGTCGTCTGGGCGCTGGAGTCGCTGCACCACATGCCGGACCGCTGGCACGTCATCCGCCAGGCGGCCCGCGTGCTGCGCCCGGGCGGCCGCCTGGCGCTCGGCGACTTCCTGCTCGTCCCGAGCCCGGCCGGGCTGGAGGCGGACGCCGAGCGCGTCCGCGAGGTCGGCAAGGGCGTGGTGGCGGTCGTCTCGCTCGAGGAGTACCAGGCCCACCTGCGCGAGGCCGGCCTCGAGCCCGAGAACGCCGAAGACGTCAGCGAGTACACCCGGCCGTCGTGGGCCAAGGCGGCGGAGCGGTTCGAAGGACTGCGGGAGCAGGCCCTGCAGCACATCGAGGCCGCGCAGTTCGAGGTCACGCTGGGCCGGTTCCGCGCGTTCAGCGGCGAACCGTCGCTCGGCTACGTCCTCCTGACCGCGCGCAAGCCCGAGTGAGGAACCCGAGACCATGGCCGAAACCACGCAGATGACCGAAGAGAACCTCCGCGGCCTGTTCGCCCGGATGACGGGCGACGAGAAGCACGGCTGGGCCGCGGCGTCGACGCTGCACGCGATCTGGGTGCTCTACGAACGCGTGCTCAACGTGTCGCCGTCGAACATCGACGACCCCGACCGCGACCGGTTCTACCTGTCCAAGGGGCACGGCCCGATGGCCTATTACGCGGTCCTCGCCGCGAAGGGGTTCATGGCGCCGGAGACGCTGGACACCTGGCGGCAGTGGGGTTCGCCGCTCGGCATGCACCCGGACCGCGCCCTGGCCCCGGGCGTCGAAATCAGCGCCGGTTCGCTGGGCCACGGGCTGCCGCTCGGCGTCGGCACCGCGCTCGGGCTGCGCGCCCAGGGCCGCGACGCCCGCGTGTTCGTGCTGATGGGCGACGGCGAGTTCGACGAGGGCAGCAACCACGAGACGATGTCGATCGCCGGACGCCTCGGCCTCGACCGCCTCACCGCGATCGTCATCGACAACAAGACCGCCAGCCTCGGCTGGCCGGGCGGCATCGCCGCGCGCTTCGAGCTGGAGGGCTGGGCCGCGACCACGGTCGACGGCCGCGACCACGACGCGCTGGAGAAGGCGCTGACCGGGGAGACCGACGGGCGGCCGCGGGCCGTCGTCGCGGAGATCCTCCCGATCGAGGAAGGGGCGGGCGCATGACCGCGCAGGTGACGAGGAAGCAGATGCGGACCGTCTTCGCCGAGACGGTGGTCGAGTCGCTGGCCACGGACCCGCGGGTGGTCATGCTGACCGCCGACATCTCGTCGTGGTTCTTCTGGGACGCGAAGAAGGAGTTCCCGGACCGCGTGCACAACTTCGGCATCCGCGAGCAGGCGATGATCGACATCGCCGGCGGCTTCGCGCTGGCCGGGCAGCGGCCGGTGGTGCACACGTACGCGCCGTTCCTGGTCGAGCGGCCGTTCGAGCAGCTCAAGATCGGCCTCGGCCACCAGGACGTCGGCGCGGTGCTGGTCAGCGTGGGTGCCTCCTACGACGACCCGTCGTGGGGCCGCACCCACCAGGCGCCCGGTGACGTGGCGCTGCTGGACACGCTGCCGGGCTGGACGATCCACGTGCCGGGGCACGAGGACGAGGTCGCGCCCCTGCTGAGCCGGGCCATCGCCGGCGACAACCGCGTCTACGTCCGGCTGTCCGAACGCGCGAACCGCGAATCGGTGCCCGTGTCGGACGGGTTCACCGTGCTGCGCCGGGGCCGCGCGGGCGTGGTGCTCGCGGTGGGCCCGGTGCTGGACCAGGTCCTGGCCGCCACGGCCACGGCGGACGTGACGGTCCTGTACGCGTCGACGATCCGCCCGTTCGACCACGCGGGCCTGCGCGCGGCGGTGACCGCGTCGGCGCCGGACGTGGTGCTGGTCGAGCCGTACCTGCGCGGGACGTCGGCGTTCGAGGTCACCGAGGCGCTGGCGGACGTCCCGCACCGCCTCCGGTCGTTCGGCACCTGGCGCGACCGCGAAGCCCGCGTCTACGGCACGGCCGAGGAACACGACCGCCTGTTCGGCCTGGACGCCGAGTCGCTGGCGGACGCAATCTCCCGTTTCGTCGCCTGACGAGCGGCCGGCAGGGCTCGTGCGGCGACGTGCAGGGGGACGGTCCGCTCGCTTCCGGTCACCGAGCGTGCCCAGCCGGCCGGGCAGGTGGCCGCCCGCGACCTGGTACGTGTCCGGGACTACTCACATTGGTGATGGTCCCGCCGGGCGACGTCGGCGAGTCTGACGCCCGGACCGTGCGGGGAAGCGCTGTTCGTCGAGCCGCAGCTTCCCCGATGGACCGGAAGAGCGATCCAGGCTGGAGAATCACGATGATCTTGGTGACCGGCGCGACCGGCAATGTCGGCCGTAACGTCGTGGACCTGCTGGTGCGGGCCGGAGCGGACGTGCGGGCGACCTCCCGTGACCCCGAGTCGCTCGACCTGCCGGCGGAGGTCGATGTCCGCCGAGCGGATCTCACCGACCCGAAGACGTTCGAGCAGGCATTCCAAGGCGTGGAGAAGGTCTTCCTGTACACCCAGCCGTCGGCCATCGACGGGATCATGGCGGCCGCGAAGTCCGCCGGCGTCGAGCACGCCGTGCTCCTGTCCTCGTTGGCCGTCGCCGGTCCCGACCCGGACCACTGGGTCGCGCGGTGGCACCGGGCCGCCGAGGAGGCGATCGAGCGGTCCGGCCTGGCGTGGACGTTCGTGCGGCCGGGCCTGTTCGCGGCAAACGCCCTGTCGTGGGCCCAGTCCGTCAAGGCCGGAGTGCCGGTGCGGCTCCACTACGCACACTCGTACGTGTCGGCCATCCACGAGCGCGACATCGCCGAAGTGAGCACCTGCGCCCTGCTCCAGGACGGCCACGCCGGGGCGAAGTACCACATCACCGGCGGCGACAGCATCACCCAGGCCGAGCAGGTCGCCCTCATCGGCAAGGCGATCGGGCGCGACCTGGCGTTCGAGGACGTCACCGGCGATGACGTGCGCGTGGAACTCCGCCGACGGTTCGAGCCCCGCCTCCGGGAACTCATCCGGAGCGGAGTGATCGAACCGGCAGCCGCGCCGGAGATCGTCGAGACCAGGATCCGCTACTACGTGGCGGCCCTCGAAGGGCCGGTCGAGATCGACGGCACCGTCGAGGAGGTCCTCGGCAAGCCGGCCCGGACCTTCGCCGAGTGGGCAGTGGACCACCAGGCGGACTTCGCGAACTAGGAAGTTGCCGCGGCTGGCTCCGGGGTACCGCCGACGCCGATGAGCCCGGATGCCCGCGTGCTGTGACGTGCCGGCACGCGCTGCGCCGACCGGCCCCGCAGCCTGATCGGCGAAACCCGTGACCCGGGCGGTGAACCCTTGCCGCACAACGGGTCTGCTCCCTCCCCTCCCCGAAATGAACCAGGAGAAACACCGATGGACGGCTCCGTCGATCGTCGCCGCTTCCTCACCTCCGCCGTGCTCGGTTCCGCGAGCGTCGTGGCGGGCGTGGGCCTGCTCGGTTCGAGCGCACCGGGAGCGGCCACCTTGCCGGCGACCGGCGGGCAGCCGAGGCGCCCGATACAGGCGGGACAGCTCCCGGCGCCGGACTTCGGTCTCACGAAGTTCCTCGACCCGTTGAAGACCCCGCCGGTGCTCCGGGCGTATACGCGGCGGTACCAGGACGAGCTGACGATCACGATGACCAACGCGCGGGTCCGGCTGCACTCCCAGCTGCCCGAGACCAACCTGTGGACCTACGAGGGACAGTACCCCGGCCCGACCGTCGAAGTGCGCGGCGGCAGAAGGCTGCGGGTCGCATGGACCAACGAGCTGCAGGGCACCGTCCCGCTCGTGGCCGTGCGCGCGCCGTTCGCACAGCCGACGCCGGCGAACCTGCCCGGTTACCGCAACCAGGACGGCAGCATGGCGTCCGGTGTGGAGCTGATCGACGGGGTCGCCGACCTGGTGCCCTGGAACGTCGTGCACCTGCACGGCGCGGTGACCAACGGCGGCAACGACGGCTGGGCGCACAACGGCATGCTGCCGGGCAGCACTCAGCTGGCCGAGTACCCGAACGCCCAAGCCGCGACAGGTCTCTGGTACCACGACCACGCGATGGCCGTGACGCGCTTCAACGTGTACGCCGGTCTCGCCGGTATGTACCTCGTTCGCGACGACGAGGAGGCCGCGCTCGGGCTCCCGGGCGGTGACCACGAGGTGCCGCTGATCATCGCCGACCGCAACCTCGACACCGACCCGGCGACCGGCGCGCTCACCGGTCAGCTGCTGTTCAAGTTCCAGTACCTGCCGAGCGGCACGTCGTCTCCCGTCACCGGCCCGTTCACCCTCGTCAACGGGGTCATCTGGCCCCACCTCGACGTCGACGCGCGCTGGTACCGCTTCCGGGTGCTCAACGCGGCGAACGCCCGGTTCTTCCGCCTCAACCTCGTCGACGAGGCGGGCACCGTGCACAACGACGCGATCCGGATCGCCGGTACCGACGCCGGACTGCTGCCCGCTCCGGCGCCGATGCCGGCGGACGGGCTGACCTTCACCCCGGCCGAGCGGGCCGACCTGCTGATCGACTTCAGCCGGTTCCCGGGCCAGCGCCTGCGCCTGGTCAACACCGGCGCCTCGGTCGAGCCCGACATC
The DNA here is from genome assembly GCF_046548775.1 of Amycolatopsis sp. cmx-4-61. NCBI lineage: Bacteria > Bacillati > Actinomycetota > Actinomycetes > Pseudonocardiales > Pseudonocardiaceae > Amycolatopsis > Amycolatopsis sp. cmx-4-61. Next base: position 85,832 of record NZ_JAEBEI010000020.1, on the reverse strand, counting down.
ATGGAGTTCCGCGTCGAGGGCCGCGCCCGCAACGTCTCGTTCTCCCCGCCGGCGCGGCTGTCCCCGTCGTACGTCCGGCTGGTCTCCGGTACGACCGTGCCGGAAGACCACGACGAGGTGTTCGTCGCGATGACCCCGCCGGGGGTGTCCGGCAGGCCGCACCCGGAAATGTGGGAGCTGCAGGAGATCACGGACCCCGGCGCGCTGCCGGCGAAGTTCCCGGCGGAGGGGGTCATCCAGCTCACCGACCCGGCGATGGGAATGGTCCGGACGTTCCGCAAGGTCGCTCGCCTGTTCGACGACACGACGACGATCTTCGTCGACCGGGGCCGCTGGGTGGTGTGGAACCTCATCCACCTCGGCGGGGCCCCGCACCCGATGCACATCCACCTGGCGCGGTTCCAGCTGCTGAACCGGCGGGCGATCGGCGATCTGAAGCCCTTCGACCTCGCGACCGGCGGCACCACCACGCCGCTGCCCGCGCCGGGTGCCGGCCTGCCGATCGAGCAGTACGAGGAAGGCTGGAAGGACACGTTCAACCTGCGGCAGGGCGAGTGGATCACCGTCGCCGGCCGGTTCGACGGCGGAACCGGTGAGTTCATGTACCACTGCCACATCCTCGACCACGAAGACGAAGGCATGATGCGGCCCTTCGTGGTGCACCCGCCCGAGGTGGCCCGGTTCCACATGCGCTCGGGCGGGTCCGGCCACGGCGGGCATTCGATGCCCGCCACGCCTTCCGTGCACTCCGGCCACGACGGGCACTGACCCGCTCGGCGGCGGGGGACCGAACCGGTCGATCACCGGGAACCGGGAGACCGCTGCCGCCCGGGCGACGAACTTCCCGGAGACAGCGAACCGCTCCCCCGGAGCCGGAACCGGATTCCCAGTCCCGGCTCCCGGGGAGCGGTTCGGATCGGGTGGCCCTCAGCGATCGACGCGCAGCGCCCTGGCCGGGCAAAGCTCGACCACCTCGAGCACCGCTTTCTCGTCCTCGGGCGCCGGCCCCGGTTCGGTCTGCCGGAGCACCACGACGCCGGTGTCGTCGTGCTGGTCGAACATCTCGGGCAGGCGCAGCACGCACAGGCCCGCGCCGATGCAGGCGGCCTGGTCCGCGGATACCTTCATGCCGCGTCCCCGGTGATCGGCGGCGAGTGCACGCCGCGGGTGATCGTGTCCATGCTCAATGGGACCTCCTCTGGTGGTACGGCGAGGCAAGGATCGGGCTGGTGACGCCGCCGCGGATGACTTCCGGCGAACCCCGTCCTCACCAGGTGACCGGCAGTTCGTTCATGCCCTGGATGGCGATTCCCGGTTTGAAGGGGACATCCGCCGGCGCGGCCGCCAGCCGCAGGCCGGGCAGCCGGGCGAACAGGGTGCGGAGGCCGATGTCCATGGTGACGCGGGCCAGGTTCTGCCCGAGGCACTGGTGGGCGCCGAAGCCGAAGCCGATGTGTTCCCGCGTGGAGTTGTGCCAGTCCAGTGCGTCCGGCTGGACGTGGACGCTCTCGTCGCGGTTGATCACGGACGTCAGGAAGACCACGCCCTCGCCCTCGCGGATGGTGGTGCCCGCGACCTCGATGTCCTCCGTCGCGACTCGCCCCATCCCGTCGGCGATGCTGAGGTACCGCAGCAGCTCCTCGATGGCGGCGGACATCAACGAGGGATCCGCCTGGAGCTCGGCGCGTTGCTCCGGGTGTCGCAGCAGGGTGTAGATGCTGGTCGAGATCATGTTCGAGGTGGTCGAATGGCCGGCCCCCAGCAGGACCAGGATCAGGTCGACCAGCTCCTCGCGCGTCATCCCGCGGCTCTCGGGGGTGGTGGCGAGGTCCTTGAACAGCCCTTCGCTGAGCCGGTGCTGGTTCTTCCCGATCAGGTCGCCGATGTAGGTCTGGAGTTCCTTCATGGGCCCCGCCGGACGCAGCTCGCCCAGCAACCGGGTGATCTGCTCCTCGAAGAAATCGTGGTCTTCGTAGGGCACGCCGAGCACCTGGCACATCACCATCGACGGCAGCGGCATCGCGAACTCGGTGACCAGCTCCGCGGGAGGTCCCTTCTCGATCACGGCGTCCAGCACCCGGTCGGTGTACTCCTGGATGAGCGGGCGCATCCGGTCGATCCGCTTGACGGTGAAGGCGGAGATCAGCATCCCGCGGTGGATCTTGTGCGCCGGGTCGTCGGCACCCACCAAAGCCGGCGTGCTGCGCTCGCCGGTCCCGAACACGTACGAACCCCTCGCGGGGTACCCCGGGTTCCGGCGGTCGACGGAGAGCCGGGGGTCGACCAGCAACTGGCGAGCCAGCGCATAGCCGGTGACCGCCCAGGCCTCACGGCCGTCCCACAGCCGGACCCTGCTCACCGGACCCCGCTCGGCCAGCTCCCGGTAACGCGGCGGCGGAAGGTACGGGCAGGTCCGGTCCTGGGGGAAAGCTACGGTTTCCGTCGCGGATTCCTCGGTGGCGGTCATCGGTCGTTTCCCTTCCGTGCCGAAATGCGCGCGATCCGCCGGCGCGAACGCCGGCGCGCTGCGCTGCCGTTTCGCAAACGGTAGAGGCCGGAACTCCGGCCGGGCATCCTGCAAGTTGGTGGTGCGCCCGCGCTATTCGATCGGGGGATGCCCGAGCGGCCGTGCTCGGGCATCGTTCGAAGACGCGCACAAGGGCACCGCGATAATCAGGAGTGAGAGAATTGTCCGACACCATTTGCGCTGTTGTCGCGTCATGACCGCACCCGGCGAATCGCCGCCGCCGCTGTCGTTGCCGGCTCTGCTGCGCCCGTACCGCAAGCTGGTCCTCGCGATCGCCGCGCTCCAGGCCGGGCAGGCGCTGGCGCTGCTGTGTCTGCCGACGCTCAACGCCGACGTGGTCGACTACGGGGTGCTCACCGGCAACGGCGGTTACGTACTGGGACACGGCGGGATCATGCTGGCCACGACGCTGGCGCAGGTCGGCTGTGCGGGCGGCGCGGTGCATCTGAGCGCGCGGGTCGCGATGGGGCTGGGCGCGGACCTGCGGGCCGCGCTGTTCGACCGGGTGTCGGGCTTTTCCGCCAGGGAGATGGGCCGGTTCGGCGCTTCGTCGTTGCTGACCCGCAGCACCAACGACGTCCAGCAGGTGCAGTTGCTGGTGTTCACCGCGCTGACCCTGCTGCTGACCGCACCGTTCGTCGCGGCCGGCGGGATCTTGCTGGCCGTGCGGCAGGACGTGGAGTCGTCGCTGGTGCTGCTGGTCGTGGTGCCGGTCATGGTGGTGACGATCGGCTTGCTCATCCGGCAGATGGTGCCTGCCGCACAGCGGCTGCAACGGTACATGGACGTGGTCAACCGGGTGATGCGCGAGCAGATCACCGGCGTCCGCGTGATCCGGGCGTTCGTCCGCGACGCGAAGGAGCGGCGCCGGTTCGCCGACGCGAACACCGACCTGATGCGGGTCGGCATCCGGCTGGGCCGGGTGCAGGCGTTCTTCGGTGCCACATCGATGCTGATCGCGAACCTGGCGTCGGTCGCGGTGCTGGCGATCGGCGGCCACCGGATCGTGGACGGCGAACTCCGGCTGGGCACGCTGATCGCGTTCCTGACCTACCTGACCCAGATCCTGGGCGCGGTCTCGATGGCGATCGGTGTGTTCGTGCTGGCGCCGCGGGCGAGGGTGAGTGCCGGCCGGATCGCCGAGGTACTGGCCACCGAACCGGGTGTCGGTGAACCCGCCGCGCCCGTCCGGATCGAGCACCGGCGGGGGAACCTGGACGTCGCCGACGTCACGTTCGGCTATCCGGGTGCCGAGTGTCCCGTCCTGCGCGGGGTGAGCCTGTCCGCTCGGCCCGGCCGGACCACCGCGATCATCGGCTCGACCGGCAGCGGCAAGACGACGCTGGTCAACCTGATCTGCCGGCTGCTCGATGCCGACCACGGCGCCGTGCGCATCGACGGTGCCGACGTGCGGAACCTGGCCAGGAGTGCGGTAGCCGAGCAGGTCGGGCTGGTGCCCCAGCGGGCCTACCTGTTCGCCGGCACGGTCGCGGACAACCTGCGCTTCGGCAACCCGTCCGCCGGCGACGGGCAGCTGTGGCACGCGCTGGAGGTCGCGCAGGCCGCCGAGTTCGTGATGGCCATGCCGGACGGGCTGGACACGGTGCTCGGGCAGGGCGGCGGCACCGTGTCCGGCGGTCAGCGCCAGCGCCTGGCGATCGCGAGGACGCTGCTGGCGCGGCCCCGGATCTACGTCTTCGATGACGCGTTCTCCGCACTGGACAACGCCACCGAGGCGGCGTTGCACACCGCGCTGGCCGGCGAGATCGGGGACGCCACCCGGGTGGTCGTCGCTCAGCGGGTGTCCAGCATCCGCACCGCGGAGACGATCGTGGTGCTCGAGGCGGGCCTGGTCGAATCCGTCGGCACGCACGAAGAACTGCTGACCACCAGCCCCACCTACGCGCAGATCGTCGATTCGCAGCTGACCGTCGAGGGGGTGGCCTGATGAGCTCCGGCTCCCCGAAGTCCCCCGCGCACCCGGCCGCGTTCCGGGAGACCGCCATGCGGCTGCTCGGCCTGATGCGCCCGGACCGGGCGCGGCTCGTCATCATGGTCACCCTGGCCGTCGCCGGCAACGGCGCACTGGCGGCCGTCCCCCTGCTGCTCGGGCGCGCCACCGACACCATCGTCGACGGTATCCGCCACGGCGGCGTCGATTTCGGTGCGGTCGACCGGTTCCTGATGCTGTCGGGCGTGCTGGCCGCACTGTACTGGAGCTGCACGGTGACCCAGGCGCGGCTGACCGCCACCGTGGTGCAGCGGATGGCGTTCCGGTTGCGCGAACGCACCGACCTCGCGCTGTCCCGGCTGCCACTGTCCTATTTCGACACCCGGTCCCGCGGTGACCTGATGTCCCGCACCACCAACGACATCGACAACGTCGCCCAGTCCCTGCAGCAGTCGGCCAACCAGATGATGGCCTCGGTGTTCCTGTTCGCCGGCACACTGGTGATGATGCTGCGCATCTCGCCGCTGCTGACCGCGGTGGCGGTGGTCGTGCTCCCGGTGACCGCGTGGGCGGGCAAGGCGCTCGCCCGCCGCGCCAGACCGCAGTTCGCCCGGCAGTGGACGGCCACCGGAGCACTCGGCGACCACCTGGAGGACGTCTACACCGGGCACGAGCTGGTCACCGCGTTCGGGCGCTGGGGCCAGGCACGGGAGACATTCACCGCGCACAACGACGAGCTGCGCTCGGCCGCCGCCGACGCGCAGTTCCGCTCCGGCCTGATCGCTCCGGCGCTGACCTTCCTCGGCAACATCGGCTACGTGCTGGTCGCGGTGGCGGGCGGGCTGTGCGTCGCGTCCGGGGCCCTGTCCATCGGCGCGATTCAGGCGTTCATCGCCTACGTCCTGCGGTTCAACCAGCCGATCTCGCTGATCGCGGCGATGGCCGGTCAGATCCAGTCCGCGGCCGCGTCGGCCGAACGGGTTTTCGAGCTGCACGACGCCGAACCGCAGCGACCCGACCCGGCCCTGCCGCACCGCCCGGCCACCGTCACCGGCCAGGTCGCCTTCACCGGGGTGTCCTTCCGCTACCGGCCCGGCCGGCCCCTGATCGACGACCTGTCCCTGACTGTCCGGTCCGGGCAGACCGTGGCGATCGTCGGGCCGACCGGTGCGGGCAAGACCACCCTGGTCAACCTGCTGCTGCGGTTCTACGACCCCGTCAGCGGCACGATCGCCATCGACGGCGTGGACATCGCCACCATGACCCGCGACGACCTGCGCCGCCGGATCGGCATGGTGCTCCAGGACACGTGGCTGTGTGACGGCACCATCGCCGACAACATCGCCTACGGCAGGCCCGAGGCCACCCGCGAGCAGATTGTCGCCGCCGCGACCGCCGTGCACGCCGACCACCTGATCCGCACCTTGCCCGACGGCTACGACACCGTGCTCGACTCCGAACGCGGTGGCCTCTCGGCCGGGGAGCGCCAGCTGGTCACGATCGCCCGCGCCTTCCTCGTCGAACCCGCCATCCTGGTGCTCGACGAGGCGACCAGCGCGGTGGACACCCGCACCGAAATGCTCGTCCAGCGGGGCCTGACCGCACTGCGCAGTGGTCGCACCAGCTTCGTCATCGCCCACCGCCTGTCCACGATCCGTGACGCCGACCTGATCCTGGTCATGGAGTCCGGGCGCATCGTCGAACAGGGCAGCCACGCCGGCCTGCTCGACGCCGGCGGCGCCTACGCCCGCCTCCACGCCGCCCAGTTCGCCGCCACCCAGGCGTGACCGAACCGGAAGCCTTGGTGATCGCGGTGAGCGGGGAACCGGCAGAACTCCCAGGTCACCAGGCGGTCGACAACGCAGTGACCCCGGACACGAGAAGGCCCGGACCGCCGTCCGGCGGTCCGGGCCCTTCTCCGTCGTCAGGGGGCGTCCCAGGCGATCGGCAGCGAGTGCACCCCGTAGGTCAGCATGTCGTTGCGCAGCGGGACCTCCTCCGGCGGCACCGCCAGCCGCAGGTTCGGCAGCCGGCGCAGCAGCTCCGCGTAGCCCGCCTGCATCTCGATCCGGGCCAGCTGCTGGCCGAGGCACTGGTGGACGCCGTGGCCGAACGCCAGGTGCGGGCCGCGGGGGCGGGTCAGGTCGAGGTCCGCATCCGGCCACTGCCGCGCGTCGCGGTTGGCGGCGACCACGGAGACCACCACCGTCGAGCCGGCCGGGATGTGCTCGCCGCCGAACTCCAGGTCCTCCTTGGCGAACCGGAAGATCCCCGGGTTCACCACGGACAGGTAGCGCAGCAGCTCCTCGACGGCGTCGGTGACGCGGGCCGGGTCGTCGCGCAGCACGGCCAGCTGGTCCGGGCGCTGGAGCAGCACGAAGATGCCCAGCCCCAGCATGCTCGCCGTGGTGTCGTAGCCGGCGATGAGCAGCAGGCTGGCGATGTTGATCAGCTCGTCGTCGGTGAGCGCGGGATCGGCGCCGGCGTGGTGGATCAGGCCGGAGATGAGGTCACCCGCCGGGTTCTTCCGCTTGTCCGTGACGAGCGCCTGCATGAACGCGCGCAGGGCCTCGGCGTTCTCGACGGCTTCCGCGACCGGCGCGTCCATCTGCAGCAGGGCCACCGCGCGCTGCTGGAACTCCGTCCGGTCCTCGTACCGCACCCCCAGCAGTTCGCAGATCATCAGCAACGGCGCGGGGAGCGCGAACTCGGTCATCAGGTCGGCGGTGGTGCCGCCTGCCAGCATGGCGTCCACCCGCCCGGCGACGATTTCGTCGATCCGGGTGCCGAGTTCGCGGATCCGGCGGACGGTGAACTGCCCGGTGAGCAGTTTCCGGTACCGGGTGTGCTCCGGGGGGTCCATGTTGATGAACGATCCGGCGCGCGATTTGTCGTCCCGCAGGCGTTCTCGGAACTCGGCCGACATTTCTTTGAACCGCGGGTGGTATTGGAAGCGATCGGCGGAAAAGCGTGGATCAGAAAGCATCGCCCGCGCTTCCTCGTACCCGGAGACGACCCAGAAGGGATCACCGGAGGCCAGGGTCGCCCGGGCGACGGGACCTCGCTCGGACACGGCCACCAAAGCGGGCGGCACGAGGAACGGATCCTCGCGCCGGACGAACTCCGGGGGGATCGGTGAGCGCAGCGCTTCGCTTTTGGGTGCGGTTTCGGTCACGTTGGTCGTCACTGCGGAGGAACTCCATTCCCGGATCGCCGGAGAAGCCTAGGCTCGCGAGCCTAAGTTCGCCGCGGCCGGGTGGGCATCCCTCGGTCTGATAGGTCACCGCGCGCGACTATCAACGTGGGGGTTGGTGCCCCGGGCCGGCGTCGACAGCATGAGGTGGTCCGGTCCCCCTGCTGAGCGAGGTGTTCCCGTTGCCCGACGTCCTGCTGCTGAACGGTCCCAACCTGGGTGTGCTGGGCCGGCGCGAGCCCGAGATCTACGGCACCGACACGCTGGCCGACATCGAGAAGGCGGTCGCCGAGGAGGTGCGTCCCCGGGGGTGGACCGTCGTTCCGGTCCAGCGTGACGGCGAAGGCGAGCTGGTCGGCGCGATCCACGAGCACCGCGACACCACGGTCGGCGCGATCGTCAACCCCGGGGCGCTGATGATCGCCGGCTGGAGCCTGCGGGACGCGCTGGCCAGCTACGAGCCGCCGTGGGTCGAGGTCCACCTGAGCAACGTGTGGGCACGCGAAGTGTTCCGGCACGAGTCGGTCATCGCGCCGCTCGCGAGCGGGGTGGTCGTCGGCCTCGGTGCCTTCGGCTACCGCCTGGCCGCCCGGGCACTGCTGCACCTGTGCTCCGATCCGGGGACTGGACTACGCTGAACGCGCCAGCGTCCGGGCCGGACTGGTAACGCAGCTTTTCGGGTGTTCACTTTAATGTTTGTTGACTACTAACCGCTTACTCGCTAGTCCATCGGGCTGATTCGGGATGATCATTATCGGAGAATCACCTTGTGCGCCAAGGGAATGCCATCTCGTAGAGCATTCCGAAAGGCTGTGATCGCCGTCACATGACCGATGACGTTCGGTCAGGCCGAAGCTACTCTAGGCCAGGCAGGATGTAAATTTTCAACAACCAACCTGGGGAGGTTGTGGTGGCGCGCCCCAACGCGCCTTCGGGGTTGCCGCCACACGCTGACTTCACATTCCGCGTTCCGCGTGAACACTTTCTTGACGCGGCGCGCACTACATCGGGCTTGACCGGCCCCTGCGGGGTGCCGGTCGAGCCCGCTCTCGGGAGAAATCCCCTGCGACGCGGCGCGCCGTGAATTCTGTTCCATGCCGTCTATGCCTGGGGGATAGTCGATGTTGGACGTACCCAACTTGCGAATGCCGAAGAATCCGTTCGCCGGATTCGGTGACGATCTGATGCAGCGGTCCGGTGACACCGCCGGGTTCCTCCGCCGCTCCGCCTCGTCGTGGTTCGACGGCCGGCTCGACACCGGCCTGCACTGCGCGAGAGCCGCGGCGGAGGGCAGCGGCCCGGAATCCGACGAACTCGGCCGGCTGGCCCGGTTCTGGTACGTCGGGCTGCTGATCAAAGCCCGCGACCTCGACGCGGGCCGCCGGGTGCTCGAGTCGGTCGAGGCGGGCCGGGGCGGGGCAGCCTCCGACCGCATGACCGCCGTCGAGCACAACGTCCGGGGCAGCCTGCTGTTCGCGAAGGGTGACGTCGACGACGCGATGGCGGAGATCAGCACCGGGCTCCGGATCGCCGAAGGGTGCGGCGACCGGTCCCTGCGGCCGCCCAGTTACGTGGTGCTGGCGCTGGGTGCGCTGCGCCGGGCGGACATGCGGGCGTGCCGCCACTTCGTCGACAAGCTGGCGGACGAAGCGCTGCTGGGCTACTTCGGGCAGGCACCGGGTGCGTGGGTGGCCGCGCAGGCCGTGGAAGCCCGCAGCGGTGTCGAGGGCGCGGCCAGCCTGATCGCCGGCATCGTCACGAACCCGGTGGTGCTCCGGCAGCTGCTGGTCTCGGAACCGGCGGCGGCGTCCTGGCTGGTCCGCGCCTGCGACAAGCTGGGCGCGCACGACCTCGCGCGGGTTTCGGTGGAGGCGGCCGCCGCGATGGCGGCCGAGCAGGCGGAGTTCAGCGTGATCCGCGGCTCGGCCCTGCACGCGGCGGGCCTGCTGGAGCGGGACGCGGCCAAGCTCCACGAAGCGGCCGACATCCACCCGGACCGCTGGTGCGCGGCGTCGGCGCGCGAGGACCTGGCCACGCTGCTGGCGGCCCGGTGTTCCGAGCGCGACCGGACCATCCGCATCCTCGAGTCGGTCTTGGACGCGTACACGGCGGTGAGCGCCACCCGCGACTCCGCCCGGGTGGTGAACAAGCTCCGCGAGTACGGCATCCGCCGCGGCACGACCCGGACGGTGGAGCGCGAGGGCCTGGTGCCGCACGGGCTGACGAACACGGAGTTCGCGGTCGCGGAGCTGGTGAGCCAGGGCCACACGAACAACGAGGTGGGCAGGCAGCTGTTCATCTCCCGGCACACGGTGGCGTTCCACCTGAAGAAGGTGTTCCAGAAGATGAACATCACCTCGAGGGTCGAGCTGGCGGCGGCGTGGAAGGTGTTCTCGTAGGCGACCGGTCCCCGCGCGGTTGGGTGCCGTGGCGGGATCGGGTGGCCGAGCGGACGCGGAACGTGGTCACGCCGCTGTGGAGGGCGGCGCGGGCCCCGGCGGTCCGGGAGGACGACCAGCTCGTAGAGAGAGGAGGTCGTGGAGAGAGGAGTGAGCCGCGGGGACACCGGGGCGCCACGGCTGCGGGAGCCGTGGCTTCCGGGGGTGCCGCACGCGGTCGGCGGCCGCCCGCCGGCGCCCCGACACGCCCCGCCGAATCCTTGGTCCGGGAAACTCCGGGCCGGTCCCGTGGCCTTCGCCATAGCCGTCGCGGCTCGGCGAAACCGCAGGTAGAGCCGCCAAGGTGGCATTACCGGCCGGTAGCTGGAATGATATTGGGCCGCTCACGCTCCGCTGAACCTCTTCCACGCTGCGCCAACCGGCGGGACCCCCGTGTGGCATCTTGACTGGAAGCGCCGGTGGGGTCACGCTTACTCCCGACGGCGAAACCGGGGCCCTTGCGGGAGGGACCACTGGCTCGCCCGGAGGCATACCTGAAGACGTTGCGAAGCAGGCTGGGCCCCATCTGGAGTGCCCCCTGGACAGGCCGCGACGTTCGGGCTAGACTGTCTCTTTGCGCTGCCCTCTTTCAGGCTGCCCGGAGCCGGTAGTTAGGATAGTGGGCACACGGCACCCTTGACAGTCGCTGATAGCTGTTGCTATGGCGGCCGTCACCGCTCATTGTCCCCGGAAGGACGCATCTTGGCAGTCTCTCCCGCGAACCAGGCCACTGCTGCGACCACCTCGGCTGAATCTCGCTCGGAGTCGGCGCTGAACTCGGGTATCCCCGGCGCGCCCAAGCGGGTTTCCTTCGCAAAGATTCGCGAACCCCTGAACACCCCCAACCTGCTCGACGTCCAGATCCAGTCGTTCCAGTGGTTCACCGGGGACGAAGCGTGGTTCCAGCGCCGTGTCGAGGAAGGTGAGGAGAACCCGGTCGGCGGCCTCGAAGAGGTCCTCAACGAGATCTCGCCGATCGAAGACTTCTCCGGTTCGATGTCCCTGTCCTTCTCCGCCCCGCGCTTCGACGAGGTCAAGGCCTCGATCGAGGAGTGCAAGGACAAGGACATGACGTACGCGGCCCCGCTGTTCGTCACGGCGGAGTTCGTCAACAACAACACGGGCGAGATCAAGAGCCAGACGGTCTTCCTGGGCGACTTCCCGGTGATGACCGACAAGGGCACCTTCGTCATCAACGGCACCGAGCGTGTCGTGGTGTCCCAGCTGGTCCGCTCGCCGGGTGTCTACTACTCGAAGGACATCGACAAGACCTCCGACAAGGACGTCTTCAGCGTCCGGGTCATCCCGAGCCGGGGTGCCTGGCTGGAGTTCGACGTCGACAAGCGCGACACCGTCGGCGTCCGCATCGACCGCAAGCGCCGCCAGCCGGTCACCGTGCTGCTGAAGGCGCTCGGCTGGACCACCGAGGCGATCCGCGAGCGCTTCTCCTTCTCGGAGACGCTGCTCGCCACCCTCGAGAAGGACCACACGGCCGGCACCGACGAGGCGCTGCTCGACATCTACCGCAAGCTCCGCCCGGGCGAACCGCCCACGAAGGAGAGCGCGCAGACCCTGCTGGAGAACCTGTTCTTCAAGGCGAAGCGCTACGACCTGGCCAAGGTCGGCCGGTACAAGGTCAACAAGAAGCTGGGCCTCTCGACCCCGATCGAGAACGGGACGCTGACCGAAGAGGACATCGTCACGATCATCGAGTACCTGGTCCGGCTGCACGCCGGCGAGGACAAGATGACCGCCGCGAACGGGACCGAGATCCCGGTCGAGACCGACGACATCGACCACTTCGGCAACCGCCGCATCCGCACCGTCGGCGAGCTGATCCAGAACCAGATCCGGGTCGGCCTGTCGCGCACCGAGCGCGTCGTCCGCGAGCGCATGACCACGCAGGACGTCGAGGCGATCACCCCGCAGACCCTGATCAACATCCGCCCGATCGGCGCGGCGATCAAGGAGTTCTTCGGCACCTCGCAGCTGTCGCAGTTCATGCAGCAGACGAACCCGATCGACGGCCTGACCCACAAGCGCCGCCTCAACGCGCTGGGCCCGGGTGGTCTGTCGCGTGAGCGCGCCGGCATGGAGGTCCGCGACGTCCACCCGTCGCACTACGGCCGGATGTGCCCGATCGAGACGCCGGAAGGCCCGAACATCGGCCTGATCGGCTCGCTCTGCTCGTACGCGCGGGTCAACCCGTTCGGCTTCATCGAGACGCCGTACCGCAAGGTCGTCGAGGGCCGGGTCACCGACCAGATCGACTACCTGACCGCGGACGAAGAAGACCGGTTCGTCAAGGCCCAGGCCAACGCGCCGATCTCCGACGACGGCACCTTCATCGAAGACCGGGTCATGGCCCGCCGCAAGGGCGGCGAGGTCGAGCTGATCGACCCGCTCGACATCGACTACATGGACGTGTCGCCGCGGCAGATGGTCTCGATCGCGACGGCGATGATCCCGTTCCTCGAGCACGACGACGCGAACCGCGCGCTGATGGGCGCGAACATGCAGCGTCAGGCCGTGCCGCTGCTCCGCAGCCAGGCGCCGTACGTCGGCACCGGCGTGGAGCTGCGCGCCGCGATCGACTCCGGCGACATGCTGGTCGCCGAGCAGTCGGGCGTGGTCGAGGAGCTCTCGGCCGACCTGATCACGGTCATGCACGACGACGGCACGCGCAAGAGCTACAGCCTCTACAAGTTCCGCCGCTCGAACCACGGCACCTGCTTCAACCACCGCCCGATCGTCAACGAGGGCGACCGGATCGAAGCCGGCCAGGTCATCGCCGACGGCCCGTCCACCGAAAACGGTGAGGTGGCGCTCGGCAAGAACCTGCTGGTCGCGGTCATGCCGTGGGAGGGCCACAACTACGAGGACGCGATCATCCTCTCCGAGCGCCTGGTGCAGGACGACGTGCTGACGTCGATCCACATCGAGGAGCACGAGATCGACGCCCGCGACACGAAGCTGGGCGCCGAGGAGATCACCCGGGACATCCCGAACGTCTCCGAAGAGGTTCTGGCCGACCTCGACGAACGAGGCATCATCCGGATCGGTGCCGAGGTCCGCGACGGCGACATCCTGGTCGGCAAGGTCACGCCGAAGGGCGAGACCGAGCTGACCCCGGAGGAGCGCCTGCTCCGCGCGATCTTCGGCGAGAAGGCCCGCGAAGTCCGCGACACCTCGCTGAAGGTGCCGCACGGCGAGACCGGCAAGGTCATCGGCATCCGCGTGTTCTCGCGCGAGGACGACGACGAGCTGCCCCCGGGCGTCAACGAGCTGGTCCGCGTCTACGTGGCCCAGAAGCGCAAGATCCAGCCGGGCGACAAGCTCGCCGGCCGGCACGGGAACAAGGGTGTCATCGGCAAGATCCTGCCGGTCGAGGACATGCCGTTCATGGAGGACGGCACCCCGGTCGACATCATCCTGAACACCCACGGTGTCCCGCGCCGGATGAACATCGGCCAGATCCTCGAGCTGCACCTGGGCTGGCTGGCCTCGCAGGGCTGGACGATCGAGGGCGACCCGGACTGGGCGAAGAACCTTTCGCCCGAGCTGCGTGACGTCGCGCCCGGCACGAACACCGCCACCCCGGTGTTCGACGGCGCGAAGGAGGAGGAGCTCACCGGCCTGCTCAGCAGCACGAAGCCGAACCGCGACGGCGAGCGGATGGTCAAGGAGAACGGGAAGGCCAACCTGTTCGACGGCCGCTCCGGCGAGCCGTACCCGTACCCGGTGTCCGTCGGCTACATGTACATCCTGAAGCTGCACCACCTGGTCGACGACAAGATCCACGCCCGCTCCACCGGTCCGTACTCGATGATCACGCAGCAGCCGCTGGGTGGTAAGGCGCAGTTCGGTGGCCAGCGCTTCGGTGAGATGGAGTGCTGGGCGATGCAGGCGTACGGCGCCGCCTACACGCTGCAGGAGCTGCTGACGATCAAGTCGGACGACGTGGTCGGCCGCGTCAAGGTGTACGAGGCCATCGTCAAGGGCGAGAACATCCCCGAGCCGGGCATCCCGGAGTCGTTCAAGGTGCTCCTCAAGGAGCTCCAGTCGCTGTGCCTCAACGTCGAGGTGCTCTCCAGCGACGGTGCGGCGATCGAGATGCGCGACTCCGACGACGAGGACCTCGAGCGCGCCGCGGCGAACCTCGGCATCAACCTGTCCCGCAACGAGTCGCCCTCGGTGGACGACGTCGTGCACTGATCGCGAGCTGAGCTGGGACCTGCCTCCCGAGTGAGACACAGGTCCCGGCTCGCCCGCCACCCCCTCTCTAGCCGAAACAACCCCAAGGGGATCTAGACGTGCTGGACGTCAACTTCTTCGATGAGCTCCGCATTGGTCTCGCCACGGCCGACGACATCCGTCAGTGGTCGTACGGCGAGGTCAAGAAGCCGGAGACCATCAACTACCGGACGCTCAAGCCCGAGAAGGACGGCCTCTTCTGCGAGAAGATCTTCGGCCCGACCCGGGACTGGGAGTGCTACTGCGGCAAGTACAAGCGCGTTCGCTTCAAGGGCATCATCTGTGAGCGCTGCGGCGTCGAGGTGACCCGGGCGAAGGTGCGCCGCGAGCGGATGGGCCACATCGAGCTGGCCGCCCCGGTCACCCACATCTGGTACTTCAAGGGTGTTCCCTCGCGCCTCGGCTACCTGCTGGACCTGGCGCCGAAGGACCTCGAGAAGATCATCTACTTCGCGGCTTACGTCATCACCGGCGTGAACACGGAGCTGCGGCACAACGACCTGCCGACCCTCGAGAACGAGATCGGCGTCGAGCGCAAGAACCTCGAGACCAAGCGTGACGCCGACATCGAGGCCCGCGCGCAGAAGCTCGAAGCCGACCTGGCCGCGCTGGAGGCGGAGGGCGCCAAGTCCGACGTCCGCCGCAAGGTCAAGGAGGGCGGCGAGCGGGAGATGCGCCAGCTCCGCGACCGCGCCGGCCGCGAGCTGGACCGCCTCGAGGAGGTCTGGACGACCTTCACGAAGCTCGACACCCGCCAGC
The DNA here is from genome assembly GCF_046548775.1 of Amycolatopsis sp. cmx-4-61. Lineage (NCBI taxonomy): Bacteria > Bacillati > Actinomycetota > Actinomycetes > Pseudonocardiales > Pseudonocardiaceae > Amycolatopsis > Amycolatopsis sp. cmx-4-61. Next base: position 70,710 of record NZ_JAEBEI010000020.1, on the reverse strand, counting down.
TGATCGCCGACGAGCTGCTCTACCGCGAGCTCGTCGACCGCTACGGCGAGTACTTCACCGGCGGCATGGGCGCGGAGGCCATCCAGAAGCTGGCCACCGAGTTCGACGTCGCCGCGGAGGCCGAGAACCTGCGCGACACGATCCGCAACGGCAAGGGGCAGAAGAAGCTCCGCGCGCTGAAGCGGCTCAAGGTCGTCGCGGCCTTCCAGGCCACCGGCAACGACCCGCGCGGCATGGTGCTCGACGCCGTCCCGGTGATCCCGCCGGACCTGCGCCCGATGGTGCAGCTGGACGGTGGCCGCTTCGCGACGTCGGACCTGAACGACCTGTACCGCCGGGTGATCAACCGGAACAACCGCCTCAAGCGGCTGATCGACCTCGGCGCGCCCGAGATCATCGTCAACAACGAGAAGCGGATGCTGCAGGAGGCCGTCGACGCGCTGTTCGACAACGGCCGCCGCGGGCGTCCGGTCACCGGCCCGGGCAACCGGCCGCTGAAGTCGCTGTCCGACCTGCTCAAGGGCAAGCAGGGCCGGTTCCGCCAGAACCTGCTCGGCAAGCGCGTCGACTACTCGGGCCGTTCGGTCATCATCGTCGGCCCGCAGCTGAAGCTGCACCAGTGCGGCCTGCCGAAGGACATGGCGCTCGAGCTGTTCAAGCCGTTCGTCATGAAGCGGCTGGTCGACCTGAACCACGCGCAGAACATCAAGTCCGCCAAGCGGATGGTGGAGCGCTCGCGGCCGCAGGTGTGGGACGTGCTGGAAGAGGTCATCACCGGCCACCCGGTGATGCTGAACCGCGCGCCGACGCTGCACCGCCTCGGCATCCAGGCCTTCGAGCCGCAGCTGGTCGAGGGCAAGGCCATCCAGCTGCACCCGCTGGTCTGCGAGGCGTTCAACGCGGACTTCGACGGTGACCAGATGGCGGTGCACCTGCCGCTGTCGGCCGAGGCGCAGGCCGAGGCCCGGATCCTGATGCTGTCGGCGAACAACATCCTGTCGCCGGCGTCGGGCCGTCCGCTCGCCATGCCGCGGCTGGACATGGTCACGGGCCTGTTCCACCTGACCCGCCTCACCGAGACGGCCGAGGGCGCGGGCAACGCGTACTCGTCGCCGGCCGAGGCGATCATGGCCTACGACCGCAAGGCGCTGAGCCTGCACGCGCCGGTCAAGATCCGCATCACCGACCGCCAGCCGGCCAAGGCCGACGAGGCGCGGCTCGCGGAGAAGGGCTGGGAGCCGGGCAAGGCGTGGCTGGCCGAGACCACCCTGGGCCGCGTGCTGTTCAACGAGCTGCTGCCGGCGGACTACCCGTTCATCAACGAGCCGATGCCGAAGAAGCGGCAGGCCGCGATCGTGAACGACCTCGCCGAGCGGTACTCGATGACCCAGGTCGCGCAGACCCTGGACAAGCTGAAGGACGCCGGTTTCTACTGGGCGACCCGGTCCGGTGTCACGGTGGCCATCTCCGACGTCCTGGTGCCGGAAGGCAAGAAGGCCATCCTCGACGAGTACGAGGGCAAGGCCTCCCAGGTGGAGAAGCGCTACCAGCGCGGTCAGCTGTCGCACGCCGAGCGCAACAACGAGCTCGTCAAGGTGTGGACGCAGGCCACCGAAGAGGTCCACAAGATCATGGAGACGGCGCTGCCGGACGACAACCCGATCGCCATGATCGTGAAGTCGGGCGCCGCCGGTAACATGACGCAGGTCCGGTCCCTGGCCGGTATGCGTGGCCTGGTGTCGAACCCGAAGGGTGAGTACATCCCGCGTCCGATCAAGGCCAACTTCCGTGAAGGCCTGTCGGTGGCGGAGTACTTCATCGCGACGCACGGTGCCCGGAAGGGCCTGGCGGACACGGCGCTGCGGACCGCCGACTCGGGTTACCTGACCCGGCGTCTGGTGGACGTCTCGCAGGACGTCATCGTCCGCGAGACCGACTGCGGCACCACCCGCGGCATCATGATGCCGATCGGCGAGGACATCGGCGACGGCAAGGTCCTGCGCGACCAGCACGTCGAGACCAGCGTGTACGCGCGGAACCTCGCGACGGACGCGGTGGACGCCAAGGGCAACGTCGTGCTGAACGCCGGCGACGACCTGGGCGACCCGGCCATCGAGAAGCTGCTCTCCAGCGGCATCTCGAAGGTCAAGGTCCGCTCCGTGCTGACGTGCGAGTCGGCCGTCGGTATCTGCGCGACCTGCTACGGCCGCTCGATGGCGACCGGTCAGCTCGTCGACGTCGGCGAGGCGGTGGGTATCGTCGCCGCCCAGTCGATCGGTGAGCCGGGTACGCAGCTGACGATGCGTACGTTCCACCAGGGTGGTGTCGCCGGTGACGACATCACGACCGGTCTGCCGCGTGTCCAGGAGCTGTTCGAGGCCCGCGTCCCGAAGGGCAAGGCGCCCATCGCCGACGTCGACGGCCGCGTGCGGATCGAGGAGAGCGAGCGGTTCTGGAAGATCACCCTCATCCCGGACGACGGGGGCGAGGAGATCGTCTTCGACAAGCTGTCCAAGCGGCAGCGGCTCGCGAACACCCCGAACGGCCCGCTGGGCGACGGCGACCACGTGCACGTCGGTCAGCAGCTGCTCGAGGGCACGCCGGACCCGCACGAGGTCCTGCGGGTCATGGGGCCGCGCGAGGCGCAGATCCACCTGGTGGACGAGGTCCAGAAGGTGTACCGGGCGCAGGGTGTGTCGATCCACGACAAGCACATCGAGGTCATCGTCCGGCAGATGCTGCGCCGGGTGACGATCATCGACTCCGGGGCCACGGACTTCCTGCCGGGCGAGCTGCCCGAGCGGACCAAGTTCGAGGCGACGAACCGGGCCGCGGTCGCCGAAGGCGGCGAGCCGGCTTCGGGTCGCCCGGTGCTGATGGGCATCACGAAGGCGTCGCTCACCACGGACTCGTGGCTGTCGGCGGCGTCGTTCCAGGAGACCACGCGAGTCCTGACCGACGCGGCGATCAACGGCCGCTCGGACAAGCTCGTGGGCCTCAAGGAGAACGTGATCATCGGTAAGCTGATCCCGGCCGGTACGGGCATCAACAAGTACCGCAACATCCAGGTGCAGCCGACCGAGGAGGCCCGGGTCGCGGCGTACGCGATCCCGTCCTACGACGACGGCTACTACACCCCGGACGTGTTCGGTACGGGTACCGGTGCCGCGGTCCCGCTGGACGACTACGACTTCGGCCGCGACTTCCGCTGAAGCTGAATCGACGAAAGGCCCCCGCCGGATTTCCGGCGGGGGCCTTTTCGTCGTTTCGCAAATGTCACCCAACCGGCCATCCGTTGTCGCTACAGTAACCCGGTTCACGCGGTTCGGGGGCTTTGCGCGTTTCCAGCGGGTAATCAGGGGTGACTGTTCGTGAACATATCCGGAAAGCCGCGTTCCGTCGCGCGCGCATTCGCCGCGCTGACGGCCGCGGCGCTGTTGACCAGCGTGTTCGCCGGCCCGGCGGCCGCGGACGAGCCGACGCCGACGTCCGAAGCGCCGTCCACAGGGCCGTCGTCCACACAGCCGTCCAATTCGGAGGCACCGGCGCCGAGTTCCACGCAGCCCGAGAACAAGCCGGCGGCGGACCAGCCGCAGGACGACCCCGTGCCGCAGCCGGACCTCGACGTTTCGTTCGACCTCGCCGAGTCGTACCCGACCAATGCGGACGTCCACTTCGCCATCAAGATCCACAACCCGCGCAGTGTGCCGGTCGAGGGTCTGCGGGTCGCCCAGTTCTTCGACAAGCCGGACGACGTCGTGGTCTCCTACATCGACGGGTGGGGCCCGCTCAGCGGGAAGCCCGGCGTGACGCTGCAGCCGGGGGAGACCTTCACGCAGCCGGTCGTCGGGCAGCTCCAGGACATCAGCCAGGACCACGCGAACCTGCGCGGCTTCGTGTTCGACAAGGACGGTCACGGCGTCGCGCCGAGCTTCAACGTGCCGATCAAGCTCGCGAAGACACCCGCGCACCCGACCGGCGTCGTGTACGGCGACGCGAACGGCAACGGCAAGCTCGACGCGGGCGAGGAGCTGACCGGCGTCACGCTCACCCTGCGGTACGGCAACCTCACCTACAAGGCCACGAGCGGCCAGGGCGGCCACTTCGACTTCGGGGAGATCCCGGCGGCCAAGTACTTCCTCGGCGGTGACGTCGTCGACGGCTGGCTGTTCCCGTTCCGGAGTGTCCAGGTCGGCCCGGACACCGAGCTCACCGTCCGCGGCGCGCGGCCGCTGAACGGCGCGCTCACGGCGTCGATGAAGTTCACCCGGGACAGCTACCAGGTGGGCGAACCCGCGCACGTCACGGTGACGCTGACCAACTCCGGGCCGGTCCCGCTCGTCGGCATCGTCGCCGAGTGCAACCGCGTCGGCGACCCCTACATCCTCAGCGGCCGCACCCCCGGCTGGGGCGATCTCGCCGGAGACGGAGTGACGATCGCCGCCGGGGAGACCCGCGTGCTCGACGTCTCCGAGGCCGTTCCGCAGGCCGCGTTCAACCGCGGGATCGTCGTGGCCTCCTGCGACTTCGGCTACCCCGAGGTCGACATCGACAACCACGCGCAAGCCCACGCGCAGGCGGCCGTCCCGGGTGCCAAGGCCGTGGTCGAGGGTGACATCGGCGTCTTCGACGGCCAGGGCCAGGTGAAGCAGGGGCTCGCCGGGGTCAAGGTCGTCCTCGTGTCCGATCAGCACTGCCCGGTCGCCGGTGAGCGGACGACCGACGCGAAGGGCCACTTCGAGTTCCTCGACGTAGCACCCGGTCCCCAGTACCAGCTGTACCTGCTGCCGCCGACGGGCTGGAAGGTGAAGTACGAGAACCCGGTGCGGATCGACGTCTGGGGCCCGCCGGAGAACCACCACGTGTGGCGGATCGACGCCGAGGAAGGTGCCGCACCGGCCCCGGCGGTCCCGGTCAACCCGGCGGACTGCACCGCGGCCACCCCGGCGACGCCGGCTGCGCCCGGCGGCACCGGCGGCGGCCAGAGCGGCGGCTCGGGCCTGGCCAGCACGGGCGTCGACGCGCTCGGCCTCGGTGCGCTCGCCCTGGCCGCCTTCGCACTGGGCGGCGGCCTGCTGTTCGGTGCCCGCCGCCGCCGTCGCGCGGCCTGACGTCCGAAGACGGAGCGCCCCCGGTCCACAGTGGACCGGGGGCGCTTTTTCAGTGCAGGCTGCCGCGGGACACGGGGAAGTCGAAGTAGGTGTCCGGGAACGGTTCGTCGTTCAGCGTGAAGTGCCACCACTCCTCGGGCAGGTTGCGGAAGCCCGCCGCGGTCATCGTGGTGCGCAGGAGGTCGCGGTGCTGCCGCGCGACGCCGGTGATCGCCGGGTTGTCGGTGTGGGCGAGCGGGTCGAAGCAGTCGTAGCCGGTGCCCATGTCGACGGTGTTGTCGGGGAAGCGCTCGTCCCGCGGCGCGAAACACGCCTTGAGCGGCTCGCCGGGGACGTACGGCCGCTGGAACCGCGGCGGGATCCGCACGAGCGTGAGGTCCATGGTGCTGCCGCGGCTGTGCCCGGACTTCTCGGCGATGTACCCGTCGGCGAACAGCCGGTCCTTGGCGACGTTCGGGTAGAACTCCGCTTTCATCTTCTCGTCGGTGAGGTCCTTCGCCCACCGCACGAAGTGGTCGACGGCGCGCTGCGGCCGGTAGCAGTCGTACACCTTGAGCGTGTAGCCCAGCTTGACCAGCCGCGCCTGCGCCTTCCGCAGCCCTTCGGCGGCCGGCCGGGTCAGGATGCACAGCGGCTGCCGGTACCCGTCGATGCGGCGGCCGACGAAGTTGTGCCGCGTGTCGTAGCGGATGTCCTGCAGGATCGTCGGCGCCACGTCGGAGAGCGCGACGAAGGCGCGAGGCGTGCCGGCCTGCGCGGGCGTGGGCACGGCGAGGCCGCCCAGGGCGGCGAGGGTGACGGCGAGGGCACGCACCCGGCGGGTGAAGAACGGCATCCCTCTCGTCTAGCAGCTCGGCCGCGGACGCGCAGCCGCCGTCGGGGTCAGGACCAGCCGTCGGCCTTCGTCGCGCGGAGGAAGTCGTTCGGCGGGCGCTGCACCGGCCGGCCCTCGAACTGCGTCGACAACACCACCGACGACCGCAGCTCGCCGTGCTTGCCCAGCCGTTCCAGCAGGCCCTCGAAGTGCTCGAGCGACGCGGCCCGGATCTTCAGCATCGTGCAGTGGTCGCCGGAGAGCCGGTGGATCTCGACGACCTCCGGGTAGTCTTCGGACTTCGACGTCTTCAGCAGGCAGCTGGCGAGCGCGCACCGCATCTCGACGAACGCCTGCAGCGGCTGGCCCGCCCGCCGCGCGTCGACCTGCGCGCGGTAGCCGGTGATCACGCCGGTCTCTTCGAGCCGCCGGACGCGCTCGGCGACCGCCGGTGCCGACAGGTTGATCCGCCGCCCGAGCTCCTTGAAGGACAGCCGCCCGTCGGCCTGCAGCAGGTCCAGCAGCCGCCAGTCGACGTCGTCCAGCGCCTTTTCCGAACGGAAGGTCATGGCGGGCATTCTCCTTTCGAAGGGGGCGTCGGGCGAGCGAAATCCCGTGCATCGCCGCTTCGGTCCGGACCGCGGAATCCCTAAAGTTGCTGGTCATGGGGACTTCGACGATGACCGGCCGGGCCCGGTCGACGGGGGTGCTGTTCACCGGTGTCGCGCTGCTCAACACGGCCACGGTCGGCCTGGGCACCGCGGCCACGCTGATCGTCGCGGCCGGCAGCGGCGCGGTGTGGAGCGGGCTGCCGAGCGTGGCGAACGTGCTCGGCACCGCGGCGGGCGCGCTCGGCGCCGGGACGCTGGTGCCGCGGCACGGCAGCCGCCGGGTGCTCGCCGGTGGCTACGGCATCGCCGCGGCCGGCGCGCTGGTGGCGTTCGCGGGCGCGCTGGCGACGTCGGTCGTGCCGCTGCTGCTGGGCATCCTGCTGGTCGGCCTGGGCAACGGCGGGGCGCAGCTCTCGCGGTACCTGGCCGCCGACCTGTACCCACCGGACCGCCGGGGCCGCGCGCTCTCGACCGTCGTCTGGGGCGGAACCGTCGGCGCGCTCGCCGGGCCCGCGCTGATGGCCCCGGCGGCCGGTGCCGCGGCCGGCTTCGGCTGGCCGTCGCTGTCCGGCCCGGCCGCGGTGGCGGTCCTGGCCACGGCGGGTGCGGCGCTGGCGGCGGTGTTCCTCCCGCGGCACGTGCCCCCGCGGCGCCAACCGGGCCTCGGGCCCGGGCCGGAGGCTCCGCCACCCGGAACCCCGGACAGCTCGCAGCGACCCCCGGGCACCCGCTTCGTGCGCCCGCTGGTCGCGATGGTCGCCGCGCAGCTCGCGATGGGCGCGGTGATGACCATGACGCCGTTGCAGCTGCAGAGCCACGGGCACGGCCTCGGTGCCGTCGGCTGGGTGTTGAGCGCGCACATGATCGGCATGTTCGCCCTCGCCCCGCTGTCCGGCCGGATCGCCGACCGCTGGGGACCGCGCGTGGCGATCAACGCCGGGCTCGGCGTGCTCGCCCTGGCGACGGCGACCGCGCTCGCGGCCCCGACGGCGCACACGTCCGGCCTGCCGATCGCGCTGTTCCTCCTGGGCTACGGCTGGAACCTCGTGTTCGTCGGCGGCAGCGCGCAGCTGAGCCGCGACCTCGCGCCGGAGACGCGCAGCCGGGTGCAGGGCAGCGTCGACGCGGTCGTCTGGTCGGCGTCCGCCCTGGCCGGGCTGGGTTCCGGCGCGCTGTTCGCCGGCGGCGGGTACGCGCTGGTCGCGGTCGTCGGCGGGGTGCTGGCCCTGCTGCCGCTGGCGTTCTCGGCCGCCCGTGACGGGCGGTAGCCAAGCCGTTGTCGGCAAATCTCTCGTCACCGCGAGGACGGCCGCCCGGCGAAGATGGGCCGTGGCTGACTCTGTGCCCTTCACGGACAACTTCTCGGACCTCTCGAACACGCAGGGGTACCAGTTCGAGTTCCGATGCGAACGCTGCGGAAACGGCTTCCGCTCCGCCTTCCAGCGCGACAACGTCGAGACCGGCCGGAGCGTGCTTCGCGCGGTCGGCTCGTTCTTCGGCGGGACGCTGCGTGACCTGAGCAATTCGGCCGACCAGTGGCGCTACGACCGCGCGACGAACTCCCCGGCCAAGGACAAGGCCCTGGCGGCGGCGGTGCAGGAGATCACCCCGAGCTTCCGCCAGTGCCGCGGCTGCGGCGACTGGATGTGCGAGTCGCAGTGCTGGAACGAGGAGATCGGCCAGTGCCTGCGCTGCTCGCCGAGCGTCGCCGAGGAGATCTCCCGCGCCCAGGCGTCGGCCCAGCGCGACCAGATCTGGGACAGGGCCCGCGAGAAGGACTGGACGTCCGGCCTCGACATCGACACCCGCGCGAAGGTCACGTGCCCGGGCTGCGGCCTGAAAACCGACGGCGGCAAGTTCTGTTCGTCGTGCGGTACGTCCCTCGCGCTGAAGGCCGCCTGCGGTGGCTGCGGGAGCGAAAGCAACAAACCGGGCGCGCTCTTCTGCTCGGACTGCGGCACCAGACTCTGAGCCGAGTTCCCGGCACTCCATAACGAATCCATAACTCGCAGCCCCGGCGTTCAAACGCCGGGGCTGCGCCGTTGTGACCAACCGTGACACCGCCGGTTGGCCTAGCGTTCCGGCTCACCCTTTCGGCGCAGCGAAACGCGTCAAATCGGCCCACTTCGTGGGAGATTAACTCTTTCGAGCCGGTTCCCATTCTTTGATCACGGCTGGACCCTTCGTCCGGTTGGCGCCAATATCCCGTCCTGGTCGGCTGATGTCAGCTTTCCGTTGTGTCCCAACGGTTTCCGTCCGCGATGAAGAACAGGGAGAACCATGCGACCAACTCCGTTGCGCCCGGGCCGGTGGCGAAAGGTGGTGACCGGCGCCGCCGCTTTCGCCCTGGCGGCCGGCGCAGTCACGTACACCGGTTCGGCCACCGGCGCCTACGCCGACGTCCAGACCGTCACCGACGCGAAGACCGCGTCCGACGGCAAGCAGTACTGGGTGCAGAACCACCTGGTCACGAAGGACCTCGCCCGCGGGGAAAGCGGCCCGCGCAAGAAGTGGCTGCTCGTCTGGGCCGGTGACGAGAACATCGCCGACACGCTGGTCAAGGACGTCAAGAACCTGCCCGGCACGCTCGGTGGCGGCCTCAACAAGCTCAAGAACGCCCTGCCCGGCCCGGACTTCCTCGCCGTGATCGACGCGACGCAGGGCTCGCCGACCTACGGCAAGGTCGTCAACACCGCCACCGTCGGCCCGCTGGTCGAGAACGAACCGCACCACATGCAGTACGTGTGGCACAAGGGCGACACCATCTACGCCGGCGCACTGTTCGCTGCGGCGACGTACGCCTTCGACGTCAGCGCGCTGCCGCAGCTCAAGCTCAAGGGCGTCAGCCTGCCGACCAACACGCTCGGCGGGAGCGTCCCGGACGCCTACTGGGTGCTCAAGGACGGCACCGCGTACGGCACGTACATGGGCGGCCCGGTCGTGCCCGGCCCGCACGCCTACGCCGACGGCTCCACGCAGATCGGCAACGGCTTCGCGGGCAGCCCCGGCGAGGTCGTCCACTTCGGACAGAACGCGCAGGTGCTCTCGGAGTCCCCGGCGGCCACGCCGCAGGGCGACAACGCCAAGCTCTGCGACAACCTCCCGCAGCTGGGCAAGCCGACGTGCGCCAACCCGCACGGCATCCAGGCCCGCGAGGACCTGAACACGCTCGTCACCAGCGACTACGCCGAGCCGCGCAACATCATCCTCGACCCGGTGAAGCAGCCGTCGCCGTACCTGCGCCGCCCGACCGTGCGGACCTGGGACATCTCCGACCGCAACCACCCGAGGCTGAAGTCGGTGTCCTACCTGCAGGACGGCCCGCGTGCCGATCCGGCCGACCCGCTGCACGCCGAAAGCCGCGCGGTGATGGAGACGACCGTGACGAACCTGCCCGGCCACAAGGGCGCGTTCGCCCAGACCATGCAGGGCGGTGCGGTGTTCTACACGCCGGACATCACCGCGGCCGAGCCGCACTGGATCGAGGTGTTCGACGACGGCGCCGCCAACAAGGCGATCCACGCGAACAACGACTCGAACGGCGCCGGCTCCAACGGCGGCTGGATCCAGACGAGCCCGGACGACAAGTACCTCTACCGCGCGATCGTCGGGCGGCAGAAGGGCACCCTCTCGGCCGACGACCCCGGCACCACCGGCGGCGTCTACGTGCTCGACATCCGGAAGCTGGTCGACGCCGGCGACCGCATCGAGGACATCGAGGGCCGGGTCGACACGAAGGCGAAGGCGCAGCAGGGTGGGGGCGGCGACCTGCCGACCGTCGTCGGCGCGGCCCCGATCAACCCGGGCACGCCGGGCGCGGGCCCGCACTGGGGCGCCTACGACAACCTCGCGCTCGGCGACGACGGCTTCTACCACGAAACCCCCTCGCCGCAGCACCTCGCGGTGTCGAACTACTTCGTCGCGCGGTCCGGGCTCGACGGTGACCACAAGGTCAACCTGCTGAACCTCGGCCCGGACGGGAAGGTCGCGGTCGACCAGGACTTCCGGGACGAGTTCACCGGCCAGGTCGGCATCAACTTCAACCGCAAGTCCTGGCCGCACGGGGCCTTCGGCAACGCCAAGCCGCACTCCGAGCTGTTCGTGGTCGCGGACGCGGACGTGAGGTAGCCCCATGGACCACCACCACGACCCGGGGACCGGCTCGTCCACAGTGGACGTCCTGGCGCTCGTCCTCCGGCTGGCACTGCTCCTCTCGACGACGTTCCTCGCGGGCGGCGGGCTGCTGCGGCCGCTGGTGGGGGAGCTGACGCGCACGCAGAAGCTCACCCTGTCCGGCCTCGGCGGGCTGTCGGCGCTGCTCGCCGTCGCGTCGGAGTTCGCCGTCGACATCAACGTCGTCGCGCTCGCCGGGCACGTCGTGCTCGCGGTGGCCGTGCCGCTCCTGCTGCGGTGGCCGCGGGCCGGGCGCTGGGCGTCGGTCGCGTTGCTGGCGCTGGTCGTCCTCGAAACCTCGCTCGGCGACACGGGCGTCGGCTTCGCGCTGGACTCGGTGTTCGTCGCCGGGGCGGCCGTCTGGTTCGGCTTCGCGCTGTTCGGTCCGGTGGCGACCTCGGCCGTCCGGCCCGGGCCCCTGGCGATCACCTTCGGCGGGTTGTTCGTCGTCGCCGGGGTGGTGCGGTTCGGGTTGTCCGGGCTCGGGTTCGACCGGCGGCTGGGCACGACGGTCTTCGGGGTCGTGGTGGTGGCCGTGGTGGTCCTGCCGCTGGTGGTGAGCGGGCTCGCGGTGGTGCTGCGGGCCCGCGCCTACCGCCTCGGCGCGGTCGCCGTCGCGCTCGCGTTCGCCGCCTGGAGCGCGCTCGGCGCGATCCCGGCGCCGCCGTCGCTGCCCGTGCCGGGCGTGCCGCTGCTGGCCGACGAGGCCGGGTTCCCGGTGCTGGTCAGCCCGCAGCGGCCGGGGCACAACGTCGTCCACTTCCCGGCGAGTGCGGGCGACGACCTCTCCGTCGGCGTCCGCGGCGGCCTGATCTCCCAGGCCGTCGCGCGTCCCGGCGCCGAAGGCACCTGGGCCGACGTCGACCTCCCGCCCGGCCGCAGCGACGTGGAGATCCACCGCGGGGCCGCGACGGCGGTCGTCGAGGTCGACGCGGGCACCGCGCCCGGCCCGGCGATCCCGGACGCCGACGCGCCGGAATGCGCGTCGGCCGCACTCGGCGGCCTGGTCGCCGGCCGGGCCGCCGTGCTGACGGCGTGCCCGTCCGACGCGCTGGCCCCGGAGGACGGGGGAGCGCTGGTCAAGCTGGTGGAGTTCCTGGCCGGCCGCAAGCCGTCCGCGCTGACGCTGGTGTCGGACGACTCGCCGCGCGGTGTCGCGGCGGCGAAGCTGGTGCGGCGAACCGCGGCGCGGACCGGCTTGGCGGTGCGGCCGGACGCCGGGCCCGACACCGCGCTCGTCGTCGTTTCCGGGTGGAGCGTCGGGTACACCGCGATGACGCGGGCCGCTGAGCTGCAGCGGCTGCACCCCACCCACCAGTACGGGCTCTACCTGGCGCCGTGGCTGCTGAACGGGCCGATCGTCAACGCCGTCGCGAGCGCGTCCCTGCCGCTGCGGTTCGACCCGCGGGAAGCCACCGCGGTCGGGTACGCGGTCGCGGTCGGCAACCGCTTCGGCGGCGAAAGCCCGAGCCCCGGCGGCTTCCGGAACTGGCTCGGCGCGGGCGTGGCCGCGGGCGACGTGCAGATCTTCGCCGCGGCCCAGGTCAACGCCATGCCGATGGACCCCACCGAACCCCACGCCACCGGAATGGTGCTGGACCGCGACTACGCGGGCCAGTGGGTCCCCGACGGAACCATCGTGCCGATCACGTCGGTTCTCCGCTGAAAAACCCTTGGAAGGAAAGGAAAGCGCATGAAGCGTCTTGCTGCCCGCGTGCTGCTGCCGCTCGCCGCGGCCACGGCGTTCACCGGCCTGGCCGGCGGTGTCGCCGGTGCCGACCCGGTTCAGGGCCCGGTCTGGCTCGTCCCCGGCGTCGACCTCGGCAGCGTGCTCGGCCCGCTCGGCCAGCCGGCCGGCCTGCTCGCCCCCGTCTTCGGCCTCCTCACCGCCGTCTCCTGAAAGGTGCCTGCCATGAAGAAGAACCTCGTCCGCGCGGCCGGAGCCGCGGTCCTCGCCGGAGCGGTCCTGTCCGGCGCGGCGGCCCCGGCGCTGGCCGCCGACGCCCCCGGCGTCGTCGTGGTCGACGAGCCGGACACGAGCGGCCTGCACAACATCTGGACGTTCGCCCCGCTCGGCGTCCCGGTGCTCGGCCTGATCCAGTCGATCAACGGCGTGCCCGGCAAGCTCCTGCCTTCGTTCTGATCCCGGCGGCGGCCTCTCCGTGCGAGGGGCCGCCGCCTTTTCCCTGCGAGTCCCCATGAACCGGCACCTGCTGCGCAGGCTCGCCATCGCGCTGATCGCGGTGGTCGGTGCTCGGCCAGGGCAGCGGCGCGGTCGGATGCCGCCTCTCCCTGGCCGGGTGGTGACGGCGCCGAAGCCGGCCCCGGGTGAAGTGGCCGCTTGCACCCGGACGCCTCGGCTGAGCCGCCGTCCGGCGGATCCGAGGCGGGCCGGGCACCATGAACGCATGACGCCCGTCACGAAACGCCTCACGGTGATCGCCGTCGTGCTGATCACCGCGGGCGCCATCCTGCTCTCGGTCGGGGCGATCGGCTTCCGGGCCACGTCCGACCAGCCGGACGCCAACATCGGCGCGGGATTCGCGCTCCTCGCCGGGCCCTACGTGGTCGGCCTCGGCGTGGTGTTCGCGTTGTCGGCGGGCCTGACCCACCTCACGACGCGCCGCCGCTGACGTTCCACAGCGTCGCGGGCAGGTGATCGGCCAGCTCGGCGAGGTACCGGGCCTCGGCGACGACGTTCTCCCGCGTCGCGCAGCCCGGACCCCAGGTCCGCGCCGACCCGTTCTCGACGACCACCGCCCGCTGCCCGAACCGCGGGTTCGCGGCCAGCCACCGCGCCAGCTCGGCGTCGAGGGCGGAGTCCGGCGGGAGCGTCGGCATCGACACCGGCCGGCCCGGGACGATCCGCAGCTCGGGGCCCGGCGGCACGCGCACCTGCGTGACGTGCAGGTCCCGGAAGTGGACGTGGTCGTCGACGTGCCGGTAGGACTCCCGCGTGTCGATCGCGAGCACCGGCCGGTCGCCGAGGCGGAACTCGACCCAGGGATCGCTCGGCGCGCCGGTCAGCGGTCGCCCGGTGGGGTGAACCACGCCGAAAGTGGGGGAGCCGCCGCCGTCGCCGCTGCCGGACGTGCCGCCGTGCTCGGCCGCGAACGCCCCGAACCAGTGCCCTGCACGGCCGGCGGCGGCCCGCCGCTGCGACCGCCACCAGATCGCGGCGGCCACCGCGGCCACGACCACCAGGACGCCGATGGTGAAGAGCGTCTGCATCGTCAGAAGTCCAGGTCCTCGCGCGTCTCTTCGACGGACTGGTCGCGGCCCGTCCCGTCGTAGTCGCTCGCCTTCTTCGCGTTCTTCACGTGGCCGGTGAGCTTGCCGAGGTGGTCGTTCACCGTCTTGGCCGGGTTGTCGCCCGGGTCGCCCGGCTGGTAGCCGAGCACGCCCTTGACCGCGGCTTCGCCACCTTTCTTCAGCGCCTCGGTGGCGCCGGCCTTCAGCATCGTCTTCCGGTAGTCGACCTTGCCCGCGGCGTCGAGGACCGGGTTCTCGAACGCCTTCGCCCAGCGCTTGCCGATCAGGCCCTGGTCGCCGACGGCCTTCTGGAGGAGGTCCTTGCCCTCGTTCTCCTCCGCGATCTTCGTCAGCGACTTGCCCAGCGTCGTCGAGGCGAACTTCTGCTGCAGCTTCCGGAGCCAGCCGAGCACCTTCTGCAGCAGCTCGCGGAGCTTGTTCACCTTCTGGGTGGTCTTCGCGGTCGTCTGCGCGGCCTTGACCTCGGTGACCGGCGCGGCGGCGGACAGCGAGGCCCCGCAGGTCGGCACCGCGGCGGCCAGCGCCGGCACCCACAGCAGGATCAGCCACGTGACGAACTCGGTGAGGATGGCCTTGACCAGGTCCTCGGCGAAGCTCATCAGCATGCTGTTCAGCTGCAGCATCCGGGCCAGGTCGCCGGACCGGCCCGCCACGCCCTCGATGCCGTGCGCGAACTCGCCGAGAGCCGCCTTCGCCGCGTTGCTCGCGTCGCCCTCCCATCCCTTCAGCGACTCGTCGGCGACTTCGGCGAAGTTCTTCGCCAGCTGGTCGAGCCCGGTGGCGATCGCCCCGAAGTTCTCCGCCGCGACGCTCAGCGCGGGTCCGTCGCCGCTGACGAAGTGGATCGCGTCCTGGATCGGCTGGACGGCGTTGACCAGGAAGTTCAGCCCCTGCCCGACCAGCCAGCCGAGCGGGTCGGTCGCGATGTCGGTGATGGTGCTCGAGCTCGACTGGATGAAGCTCGCCGTGTCGGTGGCGATCGTGCCGAGGGCGAGGGTGATGTCCGCGCCGTCGGGGTGGGGCGCGAAGACCGCCTTCGTCACCGAGACCGCGTCCGTGCCGACGGTGACGGCGCTGCCCGCGAACGGCGTCGCCTTGACCGCGTTGCCGACGTTGACGCCGAGCACGGTCTTCGGATCTTCGGACTCGACGGTGATCCCGCCCGCGACGTCTTCGACCTCGGCCATGCGTTCCCCCTCAGTGCTTTCCCGGGCCGTCGAGCAGCGTCTCGACCTGGCCGAAGAAGGTCTTGTGGTCGTCTTCGACGCCTTGGTAGACGTTCGCCGCGTCGGTCAGCTTCGCCTGCGCCGAGGCCAGCCCGTCCGCGATCGACGCGAGCAGGGACTGCAGCTCGCGCAGGGTGTCGTCGTAGCCGCCTTTCGTGAAGACGCCGACCACGCCCCAGGACTTGCCGCCGACGTCGGATCGCGCCACCTGCTCGGTGATCTTCGCGCCCTGCTCGCGGTACTTGCCCAGGTCACCGACGTACTTGTGCAGTGCGTCGACCTCGACGCGGTAACCGCCGCCCATCAGTCCTCCTCGTCGAACAGGGAGCGCAGGAAGCGGTCACCCGGCGACGGGCCCGCCGCGGGCGGCGCCGGTGGCGGGCCGGCCGGGCGCAGCACTCGCTGCTCCGAGAAGTCCTCGGCCTGCGGCTGGTCTCCCGGCAGCTTCGACCGCAGTTCCTCGACGGTGGTTCCGAACGCCGCGGCCTGGGTTTCCAGGACCTGTTCGACCAGGCCGAGGTCGTCGCCCAGGTGTTCCTCGACCAGCACGGCCTGCCGCCGGGCCGCCTCGCCGACGGCCTCCCGCAGGGTGGCGAGCAGGGTGGCCGAAAGGGCCTGCGGGCCCTTGGCGAGCGCGGCTTCGGTGAACCGGACGTCCAGGACGGCCCCGCCCGGCCCGGTGACGACGGTGACACCCCCGTCCGGCGACGCGGCGCTCGCCCGCAGCGCGGCCAGCTGCTGCTGCATCGCGCCGAGCCCGGCGAACCGCTCGTCGGCCGTGCGGATCCCCGCCCGGAACCGCTCGAACTCGGCCACCAGGTGCTCGAACTCGCCCGACATGCCCGCCTCTTTCGCCTCGTGGTGCACCCATCGTGATCCCCCGACCGCACTGTGACGCACGGAACGGCCGATCCGATCCCACTGCATCACCCGACCGGGTAATGGGTAGGTTTTCGGCGGAGAGGGAAGCAGGGGGACCAAGCGCGAGGAGTGTGTGATGACCAGCACCGAAGGGGCCGGACGGCCCGACGAAGAACCGAAGTCGACGGGCAGCCACGCGGCCCCGGAGGGTGCGGGCGTGCACCCCCTGATCGACCTGTCCCGGGACCCGAACCCGGGCAAGCCGGACCACGCGAAGCCGGACGAGGACTGAGACAGAAGGAGCCCGCGGGGGCCGTGATGGCCCGCCGCGGCGGGGGCGGCCGCTCGGTGACCACCGAGCTGCTCGCCCGGCCAAGCCTCGACCCCGCAACGGGAATGCGTCACCACGGCCGGGCGTTGATAACTCTGCCGACTCCGGCGACCGGCGCACCGGGCCCGCCTCGGAAGTCGCCGACCCGAGGCGTGGGAATGTCCCGCAGCCCGGGGGCGTTGAGAGGTACGCTGGAGGTTCGCCGACCTACAGACCCCCCGCCGCGTTCCTCCCGGACCCGGGCGGGTATCTTTGGAGACCGTGCCCGGCATGCGTCGGGCCGCTCCGCGTGCCGTGCGCATGGGCGGGGTGCTCAGGCACCCGGTCACCGGCTTCGGCAGGTCGGGGTTCCGACGGAAATCCCTCCGGGAAGTTACCGGTCGCGAGACCGTGACGCGGGCCGACACGCCCGACCGCGGGGGCCGGTGAAGACACGAAGAAGCAGATCACGACAGGAAGCTGGTCCATTGCCCACGATCCAGCAGCTGGTCCGCAAGGGCCGCCAGGACAAGGCTGCCAAGCAGAAGACGGCGGCCCTCAAGGGGAGCCCGCAGCGGCGTGGCGTGTGCACCCGCGTGTACACCACGACCCCCAAGAAGCCGAACTCGGCGCTGCGCAAGGTCGCGCGTGTGAAGCTGACCAGCGGCATCGAGGTCACCGCCTACATCCCCGGTGAGGGCCACAACCTCCAGGAGCACTCGATGGTGCTCGTGCGCGGTGGTCGTGTGAAGGACCTTCCGGGTGTCCGTTACAAGATCATCCGCGGTTCGCTCGACACCCAGGGTGTCAAGAACCGCAAGCAGGCGCGCAGCCGGTACGGCGCGAAGAAGGAGAAGAGCTAATGCCCCGCAAGGGTCCGGCCCCGAAGCGGCCGCTGATCTCCGACCCCGTCTACGCCTCCCCACTGGTCACCCAGCTGGTGAACAAGGTGCTGAAGGACGGGAAGCGGTCCCTGGCCGAGCGCATCGTGTACGGCGCGCTCGAAGGCGCTCGCGAGAAGACCGGCACTGACCCGGTCGTCACGCTGAAGCGCGCCCTCGACAACGTGAAGCCCACCATCGAGGTGAAGAGCCGCCGCGTCGGTGGTGCCACCTACCAGGTGCCGATCGAGGTCAAGCCGGGCCGCTCCACCACGCTGGCGCTGCGCTGGCTGGTCTCCTTCTCGCAGGCCCGCCGCGAGAAGACGATGATCGAGCGCCTGCAGAACGAACTGCTGGACGCTTCCAACGGCCTCGGTGCCTCGGTGAAGCGTCGCGAAGACACGCACAAGATGGCCGAGTCCAACCGGGCCTTCGCGCACTACCGCTGGTAAGTAGTTCGGCATCGCCGCCCGTCCTTATGGGCCAGCCATGCCGGGCCCCAAGCTTGAGAACAGGGGAACACTCTCGTGGCACGTGAAGTGCTGACCGACCTGAACAAGGTCCGCAACATCGGCATCATGGCCCACATCGACGCCGGCAAGACGACGACCACCGAGCGGATCCTGTTCTACACCGGGGTCAACTACAAGATCGGTGAAGTCCACGACGGCGCCGCCACCATGGACTGGATGGAGGAGGAGCAGAAGCGGGGTATCACCATCACCTCGGCTGCCACCACCACCTTCTGGGACGACCACCAGATCAACCTGATCGACACCCCCGGGCACGTCGACTTCACCGTCGAGGTGGAGCGCAACCTGCGGGTGCTCGACGGCGCGGTCGCCGTCTTCGACGGCAAGGAAGGTGTCGAGCCGCAGTCCGAGCAGGTCTGGCGGCAGGCGGACAAGTACGACGTCCCGCGCATCTGCTTCGTCAACAAGATGGACAAGCTGGGTGCGGACTTCTACTACACCCTGCGCACCATCGAGGAGCGCCTCGGCGTCAAGCCGCTGGCGATCCAGCTGCCCATCGGCGCCGAGAACGACTTCGAAGGCGTCGTCGACCTGGTCCGGATGAAGGCCCTGGTCTGGCGCGGCGAGGTGCAGAAGGGCGAGGACTACACCGTCGAGGAGATCCCGGCCGACCTGGCCGACCGGGCCGCGGAGTACCGCGAGAAGCTGGTCGAGACCGTCGCCGAGACCGACGACTCCCTGATGGAGAAGTTCCTCGAGGGCGAAGAGCTGTCCGAGGCCGAGATCAAGTCCGGCATCCGCAAGCTCGTCATCACCCGGGCGGCGTTCCCGGTGCTGGCCGGTTCCGCGTTCAAGAACAAGGGCGTGCAGCCCATGCTCGACGCGGTGATCGACTACCTGCCGTCGCCGCTGGACGTCCCGGCCGTCGAGGGCCTGCTGCCCGACGGCGAGACCACGGCGACCCGCAAGGCGTCGGTCGACGAGCCGTTCGCCGCGCTCGCGTTCAAGATCGCCGCGCACCCGTTCTTCGGCAAGCTGACCTACATCCGGGTGTACTCGGGCAAGGTCGCTTCCGGCGCGCAGGTCATCAACGCGACCAAGGAGCGCAAGGAGCGCATCGGGAAGATCTTCCAGATGCACTCCAACAAGGAGAACCCGGTCGACGACGCCCAGGTCGGCCACATCTACGCGGTCATCGGGCTGAAGGACACCACCACGGGTGACACCCTGGCGGACCCGCAGAACCCGATCGTGCTGGAGTCGATGACGTTCCCCGAGCCGGTCATCCGGGTCGCGATCGAACCGAAGACGAAGGCCGACCAGGAGAAGCTGTCCCTGGCGATCCAGAAGCTGGCCGAAGAGGACCCGACGTTCCAGGTGAAGCTGGACGAGGACACCGGCCAGACGATCATCGCGGGCATGGGCGAGCTGCACCTCGAGGTGCTGGTGAACCGGATGAAGTCCGACTACAAGGTCGAGGCCAACATCGGCAAGCCGCAGGTCGCCTACCGTGAGACGATCAAGAAGACGGTCGACAAGCTCGACTACGTCCACAAGAAGCAGACCGGTGGTTCCGGCCAGTTCGCGAAGGTCATCGTGAAGCTGGAGCCGCTCGAGCGCACCGACGGCGCGCTCTACGAGTTCGACAACAAGGTGACCGGTGGTCGCGTGCCGCGGGAGTACATCCCGTCGGTGGACGCGGGCGCGCAGGACGCGATGCAGTACGGCGTCCTGGCCGGCTACCCGCTCGTCGGGTTGAAGTTCACCCTGTTGGACGGTGCGTACCACGAGGTCGACTCTTCGGAGATGGCGTTCAAGATCGCCGGTTCCATGGCGATGAAGGAAGCCGCGAAGAAGGCCGGCCCGGTGATCCTGGAGCCGATGATGGCGGTCGAGGTGACCACGCCCGAGGACTACATGGGTGACGTCATCGGTGACCTCAACTCCCGCCGTGGTCAGATCCAGGCCATGGAGGAGCGGTCCGGTACCCGCGTCGTGAAGGCGCTGGTCCCGCTGTCGGAGATGTTCGGCTACGTCGGCGACCTGCGGTCCCGCACCCAGGGCCGGGCGAACTACTCCATGGTGTTCGACTCCTACGCCGAGGTTCCCGCGAACGTCGCGAAGGAAATCATCGCGAAGGCGACGGGGGAGTAACTCCCCCAGCGCTCGCGGGCATTAAGGGACTCTCCTGAACGTCCGCAGCACCGACGAAGGAACAATCGTGGGGCGGCAGCCACGCCGCCCCACGAGCACAAAGCGAAATCAGTCCAGGAGGACATTCCAGTGGCGAAGGCGAAATTCGAGCGGACCAAGCCGCACGTCAACATCGGCACCATCGGTCACGTTGACCACGGCAAGACGACTCTGACCGCGGCCATCACCAAGGTGCTGCACGACAAGTACCCGGAGCTGAACGAGTCGCGGGCGTTCGACCAGATCGACAACGCGCCGGAAGAGAAGCAGCGCGGCATCACGATCAACATCTCGCACGTCGAGTACCAGACCGAGAAGCGTCACTACGCGCACGTGGACGCCCCCGGTCACGCGGACTACATCAAGAACATGATCACCGGTGCCGCCCAGATGGACGGCGCGATCCTGGTCGTGGCCGCCACCGACGGCCCGATGCCGCAGACCCGTGAGCACGTGCTGCTCGCCCGCCAGGTCGGCGTGCCCTACATCGTGGTCGCGCTGAACAAGGCCGACATGGTCGACGACGAGGAGATCCTCGAGCTCGTCGAGCTGGAGGTCCGCGAGCTGCTGTCCTCGCAGGAGTTCCCGGGCGACGACGCGCCGGTCGTGCGCGTGTCCGGCCTCAAGGCTCTCGAGGGCGACGAGAAGTGGTCCGAGGCCGTTCTCGAGCTGATGACCGCCGTCGACGACAACGTGCCGGACCCGGTGCGTGAGCTCGACAAGCCGTTCCTGATGCCGATCGAGGACGTCTTCACCATCACCGGTCGTGGCACCGTGGTGACCGGTCGCGTCGAGCGCGGCCAGATCAACGTCAACGAAGAGGTCGAGATCGTGGGTATCCGCGAGAAGTCGACCAAGACCACCGTCACCGGTGTCGAGATGTTCCGCAAGCTGCTCGACTCGGGCCAGGCGGGCGACAACGTCGGCCTGCTGGTCCGCGGTATCAAGCGCGAGGACGTCGAGCGCGGCCAGGTCGTCGTGAAGCCGGGCACCACCACCCCGCACACCGACTTCGAGGGCCGGGTCTACATCCTGTCGAAGGACGAGGGTGGCCGTCACACCCCGTTCTTCAACAACTACCGCCCGCAGTTCTACTTCCGCACCACCGACGTGACCGGCGTCGTGACCCTCCCCGAGGGCACCGAGATGGTCATGCCGGGCGACAACACCGACATCTCGGTCCAGCTGATCCAGCCGGTCGCGATGGACGAGGGTCTGCGCTTCGCCATCCGCGAGGGTGGCCGGACCGTCGGCGCGGGCCAGGTTACGAAGATCATCAAGTGACGTAGGCGCCCTGCGCCCGGGTAATACACCCCCGGGTGCAGGGCGTCAACTCACGTGTGCGACACTATTTTGGTTGCTCGTCCTGGGGCGGCCGATCCTTCGGGTTTCCGACGACAGGGTCCGGCCGCTCCGGTGCGAGTGGCCACGGTCCGCCGAGCTCTTCCTTCGGGTTGCAGGCGAGCGGGCAACGGCAGTGAGACGACAGTGCTTGCAAAAGCGGTGCCGGCTCGAAGCCTCCTCACGTTGAGGAAGACCAGGCAAGACGACGATCCCGCGGGATCCGTCTGTGCGTCGGGCGCGACACGCCCGACCGCGTGGACCGGGGACAGGGCCGTTGAACTGCGGAAACCCATGGTCTGGTGGCTAGCTACACCGGCCGGGGTTTGTGAGATAGCGGCACGAGACGACAAGGAACGAGCAGCCACCATGGCGGGACAGAAGATCCGCATCCGGCTCAAGGCCTACGACCACGAGGCGATCGACACCTCGGCGCGCAAGATCGTGGAGACGGTCACGCGCACCGGCGCCCGTGTTGTCGGGCCGGTGCCGCTGCCCACCGAGAAGAACGTTTACTGCGTCATCCGCTCGCCGCACAAGTACAAGGACTCGCGCGAGCACTTCGAGATGCGCACGCACAAGCGTCTGATCGACATCCTCGACCCGACGCCGAAGACGGTCGACGCGCTCATGCGCATCGACCTCCCGGCGAGCGTCGACGTCAACATCCAGTAGTAGCGGCGGGCGAGCGGCGGAGATAAGAGACTCATGTCTGACAGGCAGATGAAGGGCATCCTGGGCACCAAGCTCGGCATGACCCAGGTCTTCGACGAACAGAACCGGGTTGTCCCGGTGACCGTCGTCAAGGCCGGTCCGAACGTGGTCACCCAGGTTCGGACCCAGGACAAGGACGGCTACAAGGCCGTGCAGCTGGCGTTCGGCGCGGTCGACCCGCGCAAGGTGAACAAGCCGCGCACCGGCCACTTCGACAAGGCGGGCGTGACCCCGCGGCGGTTCCTCGCCGAGCTGCGCACCACCGACGCCGAGACCTACGAGGTCGGCCAGGAGATCACCGCCGAGGTGTTCGCCGCCGGCGTCGAGGTCGACGTGACCGGGACCAGCAAGGGCAAGGGCTACGCGGGTGTCATGAAGCGCCACGGCTTCAAGGGCCAGGGCGCGAGCCACGGTGCCCAGGCCGTGCACCGCAAGCCGGGTTCCATCGGTGGCTGCGCCACCCCCGGCCGCGTCTTCAAGGGCCTGCGCATGGCGGGCCGGATGGGCAACGACCGGGTCACCACGCAGAACCTGACCGTGCACGCGGTGCGTGCCGAGGACGGCCTGCTGCTGATCAAGGGCGCTGTGCCCGGTCCCAAGGGCGGCGTGCTGTTCGTTCGCAGCGCCGCGAAGGGTGGTAACTCCGAATGACAAGCGTCGAGCTGAAGACCCCGGCCGGTAAAGCCGACGGCACCGTGGACCTCCCCGAGGAGATCTTCGACGTGCAGGCCAATGTCGCGCTGATGCACCAGGTGGTGGTGGCCCAGCAGGCCGCCGCGCGCCAGGGCACGCACGACACGAAGACCCGTGGTGAGGTTTCCGGTGGCGGCAAGAAGCCGTACCGGCAGAAGGGCACCGGCCGTGCCCGCCAGGGTTCGACCCGCGCGCCGCAGTTCGCCGGTGGTGGCGTCGTCCACGGCCCCACGCCGCGTGACTACTCGCAGCGGACCCCGAAGAAGATGAAGGCCGCCGCCCTGCGTGGCGCCCTCTCCGACCGGGCCCGCGCCGGCCAGCTGCACATCGTCACCGAGCTGGTGACCGGTGAGAAGCCGTCGACCAAGGCCGCCAAGACCGCCCTCGCCGCCGTGACGCAGGCGAGGCGCGTGCTCGTGGTGCTGGACCGGGCCGACGAGCTGAGCTGGGTTTCCCTGCGGAACCTGCCCGAGGTGCACATCCTCTGGGCCGACCAGCTCAACACCTACGACGTGTTGGTCAACGACGACGTCGTGTTCACCAAGGCCGCGTACGACGTGTTCGTCGCCGGCCCCGCCCGCGGCAAGGCCAAGGCCTCCGCGCGGTCGGGCGAGGTCACGGAAGGGAGTGACGAGAAGTGAGTTCGGTCGCCATTCCGGACCCCCGCGACATCCTGCTCGCGCCGGTCATCTCCGAGAAGTCCTACGGGCTGCTCGAGGACCACAAGTACACGTTCATCGTCCGCCCGGACGCCAACAAGACCCAGATCAAGATCGCGGTCGAAAAGGTGTTCGGCGTCAAGGTGGTCAGCGTCAACACGGCCAACCGCCAGGGCAAGCGGAAGCGGACTCGCGCCGGCTTCGGCAAGCGCAAGGACACCAAGCGCGCCATCGTGACTCTTTCGCCCGAAAGCAAGGCGATCGAGATCTTCGGCGGACCCACCGCGTAAAGGACTGAGCTGACAATGGGCATCCGCAAGTACAAGCCGACGACCCCCGGTCGTCGCGGTTCGAGCGTCTCGGACTTCGCCGAGATCACCCGCTCCACCCCGGAGAAGTCGCTGCTTCGTCCGCTGAGCGGTTCGGGCGGTCGCAACTCGTCCGGCAAGATCACCACCCGGCACAAGGGTGGCGGCCACAAGCGCGCCTACCGCGTCATCGACTTCCGTCGCAATGACAAGGACGGCATCCCCGCCAAGGTCGCGCACATCGAGTACGACCCCAACCGGTCCGCTCGCATCGCGCTGCTGCACTACGCCGACGGCGAGAAGCGCTACATCATCGCGCCGGAGAAGCTGAAGCAGGGCGACACCGTCGAGAACGGCCCCCGGGCCGACATCAAGCCGGGCAACAACCTGCCGCTCCGCAACATCCCGGTCGGCACCGTGATCCACGCGATCGAGCTCCGCCCCGGCGGCGGCGCGAAGATGGCGCGGTCCGCGGGCGCGAAGGTGCAGCTCGTCGCCAAGGACGGCCCGTACGCCCAGCTGCGTCTCCCCTCGGGCGAGATCCGCAACGTGGACGTGCGCAACCGCGCCACGGTCGGCGAGGTCGGCAACTCCGACCACGCCAACATCAACTGGGGCAAGGCCGGCCGCAACCGCTGGCGCGGCAAGCGCCCCACGGTCCGTGGTGTCGTCATGAACCCGGTCGACCACCCGCACGGTGGTGGCGAGGGCAAGACGTCCGGTGGTCGTCACCCCGTCAACCCGAACGGTAAGCCCGAGGGCCGCACGCGTCGCCGCAAGGCGTCCGACGCCCTCATCGTCCGCCGCCGGCGTACCGGCAAGAACAAGCGCTGAGCAGGGAGGTAGAACAACATGCCACGTAGCCTCAAGAAGGGCCCGTTCGTGGACGACCACCTGCTCAAGAAGGTGGACGCGCTGAACGAATCGGGCAAGAAGACGGTCATCAAGACCTGGTCGCGCCGCTCGACGATCATCCCGGACTTCCTGGGTCACACGATCGCCGTGCACGACGGCCGCAAGCACGTCCCGGTGTTCGTCACCGAGGCCATGGTGGGTCACAAGCTGGGCGAGTTCGCCCCGACGCGGACCTTCAAGGGCCACATCAAGGACGACCGCAAGTCGCGCCGCCGCTGAGCGGGCACGAAACAAGACAAGGGAAGTAGCGATGAACGCCCAGAACGACGCGACGGTCGAGGCCCTGCCTACGGCTTACGCGCGGGCTCGCTTCGTCCGGGACTCGCCGACCAAGGTGCGCCGGGTGATCGAGCTCATCAAGGGACGTAGCGCCGCCGACGCCTTGGCCGTGCTCCGGTTCGCCCCCCAGGCGGCCAGCGAGCCGGTCGCGAAGGTGCTCGCCAGCGCCGTGGCCAACGCCGAGAACAACCTTCAGCTGGACCCGGAGACGCTCTGGGTCAAGAACGCCTACGCCGACGAGGGCCCCACCCTCAAGCGCATCCGCCCGCGGGCCCAGGGCCGCGCGTACCGGATCCGCAAGCGGACCAGCCACATCACCGTCGAGGTGGAGTCGCGTCCGGTCGTCGCGCAGAAGGCCGGCGCGCAGAAGGCTCAGAGCAAGAAGAAGGCAGGTGGCCGGTAGTGGGCCAGAAGATCAACCCGCACGGCTTCCGCCTGGGTATCACCACGGACTGGAAGTCGCGCTGGTACGCCGACAAGCAGTACGCCGAGTACGTGGCCGAGGACGTCAAGATCCGCAAGCTCCTCGCCACCGGCATGGAGCGCGCGGGCATCTCCAAGGTCGAGATCGAGCGCACCCGTGACCGCGTCCGCGTGGACATCCACACCGCCCGGCCGGGCATCGTCATCGGCCGCCGCGGCGCGGAGGCCGACCGGATCCGCGGCGCGCTGGAGAAGCTGACCAAGAAGCAGGTCCAGCTGAACATCCTCGAGGTCAAGAACCCCGAGGCCGACGCCCAGCTGGTCGCCCAGGCGGTCGCGGAGCAGCTCTCCAACCGCGTGGCGTTCCGCCGCGCGATGCGGAAGGCGATCCAGACCTCCATGCGCTCGCCGCAGGTCAAGGGCATCCGCGTGCAGTGCGGCGGTCGTCTCGGCGGTGCCGAGATGTCCCGCTCCGAGCACTACCGCGATGGCCGCGTCCCGCTGCACACGCTGCGCGCCGACATCGACTACGGCTTCTTCGAGGCCAAGACGACGTTCGGTCGCATCGGCGTCAAGGTGTGGATCTACAAGGGTGAGCTCGTCGGTGGCCTGAAGGCCCGCGAGGCCCGCGACGCCGCCGAGCGCGCGCCGCGCGGTGGTCGCGACCGCGACCGCAGCGACCGGCCGTCCCGCCCGCGTCGTTCCGGCGCCTCGGGCACGACCGCCACCTCGACCGAAGCCGGTCGTGCGGCCGCCGCCGCCACGACCGAGGCCCCGGCGGCCCCGGCCACCGAGACCGCAGAAAAGACGGAGGGCTGAGACGTGCTCATCCCGCGCAGGGTCAAGCACCGGAAGCAGCACTCCCCGAAGCGCCACGGCGCCGCCAAGGGTGGCACGAAGGTCAGCTTCGGCGAGTACGGCATCCAGGCGCTTGAGCACAGCTACGTGACGAACCGGCAGATCGAGTCCGCTCGTATCGCCATGACCCGTCACATCAAGCGTGGTGGCAAGGTGTGGACGACCATCTACCCGGACCGCCCGCTGACCAAGAAGCCGGCCGAAACCCGCATGGGTTCCGGTAAGGGTTCGCCGGAGTGGTGGATCGCGAACGTGAAGCCGGGCCGTGTGATGTTCGAGATCTCGTTCCCGAACGAGGAGACGGCTCGCGAGGCGCTGCGCCGCGCGATCCACAAGCTGCCCATGAAGTGCCGCATCGTGACCCGTGAAGGTGGTGAGTTCTGATGGCGAAGGCAGGTGCCGCCCAGGCATCGGAGCTGCGTGAGCTCACCGCGGAAGAGCTCGTCCTGCGTCTGAAGGAATACAAGGAGGAGCTGTTCAACCTCCGCTTCCAGATGGCGACCGGGCAGCTCGACAACAACCGCCGTCTGCGCACCGTCCGTACGGACATCGCGCGGATCTACACGGTCATGCGCGAGCGCGAACTCGGCCTGTCCGTTGCCCCCGACGCCGAGAGTGAAGGTGCCGCATGAGCGAGCCCACCACCGAGACGCCGGCCCGGAACGACCGCAAGGTCCGCGAGGGCTACGTCGTCTCGGACAAGATGAACAAGACGATCGTGGTCGAGCTCGAGGACCGCAAGAAGCACCCCCGCTACTCGAAGGTCGTCCGGTCCACCTCCAAGGTGAAGGTGCACGACGAGAACAACGAGGCGGGCGTGGGCGACCGGGTCACCCTGATGGAGACCCGCCCGCTGTCGGCGACGAAGCGGTGGCGCCTGGTGCAGATCGTGGAGAAGGCCAAGTAAGCAGGGCTCGTTAAGAGTTCTTAGTTCCGCAAGGCTCGCGGACTGTGACTCGTCACAGACACGCGAGAACCGGCGCGACATACAGGAGTAGACGTGATCCAGCAGGAGTCGCGGCTTCGGGTAGCCGACAACACGGGTGCGAAGGAAATCCTCTGCATCCGGGTTCTCGGTGGCTCCGGGCGGCGCTACGCCGGCATCGGCGACATCATCGTCGCCACCGTGAAGGACGCCATCCCGGCTGCCGGGGTGAAGAAGGGCGACGTCGTCAAGGCCGTCATCGTCCGCACGGTCAAGGAGCGCCGTCGTCCGGACGGTTCCTACATCCGGTTCGACGAGAACGCCGCCGTGCTCATCAAGAACGACAACGAGCCCCGCGGCACCCGCATCTTCGGCCCGGTGGGCCGCGAGCTGCGCGACCGAAAGTTCATGAAGATCATTTCGCTCGCGCCGGAGGTGCTGTGATGAAGGTGAAGAAGGGCGACACGGTCGTCGTCATCGCCGGCAAGGACAAGGGCGCCAAGGGCAAGGTCATCCAGGCTTACCCCGAGCGCGAGCGCGTGCTGGTCGAAGGCGTGAACCGGATCAAGAAGCACACGCGGATCAGCCAGACCCAGCGCGGTGCGCAGTCCGGCGGCATCGTCACGCAGGAGGCGCCCATCCACGTCTCGAACGTGATGGTCGTCGACTCGGACGGCAAGCCGGCCCGGGTGGGTTACCGCATCGGCGAGGACGGCAAGAAGGTCCGGATCTCGCGCCGGAACGGTAAGGACATCTGATGACCGCCCCTACGACTAACACTGAGAAGACCTCGCCGCGCCTGAAGGTGCGGTACCGCGAGGAAATCAAGGGCCAGCTGCAGGCCGAGTTCTCCTTCGCCAACGTCCACCAGATCCCGGGCGTGGTGAAGGTCGTCGTGAACATGGGCGTCGGCGACGCCGCCCGCGACAGCAAGCTGATCGAGGGCGCGGTCAAGGACCTCGCGCTGATCACCGGCCAGAAGCCGGAGGTCCGGAAGGCCCGCAAGTCCATCGCGCAGTTCAAGCTGCGTGAAGGCCAGCCGATCGGCGCGCGCGTCACGCTGCGCGGCGACCGGATGTGGGAGTTCCTCGACCGGCTGCTGACCATCGCGCTGCCGCGTATCCGCGACTTCCGCGGACTTTCGCCGAAGCAGTTCGACGGCCACGGCAACTACACGTTCGGTCTCAACGAGCAGTCGATGTTCCACGAGATC
This sequence comes from Amycolatopsis sp. cmx-4-61, assembly GCF_046548775.1. NCBI lineage: Bacteria > Bacillati > Actinomycetota > Actinomycetes > Pseudonocardiales > Pseudonocardiaceae > Amycolatopsis > Amycolatopsis sp. cmx-4-61. The sequence goes on along the minus strand of NZ_JAEBEI010000020.1, from coordinate 42,456 downwards.
GACCCCGACTCCATCGACCGCCCCCGCGGCATGGACGTCACCGTCGTCACGACCGCCACGAACGACGACGAGGGCCGGGCGCTGCTGCGCAAGCTCGGCTTCCCGTTCAAGGAGAACTGAGCCGATGGCCAAGAAAGCGCTGGTCCACAAGGCCGCGAAGAAGCCGAAGTTCGCCGTGCGCGCCTACACCCGCTGCCAGCGGTGCGGCCGCCCGCACGCCGTGTTCCGCAAGTTCGGGCTCTGCCGGATCTGCCTTCGCGAGATGGCGCACGCGGGCGAGCTGCCCGGCGTCCGCAAGTCCAGCTGGTAAGAGCTTCTATTTAACTCCACTTCGCCACAGGCCCCGCCCCCTTCGAGGGGCGGGGAACCAGGCGAGAAAGGTTGACAGGTCACCATGACGATGACCGACCCCATCGCAGACTTCTTGACGCGTCTGCGCAACGCGAACTCGGCGTACCACGACGAGGTCAAGCTCCCGCACTCGAAGCTCAAGGCGAACATCGCCGAGATCCTCAAGCGCGAGGGCTACATCGCGGGTTACCACGACGAGCCGGGCGAGAAGCACAAGAACCTCGTCGTCGAGCTCAAGTACGGCCCCAACCGCGAGCGGAGCATCGCCGGCCTGCGCCGCGTCTCCAAGCCCGGTCTGCGGGTCTACGCAAAATCGACCGAACTGCCGTCCGTGCTCGGCGGCCTGGGCATCGCGATCATTTCGACGTCCGGTGGCCTGCAGACGGACCGGCAGGCCAAGCGCAACAGCGTGGGCGGCGAAGTCCTCGCCTACGTCTGGTAAGGGAAGGGGTAAAGGCATGTCACGCATCGGAAAGCTGCCGGTCGCCGTCCCTTCCGGGGTCGAGGTGACCATCGACGGTCAGCACATTCAGGTCAAGGGGCCCAAGGGCACCCTCGAGCACACCATCTCCGAGCCGATCACCGTCGAGCGCGACGAAGACGGCACGCTGCTGGTCAAGCGTCCGGACGACGAGCGCACCTCCAAGGCGCTGCACGGGCTCACCCGGACGCTGGTGAACAACCTCGTCGTCGGCGTCACCGCCGGCTACGAGAAGAAGATGGAAATCCACGGCGTGGGTTACCGCGTGCAGGCCAAGGGCTCGGACCTCGAGTTCGCCCTCGGCTACTCGCACCCGGTCAAGATCGAGGCCCCCGAGGGCATCACCTTCAAGGTGGAGTCCCCGACCCGGTTCTCGGTCTCGGGCATCGACAAGCAGAAGGTCGGCCAGATCTCGGCCGTCATCCGCAGGCTGCGGCGCCCGGACCCGTACAAGGGCAAGGGCCTGCGCTACGAGGGTGAGAAGATCCGCCGCAAGGTCGGAAAGACGGGTAAGTGATCATGAGCGACACGACTACGAAGCGCAAGCCGGTGGGCAAGGACATCTCGACCCGCCGCCGCGTCGCGAAGGCCCGTCGGCACTTCCGGCTCCGCAAGAAGGTCTCGGGCACCGAGCAGCGCCCGCGCCTGGTCGTCAAGCGGTCCTCGCGGCACATCGCCGTGCAGGTGATCGACGACCTGGCCGGCCACACGCTGGTGTCGGCGTCCACCCTCGAGGCGGACGTCCGGTCGGCCGACGGCGACAAGAAGGCGAAGGCCGCCAAGGTCGGCGCCCTCGTCGCCGAGCGGGCCAAGAACGCCGGGATCTCGGCTGTGGTGTTCGACCGCGGGGGCAACGCCTACCACGGCCGCATCGCCGCGCTCGCCGACGCCGCCCGTGAGGCGGGGTTGGAGTTCTGATGCAGATGCTCGTTAATGGAAGGAAAGCCTGATGCCGGGACGTACACGGCAATTCGGCGGCGGCCAGGGTGGACCCGGCGGGCAGGGCGGCAACGACCGCGGTGACCGTCGCGACCGCCGCGACCGGCGCGACAGCGGCCGTGGCGGGGCGGCCCAGGACAAGACCCCGCACCTCGAGAAGGTCGTGACGATCAACCGCGTCGCCAAGGTCGTCAAGGGTGGTCGTCGCTTCAGCTTCACCGCCCTGGTGGTCGTCGGCGACGGCGACGGTCAGGTCGGCGTCGGCTACGGCAAGGCCAAGGAAGTTCCCGCGGCCATCGCCAAGGGCGTCGAGGAAGCGAAGAAGAACTTCTTCCGCGTTCCGCGCGTCGGCGGCACCATCCCGCACCCGATCCAGGGTGAGGAAGCCGCCGGTGTGGTGCTGCTCCGCCCGGCGTCGGCCGGTACCGGCGTCATCGCCGGTGGCCCGGTCCGCGCGGTGCTGGAGTGCGCGGGTGTCCACGACGTGCTGTCGAAGTCGCTCGGCTCCGACAACGCGATCAACATCGTGCACGCGACCGTGGCGGCCCTGAAGGGTCTGCAGCGTCCCGAAGAGGTGGCGGCCCGCCGTGGCCTGCCGCTCGAGGACGTCGCGCCGGCCCGGATGCTGCGCCAGCGTGCCGGCCAGGAGGTCTGACATGGCTCAGCTCAAGGTCACCCAGGTCAAGAGCAAGATCGGCACGAAGCACGCTCACCGCGAGTCGCTGCGCACCCTCGGGCTGCGCAAGATCCGCCAGAGCGTCGTGCGTGAAGACACCCCCCAGGTGCGCGGCCTGATCCACACCGTCCGCCACCTGGTGGAGGTCGAGGAGGTTCAGGCATGACGGCCATCAAGATCCACCACCTGCGTCCGGCTCCGGGCGCCAAGCGCGACAAGATCCGCGTGGGCCGTGGTGAAGGTTCGAAGGGCAAGACGGCCGGTCGCGGTACGAAGGGCACCAAGGCCCGGAAGAACGTGCCGGCCCGGTTCGAGGGTGGGCAGATGCCCATCCAGATGCGGCTCCCGAAGCTGCGCGGCTTCAAGAACCGCTTCCGCACCGAGTACCAGCCGGTGAACGTGGGCGACATCGCCCGCGTCTTCCCGGACGGCGGCACCATCGGTGCCGAGGAACTCGTCAAGGGCGGTCTGGTCCGCAAGGGCAAGCTGGTGAAGGTCCTCGGCAACGGCGACGTGAACGGCGTCAAGCTGAACGTCACCGCCGACGCGTTCTCCGGCTCGGCCAAGGAGAAGCTCGAAGCGGCCGGTGGCTCCGCCACCACCAACTGAGGTCGTTGAGGTCGAAGGCCCGTCTGGCTCCGCCAGGCGGGCCTTCGCCGTTTTTGCCTTGTCCCGACCGAGGGGCCGGGTGAAGGATCGGGGGAGTGGAATCTCCCGCTCGCCGGTTTTCGGTCCCGGCGCTCGCCGCGCTCGCGGCGCTCCTGACGATCACCGGTTCGTTCCTGCCGCTGTTCCGCAGTGACCAGCCGTTCGGATCCGGCACCACCGAGACGGTTCGCGCGGTCACGGGCGCCTGGCGGAGCAGTTACCGGTTCCCGGGCCAGGACGAACTCACCGCGCCGGCCGCACCGGTCGGGGTCCCGCTGCTCGTGGCGAGCGCGATCCTCCTCGCCGCGGCGATCGTCGGAATCCGGAAGGCGGCGAGCCGGACCACGCTCACCGGCACGGCGTTCCTGCTGGGCACGGTGAGCACGGTCGCGATGCTGGCGGCGAACCTGTTGCTCGGCCGTCGCGACGCCCGGCTGACGCTCGAGCCCGGCATGTGGCTGCTCCTCGCCGGCGCGGTGGTGGCCGTGGTGGCGGCGGTGCGGAGCGCCCGCAGCCCCGGACCACCGGCCCACCCGGCGTACGCGGACACGGAGACCCCGCCGTCGGGGGTGGTGATCACCGTGCTGCCGCCCGAGGACAGCTGACCGGGACATCCTTGCCGGAACGGGAATCCGGACGGAAGATCGCAGGGTGGACAGACCGTCGCAGGAGCCCGAGACCCCGCCCGGCGGCGCCGAGTCACCGCCGAGCTCCCCGGTCGAGACCCCCTCGACGGCCGGTCCGGAGCCGGGGGTACCCCAGGCAGAACCGCTGCGGTTCCCGGCGGAGGCTTCGCGGCCGGAGTTGCCCTTCGGGGGTGCCGTCGAGCCGTTCGAGCCTGCTGAGCCGTTGCGGTTCCCGGTCGAGGCTTCGCGGCCGGAGTCGCCCCTCGAGGCTGCAGCTGAGCCGTTCCAGCGTGCGGAGCCGTCGCGGTTTCCTCCGCAGGCTCCACGGCTCGAGGTGTCTCCGCTCACCGGAGAGCCGTCGCCCGTCCAGCCCGCCACCCAGCTGCCCTACCCCGTCGCGCACATCCCGGGAACCGGTTCCGCACCGCCCACCGAGCCGCCCCCGCCCCGGCCCGCGACCACGACCACCGCCGCACCCTCCTTCTTCCGGTTCGCCCCGCCCGCGCTCGCCGTCGTCGCCGCGCTGCTGACCGCGCTCGGCGTCTTCCTCCCCCTGTTCCTGATCCAAGAGCCCCTCGGCGGCGGCGACCGGGCAATCGATGGCCGGGTCTTCATCACCGAGACCGCCTGGGGCCACATCTTCGAGCTCCCCGGTCAAGAGGCCACCGAACAGGCGGGCTCGCCGCTCGGGCTCCCGCTCCTCTTCGGCGCCGCCCTCCTGGCCGTGGCCGGGGCCGTCGCCCTCCTCCGGCCGGATCGCCCGCTCGGGCGGTGGCTGATCGCGGCCGGCGCCGTCTTCGGCGCCGGCGTCGTCTTCACCGTCGCCACCAGCGGGATCGGGTGGGGCGCCGTGCCGGACGAGACCGGCGTCGAAGTCACCGTCGGGCCGGGCATGTGGCTGACGGCCGCGGGTGCCGTCGCCGCCGCGGCCGGCGCCGTGCTCGCCCACCTGCCCCGGCGGCCCGGCTGGGCCGATCCCGCCGTCGCCTACGCCGACACCCCGACGCCGCCATCCGGGGTCGCCATCACCGTCCTGCCGCCGGACGAAGAAGCCGACGAACACCCCGGACCGCCGCTACGGTGAACACGTGTGGGTCTTCTTCGGCGCGTCCGTGCTCGTCGCGCTTACGCCAGGGGCGAACAACCTGCTCGGTCTCCACCACGGCATGACGCACGGTGTCCGCCACGGCCTCGCCGGGCTCGGCGGCCGGCTGGCCGCCTTCACCCTGTTGATCGCCGCCGTCGCGGCCGGGCTCGGGCAGCTGCTGGCCGCGTCCGAGACCGCGTTGACGATCATCAAGTGGGCCGGGGCCGCCTACCTGCTCTACCTCGGCCTCCGCGTGCTCATCGCCACGTTCCGGGGCGAAACCGGCACCGCGGAACTGCCGAAGACCCCCACGACGGCCTGGCGCGTCACCCGCAAGGAGTTCGGTGTCGCGATCACGAACCCGAAGGCGATCCTGATCTTCACCGCGTTCGTCCCGCAGTTCATCGACGCAGGTCAGGGCGCATTCCCGGCCCAGATCGCGCTGCTCGGCGCGGTCTACCTGCTGGCCGAGTTCCTGGCCGGTTCGGTCTACGTCGGCGCCGGCGCCGCGGTGAAGACCGTCAAGCTGTCCCGGCGGGCGCGGCGCACCCTCGACCGGGGCACCGGAGTGGTCCTCGTCGGCCTCGCCGGCGTGCTCGCGACGTCGAACGCGTGAGCCGGTCTGTCAGCCGGTCTGTCAGTCGATCTGTCAGTCGATCTGTCAAGGAATACGGCCAAGACGGCGATGTGGATCAACCCGCCGGAGCAACCTTGGTACGGAAAACGCACACGGACTGCGGACACGCCCTGTGAAGCTGTTAGAGTCGGCGACACGCTTCGGGACGAGTGTGCCCCGAAGCGTTCCTGGCTTGCGTGCCAGGTAGTGCTGTGTGTTCCCGCCGGCCCCGTGCCGGCCAAGCCGATCGTCGGTTAGGACAGCCGACGACGCCGAGGAGGTCCCCCGCGTGCTCAGCGCCTTCCGCTCGGCTCTCGCGACGCCGGATCTACGCAAGAAGATCCTGTTCACGCTAGCCATCGTCGCGGTTTACCGAATCGGTGCGACCATTCCGGCGCCCGGCATCTCGTACGGCGCCGTACAGGCCTGCAGCTCCCAGGCGCAGCAGGAGGGCGTCTACCAGCTGCTGAACCTGTTCAGCGGTGGTGCGCTGCTGCAGCTGTCGCTCTTCTCGACCGGCATCATGCCGTACATCACGGCGAGCATCATCATCCAGCTGCTCACCGTGGTCATCCCGCGGTTCGAGGAGCTGAAGAAGGAAGGGCAGTCGGGCCAGGGCAAGCTGACCCAGTACACCCGGTACCTGACGATCGCGCTGGCGATCCTGCAGGCCACCGGCGTGGTCGCGCTCGCGGACCGCAAGCAGCTCTTCCCGGACTGCGACCAGCCGATCATCCCGGACAACAGCGTCTACTCGCTGGCGATCATCGTCATCACCATGACCGCGGGCACCGCCGTCATGATGTGGCTGGGTGAGCTCATCACCGAGCGCGGCGTCGGCAACGGCATGTCCGTCCTGATCTTCCTGAACATCGCCGCGCGCATCCCGGTCGAGGGCGGGAACATCCTGTCCAACGGCGGTGGCATCGCGCTGACGATGATCTGCATCTTCGGCCTCGTGATCATCGCGAGCGTCATCTTCGTCGAGCAGGGGCAGCGCCGGATCCCGGTGCAGTACGCCAAGCGCATGATCGGCCGCCGGATGTACGGCGGCACGTCGACCTACCTGCCGATCAAGGTCAACCAGGCCGGCGTCATCCCGGTCATCTTCGCGTCGTCCCTGCTGTACCTGCCGGACCTGATCAGCCGCCTCGTCGGCGACCAGAACAGCAACTCCGGCTGGCAGGTGTTCATCAAGAACTACATCGTGAACCAGTCCAGCTGGGTGCACATCGCGCTGTACTTCGGCCTGATCATCTTCTTCACGTACTTCTACATCACGATCACGTTCAACGTGGACGAGCGTGCGGACGAGATGAAGAAGTTCGGCGGGTTCATCCCGGGCATCCGCCCGGGCCGCCCGACGGCCGAATACCTGAGCTTCGTCCTGGGCCGCATCACCCTGCCGGGTTCGCTGTACCTGGGCATCATCGCGATCCTTCCGAACTTCTTCCTGTCGGTGACCGGTAGCGGGAACAACCAGAACTTCCCGTTCGGTGGCACGGCTGTGCTGATCATGGTCGGTGTCGGCCTCGACACCGTGAAGCAGATCGAGAGCCAGCTGATGCAGCGCAACTACGAAGGGTTCTTGAAGTGACGCGTCTGGTTCTCGTGGGTCCGCCCGGCGCGGGCAAGGGTACGCAGGCGGTGGCCCTGTCGGAGCAGCTGCGCGTCCCGCACATCTCCACGGGTGACCTGTTCCGCGCGCACGTCGGCCAGGAGACCCCGCTCGGCCAGGAGGCGAAGCGCTACCTGGACTCGGGTGAGCTCGTGCCCGACTCGGTGACCAACGAGATGGTCCGCGAGCGGCTCGCCGAGCCGGACGCCAAGGCCGGCTTCCTGCTCGACGGCTTCCCCCGCAACACCAAGCAGGCCGAGGTCCTCGGCGAGATCCTGGGTGACGCGGACGTCGCGCTCGACGCGGTGATCCAGCTCCAGGTGCCCGAGGACGTCGTCGTCACGCGGCTCATGTCGCGTGGCCGCGCGGACGACACCGAAGACGTCATCCGCCGCCGTCAGCAGATCTACGTGTCGGAGACGGCGCCGCTGCTCGAGTACTACGCCGGCATCCTGGTGACCGTCGACGGTGTCGGCAGTGTCGAAGAGATCTCCGGCCGGGTGCTGGAAGCGCTGCGCGACCGCACGTGAACCTCGGAGGATTGCGTGTTCTGCAAGTGCTCCGCCGCGGGCGCATGATCGAAGTCAAGACCCCGGACGAGCTGCAGGCGATGCGGGCCGCGGGCCTGGTCGTCGCCCGCACGCTCGCGGCGGTCCGCGCCATCGCGAAACCCGGTGTCAGCACGGCCGAGCTCGACGAGCTGGCCGAGCAGACGATCCGGGACGCCGGCGCGGTGCCGTCGTTCAAGGGCTACCACGGGTTCCCGGCGTCGATCTGCGCGTCGGTGAACGAGCAGATCGTCCACGGCATCCCGGCCAGGACCCAGGTGCTGGCCGACGGTGACATCATCTCCGTCGACTGCGGGGCCATCCTCGACGGCTGGCACGGCGACTCCGCCGTCACGCTGGCCATCGGCCAGGTCTCCGACGCCGACCTGGCGCTGTCCGCCGCGACCGAGGCGGCGATGTGGGCCGGCATCGAGGCGGTCAGCGCCGGCGGCCGGCTCACCGACATCTCCTACGCCGTCCAGTCCGCCGCCGAGCGCGCGGGCCGCGACGACGGCGTCGAGTACGGGATGATCGTCGAGTACGGCGGGCACGGCATCGGCAGGCAGATGCACATGGACCCGTTCCTGCCGAACGTCGGCAAGCCGGGCAAGGGCCCGCGGCTCAAGCCCGGCATGGCGCTGGCGATCGAGCCGATGCTGACCGGCGGCGGCGGCGAGACCCGCGAGCTGGACGACGGCTGGACGGTCGTCACGGCCGACGGCTCCCGCGCGGCCCACTGGGAGCACACCGTCGCGATCACCGAAGACGGCCCCTGGGTGCTTACTGCCGCGGAAGACGCCTGACCTGCGCATTCACCCACAAGCGGTGATCGTCGTCACGTCCACCTGCACGGTCCTTTAGCATGGTCACCCCCGGTTTGGGGGTCGCGACACGACATGCGTACACTGTCAAGTCGGCGCACTTATCGCGCCCGGATCCTGCGCGCTCGTGAATTCACGGTCTTGGGAGCCGGGCACCAGTGTGCCACGCAACACCCGACCCAGCACTAGTGCTCGAGTTGATCAGGTGTGGCGGCCGACAGTGCAGACAAGGAAATGCGGAGGACATGGCGAAGAAAGACGGGGCCATCGAGGTCGAAGGCCGCGTAGTCGAGCCGCTCCCCAACGCGATGTTCCGCGTCGAGTTGGAGAACGGTCACAAGGTCCTGGCACACATCAGCGGCAAGATGCGGCAGCACTACATCCGCATCCTGCCCGAGGACAGGGTTGTCGTGGAGCTCTCGCCCTACGACCTCTCTCGTGGTCGCATCGTCTACCGCTACAAGTGATCACGAAGAGCAGCTACTAGGAGAGCAGAAGACGTGAAGGTCCAGCCGAGCGTCAAGAAGATCTGCGACAAGTGCAAGGTGATCCGCCGTCACGGCCGGATCATGGTGATCTGCGAGAACCTGCGGCACAAGCAGCGGCAGGGCTGATCACAGCACTCGAGCAGAGTGGATTGACGGCTACACAACCTCCCCGCACCTGCCGGTTCACGCGAGCGAACCGGTTCACCCCCGGGCTTCAGGCCGGGGCCGGGACACCCGAAGCGCAAGCCGAGGGCACGACAGGCGAGTCGGTCCCGGAACCGGACGGGGAGCAGACCTGAAGATGAAACCGAAGAAGGAGCATCAACGCCAATGGCACGACTCGCTGGCGTAGACCTCCCCCGCGAAAAGCGGTTGGAGATCGCGCTTACCTACATCTACGGCATCGGCCGTACCCGCTCGAAGCAGCTCATCAAGGCTGCCGAGCTCAACGCGGACACCCGCGTCAAGGACCTCAGCGATGACGACCTCGCGAAGCTGCGTACGTACATCGAAGAGAACTTCAAGGTCGAGGGTGACCTTCGCCGTGAGGTGAACGCCGACATCCGTCGGAAGATCGAGATCGGGTGCTACGAGGGCCTTCGCTGGCGCCGCGGACTTCCCGTCCGTGGTCAGCGCACCAAGACGAACGCCCGCACCCGCAAGGGTCCGAAGAAGACGGTCGCCGGCAAGAAGAAGGCTGGCAAGAAGTGAGCGTCCAGGGCAAGAAGGTCGTGCAGATGGGTGGCGTTCACCGCCGCGGCTCGGCTTGTGTCTCGCCCAAGGCGCTCTACGCCCGCCCGATGGCGCTCCGCAACCTGTACACCGACGCCGGTTCGATCATCCGGCGCGGCCAGGCCGAAGCGGTCGCCGCTCACCAAGAGAACGCGCGCTAACAGGAGAACCCTCAGAACATGCCACCGAAGTCTCGTACTGCGGCCGGGGCCAAGAAGGTCCGCCGCAAGGAAAAGAAGAATGTCGCGCACGGTCACGCGCACATCAAGAGCACCTTCAACAACACCATCGTCTCGATCACGGACCCGACCGGTGCCGTGATCGCGTGGGCGTCGAGTGGGCACGTGGGCTTCAAGGGCTCCCGCAAGTCCACCCCGTTCGCCGCGCAGATGGCCGCCGAGAACGCTGCCCGCAAGGCCGCCGAGCACGGCATGAAGAAGGTCGACGTCTTCGTGAAGGGCCCGGGTTCGGGCCGCGAGACGGCGATCCGCTCGCTGCAGGCGGCCGGCCTCGAGGTCGGCACCATCCAGGACGTGACCCCGCAGCCTCACAACGGCTGCCGCCCGCCCAAGCGGCGCCGGGTCTGAGGAACGGGGAGGAGTAAGAAGAAATGGCTCGTTACACCGGCCCCGCGACGCGTATTTCGCGTCGCCTCAAGGTTGACCTCATCGGCGGCGACCAGGCTTTCGAGCGTCGCCCCTACCCGCCGGGCCAGCACGGCCGCGGGCGCATCAAGGAGTCCGAGTACCTCCTGCAGTCGCAGGAGAAGCAGAAGGCTCGCTACACCTACGGCGTGCTCGAGCGCCAGTTCGTCCGGTACTACAAGGAAGCCGTCCGGCGTCCGGGCAAGACCGGTGAGAACCTGCTGCAGATCCTCGAGTCCCGCCTGGACAACGTGATCTACCGCGCCGGCATCGCCCGCACGCGCCGCCAGGCGCGTCAGCTGGTGAGCCACGGCCACTTCCTGGTCAACGGCCAGAAGGTGAACGTCCCGTCGTTCCAGGTCTCGAAGTGGGACATCATCGACGTGCGGCCGAAGTCGTTCTCGATGCTGCCGTTCGTCGTGGCCAAGGAGTCCTTCGGCGACCGCCCGATCCCGGCGTGGCTGCAGGTCGTCCAGTCCAACCTCCGCGTGCTGGTCCACCAGCTCCCGGAGCGTGCGCAGATCGACGTTCCGGTTCAGGAACAGCTGATCGTCGAGCTCTACTCGAAGTAGTAGTCCGGCCCCGGCTGGAGTACGGGCGGCGGCGCAACAGGTGCGCCGCCGCCGCGCCATCCCTTCGACGTCATATGGCGGGCGTCGTCTGGAAAGGAATTAGGAAGAAATGCTGATTTCCCAGCGGCCGGCTCTCGGCGAAGAGACGGTCAACGAGACCCGCTCCCGGTTCACCATCGAACCGCTGGAGCCCGGCTTCGGCTACACGCTCGGCAACTCGCTGCGTCGTACGCTGCTGTCGTCCATCCCGGGCGCGGCCGTGACGAGCATCCGCATCGACGGCGTGCTGCACGAGTTCACCACCGTTCCCGGGGTGAAGGAAGACGTCACCGACATCATCCTGAACCTCAAGGAGCTCGTGGTGTCCTCGGAAGAGGACGAGCCGGTCACCATGTACCTGCGCAAGCAGGGCCCGGGTGAGGTCACGGCGGCCGACATCGTGCCGCCGGCGGGTGTCACCGTGCACAACCCGGATCTGCACATCGCGTCGCTGAACGGCAAGGGCAAGCTCGAGATCGAGCTCGTCGTCGAGCGCGGCCGCGGGTACGTTCCGGCCCTGCAGAACAAGCAGGCGGGCGCGGAGATCGGCCGGATCCCGGTCGACTCGATCTACTCGCCGGTGCTCAAGGTGACCTACAAGGTCGAGGCCACCCGTGTCGAGCAGCGCACCGACTTCGACAAGCTGATCCTGGACGTCGAGACCAAGCCGTCGATCACGCCGCGCGACGCGGTCGCGTCGGCCGGCAAGACGCTGGTGGAGCTGTTCGGTCTCGCCCGCGAGCTGAACGTCGACGCCGAGGGCATCGAGATCGGCCCGTCGCCGCAGGAGGCGGACACCATCGCCGCCTACGCGATGCCGATCGAGGACCTGGACCTCACCGTCCGGTCGTACAACTGCCTCAAGCGCGAGGGCATCCACACGGTGGGCGAGCTGGTTTCGCGCAGCGAGGCGGACCTGCTCGACATCCGCAACTTCGGCGCCAAGTCGATCGACGAGGTCAAGCTCAAGCTCGTCGGCCTCGGCCTCGCGCTGAAGGACAGCCCGCCCGGGTTCGACCCGACCGCCGCGGCCGCCAGCTACGACGGTGAAGGCTGGTCGGAGGGGGTCGGCAGCATCGCCGACGGGATTTCGGACGGCCACGACGATGGCCAGGACTACGCAGAGACCGAGCAGCTCTGAGGCCGTGTGCCTGGACGCTGTGAGCTGAACTAGGAGAACCAATGCCCACCCCTACCAAGGGAGCCCGGCTCGGCGGGTCGTCCGCGCACGAGCGGCTGATCCTGGCCAACTTGGCCACGCAGCTGTTCGAGCACGGCAAGATCACGACCACCGAGGCGAAGGCCCGCCGGGTCCGCCCGCTGGCCGAGAAGCTGATCACGAAGGCGAAGCGGGGCGACCTGCACAACCGTCGTCAGGTGCAGAAGGTCGTCCGTGACAAGGACGTCGTGCACAAGCTGTTCGCCGAGATCGGTCCGCACTTCGCGGAGCGTCCGGGCGGTTACACCCGGATCACCAAGACGATGGCGCGCAAGGGCGACAACGCCGCCATGGCCGTCATCGAGCTGGTGGCCGAGAAGACGGTGACTTCGGAAGCCGAGCGCGCTCGCAAGACGAAGTTCGCGAAGGACGAGAAGGCCGCCGCTGCTCCGGCCGCGGAGGAGACCACCGAGGCGCCCGCCGCCGAGGAGGCTCCGGCCGAGGAGGCCAAGGCCGAGGACACCGCCGCCGCCGAGACCGAGGCTCCGGCTTCGGACGACGCGGACGCGGACGCCAAGAAGGACTGACGTCCTGACGGCCGATTCGACACCGGACGAGCCCGCCACTCCCCTCGGGGAGGGCGGGCTCGTTCGTCTGCGCCTGGACGTCTCCTACGACGGCACGGACTTCTCGGGCTGGGCCCGCCAGCCGGGTCGCCGGACGGTCCAGGGGCTGCTGGAAGAGGCGCTGCGGCGGCAGCCTCCGGGGGCCGCGGTGCCGAAGTCCGTCGTCGTGGCGGGCCGCACGGACGCCGGCGTGCACGCGACCGGCCAGGTGGTGCACGTCGACGTCGTCCCGCTCGTTCCGGGGGAGTCCGGCCGGATTCCGGTGTCCCCCGAGGGCATCCCGGACCTGACGCGCATGGCGGGCCGCTGGAACCGCCTGCTGCCGGGTGACGTGCGGGTGCTGGGCGCCCGGATCGCTCCCGAGGGCTTCGACGCCCGGTTCTCGGCGATCCGCCGTCACTACCGCTACCGGGTCTCGGACGCGCCCTGGGGCGTGGACCCCCTGCGCCGCCACGACACCCTGGCGTGGAACCGTCCACTGTCGACGGACGCGATGAACGCGGCCGCGGCGGAACTGCTGGGCCTGCACGACTTCGCGGCGTACTGCAAGCAGCGTGACACGGGCACGACGATCCGCGAGCTGCAGCGCCTGGAGTGGACGCGGGTGGACGACCACCTGCTGGAGGTCCGCGTCTCGGCGGACGCGTTCTGCCACTCGATGGTCCGCAGCCTGGTGGGAGTGCTCCTCCTGGTGGGCGACGGCCGCCGCACCGGCGCGTGGCCGTCGAAGGTCCTGGAGAGCGGCCTCCGCGACAGCGCGGTCGCCCCGGCCCACGGCCTGACGCTCCTGGGCGTGGACTACCCGCCGGACGCGGAGCTGGCCGCCCGCGCCGAACAGACGCGGAACGTCCGCACCTCACTCTGACCAGCGAAAAGCGGGTGGCTCCCCGAAGGGAACCACCCGCTTTCGCCTGTCCGGAACAAACCTCAGTCGCCGCGGCGGACCGGGCCGAGGAGTTGCTGCTCCTTGCCCGTCGTCACCAGCCGCAGCGGGCGCCAGAGGTTGCGGCCCAGGGCCACCACCTGGTCGTCCTGCAATGTCGTGAGCTGGCGCATCATCTGGGGCGGCAGGCGCCAGATGCGGGCCGCCAGCTCGGCCTGGCCCGCCGGGAGGCGCTGCATCAGCACCAGGTCCGCCGCGTTGGCCGTCGCGCCCGCCTGCGGGTGCAGGTACGGGAGCACGTAGACCGTCGTCTGCCAGGGCGAGCGGGGCGGGAACAGGTCCTGCGGGGTCGGGCCGCCGTCGGTCACCACCAGCAGCGGCGCGTCCTCGGAGGGGCGCGGCAGCTCAACCGGCGACAGCCGGCGGATCTGCACCAGCGGCGACGGCCGCCCGTCGCGGCTGCCCGCCGCCCGGGACAGCACCTGCCACTCGGTCGGGCGCCCGGTCGCGACCACGACCCACGCGCCGACCGCCATCGCCCGCATGGCCACCTGGCGGGCGAGGTACAGCCCGCCCACCAGGACGATCCGGGTGGGGGTCGAGCGCAGCGCCGAGATCGTCAGCGGCTCGCCCTTCAGCCCCGAACCGAGCACGATGCCGCCGCGGTCACCCGACGGGCTGATCGCGTCGAGCATCGCGGGGTCCACCGTGAACTCCGGTGCGACGCCGCTGTTCTGCCCCGCGTCACGGACGCGCGAACTCATGCGCACACCTCGCTGGCGCTGGGTGCGGCCTTCGCCGAAGACGCAGTGCCGGATGATCCGGTCGCAAGGTCCCTCATGCTGTGCCTCCGATCGGCAAGGTCGCGGCGAACGCGGAGACCTGCAGCCCGCGCAGCGGGGTCAGGTCCACCCCCAGCCGCTCGGACAACCCGTGCAGCCGCTGGTCGGCGGCGTCGAGCTCACGCGGGTTCCGCGCGCTCACCCGGACCACGCCGCGCAGCCCGATCTTGCCTTCGTCGGACGCCGGGGAGATCGACATCGCGAGCGTCGCCGACAGCGCGCGGACGCTCGTCAGTGCGTTCAGGGTGCCGGTGATCTTGCCCTTCGGCCAGCCGGTGATGGCGTAGCTCGCGTGCCCGATGCCGGCCGCGGTCACGCCGGACCAGCGTTCCTGCAACGTCACCTTGGTGGGCGAACCGGCCACCGAAGTCAGCTCCGCGGCCGAAATGCCGGCCCGCAGCAGCTCGTCCGGGTCGAGCGGGCGCGTCGGCACGCCCTGGGACTCCAAGGCGTTGCGCACCCGCGACAGCGCGCCGATCAGCGCGCGGTGGGCGCCGACGACGCCGCCGCCGCGTTCCCGGATCGCGGCCGGGCACCGCTTCGGGTCGAGCCGGATCGCCACCCACGTCGTCCGCCGCGCCGCCGCGGGCAGCGGCCCCAGCACCTCCATGTAGGAGCTCAGCGCCGGCGAGTCCGAGGGCAGCGCCGCGCTGCCCGGGTAGCAGTGCCAGATCACCTGGATCGAGTCGAGCACCACGCCGCGGTCCTCGAGGCAGGGGGCCAGCGCCGACAGCGGCAGGCTCGGCGCACCGTCGGCCTGGGTGATCAGCGCCGGGGTGGGCTCGACGAGCAGCACCGCCGTCCACGTGCCGTCGTTCCAGGCGAGCCCGACCTGCTGGCGTTCGTGGTCGACGCCGTGCGCGACGACGAGGTCCGGCACGGCGACGCGGAGCAGGTTGACGCGGGCGTCGTCGGGCCCGGTGACCGTGGTTTCCTCGGCGGCCAGCTCCTCGACGGTGCTCGGCGGCAGCGGGTTCGCGACCCGGTCGTGGGCGCGGAAGGAGTAGCGCAGCGTCAGCCCGACCCACTGGGTGAACCAGCGGCCGCGCCAGCGCAGCAGCGCGACGATGAGCGCGAAGCCGAGGATGCCGACGCCGACCCACTTCAGCGACATGTCGATCGCCAGCAGGACCAGGCCGATCGCGAGGCCGACTTCGAGCACGACGAGGTTGGCGACGGGCAGCGGGCCGAGGGTGACACCGGAGGAGCGGCGCCGCGCCGGTGGGGCCACGCGGGGAGCCGCGGGCGGCGGAGTGGCGGGTCCGCTGTCGTCCGGTCCCTGCGGGCCGCCGGGACCACCCGGGCCGCCACCGCCGGGGCCGCCAGGGCCGCCGGGACCACCGCCTCCGGGACCACCGGGCCCGCCAGGACCGCCGGGTCCGCCCGGGCCGCTGGGTCCGCCAGGGCCACCCGGACGTCCGCCGGGGCCGCCAGGGCCGGGACCGGGACCGGGGCCGCCCGGACCGCGCGGCGGCATGCCGGGTCCACCGGGACCGCCGGGAACGCCGCCGGGTCCGCCACCGGGTCCACCAGGGACGCCACCGGGTCCGCCGGGAACGCCGCCCGGGCCACCGGGTCCACCGGGCCGGCCGGGCCGCGGGGGTGGGCCCGGCGGACGGCCACCGGGCGGCGGGGGCCCGGGCGGGCCAGGCGGACGTGGAGGAGTGGTGACGGACATCCGCGCTTTCTCTTCCCCTCGTGCTTGCTGCGTACCCGGAAGCCGGGTCCCGGGGTGCCCGACACTAGCTTGAGTTGGTAGAAACCCCACACCAGACGGTCCCCGTACGGCTATCCTGCGGAACCGTACCGCGACGGGGAGAGCTGTAGGTCGAGAATGCCATCAACACCGACGACTAAGTCTCAGGTCCAGGCGTATCAGTTCGTCCTCCGGCGGATGCAGTCGGCGCTGGTCCGGCGGGACGCCGTGATGCTGCACGACCCGATGCGCACCCACACGCGGGCCACCATCGTGGGAGTGGTGCTGGGCGCGCTCGGCATGATCGTCTTCGTCGTCTGGGGGCTGCTCAGCCCGGCGCCGTCGGTGCCCGAGGCCGGGAACATCGTGATCGGGGAACAGTCCGGCACGGTCTACGTGGTGATGGGGAACCCGAAGACCCTTGTCCCGACGTTCAACTTGGCTTCCGCGAGGCTTCTTCTCCTGGCCCAGCAAAAGTCATCGAGTGCGGGGAACGCCGGCGGAGCGGCGCCGGCGCCGGCGCCGGCCGCACCCAGTGCGGCGAGTGTGAAGAATCCCACGGTCGTTTCCGACGAGCAGCTGAAGGACATTCCGCGCGGAAAACTGACCGGAATTCCGGACGGACCGCAGCTGATTCCGACGGATTCCCAGCGGATTTCCCCCAACTGGGCGGTGTGCGACCAGGTTCTGCTCGACCCGACGCTGCCGGTGCCCGACAGCGTGAACCAGACCAACACGTACGTCTTCGGCGGTGTCGCCCCGAGCGCGCTCGGCACCGAACTGGGGGAGAAGGAAGCGCTGCTGGCGAAGGCGGACAACGGCAAGACGTACCTGATCTACCGGCTGCCGAGCACGCAGAACCGCCCGAACGCCAACACCGTCCGCGCCGAGATCGACACCAGTGACACGCACAACGCGGTCTCGACGGCGCTGCAGCTGAACCAGAAGCCGCGCAAGATCACCCAGGGCCTGCTGAACGCGATCCCCGAAGTGTCGCGGCTGACTCCGCCGCACATCCCGGACGGCGCGGCCCCGGGGAACTTCGGGGGCCTGACCACGGGCGACGTCTTCGCGACGCAGCCGGCCGGTGCGGACCCGGAGTTCTGGGCGATCACGCCGAGCGGCATCCAGAAGGTGTCCAACGCCGTCGCCGACATCATCCGCGTGGACAAGAACGGCAGCTCCGGCCGGATCCAGACGCTGGGCCTCGACAAGCTGAACGGTGTCCGCGTCCTGCAGCCGACCGACCCGGACTACATCAGGGTCGACGACTTCCCGCGTTCGGTGCCGACGGTGCTCGACGCGACGAAGAACTCCGCGGTCGCCTGCCTCGGCTGGTCGGTGGTCGGTGACGGCGAAAACCGCGACGGCCACACGTCGGTCTACATCGACACCCAGCTGCCGGGCCAGAACAGCCACGGCGCCAAGTTCGCCACGATCAAGGTGACCACGCCGGGCCCGAACCGCGTGCCGATCACCGGCTTCTACCTGCCGCCCGGCTTCGGCGCGGTGGTCCAGTCCGCGACCGGCAAGGCCAGCTTCGGCAAGGGCGCCATCCAGCTGATCTCCGACCGCGGAGTCCGCTACAGCGTCCCGGACGCGGCGACCGCGGACGCGATCGGGCTGAACAACCGGCAGCCCGCGCCGGAGTCGATCATCGGCCTGCTGCCGACCGGGGCTTCGCTGAACACCCAGGACGTGCTCAAGCAGTTCGACGCCGTGCCGATCGACCCGAACGCCGGCTCGTTCCCGGTCCAGACGCAGCAGGCGGGCGGCTGAGGCGGAACCGGCGGGCGCCCGCGGACGTCACACGCCGGAGGGGTTCCCGGGTGAGCGGAGAGGTGCCATGGCCGGCTTGAGGATGGACGCCGCGGTCGTCGCGGACTACGCCGAGACGGCCGAGGAGGCCGCCGGCGAGCTCCACGCCGCCGCGGCGGACCTGGGTGGCGAGGGGGTCGCCGGGGAGTCGTTCGGCGCGCTGGGGGCGCGGATCGGCCTCGGGGAGTCGTACGGCCGCGCGGCCGGGGCGTTGCGGCGTCAGCTGGCCGACGGCGCGGAGGCGCTCAACTCGGCCGCGGAGGCGCTGCGGCACGTCGCGGTCCGCCACGGCGGGCAGGACGCGGAGGCCGCCGAGCTGATCAAGCGGGCCGGGCGGCTCGACGGATGAGGGCCGGGAACGCGACCGTGCCGGGTCCCGCGGGCGAGGACCTCACGGCGGCGGCGGAACCGTACCTGGAGTACCTCACCGGCCTGGCGCGCGAGCTCGGCGTCATCGACCCCGTCGAGACGTACTTCCGCCCCCTGGTCGGCCGCTGGGCCGACCTGGGCGCCGAGGCGGACCGCCTGCGCCGGGCCGCGTCGGCCGCGGCCGAGGTCTCGGCGCGCCTCGACGACCGGCTCGGCCGGCTCGACGCGGGCTGGGAAGGCCGGGACGCGGACTCGTTCGTCGCTTACATCCGCGCGATCGGCGTGGCGGGCGGCGACCTGCGTGAAGCGCTCGAAGCCCTCGCCGGCGCGCTGGACGAGGTGGTGACGACCCTGCGGCACGTCGTCGTCGACCTCGCCGAGGTGCTGGTGGACGCGGCGGAGCTGACCTCGGAGACGATGCTCCTGCCGAGCGGTGGCGCCAAGCGGGCCCGTGCGCAGCTGGAGGAGACGCAGGACTCGGCGAAGTCGCTGCACGAGACGGCGCGCGACGTCCTGGAGGCGTTCGACCGGCTGTGCAACGGCGTCGACGACCCCGACGCGGCGTCCCGCACCATCGAGATCCGGCACCGGTACCCCGCGGAACGCTTCAAGCTGCACGACGACGCGTTGAACGAAGGGGATTCCGAGGAGGTCATGACGCCGTCTTCGGCCGCCGAGCCGAAGCACACGGGTGCCGCCTCCCCGGACGACGCCAAGCCCGCCGACGCGCCCGCCCCGCCCCCGCCCGCCGACGACCACCAGAGCGCGTCGGGCGGCGTCCCGATGATGCCGATGATGGGCTTCGGCGCGTTCGGCGGAGGGGGCGGCGGCCGCCGCCAGTCGAAGACCCGCCCGGCGACGAAGCCGTCGGAGCTGCTGGGCGAGCCGGGCCTGGTCGCCCCACCGGTGATCGGCGAGGACGAAACCCCACCGCCGAAGAAACCCCCGGCGAAGTGACCCCAGGGACATCACGCGTGTCCAGAGGGGCATCACGGGTGATGCCCGCCCAATCACGAGTGATGACCCTCTAATCACGGGTGATGCCCGTCCGATCACGGGTGATGCCCCGCTAATCACGGGTGATGACCCTCTAATCACGGGTGATGCCCGTCCGATCACGGGTGATGCCCGTTCCCGCACGGGCGCAGCGGGTCAGCGGCGGGCGGGGCCGGGGTCGGCCGGGCGGTTGCGGCGGATCGTGCGCATCACGAACAGCGTGATCAGCAGGGCCACCAGGCCGCCGGCCGTTCCGGCCAGTGCCACGATCATCGGGGTCGTGTTGTTGTCGTTCGCCGGCGGGAGCTGGGCCGCCTGCGGGGGCGGGATCGGGGCCTGGTTGCCCACCTCGGACGGGAGGCTCTGGGTCAGCGCGGCCACCGGGTCGATGACCCCGTAGCCGACGAAGTTGTCGCGGCCACCCGGGGCCGCCGGGTGCTGGGCCGTCTCCTTGATGCGGTTGATGATGCCCTTCGCGTCCAGGTTCGGGAACTTGGCCTTGACCAAGGCCGCGAGGCCCGCCACGTACGGCGCCGCGAAGCTCGTGCCCTGGATCGGGCTGGCCTTGTCGCCGTTCTCGAACGTCAGGTTCGCCAGGCTGTCGGAGCCTTCCGCGGGGTCGAGCGAGATGATCTGCGTCCCCGGCGCCGCGACACCGACCCACGGGCCGTGCACGCTGAACGAAGCCACGCTGCCGAACTCGTCGATCGCCCCGACCGACAGCACGTCGTCGGCGAACCACGGCGGCGTCACGATCGTCTTCGGCTTCCGGGCGTCCGGCTGGTCGTTCTGGGGGCAGGTGTCCGTCGCGTTGCCCGCGGCGGCGACGATCACGATGCCCGCCTGCGCCGCGAACCGCACGGCGGCCTGGACCTGCTGCTCGCCTTCGGTGATCGAGCCCGTCGCCGGGCGGCAGTTGTCGACCGACATGTTGATGATGTCGGCCTCCTTCCGCTCGGCGATGCCGTGGATGATCTCGGCCAGCGTCTTCAGCGTGCCCGCCGTGCCGGCCTTTTCCAGCTGGCGCCCGCCGTTCGACTGCCCGGGCGAGGTCCGGTCGCCTTCCCCGGAGCCGCCACCGCCGCCCTCGGTGCTCGGCGGCGCCGCGGACTCGGAACCGGCGGGCGGGTTGGTGCTCGACGACGGCGTCCCGCTCGACGTGCCGGTGGGCGGGGTCGAGGTCGACGTGTCGGGCTCGTAGTTCTCGCTCAGCTGGCGGTAGGAGACGATCGTGGCGTCCGGGGCGACGCCGACGAACCCGACCTCCGGGTTGTCCGGCTTGCCCGCGATGATGCCGGCGACCTCGGTGCCGTGGCCGTCGCAGTCCTCGAGGCCGTCGGGCTTGCCGCCGTTCGGCTTCGCGACGTAGTCGCCGCCGGACTTGACCCGGTTCTGGAACCACGGGTGCGGGGTCACGCCGGTGTCGACGACGGCGACCCGGACGTTGCCGCCGGCGCTCCCGGTGGCCGCCTTGACGATCTCCTGCGCCTTCGAGATCTGCAGGTAGTCCTGGCCCCACGGCCGGTTCTTCAGCACGATGTTCTGGCCGAGCGTGCTGCGCTGGACGCAGCCCTTCGACTGCTTGTATCTCTTGTCCGGCTGCCGGGCGTCCGGGATGAGCTTGCCCATGTCCACCGGCGGCGGGGTCGCGAAGTAGCCGTCCGCCGGCGCGGTCTGGGCCTGCCCGGGTGCCGCGACGGCGACCGAGGCCAGGACGCCGATCGTGCCGGCGAACAGGGCCGTCGTGGCGCGCCGGACCGGGCCGAAGGGGCGTCCTGCTGACATCCGAGATTCACCCGATCCGGTCACTTGAAGTTCAGGTGCCGCAGGGTGGTGTAGAGGTCCATCACACCCAGGGCGAGCGGGAGCACGGAGGCGATGCAGATCGCTTCGATGATCTCCACCGTGCGCCGCAGCGGCGGCGAGAACCGCTGGTTCGGGAAGATCACGCCGACCACCAGCGCGCCCGCGGCGAGCAGGATCAGCGCGCCGAAGATGTAGAGCAGGCGGTTCTGGGCGCTCGCCGTGACCAGCCAGCCGACGGCGATGCCGGTGGCCGAGACCAGGCCGGTGGTGAGCAGGGCGATCGCCTGGCTGCCGTTGGCGTACGCGCGGGCGCGCAGGAGCAGGACGAGCGTCGCGACGACACCCAGGATGATCCCGAACGCACCGGGCGCGGTGGCGGCGATGATCGCGGACACCGCGACCGTGGCCCCGCAGCCGACCATCAGGCCGGTCATGTAGTTGTGCGCGACGGCGGTGCGGCGCTCGATCGCCCGGTAGTCCGGGAAACCGGAGTCTTCCTTGAGTTCTTCGGCGTTGCTCGGGACGTGCGGCAGCGGCAGCTTCGCGAGCCAGATGGTGGCGCGGGGCAGGATCGAGATGCAGGCGAGGGCGACCGCGACCGTGCCCGCGGCGATGCCGGGCGCCGGGTGCGCGACGAGCGTGCCGAAGAGGAAGGCCAGTGCACCGAAGGTGCCCGCGGTGGCGGCGGCGATGAACGTCGTGATGCCGGCGCCGATGACCATGATGCAGACGGACGCGACGATGATCACCAGTACCGCGCCGAGGAGCAGGTTCGCCCGCAGGGACAGCCCCGGCACGATGTAGAACCCGCTGACGAACGCCAGGGGCAGGCCCCCGGCCGCGGCGATCAGGACGCCGGTGGCCTCGGCCTGGTAGGCCTTCGCGAGCGTCGCGCCGACCGCGACGCACGCGATGGCCCCGATGCCGCCGGCGATGGCGGCCCCGAGCGCGCTGCCGCCGTAGAAGGAGCCGCTCATGAACAGCGCGACGGCGGCGGCGAACAGCGCCAGCCCGCCGGCGACGTGCCCGAAGCGGTTCGCCGTCTCCTTGGTCCACGGGCGGAAGCTGTCGGGGGAGGATTCGGCGATGGCGTCGACGACGTCGTCGTACAGCGGCGGCGGCGGGTTCTCGTTGCGCTTGCGCAGCTGGAGGAGTTCGCCGTCGACCACGCCGAGCGAGGCCAGGGTGCGGCTCGGGTCGAGGGGAGCGTCCCCGAGCTTCGCGAGCGCCCAGCCGCCGTGGCGGGCCCCGCCGTCGGGCGAGGTCTCCTTGGCCATGTCCAGCAGCATCGGCAGCAGATCGGCCACCGCGACGTCCGCGGGCAGCGCGACGTCGATCCGGGTGGACGGCGCGACGACCGTCACCCTGCTGAAAACTGTCGTGCCCGTGGCCACTGCACTGCCCCCGCTCGGTCGATGCTGCTCCCGCAGGAACTTATACCGAACCCCGCCGCGGCCATCACCGAACGTCCGAAATTCACCGGCATTCCAGCTCGGCGCGACGAACGCGGCATTACTGCCGGTGCCGGGCCGTACACTCGGACGACGAGGGCAAACGCGCGTTCACGAGGGGTTTCCGAGCATCCGGCGAAATTCCCACGGGGCGTTCGATAGGTTGTCCGCACACCTTGCGGTGGCCGCCATCGTCGAGTTTGAAGAGGGGTCCTTCGATGAGCACGCTGCAGTTCAAGAAGTCGCCGCGGCTGGCGGCACCGCGGCCGCCGGGCGGCGAGGTGCACCTGGAGCCGCCACCCGAGGTGCCCCGCGTCATCCCCGGCAACATCGTCATGAAGGCGCTTCCGGTCGTCATGATCGTCGCCTCGCTCGGGATGATGGTCTTCATGTTCCAGGCCAGCAACCGGAACCCGATGATGATGGCCATGGGCGGCATGATGGTCGTCGGGACGCTCGGGATGATGGCCGGCGGCGGCGGCAAGGGCGGCGGCGCCAAGCGCGCCGAGATGGACGAAGACCGCAAGGACTACCTGCGTTACCTGGGCCAGATGCGCGATCGCGCCCGCGAGGCCATGGTCGACCAGCGCGCCGCCCTGGAATGGGTGCACCCCGACCCCCAGTCCCTCTGGTCGCTGGCCGCCAGCCGCCGGATGTGGGAACGCCGCCAGAACGACCAGGACTTCCTGCACCTGCGCGTCGGGCGCAGCTCGCACCGCCTCGCGACGCGGCTGGTCCCGCCGCAGACCGGGCCGGTCGACGAGCTGGAGCCGATCGCCACCCTCGCGCTGCGCCGGTTCGTGCGCGCGCACTCGATCGTGCCGGACCTGCCGACCCAGATCACCCTCCGCGGGTTCGCCGCGGTCAGCATGCAGGGCGACCGCGCGCTGACCCGCGGCCTCACCCGCGCGATGCTCGCCCAGCTCGTCACCTTCCACAGCCCGGACGACGTGCTGATCGCGGTGGCGACCGCGGGCCGCGCGAAGGAGGAGTGGGAGTGGGCGAAGTGGCTGCCGCACGCCCAGCACCCCACGCTGTCGGACGGCATCGGCCAGCTCCGCATGATGGCCGGTTCGCTGGCCCAGATCGAAGACTGGCTCGACGAAGAACTCCGTGACCGCCAGCGCTTCTCCCGCAACGCCACGCCCGCGCCGGACCAGCCGCACGTCGTCATCATCATCGACGACGCCGAGGTCACCCGCGAAGAGCAGATCGTCCTCGAGGAGGGCCTGGTCGGCGTCACGCTGATCGACCTGTCCGACTCCCTCGGCAACCTCGCCGCCCGCCGCGGCCTCCGGCTCGTCGTCGAGGCCGAGCGGCTGGGCGCGCGCAGCGCCGGCGGCGTCGAGTGGTTCGGCCGCCCGGACACCCTCAGCCTGGTCGAGACCGAGTCGCTGGCCCGGCTCATCTCGCCGTACCGCGTCGGCGGGGCCGCCGGCCAGGACGTCGGCGACGAAGAGCCGCTGCTGTCCAACCCGTCGCTGCTGGAGCTGCTCGGCATCCCCGGCGACCCGATGACCTTCGACGTCCAGCAGGCGTGGCGGCCGCGGCCGATCCGCGACCGCTACCGCGTCCCGTTCGGCGTCGGCGAGTACGGGCAGCCGGTCGAGCTGGACATCAAGGAAGCCGCCGCCGAAGGCATGGGCCCGCACGGCCTCTGCATCGGCGCCACCGGTTCCGGCAAGTCGGAGTTCCTCCGCACGCTGGTGCTGGGCCTGCTGGCCACGCACTCCTCGTCCACGCTCAACTTCGTCCTCGTCGACTTCAAGGGTGGCGCGACGTTCCTGGGCCTGGACAAGGCCCCGCACGTGTCGGCGGTGATCACGAACCTCGCGGACGAGGTCACGCTGGTCGACCGCATGAAGGACGCGCTGGCCGGCGAAATGAACCGGCGCCAGGAAGCGCTGAAGAACGGCGGCAACTTCAAGAACGTCTGGGAATACGAGAAGGCGCGCGAAAACGGCGCGGACCTCGACCCGTTGCCGGCACTGTTCATCGTCTGTGACGAGTTTTCCGAACTGCTGAGCGCGAAGCCGGACTTCATCGACCTGTTCGTCGCCATCGGCCGGCTGGGCCGGTCGCTGCAGATGCACATGCTGCTGGCCTCGCAGCGGCTCGAGGAAGGCAAGCTGCGCGGCCTCGACTCGCACCTGTCGTACCGGATCGGCCTCAAGACCTTCTCGGCCGCGGAATCCCGCGCGGCGATCGGCGTCCCGGACGCCTTCGAGCTGCCGTCGGTCCCCGGTGGCGGGTACCTCAAGTACGACACCTCGACGCTGGTGCGGTTCAAGGCGGCCTACGTCTCGGGCCCGTACCGGCCGGCCGGCCTCAAGGCGGCGGGCCCGGCGGCGACCGTGGTCCGCGCGGACAAGCGGCCGCAGCTGTTCGTCCCGGACTTCGTCGAACTGCCGAAGGAGCCGGAGCCGCAGATCATCGAGGCGGCGCCGAAGGAAGAGCAGCGGCAGCCCGAAGAGGCGGTCGAACCCAGCGAGCTCGACGTCATCGTTTCGCGCCTGGTGGGCCAGGGCCCGCCGGCGCACGAGGTGTGGCTGCCGCCGCTGAAGGACCCGAACTCCCTCGACACGCTGCTGCCGAACCTGAACCCGACCGACGACCGCGGCCTGTCCCCGGTCGGCTTCTTCGGCAACGGGCGGCTGCAGGTGCCGCTGGGCATCATCGACCGGCCGTACGAGCAGCGGCGTGACCCGCTGTGGGCGGACTTCTCCGGTGCGGCGGGGCACGGCGTCATCGTCGGCGGCCCGCAGACGGGCAAGTCGACGATGCTCCGGACGCTCATCATGTCGATGGCGCTGACGCACACTCCCGAAGAGGCGCAGTTCTACTGCCTCGACCTCGGTGGCGGCACCCTGGCGGGGCTGGCCGACCTGCCGCACGTGGGCGGGGTCGCGGTGGCCCGGCGCGAGCCGGACAAGGCGCGGCGGATCGTGGCCGAGCTGACCACCCTGCTCACCGAGCGGGAAGGCCGGTTCGGGGCGATGGGCATCGACTCGATGACCGAGTTCCGCAACCGCAAGCGCCGCGGCGAGATCCGCCCCGAGCAGGACCCGTTCGGCGACGCGTTCCTGATCGTGGACAACTGGCGGGCCCTGCGCGACGACTTCGAGGAGCTCGAAGGCACGATCACCCGGCTCGCCACGCAGGGTCTGTCCTACGGCGTGCACGTGATCATCGCCGCCAACCGGTGGGCCGACATCCGCCCGGCGATCAAGGACATGCTCGGCACCCGGTTCGAGCTGCGCCTCGGTGACCCGACCGAGTCGGACATCGACCGGCGCATCGCGGTCAACATCCCGGCCGGGCGGCCGGGCCGCGGCCTCACCCGCGACAAGCTGCACATGCTGGGCGGCCTCCCGCGGATCGACGGCTCGAGTGACCCGGAGACGATCGCGGCCGGCGTGGCCGACGCGGTGGCGAAGATCAAGGGCGCCTGGCGCGGCCGCGTCGCGCCGCAGGTCCGCCTGCTGCCGGAGCTGATCACCTACGAAGAGGTGCTCAAGCTCGACTCCGCCCGGGACTCCAAGCTCATCCCGATCGGCGTCAACGAAGAGGACCTGCAGCCGGTCTACCTGGACTTCAACGCCGAGCCGCACTTCTACGCGTTCGCGGACGGCGAGTCGGGCAAGACCAACCTGCTGCGGCAGATCGCCCGGGGTATCTCCGAGCGCTACACCGCCAAGGAAGGCCTGATCCTGCTGGTCGACTACCGGCGCACGATGCTCGGGTTCATCCAGGGCGACTCGCTGCTCGGGTACGCGGTGTCGGCGGCGCAGCTGGAGAGCATGATCAACGACGTCTTCAACTCGATGACGCGGCGCCTGCCCGGCCCCGACGTCACGCAGGAGCAGCTGAAGACGCGGTCCTGGTGGAAGGGGCCGGAGCTGTTCATCCTCGTCGACGACTACGACCTGGTCGCCACGTCGACGAACAACCCGCTGCGGAAGATCTCCGACTTCCTGCCCCAGGCCAAGGACGTCGGCCTGCACCTGGTGGTCGTGCGGCGCACCGGTGGTGCGTCGAAGGCGATGTACGACCCGATCATCGGCAAGCTCAAGGAGATCGCGGCCCCGGGCATGGTGATGAACGGTTCCCGCGACGAGGGCGCGCTGGTCGGCAACATCAAGCCGTCCGCGATGCCGCCGGGCCGGGGCAACATGCTCACCCGCAAGTACGGCAAGCAGCTCATCCAGGTGTCGTGGATCCAGCCGGACTGAGCACGACGGCGGGGCGTTCCGCACCGGGAGGTAGGTTCCTCCCCGTGGAGGCGTCCCGCCGGCGGGGCGCGGGGGAGCGCGACGAAATGTGCGGGAGCTGCTGGTGACGGTCCGGGTTGCGGTGGACTTCGGGACGTCGAGCACCTGCGTCGTCGCCTCGGTGAACGGGCGCGAGCCGCAGGTCGTGGTGATCGACGGCCAGCCGCTGATGTCCTCGGCGGTGTACGCGGCGGCGGACGGCACGCTGTTCGTCGGCCAGGAGGCCGAGCGGCAGGCGGCCGTCGACCCGTCGCGGTACGAGCCGAACCCGAAGCGGCGGATCGACGAGGGCGAGCTGCTGCTGGGTGAGAAGGTCCTGCGGGTCACCGACGTCGTGCACGCCGTGCTGGGCCGCGCGGTGGCCGAAGCCCGCCGGCTGGCCGGCGACGCCGAGGTCGACCTGCTGGTGCTGACCCACCCCGCGGACTGGGGCGCGATCCGCACCCGGCTGCTGCGGCAGGCCGCGGGCGGGCTGGCGCGCGAGGTCGCGCTGGTGCCCGAGCCGGTCGCGGCGGCGGTCTACCACGCGGCGACCTTCGCGCCGCAGGACGTGACGAACGACCGCACGGTCGAGTTCAGCGGCCGCCCCGGCGACGCGCTCGCGGTGCTGGACCTCGGCGGCGGCACGGTCGACGTCAGCGTGGTGCGGCGGCTGCCGCCGGACACCGCGCGGGACCGGGCCGGCCGTCCGCAGCGCGGCGGGTTCCAGGTGCTGGCCACCCGGGGCGACCCCGGGTTCGGCGGCGCGGACATCGACCAGGCGCTGCTCGAGCACATCGGATCCCTGGTGTCCGCGGCCGATCCGGCCGCCTGGCGCGAGCTGGTCGAAGGCCGTGAGCTGACCGACCGGCGGAGGCGGCGCGTGCTGCGCCAGGACGTGCGGGGCGCGAAGGAGACGCTGTCGCGGCACGCCTACACCGACGTGCCGATGCCACCGCCGTTCGCCGACGCGCACGTGACCCGCGAAGACCTCGAACGGCTGATCGCGGCGCCGCTGGGCCGGGCCGTCGAGCTGACGGTCGCCGCGATCGGCGACGCCGGCCTGCGCCCGAAGCAGCTCACGGCGATCTTCCTGGTGGGCGGGTCGAGCCGGATCCCGATGATTTCGCGGCTGGTGCACGAACGCACCGGCGTCGTGCCGACGAGCCTCGACCAGCCCGAGACGGTCGTCGCGCGCGGCGCGCTGCGGGCGGTGCTGGTGGACCCGGACCGCACCGGCGCGCTGCCCGGCGAAGCGATGGCCCGGCTGGCCGCCACCCCGGGCGGCGCCACCGGCCCGGCGGCGCAGCGCACGGAGGTCGTCCGCCCCGGCGACGTCGCCCCGCGCCCGTCCCCGCCGCGCACCCCGCCACCGCCGGGCGGGTACGGGAACCGGCCGGTGCCCCCGCCGTCGCCGCCGTCCGGCCAGCCGGTGGCCCGACCCTGGACACCGCCCGCCGGGCAGCCCGCCCGGCCGAAGCCGCCGAACCCGCCGGGCCCGCTCGCCGGCGCCCGGCCCGCGCCCGAGCCGGCCGGGAAGGACCGCCGCAGGCTGTGGGGCGTGCTCGCGGTGGCGGTGGTCGTCGTGGCCGCGCTCGTCGTCGGCGGGTTCTTCGTGTTCCGCAACTCCGGGAACCAGGTCGAGACCGGCCGGACGCTGTCGCAGTACGACTTCAAGTTCGTCGCCCCGGACGACTGGGTGCAGACCGACGACCGGGTGGCCGACAAGCAGGTCGTGATCCACCCGCAGGAGTCGCGCGACGGCAACGACCTCGTGGTCGCCCAGGAGTACGTCATGGACTACGACGCGACCGCCGACCCGCAGAAGCTCACCGACCAGCTGAAGCGCAGCGCGGACCAGGAGCCCGAGCGCTACAGCGCGTTCAACCCGGGCCTGTCCTACGCCGGCAAGACGGTGATCGGCTACCACGAGAGCAAGCCGGACCGGCCCGATCTCCAGGTCGATTGGTACGTGGTCGCGAAGGGCCGGATCCGGGTCCACATCGGCTGCCAGTACGCCACGGCGCCGCTGCGGGACCGGGTCGGTGCCGCGTGCGTGCAGGCCGTGCGCACCGTCGAAATCCTCAACTGAGAGGCGGGCACGCGGTGCCGTCCGGAGAATTCGAAAGCGCCGCGGCGTCCTTCCGGCGGCTCGGGCAGGACGCGGTGACGCATTCCCGGCGCGTGGCCGGGAACGCGCTCGCGCGCAGCCGCCGCCGGCACAGCGAGAACGCCGAACTGCTGAAGCAGAGCGGGCGCGGGGCGAAGTCCGGCGATCCGACGCCGGGCACGCTGCGCGCGGCCGCCGAACGATTCCGCCGCGCCCGCGGGCTCGCGGTTCCCGCCGTTCCCGATCCGGTTACTTCGCGTTCGCAATCTTCCGCGCGATCCCCTCGATCGGGTGAGGACGACGAAGACTTTTCCCAGATGCGAATCATGCAGCGCGACCGCTGAAACTCGGCGGATGGTCGCTGTGCGCGTGCTAATTCCGCTGGTGGGGAACGTGTTTCCGGCTGCTGCCGCACCGGTGCGGAGCGTTCTGCGGATACCGGCGGCGACCGGTTCCCGGCGCGGGCGTTAACGCAAGCAACTACTTCCGGAAGAACCACGACAAGGGGGAACCGGACATGGCAGTGTCTGCGTCGTAGGGCCGTACGAACGAAGAAGCTTGGTTACGGCCAACCATCACACTTGAGAAGGGGGTCCCGGTATGAGCGGGCCTGGATTTGCAGGGACAGTTGCCCAGTTCACCGACGCCGAGGGCAAGGTGACCGAGGTTCGTGCGCAGATGGACCAGAACCTGGCGACGCTGCGCGACCGCATCGAGGCCACCCGGGCCGGCTGGCAGGGTGAGGCCAAGAAGGCCTTCGACCACGTGATGCTGCGGTTCGACGACGACGCCCGCGGCATGGCGCAGGCCCTGCAGCGCATCGGTGAGCTCCTCAAGGAGGCCGGCTCCAAGTACGAGCGTTCCGAGCAGCAGCAGCAGGAGATCCTCAGCGCCGTCAACAAGGGCTTCGACCAGCTCGGCTGAGCGCCACCCTGATCTTTTCGCCACCCACCTGAACTTCCTCCGCAAAAAAGGAGCTCATCATGCCCGATGCACCCGGCATTCTCGTCAATTACGCCACGATCCGCGCGGCCGCGGACGACTGCACGCAGACCGGTACCGA
Source organism: Amycolatopsis sp. cmx-4-61 (assembly GCF_046548775.1). Classification (NCBI taxonomy): domain Bacteria; kingdom Bacillati; phylum Actinomycetota; class Actinomycetes; order Pseudonocardiales; family Pseudonocardiaceae; genus Amycolatopsis; species Amycolatopsis sp. cmx-4-61. The sequence goes on along the minus strand of NZ_JAEBEI010000020.1, from coordinate 12,501 downwards.
GCTGCAGACCGCGTTCGACCGGCTCAAGGACGACCTCAAGCCGCTGGTCACCACCTGGACCGGTTCCGCGAAGGAGCAGTACGACGCGGCGCAGCGCACCTGGGACCAGAAGTTCGAGGACCTGAAGCAGGTTCTGGCGCAGATCGCCGCCGCCCTGCCGCAGATCGCCGACGGCTACCAGTCCACGGACAGCGCCGTCGAAGGCCTGTTCTGAGCCGGTAGTCCCGGAAACCACGGCGGGCCCGCACTCCGGTGCGGAGCCCGCCGTTTTCCTTTGTGCTGCACCGAAAACCGTAAGCGCGGTGCGCGGTAAGGGAACCGGCCGCCAAGGCGCGGAGAACGCGCGGCGTACCGGCGGTGAACTCAGTGCGGCGCGCCGACTTCGTACTCCGGCCGGTCGTTGAGCACCCGCACGGTCACCTTCTTCTGCTGCCCGCCGATGGTCACCGTGCAGTCGAACGTCGTGCCGTTCTGCGCGGCTTCGTTCGCCGGGCACTGCGCGTTCTTCACGTCCGGCTCGCCGTAGTTCTCGTTGAGGACCTTGACCACACCGTCCTCAAGGGACTGTTGCTCGAGCACGTCCCCGCGGAACGCCCCCAGCAGCCACGCCGCGCCGCCGCCGAGCGCGAGCACCAGGACCGCGCCAACGGCGATCAGCGCCGGCTTCTTCGACTTCGGCTTCTTCGCCGGCTCGGCCGGGAACGCGCCCAGGCCGCCGTACTGCCCCGGCTGGAACCCGCCGCCGTACTGCGGCTGCCCGTGGCCCGGCGCCGGCGGCTGCGGGGTCGAGGTCGGGGTCGGCGGCTGCTGCTGCGGCGTCGGCTGGGACGGCGGCTGCCACGGCCCGCTCGGCCCGCCCGGCTGCCACGGCCCGGAAAACGAGCCCGACGGCTGTCCCGGGTGCCACGCCCCGGTGTAGGAGCCGGTGCCCGGGTCGGCGTGCTGCTGCCACTGCCCGGCGTGCGGGCCGGTCGCCTGCTGCTCGGGCTGCCACGCACCGGGCTGCGGTACTGCGGGCTGTGGCGCGGCGGGCTGTGGTGCGCCGGGCTGTGGTGCGGCGCCGGGAGCCGGCGGCTGCCACCACTGCGGCTGCCGCGGATCGGACGGCTGGGACGGCTGCGACGGTTGTGGCGGCTGTGGCGGCTTTGGCGGCTGTGTCATCGGAGATCACCTCGGGTCGTGGTCACGCCTCAGCTGCCCTGCGCTTCGCCGAGCCGCCGGTAGAACTCGTCCATCGCCGCCCGGTCCGGCAGCACCGTGATCTGGCTCGCTTCCGGCAGCTTCGGCATGTCCTGCAGGCTCGCCTTGCCGGTGAACCGGAACTCGTACTTCAGCTCCAGCTGGTGGCCGTCGCCGGCGAACTTCGCCTCCATCACGAAGGACACGAGGCTGCCGTCCGGGTTCAGCGTGATCGTGGCCGGGACCGCGGCCTTCTTCAGCTCCGGCCCGACCTGACCGGTGATGCTCGGCGGCAGGATCTCGACCTTGTTCTCGACGAAGATCCCGAACGGCACGTTCACCGTCAGCGCCGTCTTGCCGTCACCGAGGCTCTTCGCCCCGCGGACGGCGCGCTTGTCGGCCTTGTAGGCGTCGAGCGTGGAGTCCGCCATCCGGCACGGCGTCAGCACCCCGCCCCAGGCGCAGGGCACGACCAGCCCGCCCTCCGGCTTCGGCATCGACACCCACGCCGTCGGCGAGACGCCCTTCTGCACGTACATCGGGCCGAGGTAGGTGTACTCGACCGTGCCGTCCGCCGGCGTGTACGTGTCGATGATCTCGTCCGGGTTCTTCTGCGAGCGGTGCCGCACCGCCCGGCTCTCCGGGCTGCCGGTGCGCGCCGACGTCACCGTGCTGTGCACCCACTTGTCGTCGAACCTGAAGTAGGCGTCGAGTGAGTTGGTGACGTCGCGCGAGTCGGTGATGGCGTCCGACAGCTTGCCGATGACCTGCTCGAACTTGGCGCCGACGTAGTCCGCGGCGTCGTCGCCCTTCGGCAGGGCGGTGCCCGCCTTCGCCGTGCCGCAGGCGCTGGCCAGGGCCAGCAGGGCGCCCAGGACGAAGATCGCCGTCGGTCGTTTCCTCATGCCGTCCCCTGCTCGACTGGTGCCGTCCGGATGGCCCCATCCTCGCGTGTCGCGGTGGCGCGTGCAGGCGGTTCGGCGGGGAAATCCGGTAGGGTCCCGGCTGCGCCCGGGCCGCCTGGAGCCTAATATGGGCGCTTCCACCACCCCCCATGCGCGGGTGCGGTGACCGTGGGGGTATCTTCATATGTCGTTGTGCGCTGCGGCGCGTAAGCGCTAGGCCCGCACAGAACCCACACGCAATGTTGACGACGAGGTAGACCCTTGCCCACGTACAGCCCCAAGCCCGGCGACGTCACTCGTGCCTGGCACGTGATCGACGCCGAGGATGTCGTGCTCGGACGGCTGGCGACCGAGGTCGCCACGCTGCTGCGCGGCAAGCACAAGCCGACCTACGCCCCGCACGTGGACACCGGTGACTTCGTCATCATCGTCAACGCCGAGAAGGTCGCGCTCACCGGTAACAAGCGCGAGCAGAAGTTCGCCTACCGGCACAGCGGTTACCCGGGCGGTCTGCGGAAGCGCTCGTTCGGCGAGCTGCTGGACACCAAGCCCGAGCACCTTGTCGAGAAGGTCGTCAAGGGCATGCTGCCGAAGAACAAGCTCGGCCGCGCCCAGGCGAAGAAGCTGAAGGTGTACGCCGGCCCGCAGCACCCGCACGCCGCGCAGCAGCCGCAGGCGCGCGAGATCACCAAGATCGCGCAGGTCGCGCAGTGAGTGAGGAACAGTCTGTGACCAGCACCGAGACCGAGACCCCCGAGGTCGTCGAGGCCGCTGAAGTGTCCGAGGCGACCGAGACCGGCGCCGTCGCGACCAGCGAAACCCCTGCCGCGCCGCGTCCGTCGCGTGCCGCCGGCGGCAACGCCCAGACCGTCGGCCGCCGCAAGGAAGCCGTCGTCCGCGTGCGGGTCGTCCCGGGCACCGGTGAGTTCAAGCTCAACGGCCGCACCCTCGAGGAGTACTTCCCGAACAAGGTGCACCAGCAGCTCATCCGCGAGCCGCTGGTCACGGTCGAGAAGCCGGACTCGTTCGACATCTTCGCCAACCTCAAGGGCGGCGGCGTCTCCGGTCAGGCCGGCGCGCTGCGCCTGGCGATCGCCCGCGCGCTCGTCGAGGTCGACGCCGACGACCGCCCGGCCCTCAAGAAGGCCGGCTTCCTGACCCGTGACGCCCGCGCCACGGAGCGGAAGAAGTACGGCCTCAAGAAGGCCCGCAAGGCCCCGCAGTACAGCAAGCGCTGATCGCGCCCCTGGCGCAACCCACCGGAGCGCCCATCCGTCCATCGGATGGGCGCTCCGGCGTTTTCCAGACCCGGCGATTCCCGGGGTGTTTCGCCTCCGCGGTCCGGAGCGACACTCGGGGGTGGGGGAACGCGCTCCGCCCACGTCGCTAGGTTGTCGTGGTCATTCCACAAGGGAGGTCGATCGATGGCACGCCTGTTCGGTACCGACGGGGTACGTGGCCTGGCCAACGCCGAGCTGACGCCGGAGCTGGCACTGGCGCTGGCGGCCAGTGCCGCCCGCGTGCTGGCCGCGCACGACCGCTCGCACCGGCCGGTCGCCGTCGTCGGCCGGGACCCGCGCGCCAGCGGCGAGATGCTCGAAGCCGCGGTCGTCGCGGGCCTCACCTCCGCGGGGGCCGACGTCCTGCGCGTCGGCGTGCTGCCGACGCCCGCCGTCGCCTACCTGGTCGGTTCGCTCGAGGCCGATCTCGGCGTGATGATCTCCGCGTCGCACAACCCGATGCCCGACAACGGCATCAAGCTCTTCGCCGCGGGCGGGCACAAGCTCCCCGACGGCATCGAAGACGAGATCGAGGCGGGCCTCGCGGACGGCAAGGTCCGCCCGACCGGCGCCGGTGTGGGCCGCGTCACCGATGTCGAGGACGCCCTCGACCGCTACGCCGCCCATCTGCTCGACGCCACGCCGCACCCGCTGGCCGGGCTCAAGGTGGTCGTCGACTGCGCGAACGGGGCGTCGTCGGCCGCCGCGCCCGAGATCTACCGCCGGGCGGGCGCCGAGGTCGTCGCGCTGTTCGCCGAGCCGGACGGCATCAACATCAACGAGCACTGCGGCTCGAACCACCCGGAGAAGCTGCGCAAGGCCGTCGTCGAGCACGGCGCCGACCTGGGCATCGCGCACGACGGCGACGCCGACCGCTGCGTGGCCGTCGACTCCGCCGGCGAGCTGGTGGACGGCGACCAGATCATGGCCGTCCTGGCGCTCGCGCTGGCCGAGGCCGGCGAGCTGACCAAGGACACGCTGGTCGCGACCGTGATGAGCAACCTCGGCCTGCACCTGGCGATGAAGGCGCACGGCATCACGGTCGTCACGGCCGCGGTGGGCGACCGGTACGTCCTGGAGGAGCTGCGCGCCGGCGGGTTCGCCCTCGGCGGCGAGCAGTCCGGCCACGTCGTGCTCCCGGCCCACGCGACCACCGGCGACGGTTTGCTGACGGCGTTGCGCCTGATGAGCCGGATGGCCGAAACGGGCAAGTCCCTGGCCGACCTGGCCGCGGTGATGAACCGGCTGCCGCAGGTGCTGGTCAACGTCCCGGTCGCCGACAAGGCCGCCGTCGCCGGCTCCGCCGAGGTCCGGGACGCCGTCGGCGAGGTCGAGGCCGAGCTGGGTGAGGAAGGCCGCGTGCTGCTGCGCCCGTCGGGCACCGAGCAGCTCGTCCGGGTGATGGTCGAGGCGCCGGCGCAGTCGACGGCCCAGGCGGCGGCCGACCGCTTGGCCGGCGTGGTCTCGGCCGTTTCCTGAGCCGCTCGTGAGCGGCGAGGCGCGGGTCAACCCGCCTTGCCGCGCACGACCACGCGCGCCGAGGCCAGGCCGTGGAACACCGGGTGGGTTTTCCACCCGACTCCGGTGACGACGTGGTCCGGCGTGAGGATCCGAGCGAGGGCGCGGAGGGCGATCTCGCCCTCCGCCACCGCCACCCGCGCGCCCGGGCAGGCGTGCCGGCCGAGGCCGAACGCCAGGCCGTCACCCAGCGGGACAGCCACTTTCTCGCCCGCGGCCAGCGACCGGCCCGCGACCTCGCAGGCGGCCGCCGCCCGCCGGGCCGCGTACCGGGTGGGGGCGATCTCCTGGACGAGGTTCCGCACTCCGGCCGCGCCGAGGTCGTCCCGCGGGGTCGTCACGAGGCCCAGCCCGGCCAGGGCGAGGAAGTTCATCGAGTTCTCGTACGCCGCGTGCGCGAGCATCACCGGCGTCACCATCAGCTCGTCTTCGCTGATCCGCCCCTCCGCGTGCGCGCGGCGCAGCAGGGCCAGCCCGCCGCGGCCGGTGTCCGGGGCCTTGAGGAAGAACATCGCCACGCGCAGCGCCGCGACGTCGCCGGCGGGCGACGCCTGGCCCGACCACACGTTCAGGTTGGCCGTGGTCTCCGACAGCGCCGTGAGGAACCGGTCGTCGAACGGCCCCGCGCCCAGCACCGCGGCGGCGACCAGCGCGGCCACCGGCCGGCCGAAGTCGGCCACCAGGTCGAACTCGGCCCGGTCCGCCAGCCCGCCCACGATCTCTTCGATGCCCGCCCCGACCTCGGCGGGCAGCGGCTCGACGAGCCCGATGACCTCCTTGACGACCTCCCGCAGCCGCCGGTGCTCCGCGCCGTCCATGAATAGCAGGTTCGCGGGGACCGACGTGTCCGGGCTGGAGCTCAGCCGCGGGTCGCGGAGCACGGCGGCCCGGTCCGCGCGCGCGTCCAGTACGAGGAAGTCGTCCACCTCCGTATGATGCCGTGGTGCCGGACGAGGTTCCCGAAGACGTGCTGGCGACCCCGCTGACGTTCCGGCTGGCCGGCCGCGCCGCCGACCCGCGCCCGGCCTACACCCACCTCGACTGCTCCGGCGGGGCCGAACTCGCCGAGCGCACCCTGACCTGGGCCGAGCTGCTGGCGCGGGTCCGCGCCGTCGCCGCGGACCTGCGCGAACGGGTGAAACCCGGCGAGCGGGTCGCGATCATCGCGCGGCAGGACCTGTCGTACGTCGTCGCGTTCTTCGGCGCGCTCTACGCCGGTGCCGTGGCCGTCCCGCTGTCGGCGCCGGACCTGCGCGCGCAGCGCGAGCGGCTCGCCGGTGCGCTGAACGACTGCGCCGCCGCCGTCTGGCTGACCACCGAGCCGCTGCTGGCGAAGGTCCGGGAGCTGGACGGCGTGCCGCGGCCGCGGGCCGTCGTCGCGGTGGACACCCTGCCCGAGGTCGCCGAGTTCCCGCCGGCCGCGGTCCGCCCCGAGGACCCGGCCTACCTGCAGTACACCTCCGGCACCACCCGGTCGCCGGCCGGAGTGGTGATCAGCCACCGCGCGCTCGCTGCCGCCTGCTGGCAGGTGTGCGCCGCCTATGCCGTCGATTCCGCGGTCACCTGCGTCGGCTGGATCCCGTTCTTCCACGACATGGGGCTGATCCAGCTGGTCTGCGGGCCGGTGCACAGCGGCGGGCGCTCGGTGTTCCTGGCGCCGCTGGAGTTCGTCCGCCGCCCGGTCCGCTGGCTGACGATGATGGCGGCGTACCCGAAGACGCTCACCGCGGCCCCGAACTTCGCCTACGACCTGCTGGTGGAAGCCGTGCCCGAGGCCCGGCGCCGCGAGTTCGACCTCTCCGGGGTACATGTCGCGCTGAACGGCAGCGAGCCCGTGCGCGCGAAGACCGTCGAAGCTTTCCTCGCCGCGTACGAGCCCCACGGGTTCCCCCGCGGGGCGTACCGGCCGTCGTACGGCCTGGCCGAAGGAACCGTCTTCGTCGCCGGCGGTGACGGGACGGGGCCGGTCACCACCGAGGTGTCCGGGCGCGAGCTGGTCTCCGCCGGACGGCCGTGCGGTCAGCGGCTGCGCATCGTCGACCCCGGGCGCGGCGTCGCCGTGCCGGACGGCGAGACCGGCGAAATCTGGGTGCACGGGCCCAACGTCGCCGACGGCTACTGGCGCCGTCCCGAGCTGACCGCCGAGGTGTTCGGCGGGCGGCTCGACGGCGAGGACGGCTGGCTGCGCACCGGCGACCTGGGGTTCTGGGACGGCGAGCGGCTCTACGTCACCGGGCGGATCCGCGACCTGATCATCGTGGACGGCCGCAACCACACCCCGCAGGACATCGAGGAAACCGTCGCCGCGGCCCACCCCGCGCTGGGACCGGACCGGATCGCCGCCTTCGGCGTGGACGACCCGGCGGGGGAGAAGCTGGTGGTCGTCGCCGAACGCGCCCGCGGCGCCGCGGGCGCCGGGGTGGCCGAGGACGAAGTGGCACGGGCGGCGAGGCGGGCCGTCGCCACCGGGCACGACCTCCGCGTGCACACGTTCCTGCTGGTCAAGCCGGGTGCGTTGCCGCGGACCTCGAGCGGGAAGGTGTCCCGGTCGGCGGCCCGGACCCGCTTTTGGGCCAAACGGCCCCGCTGAGTGCGGGCATGAGTCACAATCGGGGCATGCCCGCCGCGGAGTACTTCGACCGGATCATCGCCCTCGTGTGCCGGGTGTTCGACGTCGACCCCGCGACGATCGGCCCGGACACCCCGTTCGCCGAAATGGGCGTCGATTCGCGGCAGCGGGTCCGGCTGCTCGTGGAGGTCGAGGTCGAATTCGGGCTCGAAATCGATCTCGACGAGCTGGATCGGCTGGTCGACATCCGGAACGCCGCGGAGGTCCTCGCCGACACCGTCGAGGGTGACCGGCCCGTGGTCCGGCTGGGGCAGCGGGCCGGGTGAAGGCCCGGGCGGCCCGGAAGGCCGCTCGGTACATTTTGTGTGCATGTGCGACGGCACCGCGGGCCATCGGCGTGCGTCGTAGCCGGGACAGTGCGGGGCGAAGGGTTTCACCGACGAGGAGGGGGCGCTGGTCATGCCGGACGGCGGCTACCAGGCGAGTTCAGACGCGATGCTCACGGCGCAGACGGCGCTCGAACGCGCCGCCGAGAAGACCACCAGCCAGGCCGGCAAGGTGGCGCCGACCCCCCTGGCCCAGCAGTCCTTCGGCCGCGTCCACGGCCAGTACTTCGCCGACTACAAGGCCGGGATCGACAGCATCGGCGCGGCGATGAAGGGGTACGCGGGCCAGCTGACCCAGCTCGGCGGCGGCGTCGGCACGGCCGCGACGAAGTACACCTCGAACGACGAGCAGCAGGCGGCGGCCGCGAAGAAGGCGGGGGCGAACTGATGGCACAGCCCACCAAGGCCGAGATCCAGGCCATGCTCGACGATCCCTACGTCACCGCGGGCACCAAGGACTCGCTCCTCACCGCGATGGTGTTCGGGAACCCGGAGCAGGCGTACGCCAAGGCCAAGGCCGAACACGACTCGAACGCCCAGGCCGACAAGGCCCAGGGCGACGCCGCCAAGAAGGCGGAGCAGGACCTGAACGCCCAGACCCCGCCCGCGGTCGGCGGCGTCGGCGTCACCAAGTCCGACGAGGTGCTCGACCTCGGCAACCCCGCGCTCGACTTCTTCTCCCAGTGGGCCGAGCAGGTGTGGAACAAGATGCCGGACTGCCCCGGCCCCATCGACCACAAGAAGGACGTCTGGGACAAGTTCCACGAGAACCGGGAGATCGACTTCCAGAAGTTCCTCGACGAGGTCGAGGACATGACCAAGTCCCACCAGGTCGTCGACCAGACCCGCACCGACGCCACGAACTCGCTGAACACGCTGTTCCACGACTGGAAGGGCGACGGCGCCAAGGCGGCCAAGGTCAAGTACGAGCAGCGCATCCAGCCCGACGCCCAGGAACTGCTGACGCAGATGGAGGGCGTCGGGAAGCTCGTGCCCGAGACGATGACGCACATCTACACCTCGCTGAAGACGAAGGTCGACGAGGTGCTGAAGCTGCGCACGGACAAGGTCGCCACCGCGCCCCTGTACATCGCGAAGCAGGTCATCGAGGTCGCGAACGGCAAGGTCGACTCGAAGGACAAGCTGCTCGACATCGCGCACTGGCTGGACTCGGCGTGCCCGGGCAACAACCTCGAGCAGCGGCTGCGCGACGACAGCAAGGACCTGAACGACGACAACAAGGAATACGCGATCGGCGCGGCGAAGCAGTGGCTCAAGGGCAGCTTCGCCGCCGATTTCGGGCAGCGCTACGACGCGTTCAAGGCGCTGTGCAAGAACGCCACCGACACGATCAACCAGCACTTCCACACGTTGACGCGGTTCATGGCCGACTACACGAACCCGTTCCCCGACCCGGCGGCCGCGCCGAAGCCCAGCAACGGCAACGGAAACGGGAACGGCAATGGAAACGGGACCGGGACGGGCACGGGAACCGGAACCGGAACCGGAACCGGTACGGGGACGGGAACGGGCACCGGGGGTGGCAGTGGGACGGGTGGCGGCTCGACGACGCCGTCGGCGTCGGTGCCGCCGACGGCGGAGCCGGAACACAAGCCCGGGGACGGCACGAACCCCGTCACCGGCAAACCGCTGGAGGTCAACCCGGACACCGGGCAGCCCTACCCGATCGACCCCAAGACGGGGGCGACGATCAAGGACGTCGACCACGACAGCGTCACGGTCCAGAAGGGCGACAACAAGATCTCGATGACCGAGCCCGACCAGGACGGCAAGATGGACGTCAAGGTCGACGACGGCAAGGGTCACCCGAAGGACTACCAGCTCGACTTCGACACCCCCAAGGACGGCGAAGCCAAGAACGGCGCCGCCGGAGCCACCGGGGCCGACGGCAAGACCGGCGACTTCGGCCCGCAGGGCGCGAAGGACGGCAAGCCGGGGCCGGACGGCGCGTACCACCCGGGCCCGGACGGCAAGATCCACATCCAGGACGGCAACCTCAAGATCACCGCCGAGCAGCCGGAGGGCCCGGACGGGCCCACCGTGGTGACGGTCGACGACGGCAAGGGCGAGCCGACCACCTACACCCTGGACGACGAGAAGAGCGGCGACGCCAAGGCCGACGGCTCGGACAAGGCAGGCGGGCCGGACAAGACCGACGGCCAGGACAAGGGCGCCGGGGCGGACAAGGGTGGCGACAAGGCGTCCGGTCCGGCCGGTCCGGACGGCAGGCCGGAGAAGGTCACCACGATGCCGGCGAGCGCCGACGGCCAGCCGGCTCCGGTGGCCTCCGCCGCGGCGACCGGCGGGTTCAGCGCCCCCGGCGGCGTGGACGCCGGCGCCGTGACCGCCGAGGCGACCGCGGGCGGCGAAGGCGGCGGTGCCGCGACCGGCGGTGGGAGTGCGGAATCCGCTGGCGGCAGCGCGGCCGACGCGACCACCACGGCGGGGTTCGGCAACGCCATCACCGGGGAGGGCACCGCGCTCGAAGCGGGCGCCACCACCGGGGCCACCACGCCGGTGGCTTCGGCGGACGTCGGGCTCGGCGTCGCGCCCACGGGGATGGACCACGCGATGGCGTCGGCGGGCGGCGCCTCGGCGGGCGGCTCGATGCCCGGCATGGGCATGATGGGCGGCATGATGGGCGGGGCGCCCGGCGGCGGTGGGGGCGACCAGCAGCGCGGCCCGAGCCAGTACCGCGTCGAAGGCGCGGTCTTCGAGACCCGCGGGTCCGGCGGGCGGATCAGCGGATCGCTGGACGACGAAGGCGACCGTTCGATCAGCTACGAGCGATGAGGGGGTAGGCGCCGATGAGTGCTGCGGACAGGTTGGCGGCCGCGATGAACGCGCTGGCCATGGCCACCCGGGAACAGCAGGAACAGCGGGGGCTGCGCGAACGGCACGTCGAAGAGGGCAAGGCCGCGGCGCTGGAGACGATGAAGCGCGACGCGGCCGTGCACGCGCGCTACATCGAGCGCATGCAGGAGCTGAACAAGCGGCAGCAGAAGTCCGGCGGCTGGCTGACCGAGAAGGCGCTCGCCGACCGCGACCACAAGATGTCGTTCGGGCCCGAAGACGACGAACCGGCTCCGGCCGACGAGTTCGCGAGCTACGCGCGGCCGGAGCCGCGGCACGAGACGGCGCCGCCGCCTCCGCCGATCGCGCCGTCGGTGCCCGGGGTGCCCGAACCGGCGCACGGCGCGGCCCCGGAGCCCCCGCCGTCGGCGGAACCCGCGCCGCCGGCGCCCCGCCGCACGGGCCGCCACGCCCGCGTCGAATCCTTCGACGACGACGACTTCTCGAACAACTCCTGGCTGGTCGACTGACCCGGCCGCGTCAGCGGGCGGGCTCTTCCTCCCGCTCGATCGGGGCGCGCTTGACGTCCGCCTCGAGCAGGGGCCGGTACTTGTCGGTGCCGGTCAGGTGGGTCAGGAAGAACGCCGTGAAGAGCGCCCGCGTGAGCTGCTGCGTCTTGCGGTGCGGCTTGCCGTGCAGGAACAGCTGCGACCAGTGCTTGCCCTCGGTGACGCCCAGGTGGGACGCCTTGCCGAGGAACCGCAGCTGGACGTCGTCGCCGCCCCAGGCGTCGGCGATGGCTTCGGCGTGCGCGACCGCGGGGGCGACCAGGTCGTCTTCGGCGGCGAGGTGCAGGCCCGGGACGGTGATCGCCTTCGCCGACTCGGTGGCCGAGGGGAGCGTCTGGGCCGCGGTGATGGTGGCGACGGCCTTGATCCGCGGCCGTTCGCTCTGCGCGTCCTGAGCGGCCGCGAGGACGGCGGAGCCGCCACCGCTCGAGTGCCCGGCGAGGCCGAGCTTGGCGGGGTCGACGCTGATGCCGTCCGGGCCGAGCCGCACGGTGGTGACGACGTCCAGCGTGGTCAGCAGGTCGGCGGCGAGCAGCCGGTGCGACGGCAGCGGCCCGAGCTGGGTGGCCGGCGCGGCGGCGACCACGCCCCAGCTGGCCAGGTGGCGCAGCAGCTGCGCGTACCGATGGGGCGGCTGCAGCCACCCGTGCCCGAAGGCGACGGCGGGCAACCCCAGCCCGGCGCGCGGCGTGAAGACCACGCCGGGCAGCCCGACCAGGGCGAGATCGCCCCGCAGGACCTCGTGCGGACCCGGGTGCGTCAACTCCGCGAGCAGCTGCTTGGGCTTGCTGGCCATGGCCGGAACCCTACTGTGCGAGCCCGCCCCCGGCTCGCCCGCCGCCCCGGCGCGCCGCTCACTCCGTCCCGGCCGCTCCGACCCGAGCGCCCCAATGTGGCCTTCGGTGCGTCAGGCGCACCCAAGGCGGCCTTCGGTGCGTCAGACGCAACCAAGGCCACATTGAGGTTTTCTCAGTAAGGCTGGGGCCGGGTGCGCGTGTTGGCCGGGGTTGAGGCGTGGGGCTCCTGGTAGGACTGGATTTGCGAAGATCAAGTCCGAGGTTCCAGCGGCCCCACGTGATCAATTATGGTGCCACGCTCGACGTGGCGCGAGAGCTGGTCTGGTTCGTTGCCCGTCTTCTGAGGGTGCAGCGCAGGCGGCGCGGCACTCGCCGAGGCCGCCGCGCACTGACCCCCTACCAGCAGGCGGTCCTGGTGCTGCGCTGGTTCCGTGACGCCACCCCCGTCCACCGGCTCGCCACCGACCACCGCATCAGCCTTGCC
>NZ_JAEBEI010000019.1:0-206609 GCF_046548775.1 Amycolatopsis sp. cmx-4-61 | reverse complement strand
AGCTGAACGAGCGGATGTCCCAGTTGTTGCAGGTGCTGCCGGACAAGCAGCGGGAGATCGTGGTGCTGCGCGTGGTCGTCGGCCTGTCGGCGGAGGAGACCGCGGATGCGGTCGGCTCCACCCCCGGGGACGAACCGGGACTCCCGGGCGTGCCAGGCGGTTCACCGGACGATCGTGGCCGTCGACGTCGCCGGGTACGGGGACTGCCGCAGGACCAGCCCCCATCGGCTGGTCTTGCGACAGGCGCTCTACCAGGCCCTGCAGCAGGCTTTCGACGGCGCGCGAGTGCCGTGGCGGGCCTGCGGGCAGATCGGCTGCGGCGACGCGTGCTGGTGCTCGTTCCGCCCGCGATCCCCGAGAGTGCCGTCGCGGACTCACTCCCTCGCGCGCCGGCGGACCGCCTGCGGCGCCACAACGACCTGCACGCGCCCGAGGAGCGGCTCGGTCCGCGGATGGCTCTGCACGCCGGAGAGATCGTCCGCGACGAGTACGGAGTTACGGCACCGTCGATCGATCACGCGTTCCGGCTTCTCGCCGCGCCGCCGGTCAAGGCCGCGCCGGCCTCGAGCGGGCCGCTGGTCGTGGTCACGTCCGCTTGGTTCCACGACGAAGTGGTGCGCCGGTGCCCCACGATCGGCTCCACGGCGTTCCGTCCGGCCGAGGTTGCGGTGAAGGAGACCTACGCGGTCGGCCGGCCGGCTGTCCCGGGGACCGCCGCCAGGCCCCCGGCGACACCCTGCCGCCCCTGACTCGGGACGCACCGGGCGGGCCGCGATCCCCCGGCGGCAGCGCGGGATCGGGCCGGGGGCGGCCCCGGCGACCCGCCGGGACCCCCGCTCCGGCGTGTCGCGCGAAAAGTTCTCCCAACGGGCCTTGGGTCCTATATGGACGACCACTGTGGACGGCTCACCGACCGCATTTTGCCTGTTCAGGGGCATGGCGGGAGTTCGGCCCGCGTTCCGGTCGGCGTGCGAAGGGGGTCGCCGGAGGGCCGGAACCCGCCCCCGTACAAGGAAATATTTCGACCCCCGGTTGGATTTTGTGCGGTATTGGTAATACCGTGTGCAGTGTCGGCCGAGATGGGCCGTGACTAGTAGTTCCACTATGGAGGACTGGAATGACGAACAAGGCCCAGCTGATCGAGGCGCTGTCGGAGCGTCTGGGCGACAAGAAGGTGGCTTCGCAGGCCGTGGACGGTCTGGTGGACATCATCATCCGGACGGTCAACAAGGGCGAAAAGGTCAACATCACCGGCTTCGGGGTGTTCGAGAAGCGCGCCCGCGCCGCTCGCACCGCCCGCAACCCGCGCACCGGTGAGGCCGTCCGCGTCAAGAAGACCAACGTGCCCGCCTTCCGCGCCGGCACCACCTTCAAGGACGTCATCTCCGGCACCAAGAAGCTCCCGAAGGCGACCCCGGTCAAGCGCGCCACCACCGCGGCGACGAGCACGCGGTCGACCGCCACCAAGACGGCGGCGACGGCGGGGTCCTCGTCGTCTTCGGCCCCGGCCAAGGCCACCACCTCGCGCACCACGCGGGCGGCGGCGGCCAAGCCGGCCACGACACGTTCGACCACCACGCGGACCCGCACGGCGGCCGCGAAGCCGGCCGCGAAGGCCACCGCCACCAAGGCGGCCCCGAAGACCACGGCGGCCAAGACCACCGCGGCCAAGGCCACCACGGCGAAGGCGACCACCTCGCGGGCCAAGACCGCCGCCGCCAAGCCGGCCGCGACCAAGACCGCCGCCGCCAAGAAGCCGGCCGCCGCCAAGGCCCCGGCCAAGCGCACCTCCGCCGCCAAGAAGAAGTAACACCGGCGACGATCGGAAGGGCCCCGCACCTGCCTGGTGCGGGGCCCTTCCGGCGTCCGGGGCCAGGGAAGTCACCCGACGCGCCGCCGGCGGCGAGGGGCTGCGGCCCCCGGGCGCCCGCACAGACCGGGCTGAGATCGCCGCTCCCGGCTCCCGGGCCGGAACGGACCTTCCCGGACCCCGACCGGCTCCCAACCCCGCTCCGGGCGCTTGAACGACATCCAGTCGCCCGCTCCGCCCGCTCGGTGCCGGGCGATGGCCCGGCGGCCGCCTCACCCGGCACCGGCAGTCTCGTGCCTCCTCCGGCGCCCACCGTGCGCGCCATCGGTCAAAGCCACAGCCCGACACCGGCAGACCCCGCGCTCCCGCCGCGGCCCGCGGCATCGGCGAAGTTCCCGCCGACCTGCCATCCGCCATCGGCAAAGCCCCGCGCCCGCCATCGACAAATCCCGCGCTCCCGCCGCGGCCGACGACATCGGCAAAGTTCCCGCCCTCCGGCCCGCCGTGCGCGACATCGGCGAAGCCCCGCGCCCACCGGCTGCCATCGGCAAACCCCGCGCCCTCACCGCCGCCTCACGCGACATCGGCGACAGAACCGATCCGCCGCCCTTTCCCGGCGCGGATTACCCGCCTCCCCTCACCCCCGGAACCGGTCCCGGTCACCGCTCACCCGATCGCCCCGCCGAACGTCGAAGAATTCACCGCCGCCACTCGTTGGGGTGACACCCCGGCCTTTCCGCCCGTGGCCCCTGACGGTTGCGTTCGCGGCTTCGCGGGTAGCCGTGGCGGTACGGAACGCAATCCGACCGCAAGGAGTGGCGATGACGGCGAACGAAAACAACCCCGAACCGGACCTCGCGCACAGCCGGCAGCTCATCAAAGAGGCAAAAGAAGCGGCCGAAGAGGCAAAGCTGGCCGATCCCGCCGAAGGGGCCGCCGACGAGGCGCTCGCCACGGATCCGCCCTACCACCACGGCGCGGGCTCCACGCCGTCCGGGACGTAGATTCCCGGCGGCATTTCCGCCGGTATTGCCGCTCCGCCGCGGCCGCCGGGGGAAAGCCGCGTCCCGCCCGCCACGGCGGCGGCCCCGTCCTATCAGGACCACCGGGGGCCGCCGCCGTTCTGCGGAAGAAGGAGGAAATTGCCGTACGTCTCCCCGGGTGGATACACTCCACCGAAGAACGCCGACCATTGTGCAACTTGTCACACGTCGCGTTCCCCCGGACGCACATCCAGCTGAGGAGCATTCACGTGGCCCAGAAAGTCCTCGTCGAGATCCTGGACGACATCGACGGCAGCACCGCCGCCCAGACCGTTCAGTTCGGCCTCGACGGCGTCACCTACGAAATCGACCTTTCGGACGAGAACGCCACCGCCCTGCGCGACGAACTGGCCCGCTACATCGCGGCCGGCCGGCGCATCGGCGGCCGCAAGGTCCGCGTCGCCACCGGGCAGTCGACCACGACCAGCACGACCGACCGCGAGCGCAACCAGCAGATCCGTGCCTGGGCCAACGCGAACGGCTACGAGGTTTCCGAGCGGGGACGCCTGTCCTCCGAGGTGATCGCCGCCTACGAGCAGGCCCAGGTCGAAGAGACCGAAACGCCCGCCGCGCCGCCGCGCAAGCGCGCTCCGCGCAAGAAGGTCGCCGCCGCCAAGAAGTAACGCGGTGGCCGTCGGATCACTGGGGGAGAGATCTCGGCAACGCCCGCGGCGAAGGAAGCCGGCCTTCGCCGCGGGCATTCCCCACCGGACGTGGGAGGCATCACACTTCTCCCGTTGTCAGGAATTGTCATCGCATTCGGCGCCGCGTTTCCCGGAACTCACCCGCGCAGCGCCGGGCCGATCCAGCGGCGGACCAGGACGCGCAGTTCGCCGTCGGTGAGCGGCGGTGTCGACGGGTACTGCAGGAACGACAGGAACAGCCGCATCAGGACTTCGGCGAGACCCCGGAGGTCCTCGTCGGTCGCGACCCCGGCGGCGGCCCAGTCCACCGGCAGGTTGCGGAGGATCCGCGCCCCGTACGAGAAGGCCAGCGGCGAGATGACGCCGTCGGTGAAGAAGTCCGCTTCGCCCGCCTGCAGCAGCAGGCCCATGCGCGGTTCGCCCGGAAGCGTCCGGACGGCGAACACCACCGATTCCACCGCGGCCTCGGCGGCCGTGCCGAACGCGGCCAGGTGCCGCTCCATCCGCCCGGCGAACTCTTCGACGCCGGCCAGCGCGACCGCGCGCAGGATCTCCTTGAGGCCCGGGAAGTACCGGTAGACCGTCTGCCGCGTGACGCCCGCCTCCGCGGCGACGTCGGAGAGGCTCGTCTTGGCCAGGCCGGCCCGGTCGAGGCACGCCGTCGCCGCTTCGACGATCCGGCGCCGTGCCTCGTCTTCCGTGCCGGGCGGGTTGCCCTGCCATCCGTGGTGCCCCATGCCGCCCATCTTCCCCGAGAGGGCGGTCAACCCGGGGCAGGGGCGCGGTCGCGCCGGTACAGCGCCAGCACCAGCAGGCCGGCCGCGGCGAAGCAGGCGAGCGCGTACGGCCCGCTGCCGACCGGGGTGCCGTCCGCGGTGACACCGTCCTTCGCGGCCAGGTAGGACGGCAGGGCGCCGAGCCAGAACACCGCCATCGCACCCAGGTAAACAGCCGGGTAGCTCCGGGTGAAGGCCGACAGTGGCTCCCCGGGCTCCCCCGATCGCAGGTGCACCACGACGATCCAGGCGCCCGCCACCCACAGCAGGCCGAGTTCGACGCCGAGGATCCAGGCCCGCGCGGTGGTGTTCTCCCCCGCGAAGCCCGACGGGATCCCGGCGATGGCCATGGCCGGCGGCGTCAGGACGCCGGCCAGCAGGATGCGCAGGGGCAGCCCGCGCCGCGGCGGACCACCCGCCAGCTTCACGACGAGCCAGGTCATGGCGGCCATCGACACGGAAGCGAAGAGCAGCATGCTGTTCAGCGGGACCGACGCCAGCGCCGGCCGGTCGACGAGCGTGTTGCCCGGGTTCCAGGCCCACCACTTCAGCTGCGGGCCGAGGTGGTCGAAGACTTCGTAGAACACCTGGCAGGCGAAGGCCACCGCGACCGACCCCCGCAGCGCGCCCCGCCGGAAGAGCCCGAGCGTGCGCACGACCTCGTAGGCGAGCTGGCTGATCACCGGGTAGAACGCCACGATGTAGAGCGGCAACCGGTCCGCCATGAACTGCACGGTGAACCGGTTGTGGGCGAAGACGAAGCCGTAGAGCCGGTCGAGGCCGAACCACTCCGGGAAGTACAGCGGCGGCTCGGTGACGAAGAGGTAGACCAGCGAAGCCCACCACAACGCCAGGTTCACCGGATCGCCCTCGCGGCGGCGGCGCAGCGCGTGCACCAAGGCGAACACCGCACCGCCGACGATCAGCACCTCCAGCAGCGGCATCGTCCAGTGGGCGAGTGCCCACGGCGGCCGGACCGAACCCACCGGCGAGACGTCGTGGCAGTCGAAGCCGAGCCCGCGGGTGACGGCTTCGGCGTCCGGCCCGCACGCCGCGGTCATCGCGCGTTCGCCGCGTGCGGGCCGGACGCCGAGTAGTCCGTGGCCGGCGGCTCGGCCCGCGGGTCGAAGCCGGACGGGACCCGGTGCCACCCCAGCGCCGCGCGGACGCGGTAGCGCGCCAAACCCGCGAGCACACGCGGGTTGCGCAGCATCCGCCCGAGCGACTCGTCCAGGTTGAACACCTTGGCGAAGTGCTCGTCGACCACCGGGTCTTCGCGGGCGGCCCCGACCACGAGACTGAACGCCGGAGCCGACACGGCCGCCACGAGACGCCGCCGCCACTCCGGCAGCTGCTCGGTGCCCACCGCGCACGCGTAACCCTGGTCCCGCGCCATCGCCAGGCGCCACGGCACCCGCAGCAGACGGCGTTGCGCGGCGAAGAAGCGTGCGGAGAACTTCGCGTCCAGCCGTCCGGCGCGGGCCAGGTGCTCGCGCAGCAACAGGGCCGAAGCCGACGCGGAACTGATCCCCTGGGCGTAGAAGGGGTTGAAGGCGCAGATCGAGTCGCCGACGAAGACCAGCCGCCGCGGCGGGGTGCGCAGGCGGTCGTAGCGCCGCCACTTGTTGCCGGTCGACCGGGTGAGGTGCACCGGCGAGGCGGGCGCGCAGCGGTCCATGGCTTCGGCGAACAACGGCGTCCGCACCCGGCGCGCCGTCTCGACGAAAGCGGCGGTGGTGCTGGGCATTTCGAGTCCCCACGACCCCATGCACGCGATGACGCGGTTGCCCTCGATCGGGAAGAAGTTGACGAGGAACTCGTGCTCGGCGGGGTGGTCGCCCTTGTCCGGCGTCGGCATGATCACCAGGTGCCGCCACCACCAGGAGGCGGGCCGTTCGGCGGGCAGGTCGTACCAGCGCGAGGTGTAGGTGACCTTGGCGTCGAGCGTCCGCACCGGCGGCTCGGGCCAGCCGGCCGCCGTCAGCCAGCCGGCGACGGGGGAACCGCGGCCCAGCGCGTCGACGACGAAGTCGGCGTCGACGTGCTCCTCGCCGCCGGCCGCGGTGAAGTCCACGCCGGTGATTTCCCCGCCCGCCGTCGTCAGGCCGCGCACCGAGACGCCTTCGCAGACGACTACGTCCGGCAGCTCGCGCACCTTGTCCCGCAGCACGCGCTCGATGAGGATCCGGGAGCCGTAGACCATCGTCATCGCGCTGCGCTTGCGCGCCGACCAGCCCGGCCCGTCGAGGTAGGCGGCGTCCATGGACGGCATCAGCAGCAGCCCGCCCGCCGCGATGAGGTCGTCCTCGAAGCCGGGGAACAGCGCGCCGATCGCGCGCCGCCCCGAGTTGAGGAGGAAGTGCGGGTGCTTGCTCTGCGGCACCCCGCGGCGGTGCTCGGCGCCGTCGGGCAGCTCGTCGCGTTCCAGCACCAGCACGCGGTCGAAGTGCGGGGCCAGCGCGCCGGCCGCGCACAGACCGGCGGCACTGCCGCCGAGGACGACGGCGGTCTTGCCGAGCCGCATGCGGATCACCCTCCTCGTCATTCATACAAAGAGACGTCGAATGTATGAATGACGGGTGCGGGTGTCAAGCCCCCGACCGGTCCACTGTGGACGTTTCCCGCGCCGCCTGCCCGGGTAATCCCGCTGCGACGGGAGGCGGGCCATGACCGACGACGAGCCGTCCACAGCCGCGAACTTGCAGGCGGTGGCCGCGGAGCTGGGGCTGCAGCCGGAGGACACCCGGGCGCACCCCGGCGACTTCACGGGCGGGC
The DNA here is from genome assembly GCF_046548775.1 of Amycolatopsis sp. cmx-4-61. Lineage (NCBI taxonomy): Bacteria > Bacillati > Actinomycetota > Actinomycetes > Pseudonocardiales > Pseudonocardiaceae > Amycolatopsis > Amycolatopsis sp. cmx-4-61. The sequence continues at coordinate 199,561 of NZ_JAEBEI010000019.1, read as the reverse complement.
AGATCCGCTTCGCCGGCGAGGCGGGCGAGCGCGAGCCGAGCGACTACCTGCTGCGCTGGACACCCGGGGAGGGCTGGGAGCTGGCCGCGGAGGCGGGCGACCCGGCGTTGCGGGTCGTCGCCGGGCTGCCGGGCACGCCGTCCCCCGAGGCGGTGGCCGACTTCGTCCTGACCACGTTGTCCGAACGCGGCGAACGCCCGGTCCGCCGGTCGGACGAGCCGGGCCCGGAAACGCTTCCGCGCGCCGGGAACCCGCCGCTCGGCTGACCCACCGGTGGCGCCGGATCAGCTGCTGAGCCCGGGCAGGCTCCTCACGAACTCGGCAGACTGGTTCACGGACGTTGTCAGGAGGGATGCCGTGGGCGCGATCGCGTCGAGTCCCGTCGCTCTGGTGCTCTACCTCGTGCTGCTGGTGGGCCTGGTGGTGTTCCTGGGGTACGCGTGGTTCACCCGGTACCGGGAGAACTGGGACGAGCTGCTCCGCAGGTGGTCGGCCAAGCGGGACGAGAAGCGCAACGGCGAGGATCCGCCGGAGGAGTGAGCAGCTTCGGCGGCTCGCGCGGAAACCTCACCGCGCCAGGTGTTTGCGGACGTCTTCGGCCACGGCGGCGCGGCCGTTCATCCGGTACTTGGCCAGGATGCTGCGCACGTGGGTCTTGACGGTGTGCAGGCTGACGCCCAGCTCGCGGGCGATCTCGTCGTTCGGCATGTTGCTGCCGAGGAGAACCGCCACGCCCTGTTCGGCGGCCGTGAGGGACATGAAGCGTTCCTCCGGGCCGTTGTCGATGTCGAGGGTCAGTTCCACCAGGTCGGACTGGAGCTGCTGGCAGCCGGTGACGATGCGGTGCAGGGCTTCGCGCATCGAGGCGTCCGGCGTTTCCAGCGCGTCCTGGGCGCGCTGCCGGATGTCGGCCACGCGCGAGGACAGCAGCTCCACGATGTGGTCGGCGGTGATCACCGGCGGCGCGTCGCCGACGCCGGCCGGGAGGCGGCGGAGGGCGTCGACGTCTTCGGCCTCCTTCGTCAGCACCCGGGCGACCAGGTCGGCCAGCCACTCGAAGGCCCGCACCGAGTTGTCGTCGAAGGTGTGCGGCCGGTAGTTCTGCATGGACATCATGCCGAACACAACGGGCTCGCCGTCGCGGCCGCGGCGGAACAGCGGGGTGGTGACGGCGTCGGCGGACGTCCGGCTGGTGTCGCCCGACGCGACGCCGGCGTGGAGCGCGGCCCCGTTGTCGTACTGCATCCGGTAGGTCTGGCGGTGCTTCAGGAGCCACGCGGCCTGCCCGTGCGGCCCGTAGATGTGGGACTCCGGATCGGTGGACATGCCGCTGTCGTAGCCGTAGGGGTAGCGGACGCGGTTGGCGCCGTGGAAGAAGCCGATGTAGAAGTGGTCCAGGGCCACGATCTTGCTCATGACGGCGCGGGCGTAGTCGTACAGGCCGTAGTGGTCGTTGCGGTAGTGGGCGTCGATCTTGTGGAACGCCTCCCGCAGGACCAGCGTCGTCTCCGCGTTCACCCGAAGCCGGGCGTTCCGCCCCGGCTCGCCAGAAGGCACCGTTCCTCCTCCGAAGCTCCCGCACCGGTTCTGACGGACGGCGGGGCCGCCCGGGGATGAGGCCGCGGGCGGATCCGGTCACTCCGCGAGCGATGGAGTCCCGGCCGCGCCACTGCCACGGTGGACGGGCCGGGCTGCGGGGAGAGACGGAGGGGTTCCCATGGAGACGCACTGACGTCGCACAGGCGGTGCCGGGGCCGCCTCCCGGCGGTGTCCTCAGAGGACGGAACTCCGGCACACACGCTGGTCGCCACCACGAAACAAGCCCCGCCGACCGTGGTCGACGAGGCTTGTTCGCTGGTACCCCCGATGGGATTCGAACCCACGCTACCGGCGTGAGAGGCCGGCGTCCTAGGCCGCTAGACGACGGGGGCTTAGGATCTTCCCTGGTTTCCCAGGGGCTTTTCGGTTTTTCTTGCTGGAGAGAACCTACCAGAAGCGATTTCCCGCTCCGCAGGGGGGTCACTCTCCGCAGCTGGGGTACCAGGACTCGAACCTAGACTAACTGGACCAGAACCAGTCGTGCTGCCAATTACACCATACCCCAGTGAGGTACTGCTCCGGCTGGCCGGTTCAGCACCGCACGAGGAGAAATACTAGAGCACGCCGTTCCGGACCGTGAAGGCGGGGGTGCCACTGCGGCGCTGGGCCGGGACGCCGATCGTCGCGTACTCCGAAACGAGCAGCTCAGGCAGCTCCGCGAGGCCCGCCACCGTGTGGACGCCCTCCGGGGCGCGCTCGCCGATGCCGTCGCGGTCGAGCCAGACCGCGCCCAGGCCCGCGTCGCGGGCGCCGATCGCGTCCGTGTCCAGTTTGTCGCCGACGTGGACCGCCTGCGCCGGGGCGCAGCCCAGGCCCAGGCACACCGTGTGGAACATCACCGGATCGGGCTTGGCCACGCCGAGCTCGCCCGCGATGGCGACGTGGTCGAAGAACGGGGCCAGGCCGAGGTCGGCGATCTTCTTCCGCTGGTGGACGCCGGAGGCGTTCGTCACCGCGGCCAGCAGCAGGCCCGCGGCGCGCAGCCACTCCAGGCAGTCGAGGACGTCGTCGAACAGCTGCCAGGAGTGGTCGAGCAGTTCCCGGCGGCGACGCTCGAAGGAGCACACCTGCTCGGCGTCGGCTTGGATGCCGATTTCGGCGAGGAAGCAGTCGGTGCGGCGCTGGTGCATCGTCGCGTAGTCGAGTTCGCCGGCGACGACGAGGGCGACGTGCTCCTCGGTGATCAGGTCCCACAGCGGCCACAGGTCGCCCCGGCCGGTGAGGATGTGGAGGCTGCGGCGGATCGCGGCGGTGCAGTCGATGAGCGTGTCGTCGATGTCCAGGCACACCAGCCGGAGCTCGGGCGGCGCCCAGGGCTCGGACGCCGCCGCGGCGGGCGGGGCGGTTCGCGAAGGGGTCCGGGGTGCCGCGGCGAAATCCACCCAGTGAGGCTAGGGCAACCGCCGCGTTCGCGACGCTGCCAAAGAGGTGATTGCCGCTCCGCTGTTCCGGCGCACCGGCTCTACTCCCAGTTGGCGGACCGTCCCCGTTCGGTTATCCGGGCGCACGCTCCACGTCGGCCGGTCGCGGCCGTGCGGTCGTCGATTCCGCCGCAAACCCTTGTCCGATCAGGGAACCGACTCCGTCCACAAGGGCGGTTCCGCATTCCGCGGCGGGTGCGGCGCCCGGCTCCGGTCAGGTTCGACCAACTGTCGCGTTTGGACGGTTTCCGGTCACCGCGGCCCGGGCGCGTGGCCCGTCGCCCGATCAGCGTATCTCCGGTCATACCCCTTGACGCCGGCGCCGGGCGGGTGCATCCTCAACTTATTCAACAAGTGATGAATAAGGGAGATGGTCGAGATGACCGAGCGCACGACCTGCGTCGTCATCGGAGGCGGCCCGGCCGGGATGGTCACCGGGCTGCTGCTGGCCCGGGCCGGCGTCGAGGTGACGGTGCTGGAGAAGCACGCCGACTTCCTGCGCGACTTCCGCGGGGACACGGTGCACCCGTCGACGCTGACGCTGCTGGACGAACTGGGGCTCGGCGAGAAGTTCCACGCACTGCCGCACAGCGAGCTGAGCTCGGCCGGGTTCCCGCAGGAAAACGGCGAAATGATGAAGCTGGCCGACTTCACCCGGCTCAAGGTGGCGCACCCCTACATCGCGATGGTGCCGCAGTGGGACTTCCTCGATCTGCTCGCCGAAAGCGCGCGCAAGGAGCCGACGTTCGTCCAGCGCATGGAGACCGAGTGCACCGGCCTGGTCCGCGAGCACGGCCGGGTCGGGGGCGTCACCTACCGCACCAGCACGGGCGAGACCGGCGAAATCCGCGCCGACCTGGTCATCGCCGCCGACGGACGCTGGTCAGTGGCCCGCCGGGAAGCCGGCCTGGTGCCGCGGGAGTACGACTGCCCGTTCGACGTCTGGTGGTTCCGGCTGTCGCGCCGCGAGGGCGACGAGGGCGGCATGCTGCTGCCGAAGATGCGGGACCGCCGGTTCGCCGTGCCGCTGCCCCGTCCCGGGTTCTTCCAGATCGCCTACCTCGGCCCGAAGGGTGCCGACCTGCGCGCCGCGGGCATCGAGGCGTTCCGCGACAACGTCACGCGGATCCTGCCCGAGTTCGCCGACCGCGTGCACGAGCTCGAGTCGATGGACGACGTCAAGATGCTCGACGTGCGGCTCAACCTGCTGCGCAAGTGGCACGTCGACGGCCTGCTGTGCCTCGGCGACGCGGCGCACGCGATGTCGCCGATCGGCGGGGTCGGGATCAACCTGGCGGTGCAGGACGCGGTCGCGGCGGCGACGCTGCTGGCCGAGCCGCTGCGGCGAGGCCGCCCGTCGGAAGCGGACCTGGCGAAGGTGCGTGCGCGCCGGCTGGCGCCGACGGTGCTGGTGCAGGGGCTGCAGCGGCTGCTGCACCGGACCGTGATGCGGGCGGTGATGGCCGGCAGGCGCAACGGCCCGCCGGCGCCGATGATCAAGCTGTTCGCGCGGTTCCCGCGGCTGTCCTACGTGCCGGCGCGGCTGCTCGGGCTGGGCCTGCGGCCCGAGCACGCCCCGGCGTTCGCGCGGCGGCCGATGGAGCCGGCGCCGCGCTGAAGCCGGGGCCCGCGGCGTGAGCTCAGACGTCCTCGACCGGGTTGGTCAGGGTGCCGATGCCCTCGATGGTGATCGAGACGCTCTGGCCGCCCTCGATCGGCCCCACGCCCTCGGGGGTGCCGGTGAGGATGACGTCGCCGGGCAGGAGCGTCATGATGCCGGAGACGAACTCGACAAGCTCGGGGATCTTGTGGACGAGGTCCGACGTACGCCCGTCCTGCTTGAGCTCGCCGTCGACCTCGGACTTCAGCGCGAGGTCGGCCGGGTCGATCGCGGTCTCGATCCACGGGCCGATCGGGCAGAACGTGTCGAAACCCTTGGCGCGGCCCCACTGGCCGTCGGCCTTCTGGAGGTCGCGGGCGCTGACGTCGTTGGCGACCGTGTAGCCGAGGATCGCGCTCGCGGCGCGGGCGGCCGGCACGTTCTTCACCGGCTGCCCGATGACGATGGCCAGCTCGCCCTCGAAGTCGACGCGGCCGATGCCCGACGGGCGGCGGATGGCCGCGTTCGGGCCGACGACCGTCGTCGACGGCTTGAGGAACAGCATGGGGGCGCTGGGCACCTCGTTGCCGAACTCGGCCGCGTGCTTGGCGTAGTTGCGGCCGACGGCGATCACCTTCGAGGGCAGGATCGGCGCGAGCAGCCGGACGTCGGCCAGCGGCCACCGCTTGCCGGTGAAGTTCGGCTGGCCGAAGGGGTGTTCGGCGATTTCCAGGACCTGGGCGTCGTCGCCGTCGCCTTCGATCGAGGCGAACGCGACACCACCGGGATGAGCAATTCGGGCTAGGCGCACGCAGCCATTCTACGTGCGCCCGGCCCATCGCTTCCGGGGGTTCCGGGTGGCGGAGCCCCCGGCCCGGGCCGAGGGCCCGGATGTCACTGCCCCTCAGGCCACGGTCGTGCTCTTGTGCACCAGCGCGTCGCACAGCGCCAGCCAGCTGGCCTCGACGATGTTGCCGTGCACCCCGACCGTGGTCCACTCGCGTTCGCCGTCGGTGCTCTCGACCAGCACGCGCGTCACCGCGTCGGTGCCGGGCTTGCCCTGGAGGATGCGCACCTTGTAGTCGGCCAGCTCCACACTGTCCAACCAGGACAGGTGCGGGGACAGCGCCTTCCGCAGGGCGGCGTCGAGGGCGTGCACCGGCCCGATGCCCTCGGCGGTGGCGATGACGCGCTGGCCGCCGACGTGCACCTTGACCGTCGCCTCGGCCACCACCTCGCCGTCGGAGCGGTGGTCGAGCACCACCCGGTAGGACTCCAGCGCGAACGGTGATTCCGCCGGGACGTCGGCCTCCTGGCGCAGCAGGAGCTCCAGGGAGGCGTCGGCGGCTTCGAAGGACCACCCTTCCGCCTCGAGCCGCTTGACCTTCGTGATGGCGCTCGTCAGTGCTTCGGGCCGGCCGGCAAGGTCGACCCCGAGCTCACGTCCCTTGAGCTCGAGGCTGGCCCTGCCGGCCATCTCGGTGACCAGAACCCGCATGTCGTTGCCGACGGAAGCTGGATCGATGTGGTTGTACAGCAACGGATCCACCTTGATCGCGCTCGCGTGCAGTCCCGCCTTGTGGGCGAAGGCCGACGCCCCTACGTAGGCCTGGTGGGTGTAGGGGGCGATGTTCGCGATTTCGGCAAGGGCATGGGAGACCCGGGTGAGCTCGGCGGCGCCTCCGGTCGGGAGGACGTCGAGGCCGAGCTTGGTCACCAGGTTTCCCGTCACGGCGAAGAGGTCGGCGTTGCCGGCCCGCTCCCCGTAACCGTTGGCGGTGCACTGGACGTGCGTCACGCCGGCCTGCACCGCGGCGACGGAGTTCGCCACGGCGCAGGAAGTGTCGTCTTGGCAGTGGATCCCGAGGCGGAACCCGGTCTTGTCCTTGATGGTGCGGACGGTTTCGGCCAGGCCGAGGGGCAGCTGGCCGCCGTTGGTGTCGCAGAGCACGAGGACGTCGGCGCCCGCGTGGGCGGCGGCGTCGAGGATCCGGAGCGAGGTCTCGGGGGAATGCGCGTGGCCGTCGAAGAAGTGCTCGGCGTCGAGGAAGACGCGCCGGCCTTCCCCGGTCAGGAATTCGACGGTGTCCTTCACCATCGCGCAGGCCTCGTCGACGTCGACGCGCAGCGCGCGTTCGATGTGCCGGAGGTCGGACTTGGCGACGAGCGTGACCACCGGTGCTTCGCTGTCGAGCAGGGCCCGGACCTGCGGATCGGCGTCGGCGGTGGTGCCGGCCTTCCGCGTGGCCCCGAAGGCCACGAGGGCGGCGTGCTTCAGCTTCAGCTCGCCCTTCGCGGCGCGGGCGAAGAATTCGGTGTCCTTGGGGAGGGCCCCCGGCCACCCGCCTTCGATGAACCCGACCCCGAGCTCGTCCAGCAGCCGCGCGACGGCGAGCTTGTCCTGGACGGAGTAGGAGATGCCCTCCCGCTGGGCACCGTCCCGCAGGGTGGTGTCGTAGAGGTGGAAGGCGTCGCCCAGCGGCGTATCGGCGGGCTCCTGGCGGGTCACGGGCTTCTCCTAAGCGTTTCAAGGCAACAAAAAAACCTCCCGCAAGGGTGCGAGAGGTTGCGCGCCGGGTGCTCTTGTGGAGCTATCGTCCGGCGCGCTCGTCGATAATGATCGCGAAGCTGGTCACCGTCGCATCATGCCACAGCCGACGCGGGCCGGTCCAGGAACTGGGCGAAGCTCCCACGATCCGGGAACACCGCGGACAGAAAAAGCCCCGCACCCGACCAGGGTGCGGGGCTTCTCCGGAAACCTCAGCCGGCCGCCCGGGCGTTCGACGACACGAGAGCCGCCAGCCGGTCGCCGATGGCCTGCGTGGCCCCCGGCGAAGACTGGTCCCGCGTCGCCAGGTCGAACGCCACCGACGCTTCGATCCGCCGGGCCGATTCCTTCTGGCCCAGGTGGTCCAGCAGCAGCGCCACCGACAGCACCGCCGCCGTCGGGTCGGCCAGGCCCTGGCCCGCGATGTCCGGCGCCGAACCGTGCACCGGCTCGAACATGCTCGGGTTGCGGCGGGTGATGTCCAGGTTGCCGCTCGCCGCCAGGCCGATGCCGCCGGTCACCGCGGCCGCCAGGTCGGTGATGATGTCGCCGAACAGGTTGTCCGTCACGATCACGTCGAACCGGGACGGGTCCGTCACCAGGTGGATCGTCGCCGCGTCGACGTGCGAGTAGGCGACCGTCACCTCCGGGTGCTCCAGCGAGACCTCTTCGACGATCCGCGACCACAGCGAACCCGCGTACTCGAGCACGTTGGTCTTGTGCACCAGCGTCAGGTGCTTGCGCGGGCGGCCCTCGGCGCGGTTGAACGCGTCGGCGACCACGCGGCGGATGCCGAACGCCGTGTTGACGCTGACCTCCGTCGCGATCTCGTGCTCGGTGTCCTTGCGCAGCAGGCCGCCCGTGCCCGCGTACGGGCCTTCGGTGCCTTCGCGCACGACGACCATGTCGACGTCACCCGCGTCGGCCAGCGGTCCCCGGACACCCGGGTACAGCCGCGCCGGGCGCAGGTTGACGTGGTGGTCCATCTCGAACCGCAGGCGCAGCAGCAGGCCGCGCTCCAGGATCCCGCTCGGCACCGTCGGGTCGCCGACCGCGCCCAGCAGGATCGCGTCGTGCTGGCGGAGCTCGCCGAGGACCGACTCCGGGAGCAGCTCCCCCGTCGAGTGCCACCGGGCGGCGCCGAGGTCGTAGTTCGTGATCTCCGCCGTCGGTACTACCTCGCCGAGCACCTTCAGCGCCTCGGAGACCACCTCGGGCCCGATCCCGTCTCCTGGGATCACCGCGAGCCGCATCCACACACCTCCGTCGACCGGGCCACCGGCGCACCGATGGCCCACCGCAACAAAACGCCAGCAGCCGGAAGGTTACCGGCCGTAGACAAACCGCCGTAGCCGCACCACCCTTATGCCGCATCCTCCCACGGGGTGAGACACCCAATCGGGTGAACAACAGAGGGGCGTCCCCGGCGGAAATCCACCGGAGACGCCCCTGGTCCTGCGGAAATCGATCTTGTCCGACCCTAGCGGCGACCAGCCCCGATCGGCTGACGCTCGTTCCCCGGCCGGGCGCCCTGCGCCGCGTCCACCTTGACCACGTTCGCGCGGTTGCCCGCGGCGTTGTGGTGTTCGACGGCCAGCAGCCCGAGGGCGTTGTCGGCCGCGGCCGAGGCCGCGTTCCGGGTGACGACCAGGGCCGTTCCCGGCTTCGCGACGTAGCCCAGCGCGGCGTCGCCGCCGCCCTGCACCGCATAACCCGGCGCGAGCGCGTCGAACGACAGCGGCGTGCCCACGTAGTCGACCAGCCCGTTCGTGGTGCCCGGCGCGACGTAGAAGCCGCTGACGCCGACCGTGTAGGAGATCCGGTGGCTGTCGGCGCTCGCGTCGATGCCCAGCGCGGCCAGCGAAACCGGCAGCGTGAGCACGTTCGTGTCGAACACGTTGGTGTCGACGTCGCCGAGCTGGCCGTTGACCGCCTGGACGTCCACGGTCGGGAAGCCCGGCTTCAGCGCGACCGTGTTCGCCAGCAGCACGTCGGTCGCCGTCGCCTTGGTCACGTAGGTCTCGAAGTCCGGCTGCCCGTCCCCGGTCGTGTCGATGTCGACGAACGGCGAGGTGTTGCTGCCGATGTTCGCCCAGTCGCCCCACGTCGACAGGCCGAACGCGAGGATCGCGTTCTCCGGTTCGCCCTGGGCCTTCGCCAGCGGAGCGGTCGACGCCGCGCCGATGTAGCGGAGGTCGCCGCCCGTGGCCGTCTTGTTCAGCGTGCAGTCGGAGACCACGTCCGCGTCGCACTCGGGCAGCTGCGGGGACTCCGCCTGCAGCTCGAAGACGCTGATCAGCGAGCGGTAGCGCTGCGCGCCCGCCCCCTGGTCGACGCCCTTGCCGCCGAGGTTCAGCACGGCCTGGGTGGCGTCCGGGGCGAACTTCACCGACGGCGGCGTCGAAATCGTCGACACCGGCTTCGGCGCGGAGTAGACCGAGACCCGCAGCGGCACCTTGGCCCCGCTGACCGGCGTGAAGGCGACGCGCCCGGAGGCGTCCGCGACGAACTGCCGGGCCAGGCCGGCCTGGGTGGCCGCCATGGTCGGGTCCATCACCTTGCGCAGCGCCTTCGGGTCGGCGATCCGCAGCGTGACGCGCACCTTCGCGGTGCCGCGCGGGGTGAGCTTCACCGACTGCTTGTCCACTGTGTACTCGACACCCGGCAGCGCGTTGACCGCCTGGTAGGCCACGGTGAACTCGGCGGGCGTGACGCCCTTGTTGACCAGCTTGACCGTCTTCGACAGCGTGACCGGGCCGGACGCCTCGACCGTGCCGAAGCTGACGCTCACCGCGCCCGGGTCGTCCTGCACGTAGGCGAGCACCTGGTTGTCCAGCGCCGCCTTGGCGTCGATCCGGCCGCTGCCGACGCGCTGCGGCGCGTAGGTGTGGCCGGCGCCGTCGGAGACGTCGTGGCCGGCGGTGCCGACGACCGAGGCCTTGACCTCCTCGACCGACCAGTCCGGGTGGGCCTGGCGGACGAGCGCGGTGATGCCCGTGGTGTGCGGGGCGGCCATCGACGTGCCGCTCAGCACGGTGCGGCCGTTGCCGCTGCCGCGGAACGCCGAGGTGATCGTGTCACCGGAGGCGGCGAGGTCCGGCTTGACGGCCGGGCCGCGGGTGCCGCGCGAGGTGAACGAGCTCGGGGTGTCCACGATCGTCCTGTCGTAGGTCTGGATCGAGGCGCGGCCGGCGCCGTAGAGCCGGACCTGCAGCGTGCCCGCGGTCAGCGCCGCGCGCAGCGTCTTCGTGGCGGACCCGGTGAACTGGAACATCGGGATGGCCGCGTTGCCCGCGATGCCGGCGCTGAAGTGCTCCAAAGTGGACGACAGGAGCGCGCCCTTGGCCCCGGCGGCCTGGGCGTTGTTGGCCCGGGCGGCCGACCCGCAGGCGCGGGTCGAGTCGTTGTCGTCCCACTCCAGCCAGACGAACCTGCCGGCGGCCTTCGCCTTGTCCTCGGCGGAGTACGGCGCGCAGCCGGCGCTGTTCGACGCGGACAGCGTGACGACCGGCGCGGTCACGTCCAGGGTGTCGTAGCCGGTGAAGTTCTGGCTGTACTGGCCGGTCTTCTGCCCCGCGGCCGGGGCGGGGGCCTTGACCTCGGCGGCGTCGCGCAGGACGCCCGCGTCGCGCGTGCTGGCGACGGTGAGCGCCTCGGGGGTGTTGCCCGGGGAGCCCGCGATGTCGTTGACGTCGCCGCCGTTGCCGGCGGAGATCACCGGGAGCACGTTGTTCGCGGCGAGCTTGCGCACGAACAGCGAGTCCGGGTCGTCCGGGGCGCCGAAGTCGGAGCCGAGCGAGAGGTTGACGATGTCGAGGTGGTCGGTGAAGTCGCCGTCGCCGTCGGGGTCGAGCGCCCAGTCCAGGGCCTGCGAGGTGACGTTCGTCGAGCCGGTGCAGCCGAACACCTTGATCGCGTACAGCAGCGACTTGGGCGCGGTGCCCGGGCCGATCCGCATCGCGTCGACCTTCTTGGCGTCGAGCTTCTTGTAGTCGCCCTTGAAAGTCTTGCCGTCGGCGGTGACGCCGAAGCCGCCGATGGTGCCGGCGACGTGCGTGCCGTGCTCCCCGCAGGCGAGCGGGTTCGGGTCCGGCTTCGGGGTGGCCTTGGCGGCCGTCGCGGCGTCGTAGTCGTCGCCGACGAGGTCGGTGCCGCCGACGACCTTGGCGCTCGGGAAGAGCGGGGTCGGCTGGGTGCTGTCCACGCTCTTGTAGGCGGCCTGCGTGCCGGGGCCGCCGAAGTCGGCGTGGGTGTAGTCGATGCCGTCGTCGATGACGCCGACGCGCACGCCGTCGCCGAACTTGCCGGTCTGCTGCCAGGCGGCGAGCGTGTTGGTCAGCTGCTCGGCGCTGGCGTTGGTGCGGGTCTTCGGCACGACCGTGCGCACCGCGACGACGTCCGCCCGCTTCGCGACTTCGCGCAGCTTCGCGGCGTCGGCGGTGACGACCACGCCGGGAACGGCGTTGGCCGTCTCGGTGACGACCTGCGGCTTGGCGTCGGCCGCGCGCAGCTGCCCGACGACGGCGTCCACCGCGGCGGCGGTGTCGGCCTTGGCGGCCCTGGCGGCCCGCTTGGCCTGTTCCTTGCCTTGGGGCTGTGCGGCGGTGAACGCGTCGACGGCCGGCTTCTCGGCCAGTTCGACGAACGCGGTGACCCGGCCCTGCGCGGCGCCCAGACGCGGCGACAGCTTCCCCGGCAGCTTCGCGTCGTCGATCTTGGCGGGTGCGACGCCGTCGGCGAGCTGCGAGCCCTGTGCCGGATCAGGACTGGCGTTCGCGACCGGCGCCCCGAGCGCGGCGGCCAGAACGACGGCGAAGGCCGCCGTCGTGGCGCGCGCGGGGAGGCGGGATCTGTTCATGAGTCGGCCCCTTACCCGAGGTCTGGACCCGAACCTGCCTGCCGCTCCGGACACCCCCGACGGTGAAGCGCGGCACAGCGTCGTGCCCTCGACGACGCGTGGTTCGACCTCGCGCAGCGAACCTAATGCCCCAAAACACCTACTTAGGTAGGCAAAGGACTCCGTTACGTGAATGTGATTGCGCACGAAGGCCCCCTGCCGGGTGACAGGGGGCCCTCGAAAGCGTTACGTCAGTTGAAGTCCACCGCACGGATCGTGTGCGCCCCGACGGCGGCGCCGATCGGCTCCAGCAGGTGCGTGTCGATGTGGCGGTCGACGCGCAGCAGCATCACCGCGTCCGAGCCGTCCGTCGTCTGGCTGATCTGGGCGGCCTCGATGTTGATGCCCGCCTCGCCGAGCAGCGTGCCGACCCGGCCCATCACGCCCGGGCGGTCCGGGTACTCGACCAGCAGCACGGTGCCCTCGGCGCGCAGGTCGAAGCCGCGGCCGTTGACCTCGACCAGCTTCTCGACCTCGTCCTTGCCGGTCACCGAACCCGACACGCTCAGCACCGCGCCGTCGGCGTGCACCGCGCGCACGGTGACCAGGCTGCGGAACTTGGGGCTCTCCGCTTCGGTCTCCAGCTCGACCTGCACGCCGAGCTTCTCCGCCAGCTGCGGCGCGTTGACGAACGTGACCTGGTCCTCGACCACGCCGGTGAACACCCCGCGCAGCGCCGCCAGCTGCAGCACGCCGGTGTCCTCGCTGGTGAGCTCGCCCTTGACCTGCACGGTCACCGACGTCGGCGACGTCGGGTTGAGCGCCGTCAGCAGCTGCCCCAGCTTCTGGACCAGGGACAGGTACGGGCGGACGTGCTCGCCGACCGCGCCGCCGCCGGTGACGTTCACCGCGTCCGGCACGAAGTCGCCGCGCAGGGCCAGCAGCACCGACTTCGCGACGTCGGTGCCCGCACGGTCCTGGGCCTCGGCGGTCGAGGCGCCCAGGTGCGGCGTCACGACGACGTTCTCCAGCTCGAACAGCGGGCTGGACGTGGTCGGCTCGGACTCGAACACGTCGATGCCGGCGCCGCCGACGTGGCCCGAGCGCAGCGCGTCGGCCAGGTCCTGCTCGACGATCAGGCCGCCACGGGCCGCGTTCACGATGATGACGCCCGGCTTGGTCTTCTTCAGCGCCTCGGCGTCGATGAGGCCCTTGGTCTCGGGCGTCTTCGGCAGGTGGATGGAGATCGCGTCGGCGCGGCCGAGCAGCTCGTCGAGGGTGACGAGCTCGATGCCCAGCTGTGCGGCGCGGGCGGCCGAGACGTAGGGGTCGTAGGCGATGAGCTTCGTGTCGAACGCGGCGAGGCGCTGGGCGAACAGCTGGCCGATCTTGCCGAGGCCGACCACACCGATCGTCTTGCCCTGCAGCTCGACGCCGGAGAACGAGCTGCGCTTCCACTCGCCGCCGCGCAGGCTCTGGTCGGCGGCCGGCACCCGGCGCGCGACCGACAGCAGCAGGGCGACGGCGTGCTCGGCGGCGGAGACGATGTTCGACGTCGGCGCGTTGACGACCAGGACACCGCGCGCGGTCGCGGCGGGCACCTCGACGTTGTCGAGGCCGACGCCGGCGCGGGCGACGACCTTGAGCTGCGTGGTGGCCGCGAAGACTTCGGCGTTCACCTGGGTGGCGGAGCGGACCAGGAGCGCGTCGGCGCTCTTCACCGCCTCGAGCAGCGCGGACCGGTCCGTGCCGTCGACGTGCCGGACCTCCACCTCGTCACCGAAGACACTCAGCACGGAGGGGGCGAGCTTCTCCGCGATGAGGACGACGGGTTTGCTGGGCTTGCTCACGATGCGGCTCCCACTATCTGGTCATTTCCAGGACGCTCTGTGTCGACAAACGGTCTCAGCACGTCGTTGTGCCCCGGTCAGGGCGGAGTTTAACGCGCGGGCCTGACCCGTGGCGTCTTCTGGTGTTAACTCGCCCGCAATCCCTCGAAAACAAGAGCCAGCAGCCGCTGCATGCCTTCTTCGCCCGGCAGGTGCCGGCCCGCCCAGGATGCCGCGTGCAGCAACAGAAGCAGCTCTTGCGCGGTGACGTCGGCGCGCAGCTGGCCCGCCTGCTTCGCGCGTTCCACCAGCTGGGAACCGACGGCACGCATCGCGTGGCACGACTCGTACAAACGGGATGATTCGTCGTTCAGTGCGTCGGCGGTGAGTTCGACGAGGCCGCGGAAGGTGCCGGTGGCGTCGCCGAGCCCGGCGAGCCACGCCTGCAGGGCGTCCAGCGGCTCGGGGTGGCCGAGCAGCTCGCGCCCCCGCTCGGCCTGCGCGTCGAAGCGGGCCCGCAGCAGCGTCTCGAGCAGCGCGTCCCGGGTCGGGAAGTGCCGGTAGAGCGTGCCGATGCCAACGCCGGCGCGGCGCGCGATGTCCTCCAGGGACGCCTCGACGCCGTGCTCGGCGAAGGCGCGTTGCGCCTCTTCGAGGAGGCGCTCGTAGTTGCGGCGGGCGTCCGCGCGCATCGGTTTCACGTCGGTCATCGCGGTCCCGAGCTTACCGGGTAGCCAATCGGAGGCTACCTCCGTATATTAACCGGAGGCAGCCTCAGCTTACTGGAGGGAACTCGAGGATGACCCTGATCGAAGACACCCGGGCCCGGCTCGGCGCCGTCGGCGCCTGGTTGCCGAGCGCGCCCCTGCAGCCACCCCCGGACGTCGAACGCGCAGCGACGCGGCGGCTCGCCGACGCCGGCTACCGCTCGGTCTGGAGCGGCGAAGGACCCGGCTCACGAGAGGTGTTCGCCCACTTCGGCGACCTCCTCGCCGCGGTGCCGGACGTCGTGCTCGGCACCGGCATCGCCAACGTCTGGGCCCGGCGCGGCGTGACCGCGTACAAGGGCGGGGCGACGCTCGCCCGGGCGCACCCCGGCCGGCTCGTGCTCGGCGTCGGCGTCGGGCACGCGTTCCAGGCGGCGAAGCTCGGCGAGGACTACCGGCCGATCGACCGGATGCGGGCCTATCTGTCCGAAATGGACACGGCCGCGGACGAAAGCCCTTCGCCGGTCGCGTTTACCCGGGTGCTGGCCGCCGTCGGGCCGCGGATGCTCGAACTGGCCCGCGACCACGCCGACGGCGCGCACCCGTTCGCCCAGCCCGTCTCGCACACGCCGTACGCCCGCGGGATCCTCGGGCCGGACATGCTGCTGATCCCCCAGCAGACCGTGCTGCTCGGCAGCCGCGAGGACGCCCGCGAGAGCGTCCGGCGCCGGATCGCGCAGTTGCGGGAGTACGCCGTCACCGCCTACCTCGCGGGCTGGAAGCGGCTCGGCTACACCGACGCCGACATCGCCGGGCCGAGCGACGAGTTCGTCGACGACCTCGTGCTCTGGGGTGACGCCCCGACCATCGCGAAACGCGTCGGCGAGGTCCTGGACGCGGGGGCGGACCACGTGCTGCTGACGCCGTCCGCGACGACGTTCGAGTCTACTGTGGACGAACTGCTCGAGCTGGCCCCGGCGGTGGTCCGATGAGCGTGGGGATCTGGCGGTTCTTCGACGGCACCCCGATCGGCGAGCTCCGCGACACGGGCGCCGAGCTGGAGGAGCTGGGCTTCGACGCGATCTGGTTCGGCGAATACGCCGGCCGGGAGGCGTTCACCCAGGCGGCGCTGCTGCTCGCGGCGACGTCGAAGCTGACCGTCGCCACCGGGGTCGCCCGGTTCGACCAGCGTTCCCCGCTCGCGGCGGAAGGCGCGATCCGCGCCTTGGGCGAGGCGTACCCGGGCCGGTTCGTCGCCGGGCTGGGCGGGCACCGGCCGGGCGCGCGGCCACTGACGGCGTTGCGCGAGTACCTCGACGGCATGGACGCGGCCGACCTGCCGGGTCTGCCCCCGCCGTCGCCCCGGCCGAAGCGGGTGCTCGCCGCGCTGGGCCCGAGGCTGCTCGACCTGGCGGCCGAACGCGCCGACGGCGCCCACCCGTACTTCGTCCCGCCGGAGCACACCGCGATGGCGCGCGAGCGGCTCGGGCCGGGCAAGTACCTCGCGGTCGAGCAGGCGGTGGTGCTGGACGCGGCACCCGAAGCGGCCCGCGAGCACGTGGACCTCTACGTCCGGCGGGCCCCGCACCACCGGGCGAACCTGCGACGGCTCGGCTTCACCGACGCCGACCTGGCCGACGGCGGCAGCGACCGGCTGGTCGACGCCATCGTCGCAAGCGGCGAACAGGCCGTGGCGGACCGGATCCGCGCCCACCTCGACGCGGGCGCCGACCACGTCTGCGTCCAGGTCCTGGCCCGCACGGAGAACTCCTACCGCCGCCTGGCCGACCTCCTCCCGTGACGGAAGGGTCATCACGCGTGTCCCGCGGGGTCATCACCCGTGATGACCCCCCAATCACGCGTGATGACCCTCCAATCACGCGTGATGCCTCGGGGATCACGCGAGAATCCCGGAACGGGGTAGGGTGGCGGGGCGCGGTGCGGGCCGCGTCCCGTCCGCGGAAAGGGCCGAGCCCACCCCCGCTTCACCGCACCACCAGCTCCGCACCTTCTTTCCTGCCCGGTGCCGGCGGACCACGGGCGACGAGGAAAGGAGGCACTGTGCTGCCCGCCCGACCCGACCTGGACCAGCTGCGCAAGCGCGCGAAAGACCTCGCGCGCGCCGAAGGGGTCAAACTCGCCGAAGCGCAGTTCCGCATCGCCCGCGACCACGGGTTCCCGAGCTGGCCGAAGCTGCAGGCCTACGTCCGGCGCGTCACCGGGCACGGCGAAACCCTGCAGCACCCGTACCACCAGGACCTCGGGTACTACGCCGGACGCGCGCTCGGCCTGCTCGCTTCGGCCGAGGACGGCACGCCCGGCGCGACAGAGCCGTTCGACCGCTGGGGACAACCCCGCACGCGCGACGGCGCCCGCGCGGTCGTCGCCCGGGAACACGGTTTCGTTTCCTGGCAGGCACTCCGGCAGCACGTCAAGTCCCTTGTGGACAGCGGTGAGCCGTTCGCCCGTGCGTACCGGGCGATCGAGGCGCGAGACGCCGCCGGGCTCGAGAAGCTGCTCGGCGAGTTCCCGGGACTTGTCACCGCCCGCGGCACCAACGGCAACGACCTGCTCGGCATGGCCGGCGCGACGGGCGACGAGCGGCTCAGCCGGCTCCTCCTCGACCACGGCGCCGACCCCGCGCGCGGCAACGTCCACGGCTGGACGCCGCTGCACCAGGCCGCCTACAGCAACCGGCCGCTGCTGCTCGACATGCTGCTCGAAGCGGGCGCCCCGGCCGACGTGTCCGCGCGCGGCGACGGCGGCACTCCCCTGGTCGTCGCGCTGTTCTGGGGCCACCGCGAAGCCGCCGAGAAGCTGGCGGAACACAGCCGCGCGCCCGCCAACCTGCGTGTCGCGGCCGGGCTCGGGGACATCGACGCCCTCGACGACCTCCTGACGTCGGGCCGCGGCGGCGCCCACCGCGGGTTCTACCGCCCGCACAGCGGTTTCCCCGCCTGGCGACCGACCGACGACCCCGCCGAAGTCGAGAACGAGGCCCTCTCCTGGGCCGCGCGCAACGACCGCACCGACGCGCTCCGGCGCCTCGTCGAGCACGGCGCCGCGGTGGACGCCGACGTCTACCGCGGCACCGCGCTGGCGTGGGCCGCCGCGCAGGGCAGGCTCGCCGCCGTCCGGACGCTGCTCGACCTCGGCGCCGAGGTGAACCACCGCGGCACCTTCGGCGGCCCGGACCACGGCGAAGGCGTCACGGCCCTGCACCTGGCCGCGCAGTCCGGGCACCTCGACGTCATCCGCACCCTCCTCGACCACGGCGCCGACCCCACCGCCCGGGACGATCGCTACGGCGGCACCCCGGAGGCCTGGGCCGAGGTCGGCGACCAGCCGGCCGCACGGGACCTCCTCCGCTCCCGGTAGACAAACGGAGTCTGTAGTCCGTATCTTGCCCCATGCGGACTACGGACTCCGCTTTGCCCACTGGGAGGAACTCATGACCACACCCCGCGACGTCTTCACCGCGTTGTCCGACGGCATCAGCGAAGGCCGCTTCGCCGATCTTTCCACGCTCTACGCCGAAAACACGGTCGTCGAGCACCCGCAGGCCGTCCCCCGGCCCACCCGGCTGATCGGCCGCGACGCGGTCCACGAGCGGTTCGTCGGCGCCCTCGCCGGTGCGCTGCGGCTCAAGCGCAAGAACGTCGTCGTCCACGAAACGACCGACCCCGAGGTGATCGTCGCCGAATACGACTACGACGCCGAGTCGCTCGAAACCGGCAAGACCACGACGACGGCCAACATCCAGGTGCTGCGGGTGCGCGACGGCCTCATCGTGCACTCCCGCGACTACCACGACTACCTGCGGCTCGCCGCGCTCCGCGA
Organism: Amycolatopsis sp. cmx-4-61; assembly: GCF_046548775.1. NCBI lineage: Bacteria > Bacillati > Actinomycetota > Actinomycetes > Pseudonocardiales > Pseudonocardiaceae > Amycolatopsis > Amycolatopsis sp. cmx-4-61. The sequence goes on along the minus strand of NZ_JAEBEI010000019.1, from coordinate 181,180 downwards.
CGGCGTCGACCAGCTTGTCCAGGCGTACGCGCAGGCGCCGCCGCGGGAACTGTCTCCGGTCGCGCCGGAGAGTGCGGACACGGTGTTCGAGCGGCTCGTGCACGGCGTCGCCGGCGGCCGCTGGGACGAACTGCCGGAGCTGTACGCGGAAGAAACGCACGTCACGCACCCGTTCCTGCCGGGCTCCCCAGTGGTGCGCACCCGAGACGAGCTGCGAGCGCACTTCGCGGCGGGCAAGGCGATGAACCACGGGTTCGCCGTCGCGGACGTGGTCACCCACCGGGGCGCCGATCCGGAAGTGCTGATCGGCGAGTTCGCCTACCAGGGCGAGTACGGCGGCAAGCCGGTCCGGATCGCCAACATCTTCGCGATGCGGGTCTCGGGCGGCCTGGTCGTCGAATCGCGCGACTACGGCGACCACCTGGGCATCGCCGGCGACCTCGGCCGGATCCCCGAGCTGGCCGCGAAGCTCTAAGCCTCGGCGAGGTCCTCGGGCAGGTCGAACTCGCCGTCGCGGACGCCCTTGACGAACGCGTCCCACTCCCCCGGCGTGAAGACGAGGATGACGCCGTCCGGCTTCGCCGACTGCCGCATCGCCGTGTAGGTGACGCCGTCGGTGTGCTCGATGAAGGCGTACTCGACGCAGTCGTCGAGGGTGACGCCTTCGGGCTCGGCCCGGATCCACTCGGCCTTGGTGAAGTCGAGGTGGTGCCGGATGTGCGCCTTGTCGTCGACCGGCTGCTCACTCATGTCACCAGCGTAGCGATCCGGGCACCGAACGCACCGAAGGGGACGCCCGGCACCGGGCGTCCCCTTCGGGGTCAGGCGGAAAACACTCAGGCGGTCTCGGTGATCGGCCGGTCCACCCACGACATCAGGTCGCGCAGCTTCTTGCCGGTCGCCTCGATCGGGTGCTGGTTGCCCTGCTCCTCGAGCTTGGTGAAGTTCGGCCGGCCGGCCTCGTCCTCGGCGACCCATTCGCGGGCGAACGTGCCGTCCTGGATCTCGCCGAGGATCTTCTTCATCTCCTCCTTGACCGCCGGCGAGATGACGCGCGGGCCGCGGGTCAGGTCGCCGTACTCGGCGGTGTCGGAGATCGAGTAGCGCTGGCGCGCGATGCCGCCCTCGTACATGAGGTCGACGATCAGCTTGAGCTCGTGCAGCACCTCGAAGTAGGCGATCTCCGGGGCGTAGCCGGCCTCGGTGAGCACCTCGAACCCGGTCTGCACCAGCGCGGACGCGCCACCGCAGAGCACGGCCTGCTCGCCGAAGAGGTCGGTCTCGGTCTCCTCGGTGAACGTCGTCTTGATGACGCCGGCGCGGGCACCACCGATGGCGGCCGCGTAGGAGAGGGCGAGCGCCTGGGCGTTGCCGGTGGCGTCCTGCTCCACGGCGATGAGCGCCGGGACGCCCTTGCCGTCGACGAACTGGCGGCGGACCAGGTGGCCCGGGCCCTTCGGGGCGACCATCGCGACGTCGACGTTCGCCGGCGGCTTGATCAGGTCGTAGCGGATGTTGAAGCCGTGCCCGAAGAACAGCGCGTCGCCGTCCTTGAGGTTGGGGGCGATGTCCTGCTCGTAGATGAAGCGCTGCTTGGTGTCCGGCGCCAGGATCATGATCAGGTCGGCCTCGGCCGACGCCTCGGCCGGGGTGAGCACGCGCAGGCCCTGCTCCTCGGCCTTCGCCCGCGACTTGGACCCCTCGGGCAGGCCGATGCGGACGTCGACGCCGGAGTCGCGCAGGCTCAGCGAGTGGGCGTGGCCCTGGCTGCCGTAGCCGATGACAGCGACCTTGCGCCCCTGGATGATCGAGAGGTCGGCGTCGTCGTCGTAGAAGATTTCCACTGCCATGGGGGTTACTGCTTCCTTTCCTGACTTACGAAGTTTTATCGCGGCGAAGTTGCGGTGATCGAGCGGGCGCCGCGCCCGACCGCGACCATGCCGGACTGCACGAGCTCGCGGATGCCATAGGGCTCCAGCATCCGCAGCAGCGCACCGATCTTGTCCGACGTCCCGGTCGCCTCGACGGTGAGCGCCTCCGGGGACACGTCCACCACCTTCGCACGGAAGAGCTGGACGGTTTCGAGGACCTGGCTGCGCACGGTGTTGTCGGCGCGCACCTTGACCAGCAGCAGTTCGCGCTGCACGGCGGTCGACTGCTCCAGCTCGACGATCTTGATCACGTTGACCAGCTTGTTGAGCTGCTTGGTCACCTGTTCGAGCGGTAGCTCTTCCACGGCGACCACGATCGTCATGCGGGACACCTCGGGGTTTTCCGTGGGCCCGACGGCGAGGGACTCGATGTTGAACCCGCGGCGGGAGAACAGGCCCGAGACGCGCGCGAGCACACCGGGCTTGTTCTCGACCAGGACACTCAGCGTGTGGACGCTCATCTCAGCGCTCACCCTCCCCAGCGGCTTCCGCGGCAGCTTCGGTCGTCTCCACCGACACCTCGTCGTCGTCGAACAGCGGCCGGATGCCCCGGACCGCCATGATCTCGTCGTTGCCGGTGCCGGCCGCGACCATCGGCCACACCTGGGCATCCTTCCCCACGACGAAGTCGATCACGACGGGACGGTCGTTGATCTCCATCGCGCGGCGGATGGTGGCGTCGACGTCTTCCTTGGTTTCGCACCGCAGCCCGGCGCAGCCGAGCGCCTCGGCCAGCAGCACGAAGTCCGGGATGCGGTGCTTGTGCGTACCGAGGTCGGTGTTGGAGTACCGCTCCGAGTAGAAGAGGTTCTGCCACTGCCGGACCATGCCCAGGTTGCCGTTGTTGATGACGGCGACCTTGATCGGCGCGCCCTCGATGGCGCAGGTGGCCAGCTCCTGGTTGGTCATCTGGAAGCAGCCGTCGCCGTCGATCGCCCACACCTGGGTGCCCGGGACGCCGAACTGCGCGCCCATCGCGGCCGGCACGGCGTACCCCATGGTGCCGAGGCCGCCGGAGTTGATCCAGGTGCGCGGGTTCTCGTACTTGACGAACTGCGCGGCCCACATCTGGTGCTGGCCGACCCCGGCGGCGTAGACGGCGTCCGGGCCGACGATCTGCCCGATCCGCTCGATGACGTACTGCGGCGACAGCGAACCGTCGTCGGGCCACTCGTAGCCGGCCGGGTAGGTCTTGCGCCAGTCGTCGGCCTGGGTCCACCAGTCGGCGAGGTCCGGCTTGCCGCTGTGGTCGAACTCGGTCTGCACGGCGGTGATCAGCTCGCCGATGATCTCCTTGCAGTCGCCCACGATCGGGACGTCGGCCTTGCGGTTCTTGGAGATCTCGGCCGGGTCGATGTCGGCGTGCACGATCGCGGCGTCCGGCGCGAACGACGACAGCTGGCCGGTGACGCGGTCGTCGAACCGGGCGCCGAGCGCGATCAGCAGGTCGGCGCGCTGCATCGCGGCGACCGCGGCGACCGTGCCGTGCATGCCCGGCATGCCCAGGTGCTGCGGGTGCGAGTCGGGGAACGCGCCGCGCGCCATCAGCGTGGTGACGACGGGGATGTTCGTCAGCTCGGCGAGCTGCTTCAGCTGCTCGTGCGCCTCGGCCTTGATGACGCCACCGCCGACGTAGAGCACCGGGCGCCGCGACTTCGCGATCAGCTTCGCGGCTTCGCGGACCTGCTTGCCGTGCGGGCGCAGCGTCGGGCGGTAACCCGGGAGCCGCAGCTCGGTCGGCCAGGAGAACGAGGTCATCTCCTGCAGCACGTCCTTGGGGATGTCCACCAGGACCGGGCCGGGGCGGCCGGTCGCGGCCAGGTGGAACGCCTCGGCGATGGTCCGCGGGATGTCCGCGGGGTCGGTGACGAGGAAGTTGTGCTTGGTGATCGGCATGGTGATGCCGCAGATGTCGGCTTCCTGGAACGCGTCGGTGCCGATCAGCGCGCGCGACTGCTGGCCGGTGATGGCCACGACCGGGACCGAGTCCATGTTCGCGTCGGCGAGCGGGGTGACCAGGTTGGTCGCGCCCGGGCCGGAAGTGGCCATGCAGACGCCGACCTTGCCGGTGGCCTGCGCGTACCCGGTGGCCGCGTGGCCGGCGCCCTGCTCGTGGCGGACGAGGACGTGGCGAACCTTCGTCGAGTCCAGCAGCGGGTCGTAGGCGGGCAGGATGGTGCCGCCCGGAATCCCGAAGACCACCTCGGCGCCGACGGCCTCGAGCGAGCGCACGAGGGACTGGGCGCCGGTGACGCGCACCGGCGTGCCCGCCGGTGGGGCCGGCTTCGGACGTGCTCCGGGCGTTCCGGGCGTCGGCCCGGGCTTCGCGTCGCTGCGCGACGTCGCACTGGTCATCGGTTCTGCCTCGTGGGTCTCGGTGTCACTCGTTCGGGTCTTTTTTGAGCTCGATTGGTGCGGTGGGGCCAGGAATCTCTTCCCTTGGGCAACAAAAAACCCTCGCCGACCGTAAGGTCGCACGAGGGTTCGCGCGTCGACGCAGCGGAAAGTCTTCCCTAAGCGTCGACGCGCTTGGGAAGTACGAGGCCGGTCAGCGGTGTCACGGCGATGACGCTAGACCGAACGCCGGGCAGGTGTCAACTCTGCGGGACGACGTGTCCGCATCGTGGACGTGGGTCACACCGGCCCGACCCGGGTCCGGGCCCGGCGTGCGCGCGGTGCACCATTTCCGGGTGGCCGAAAAACAGCAGGACGAAGGCCGGAAGGCCGTCTTCCGCGTCCCCCGCACGTCCTTCATGGCGATCGCCCTCCTGACCGTCTGCGTGACGCCGATCGCGCTCGGGGAGATCCCGTACCTGCAGTGGCTCTACATCTTCCCGATCGCGCTGGCGGTGTTCGTCATCCGCCACCGCACCGTCGCGACGCGCGCGGGGCTGGCCGTCCGCACGGTGTTCGGCCACCGCGACATCCCGTGGTCGGCGCTGAAGGGGCTCGCGATCACGAAGAAGTCGCGGGTGCAGGCGGTGCTGCAGGACGACACGAAGGTGCCGCTGCCGACCGTGCGGACCCGGCACCTGCCGGTGCTGTCGCTGGTGAGCGAGGGCTTGGTCGCCGACCCGAGCGGGCTGCTCGACGCCGAGGACATCCAGCCCGGGACGTCGGAGACTTCCGCGCCGGAGTAAACCCGGTCCCCGCCCGCCACCACCCTCAACGGACAGGCTGCGCCCGGCAGCGTAAATTGGTCCTACCAGTTTGCCCGGCCACCCTTTGACCTGGGAGTTCCCGTGCCGCCTCTCCGTTCCCGGACCACCACCCACGGCCGCAACGCGGCGGGCGCGCGCTCGCTCTGGCGTGCCACGGGCATGACCGACAGCGACTTCGGCAAGCCGATCGTCGCGATCGCCAACTCCTACACCCAGTTCGTGCCGGGCCACGTGCACCTCAAGGACCTCGGCGAGATCGTCGCCGAAGCGGTGAAGGAAGCGGGCGGCGTCGCGCGCGAGTTCCACACGATCGCCGTCGACGACGGCATCGCGATGGGCCACTCCGGGATGCTCTACTCGCTGCCGTCGCGCGAGATCATCGCCGACTCGGTGGAGTACATGGTGAACGCGCACCAGGCCGACGCGCTGGTGTGCATCTCCAACTGCGACAAGATCACCCCGGGCATGCTCAACGCGGCGATGCGCCTGAACATCCCGGTGGTGTTCGTCTCCGGCGGCCCGATGGAGGCCGGCAAGGCCGTGGTGGTGGGCGGCGTCGCGCAGGCCCCGACCGACCTGATCACGGCGATCGCGGCGTCGGCGAGCCCCGAGGTCGACGAGGACGGCCTGGCCGTCGTCGAGCGCTCGGCCTGCCCGACCTGCGGTTCGTGTTCCGGCATGTTCACCGCGAACTCGATGAACTGCCTCACCGAGGCGCTCGGGCTTTCGTTGCCGGGCAACGGCTCGACGCTGGCCACGCACGCCGCGCGCCGCGCGCTGTTCGAGGAGGCCGGGCGGACCGTCGTCGAGCTGTGCCGCCGCTGGTACGAGCAGGACGACGAGTCCGTGCTGCCGCGGTCGATCGCGTCGAAGGCGGCGTTCGAGAACGCGATGGCCCTCGACATGGCGATGGGCGGTTCGACGAACACGGTGCTGCACATCCTCGCCGCCGCGCAGGAGGGCGAGGTCGACTTCACGATCGCCGACATCGACGCGATCGGCCGCCGCGTGCCGTGCCTGTCCAAGGTCGCGCCGAACTCCGACTACCACATGGAGGACGTCCACCGGGCCGGCGGAATCCCCGCGATCCTGGGTGAGCTGTACCGCGGCGGGCTGCTGAACACCGACGTCTGGTCGGTGCACTCGCGCGACCTCGATTCCTGGCTTTCGACCTGGGACATCCGGGCTTCGTCGCCGTCCGAGGCCGCTCTGGAGCTGTTCCACGCGGCGCCGGGCGGGGTCCGCACCACGCAGGCGTTCTCGACGTCGAACCGCTGGTCGTCCCTGGACACCGACGCGGCCGAGGGCTGCATCCGCGACGTCGGGCACGCGTACACGAAGGACGGCGGCCTGGCGATCCTGCGCGGCAACCTGGCGGAGAACGGCGCGGTCATCAAGTCCGCGGGCATCGACGAAGACCTGTGGCACTTCGAGGGCCCGGCGCGGGTCCTGGAGAGCCAGGAGGAAGCGGTGTCGGCGATCCTGAAGAAGGAGATCCAGCCGGGCGAGGTCCTGGTGATCCGCTACGAGGGCCCGGCGGGCGGCCCGGGCATGCAGGAGATGCTGCACCCGACGGCGTTCCTCAAGGGTTCGGGCCTGGGCAAGAAGTGCGCGCTGATCACGGACGGCCGGTTTTCGGGCGGCTCGTCGGGCATCTCGGTGGGCCACATCTCCCCCGAGGCGGCGGCGGGCGGCCTGATCGGCCTGGTGGAGAACGGCGACCGGATCCTCCTGGACGTCCACGAGCGCCGGCTGGAGCTGCTGGTGGAGGAGTCGGTGCTGGCCGAGCGGCGGGCGAAGATGGAGGCGTCGGAGCGGCCCTGGCAGCCGAAGGACCGCCAGCGCCCGGTGACGGCGGCCCTGCGCGCGTACGCCCGGATGGCGACGTCGGCGGACACTGGTGCGGTGCGGGACGTGAACAAGTAGGCCCCGGGCTTTCGAGGAGGCCGTCCCGGGTTCCCCGGGGCGGCTTTTCCTTGCCCACACAACACCCGGCCGCTCGGGGGACCCCCGGTTTCAACGTTCCTCGCGCCCACCGACAATTCCGGGCCCGCGAACCCCAGTTGTCCACAACCGCGACCGAAGCCGCCGACTTGTCCCCACCCCTACCGCGTCAGAACAATGACCACCACAGCCGCCGCGGCCGCCAGCAGCAGCGACACCAGTCCCAGCGGCAACGGCCGCTTCCGCCAAGGCGTGTTCCGTTCCAGCGAAATCGTCCCGGCCCCGGTGAACAGCAACCCCAACGCCACCGCCCCCAGCAGCAGCTCCAGCTCGAACCCCTGCCCCGCGCCCTCGAAGAATCCCCCGTGGAACTTCGCGTACACCGCATTGGCCGCCACCCCGAGCAGCCCGGCCGCCGCCAGCGGGGTGAACAGCCCGACGATCACCAGCACCCCGCCGCCGACCTCGGTGACGCCCGTGATCCACGACAGCAGCGTCGGCTGCTTGTGGTAGCCGAACGTCTCCAGCACCCGCGCGAACCCGCCGACACCCGGCCCGCCGAACAGGCCGAACAGGTGCTGCAGCCCGTGCGCGCCCATGGTCGCGCCGAGCGCCAGCCGCAGGACCAGCAGGCCCAGCCCGAGCCCGCCCTGGCGCGGCGCGTCGTCCGGCCGATCGTCCTCGACGCCCGACAGGAGGCTGGTGGGCTGCTGCGAAAAGTCGTCTCCACTGCTCACCCGCGCAGGTTAGGGGAATCCCGCGGGCATCGCGAACCCGGTGACGGGTGGTCGGCCGTCCGCCGCCACCCGGCGGCCTGACCGGAACAAGCCTCAGTATTCGCCGTGGACGAGGTTGTCCGGCAGCTCGCCACCGGCGTACCGCGCGATCTCGGCCGCGGCGACGGCGTACGACCGCCCCCGGACCCCGCGCACGGCGCCGCCGACGTGCGGGGTCAGCAGCAGCCCCGGCGCCGTCCACAGCGGGTGCCCGGCGGGCAGCGGCTCGGGATCCGTCACGTCCAGCGCGGCCCGCAGCCGGCCCGTGGTCAATTCGGCGACCAAGGCGTCGGTGTCCACGACGGCGCCGCGCGAGACGTTCACCAGCACGGCGCCGTCGCGCATCCGGGCCAGGAATCCTGCGTCGGCCATTCCGCGCGTGCGGGAGGTCAGCGGCACCATCAGCACGACGACGTCGTGCAGTTCCAAGAGCCCGGGCAGCTCCCGCACGCCGTGCACGCCCTCCCGCGCGGTCATCCCGACCATCGTGCAGCGCGCGTCGAACGGCTCCAGCCGTCGCCGCAGGTGCCGCCCGAGGTCGCCCGCGCCGATGACGAGCACGCGCTTGCCCTGCAGCGTGTCCGCCGTGTGCCGCTCCCACCGGCCTTCGCGCTGGGCCGCGGCGAAGACGTCCAGCCTGCGGTACATCGACAGCAGCGCGGCGACGACCCACTCGGCGGTGCTCCCGCCGTGCGCGCCGCGGCAGGTGGAGAGCAGGACGCCGTCGGGCACCTTGCCGACCCAGTCCTCGGCGCCGGCGGACAGCAGCTGGATCAGCTTCAGGTTCGGCAGCGTGCGCCACAGCTGCTCCCCCGGCGGGTGCTTGCCGGGGATGAGCACCTCGGCCTTCGCGGCCTCGGGCGGCACCGGCTCGCCCCACTGGTAGCGCACGGGCAGGACCCGCGGGACCTCGGCGAGCACGGTCATGCCCTCGTCGTCGGGCACCAGCACGGTCAGCGTCATGATCCCCAACGTAATCGAGGAGTGCTCACCCGTGGTTCACGCACCGGCCCCTAGGCTGGGGGATCATGCGCACCCGCTACCGCTCGGCCCTGCTGGCGATCTTGGCCTGCGGCGTCCTGCTGCCCGCCGGGTGCGCGCGGTTCGACGACACGGCGGCCGGCCAGACGTTCAGCCCCGCGCCCGTGCCGAGCCCCGAGTCGCCGCCCGAGGTCCAGGGCCCCGGCGCGGACTCCGGGAGCGACCCCAAGCAGGCGCGGCCCGGCCAGTCGGCCACGCCGGTGCCGCCGCCGCAGGGCTGCAAGGACTTCGACCCGGCGGTCATCGCGACCTGCCTGGACACCGTCGCCGCGGTGGCCGGCCTCCCCGGCGACGGCTCCACGCCGAGCGCGCTGGCCGGCGAGCGCAAGAGCGGCCGCGTCCTGCTGGCCACCAGCGGCAAGGACGCCACGGACTTCGCGAAGCTCGACGTCCAGGCCGACGGCGACGGAGGCCTGACCGGGCTCGCGCTTTCGCCGTCGTACGTCGAAGACCAGCTGGTGTTCGCCTACGTCACGACGGGGACCGACAACCGCGTCGTGCGCTTCGCCAAGGGCCAGGCGCCGAAGCCGGTGCTCACCGGGATCCCGAAGGGCGCGTCCGGCAACCGCGGCACGATCGGCACCGACAACCGCGGCGCGCTGCTGGTCGCGACCGGCGACGCGGGCAACCCCGGCGCCGCGGCCGACCCGAACTCCCTCGCCGGGAAGCTGCTGCGGATCGACACCTCCGGCAAGGCCGCGGCGGGCAACCCGAACGGCTCGCTCGCCGTGGCGGCCGGCCTGCACGCGCCCGGCGGGGTGTGCGCGTCGGCCGACGGCGGCCGCGTCTGGGTCACCGACCGCCTCGCCGACAAGGACGCCCTGTACCGGATCCAGGCCGGGCAGCCGCTGCCGACGCCGGCGTGGACGTGGCCGGAGAAACCGGGTGTCGCGGGCTGCGCCGACTTCGTCGACGCCAACGGTTCGCTGTCGGTGGGCACCTCGCTGGCCGGCACCCTGCAGAACCTGCCGGTGACCCCGGACGGCGCGATCAGCGGAAGGCCGACGGTGAGCCTCGACGGCAAGAGCGGCAAGCCGCCGGTGACGTACGGGCGGCTGGCCGGCATGAGCATGATCAACCCGCAGCTGGCGGTGGCGGGCACGGTCAACAAGGACGGCGGCGCCCCGGTCTCGAGCGACGACCGCGTAGTGCTGATCACCTCGGCGACGTCCGGCGGCGGCAACGGCAAGGACTGACCCGTCCGGCGCAGCCGGGCGCACTCTTCGTCGCCCTGGGTGACGGCGATCCTCCCCTTCTGGCGCACGATTCGGCGATCTTCGTCCTGTTAAGGTCACGTCCGGGCGGATTCTCACAGTGGTCCGCCGAGGGGGATTTCCGGATGTTCACGTCTTTTCGTGCTGCCCGAACGACGGCTGACGTTCCGTCGCCGGCGGGCTGACGCCTTTTTCCGGTTCTTTCCCACGCCCGAGCACCGGACGGTGTGGCGCCGGTGCGCGTCCACGAAAAGAGAGCCATGAGATCGGTGAAAAGACTCCAGCGGCTCCGGCGCGGCGGCCTGGTCGTCGCGCTCGTCGCCGCATTGACCGCACAAACCGTGCAGCAGGCCACCGCGGCGCCCGCCGCGGCACTCCGCGCGGCCGCCACCACGGCGACCGGTGAACTCTCGCCGCGCGCCAAGGTCCTCACGATCTGGCGCAGCGCGGGCTCGCAGGTCAAGGCCGAGGCCGAGCGGGCCTTGCTCGGCTCGGACGCCGACGTCACGGCGTTCCTGAACGACAAGCTGGACCGGCTCGACGCGCTGGACCAGCGCCTGTCGGTGAACCAGATCCTCAACGCCGGGGGCCCGGCGGTGAAAACCGCGGCGCAGCAAGCCCTCGACGCCGCCGACAGCGACCCGAACGCGCTGCGCACGTTCTTGACCAGCGGGTGGATCCCGGCTTCCGACACGGACCTGCGCGTCCGCGTCAACCAGATCATGGCCGCCGGCGGCCCGCAGGTGCAGAAGGCCGCCCAGGCCGCGCTGGACGCGGGGACTTCGGCCGCGCTGCACGACTTCCTGAACACGACCGCCGCCCGGGCGGAAGCGACCGACCTCCGCCTGCGCGTCAACCAGATCCTGGCGATCAGCGGGCCGGAGGCGAAGGCCGCGGCGCAGGACGCGCTGGACGACGGAACGCCGAACCGGCTGCGGCTGTTCATCGACCGGGACTGGGAAGTCGCCGCGGCCCGTGACCAGGAGACCGCGAGCATCCAGCAGCTGGTCGACGCCGCGAAGATCGCCGGCGCCCAGGCCGCGCAGGAAACGCAGGAGGCGAAGGACGCCGCCGAGCGCGCGAAGAAGGAAGCCGACCTCGCGCGGCAGTCGAGCGAGCTCGCCGCACAGGCTGCCGAAGCGGCGAAGAACAACGCCGCCGGCGCGGCCGAAGCGGCGAACCGCGCCGCCACCGCGGCCGACCGGGCGGCGAGCGCCGCCGTCACGGCGATCGGTGCGGCCAACGCCGCGACGTCCGCCGCGCGGGTCGCCGCCAATGCCGCGGCGCGGGCCGCGGCCGCTGCCTCGAAGGCCGGCAATGCTTCGAGCGCCGCGTGGAGCGCGGCGGCGGCCGCCCGGATCGACCGCGGAAAGGCCGGTGACGCCTCGAAGGCGGCCATCGACGCGGCCGCCGCGTCGACCAGCGCGCAGCAGGCCGTCGACGCCATCGACCAGGCGAAGGTCGCCCTCGGCCACGCTCGCGAAGCGATCGACGCCGCGAACTCGGCCGGCACGAACGCCTCGAATTCGGCCGCCGCCGCCCGCGAAGCCGTCAAGTGGGCGAAGGCGGCCGGTGCGGACGCGCGGCAGGCCGAGGCCGCGGCGGCGACCGCCCAGCGGCAGGCCGACCGGGCGAACCGGGCCGCGGCCTCGGCCCGGACCTACGCGGTCGAAGCGGCCGACGCGGCGGCGCAGGCACGGGAGCTGGCGGCGAAAGCCGCCGTGGACGCCGCCATCGCCGCCGCGGCCGCTCAAGACGCGGCGGATCACGCGGTCAACGCCGACCAAGCGGCCCAGCTCGCCACCGACCACGCGAACGCGGCGAGCACCGCGGCGCAGACCGCGGTCGACTCGGCGAACCAGGCGGGCCGGATCTACACGGCCGCCCGCAAGGTGAACGAGGACCGGCTCGCGCTGCAGGCGGACCAGGCCACCGAAGCCGCCCAGCAGGCGCTCACCGTCCAGGATCAGCTCGGCCTGACCCGCAAGTGGAACGCGGCGCAGGAGGTCCAGCGCGACGCGGAAGCCAACCGGCTGCTGGCGGAGGCGAACGCGCCGGGCGCCGACCCGGCACTGGTCACGCTCGACGGCCGGAAGGTCGCGCTGCGGCTGCTCACCACCGGTGGCCCGTGGACGAAGTCGGCCGCCGAGGGCGCGCTGACCGGGGCGGATCGCGAGGTCCGAGAGTTCGTCCACACCGGCGTCGCCCGCGCCGCCGCGCTGGACGACCGGGAGACGCTGCAGGAGCTGATCGACAACGCGAACCCGGCGAAGAAGGCGGCCGGCCAGCAGGCGCTCGCGGGCAGCGACGCCGACGTCAAGCGGTTCCTCGCCTCGCCGGACTACCCCACCGAGGGCAGCGACCTGCGGCTGCAGGTCAACCAGGTCCAGGCCACCGCGCGGGCGGAAGGCAACGCCGTCGTCGTGGCCGAGGCGCAGAAGGCCCTCGACGCCGGCACCGTGGCCGCGTACCGGCAGTTCCTCGACACGGGACAGAACATCGCCCGGGAGAAGGACGACCGCCTGGCGCTCAACCAGCTGATCGCCAACACGGCCACCGGGCCCGAGGCCCGGATGCTGGCCCAGGCGGCGCTGGCGGGGCCGCCCGACATGGTCCGGATGTACCGGCTCAACGGCCAGTACGTCGCCGCGCGGCACGACCGGGAATCGGCCGCGCACAACGCGGTCGTCGCCGGCTTGGTCGCCGAAGCGACATCGGTGGCGGCGACGGCGTCCCAGAACGCGGCGCTGGCGCAGTCCGTCGCGGCCGACGCCCGGCACGACGCGGCGAAGGCGCACGAATACGCGGACCAGGCCGGCTTCCAGGCCACCGCTGCCGTCAACGCGGCGAAGGACGCGGCGCAGTCCGCGCAGGACGCCCGGACGTCGGCGGAGAAGGCGTATCAATCGGCTGTCACCGCCCAGGAAGCGGCGACGCGCGCCTCGCAGGCCGCTGTCCGGGCTTCGCAGTCGGCGATGTCGGCGGGCTTCCTCGCGGAAGCGGCGGGCGCGGGCATCGAGCTGACGATCGGCGCGGAGTTCGTCACCGGCATCGCCAGCGACTCGTTCCTCGCGTCCAGGCTGAGCGCGCTCAGCACCGAGGAATTCCTGTCCGGCATCGCCGTGCGCAACGGGCTCACCGACATCGCGAAGAACCTCGGCAAGCAGCTCACCGGGATCTGCACCCCCCGTTTCGCGGCGGCGGCGGACCCGTTGCCGTGCTTCACGCCGGTGGGAATCGATTACGGCCGGTGGGGCAACGAGCTCGCCGACGTCTCGTACCGGTTCCGGCAGGCTCGGGAGTTGCTCGGCAAACCGGGGATCAACGTCGGCGTCGGCAAAATGCCGGGTTACCCCGACGAAGGTTTCGGTCCCGGCTACGTCGTCGCTCGCAGCAACAGGGACGCCGACCTCCATTCCGAACAAATCATCATCCAGAAGATCCGGGACGCCGGCCTGGATCCGAAGGATCTCGTCGCGATGTTCACCGAACGGTCGCCGTGCACGAAGAAGTGCATCACCACCCTCAACGAGGCACTGACTCCGGGCACTCCGGTGTATTACGGAGTGACCCACCTCAATGACTGGGATATGGAAACCGAAATGGTCGAACGGCTGCTGCTGGACCGCGCGACGGGCCGGTGAAGCACCGCTGACCGCTACCGGCTCACGGGTGGTGACGACCTTCGGTCGTCACCACCCGTGCTAGTCTTGCGGCGTGACCGATCCATTCCAGTTCCTCGAGAAATCCCGGGCGGAAAACGATCCGGACTACCGCGCACCCGCCGAAGCGGTTGATTCTTGGCTCGAACTCGCCCAGGCGGTCGAAACCGAATTGACCCGAATGGGCTTCGCCGCATCAGTCCTGCGGGAGAGTGCGTTCCACCCCTACCCATCCGGGGCGCACATCCGGGTACACGAGTCGTATCCGTTCGGCGTGGAACTGAGCTGGCGGGCCCCGGTGACGGAAACGGAAAGCTATCGCGGAAAACTGCGCGCCCAGGACGCGAGCAGCCCGCTGCTCAGATACGTTCTCGACGCGCGGAAGGTCATCGTCGAGGCATTGCTCGACGTGCTGACGAAGGCCGGCTTCCGTACGCAGATCGACCACGAGGGCAGTACCTCCTACGTCCACCGCGTTCTCGAGGCCCCGGCGTCGCCGGTGGAATGACCGGCCCTGTGCCCTACGGCTTCAGCTCCACCCGCCGTCCCTCGGCCGACGACGTCAGCCCGGCCTCCGCCACCTGCAGCCCGCGGGCGGCGGAGAAGAAGTCGTACCGGTGCTGGCGTCCGGCGGCGACGTCCCGCACGAATTCCTCCCACTGCGCCTTGAAGCCGTTGTCGAACTCGGCGTTGTCCGGCACCTCCTGCCACTGGTCGCGGAAGCGCTCCGTCGCCGGGAGGTCCGGGTTCCACACCGGCTTCGGCGTCGCCGAGCGGTGCTGGACGCGGCAGCGCCGCAAGCCGGCGACCGCGCTGCCTTCGGTGCCGTCGACCTGGAATTCGACCAGTTCGTCGCGGAAGACCCGCGTCGACCAGGACGAGTTGATCTGCGCGATGACTCCGGACTCCAATTCGAAGATCCCGTACGCGGCGTCGTCCGCCGTCGCCGCGTACGCCTCGCCCTGCTCGTCCCAACGGCGGGGGATGTGCGTCACCGCCTTCGCCGTCACCGCCGAAACGCGGCCGAAGAGGTTCTCGAGCACGTAGTTCCAGTGGCAGAACATGTCGAGCACGATCCCGCCGCCGTCTTCGGCGCGGTAGTTCCAGCTCGGGCGCTGCGCCTCCTGCCAGTCGCCCTCGAAGACCCAGTAGCCGAATTCCCCGCGCACCGACAGAATGCGCCCGAAGAAGCCGCCGTCGACCAGCCGCCGCAGTTTGCGCAGGCCGGGCAGGAACAGCTTGTCGTGCACGACGCCGTGGCAGATCCCGGCGTCCCGCGCGAGCCCGGCCAGCTCCAGCGCCGATGTCAGGTTTTCGGCAAGGGGCTTTTCGGCGTAGACGTGCTTGCCCGCGGTGATTGCCGCCCGCACCGACGGCTCGCGCGCGGACGTCAGCTGCGCGTCGAAGTAGATGTCGACGTCCTGCAGCGCGGAGCCGGCGTCGGTGGTCCACGCGGTCAGGCCGTGCCGGTCGGCGAGGTCCTTGAGCTTCGCGGCGCTGCGGCCAGCGAGGATCGGCTCGAGCTGCACGCGGCTGCCGTCCGGCAGGGCGACGCCACCCTGTTCGCGGATCGCCAGGACCGACCGGAGCAGGTGCTGCCGGTAGCCCATCCGGCCCGTCACCCCGTTGAGCAGCACTCCGATGCTGGACTGGTTCATCACGAGCCTTCCTGGTCGAGCGGGATGTCGTATTCGGTGCGGCGGCCGCACATGCCGTAGCCGTCGGGGTTCGACGGCGTCGCGACCCGCAGGCCGGACCGGTCGAGGTGGCTCCCGTCGCCGTCGGCGAGCGCCTTCAGGTGGGCGCCGGTCAGTTCGGCGGCCCGCAACGCCCCGGCCTGCCAGCGCGGTATCCACTCTGCGACTTTCGGCGCGACGAGCGCGACGGCCGCACGGTGGAACGCCCGCAGTGGTTCCGGATCGCCGTCCCGCAGGGCGTCACGCAGCGGCAGATACCCGCGAATCGCCAGGTCGCGGCGGTGTCGCGCAGTGTGGTCGGTTTTCGGCAACGCCGCGGCCTCGGCGTAGGCGGCCGCGTCGGCGAGCACGTCGGGCGGGAAGGTGAAGACGGCGTCCCCGGCCTCGGGCAGCCCGCTGTTCTGCATGAGGACCGTGACGCGCAGGCCGTCCTCCTGCACCATCCGGTGTACGGTGCCGGGCGAGAACCACGCGATCACCCCGGCTTCCAAGGGCGTCTCCGCGTAGCCGCCGGCACTCAGCGTTTGGACGGCGCCCCGCCCGCCGGTGACGACGTAGGCCTCGGTGCAGGCGAGGTGGACGTGCGGACTGCCGCCGCAGACGCCGTCCTCGGCCGCCCAGTCGTAGGCGCGCAGGTGCGAGACGCCGATGGCGCCCGGGAGCGGAAAACCGGTCATGACCACCCGTGCCCGTCGAGGTAGCGGGTCACCCGGTCGCGGTCCCAGGCCCCGTCGGCGACGACGATCCGGTAGCGGTAGGCGAAGCTCTCGCCCGGCGGCAGGTCGAACTCGTCGAAAAACGCCCACGAGAAGGCGACCATGGGCGCTTCCCGGGCGCGGACGAACCAGTGCGACTCGTGGATCGCCTTGTCGTTCTCGGGTGCGTGGGCGAAGACGAGCGTCGAGTGCGCGTCGACGCCGTCGTGTTCGCCGACGAACGCGAGCCACGGCGCCTGCGTGCCCATCATCGCCTCGCCCTCGAGGTCGCCGGGGCCCAGCACCTGGCCGCCGCCGAAGTCGCGGGGCCCCCGCCAGTGCAGGCCGGTGTACCCGGCGAGCTCGCGGCCGGCGGTGGTCGGGCTGCCGAACACGAGCGGGACGTCCCGGACGTTGGTCAGCTCGATCGCCCAGTCGAGCGCCCAGGCCCCTTCGTCCGGCTCGACCGAGTGGACGACGATGTCCCGCCGCTCCCGCGCCCACTCGTCGCCACCGTTGGCGACCCAGGTGAGGTCTTCGGTCAGGCGCAGCCGATCGCGCTCGACGCCGAAGCCGGCGAATCCGTCGTGCCGCATGGAGCCGATGCGGTCGGGCAGCTCCTGGTACCCGTCGCCGGGGACGTAGGTGTGGCCGCCCCAGAAGTTCTGCCCGGAGAGGTGACTCGCCGTCATCTGCAGGCCCTTGTGCCACCGGTGGTCGGCGGGCCGGTAGCCGCTGACGTGCCGTCCGCCGAGCGTCCGCAGCGGGTGGGCGTAGGGCTTGCGGGACTCGAAGGCCACGGGGTCGGGCTGGTACACGTAGGACATCAGCCGGACACCGCCCGCTTCGACGGCCACGTGCTCGCCGTGCCGGTGCGTGACGGTGATCGTCGCGCTCATCCGCGCTCTCCTGTCCGTTTTCCGGCCATCGAGAGGTGGAAGGGGTCACCCGGCCCGATTTCCCCGCGGCGCACACCGGCCCCGGTGGCGGCGGACTTGTACAGCGCGGCGACGAATTCGAGCACCCGCCGCCCGTCATCCCCGCTGCACGGCGGCCGCCGCCCGGCCCGGTAGGCGGCGAGGAGGGGCGTCAACGCGGCGGCGTGCGAGCTGCCGACGTCGTCGGCCGGGGTGCGCCACCGTTCGACGACGTCCTCGTCGACGTGGGGCGCCGGCGTGTAGCGCCAGTCTTTGGCGCCGTACCCGTAGAGGTGGGTGAGCTCCGCGGTGGCGAGTTCGCAGTCGATCCGGATCCGGCTCACCTCGTCGGGCGAGAGGACGCTGTTGACGACGGTCGCCAGCGCCCCCGACTCGAACCGGACGAGCGCGGTGGAGACGTCTTCGGTCTCGACGTCGTGCACCAGCCGCGCGGTCATCGCCCGCACCTCGGCCCAGTCGCCGAGCAGGTGGAGCAGCAGATCCATCTGGTGGATGCCGTGGCCCATGGCCGGGCCGCCGCCCTCGGTCTCCCAGTGTCCCCGCCACGGCACCGCGTAGTAGGCGGCATCGCGGTACCAGGTGGTCTGGCAGTGCGCGACGAGCGGCCGCCCCAGCTCCCCACCGGCGAGCAGCTCCCGAAAGTGCGCGGCGGCCGAGCCGGACCGCTGCTGGTAGACGAAGGCGGCGTACGGCCCGCCCTCCCGCTCGGCAACGGTCATCTCGTCGTATTCGGCGAGCGACCGGCACGGCGGCTTTTCGCACCAGACCCAGGCGCCGCTCTCGAGCGCCTGCTTCGTCTGCTCGACGTGCAGGCTGGGCGGCGTGCAGATCGAGACGAGGTCGGGTTCCTGCTCGGCGAGGAGAGTGCCCAGGTCGTGGTAGGGCTGGGCGTCCCCGGCCCCGGCACAGAAGGCGGCAACGCGCACCTCGTCGAGGTCCGCGGCGGCCACGATCTCGACGTCCTCGCGGTGGGCCTCGAAGGCGATCCGGTGGCTTTCCGCAATGGCCCCGGTCCCGACGACGGCCACCCGTAAGCGCTTTCCCTCACCCACCCCGGGTCTCCTCCTCCGGCTCCGCGCCCCACAGCGTCGATCTCGCACCGCGCGCCCACTTCCAGGACGGCGACCTCCGTGGCCGGGCTTCGCCACTCCGACCGTTCCAGAAAGCGCTTTCTCATGCAACGGCCGCCTACGATGACAACGTTGTCGACGCCCACGATCCACCGGTCGGACGACTCCGCCAACCCGACGGAAATTCTCCAGCGGCAGGATTCTTACCGAAGTGACTGCCCGGCGCCCGCGAATGTCAGCGGGTCTTGCTACGCGCCTTCCGCGGCTGCCGACTCTCGGCCCGCATGGCCCGCACGTCCAGGAAAGCGACAACGCAGGACACGAGCGCCGCGAACAATCCGAGGAAGCGACCCACCCCCGGCCCGATGGCGACCCCGGCCGCCTCGAAGATGCCTCGCTGGTCGGCGTCGAACTCCCAGTCCAGGGTGAACCAGCCCAGCGCCATCAGCAGCAGCGACGCCGCGGCGACCACCAGCCACAGGTGCGGCAGCCCGCTGATCCGCAGGTTCCGGATTCGCCCGAAAACGACCACGACCAGTCCGGCCAGCAACAGCGGCAACGGCGGGCACCAGGCGAAGAAGCTCGAGTGCCACGCATCGCGCACGACGTCACCGTGGGGCAGCTGCGTCAGGATGTCTTCGATGTCCGGCCGGGTCGCGGTTAGCGTGGTCCACGGCAGGAACGTCGAGCCCAGCGCGAGCAGCCCGGCCGCCAGGCCGAGCCACTCGCGCCAGGTGACGCTTTTGACGAAAACCGGCAACGTCAGGAACCGACGCGTTCGATGATGAGCTCACGCACCCGCTTGGCGTCGGCCTGCCCCTTGGTCGCGTTCATGACCGCACCGACGATGGCCCCCGCGGCGGCGACCTTCCCGCCGCGGATCTTCTCCGCGACGTCCGGCTGCGCCGCCAGCGCCTCGTCGATCGCCGCGAGAAGGGCCGAGTCGTCCGAGACGACCTTCAGCCCTCGCTTCTCGACCACCTCGCGCGGCTCGCCCTCCCCGGCGAGCACGCCCTGGACGACCTTCTTGGCGAGCTTGTTCGTCAGCTCACCGGAAGACACCAGCCCGATGACCTCGGCCACCTGCTTCGGCGTGATCGCCAGGTCGGCGAGCTCGACCTCACGGGTGTTGGCCTCCTGCGCCAGGGTATTGACCCACCAGCCGCGCGCCTCATCCGGCGTGGCGCCGGCCTCGACCGTGGCCGCGACGAGGTCGACGGCACCGACGTTCAGCAGGTCACGCAGGGCTTCGTCGGAAAGCGACCATTCCTGCTGGATCCGCTTCCGCCGCTCCGACGGCATCTCCGGCAGGGTCCCGCGCAGCTCCTCGACCCACTCCCGCGACGGCGCGATCGGGACCAGGTCGGGCTCCGGGAAGTACCGGTAGTCCTCCGCGGTCTCCTTCGTCCGCCCGGACGACGTGGTGCCGTCGGCTTCCTGGAAGTGCCGTGTCTCCTGCTTGATCGAGCCGCCCTCGGCGAGGATCGCCGCCTGCCGCGTCATCTCGTAGCGGACAGCGCGCTCGACGCTGCGCAGCGAGTTCACGTTCTTCGTCTCGGTGCGCGTCCCGAACTCGGTCGCGTCCTTCGCCATCAGCGAGACGTTCGCGTCGCACCGCAACGAGCCCTGATCCATCCGGACATCGGAGACGTCGAGCGCGCGCAGCAGGTCACGCAGCGCGCTCACGTAGGCCCGCGCGACCTCGGGCGCCCGCGCGCCGGTGCCGGTGATCGGCTTTGTCACGATTTCGATCAACGGCACGCCGGCCCGGTTGTAGTCGAGCAGTGAGTGCTCGGCGCCGTGGATCCGCCCGGTCGCGCCGCCGACGTGCAGCGACTTGCCGGTGTCCTCCTCCATGTGCGCGCGCTCGATCTCCACGCGCACGACCTCGCCGTCGTCGAGCGTGACGTCGAGGTAGCCGTTGAAAGCGATCGGCTCGTCGTACTGCGACGTCTGGAAGTTCTTCGGCATGTCCGGGTAGAAGTAGTTCTTCCGCGCGAACCGGCACCACTCGGCGATCTCGCAGTTCAGCGCGAGACCGATCCGGACGGCGCCCTCGACGGCCTTGCCGTTGACGGCCGGCAGCGCCCCGGGCAGGCCGAGGCAGGTCGGGCAGACCTTCGTGTTCGGCTCGCCGCCGAACTCGTTCGGGCACCCGCAGAACATCTTCGTGTTCGTGTTGAGCTCGACATGCACTTCGAGCCCGAGCACCGGGTCGAACCGCTCGACGACGTCGGCGTAGTCCATCAACTCGGCCACGGCAGTCACTTCGTTCCTCCGAGCTCCGGGACCTTGTGGATGAGCGCCCCGCCGGCGGCGGCGTCACGGGCGGCCTCGTAGGCGGCGCCGACCCGGTAGAGCCGGTCGTCGGCGAGCGCCGGGGCCATGATCTGCAGGCCGACGGGCAGCCCGTCCTCGTCGGAAAGCCCGCTGGGCACGCTCATGGCGGCGTTTCCGGCGAGGTTCGACGGGATCGTGCACAAGTCGGCGAGGTACATCGCCATCGGGTCGTCGACGCGCTCGCCGATCTTGAACGCCGTGGTCGGCGTCGTGGGCGAAACGAGGACATCGACCTGCTCGAAGGCGGCCTCGAAGTCCCGCGTGATCAGCGTGCGCACCTTCTGCGCCGAGCCGTAGTAGGCGTCGTAGTAGCCGGACGACAACGCGTAGGTGCCCAGCATGATCCGCCGCTTGACCTCGGCACCGAAGCCCTTTTCCCGCGTCAGCGACATGACCTCTTCGGCGCTGTGCGTGCCGTCGTCGGCGACGCGCATGCCGTAGCGCATGGCGTCGAACCGCGCGAGGTTCGACGAGCACTCGCTCGGTGCGATCAGGTAGTAGGCAGGCAGCGCGTAGACGAAGTTCGGACAAGACACCTCGACGACGTCGGCGCCGAGCGCCCGCAGCTGCTCGACCGCGGCCTGGAACGACCGCAGCACGCCCGCCTGGTAGCCGTCGCCGCCGAACTCCTTGACGACCCCGACCTTGACGCCCTTCAGGTCACCGTTCGCGCCCTGGCGCGCAGCGGCGACGACCGGCGGCACCGGCGCGTCGATGGACGTCGAGTCCCGCGGGTCGTACCCGGCGATGACCTCGTGCAGCAGGGCGGCGTCGAGCACCGTCCGCGCGCAGGGGCCGGCCTGGTCGAGCGAGGACGAAAAAGCGACAAGGCCGTAGCGCGACACCCCGCCGTAGGTCGGCTTGACCCCGACGGTCCCGGTGACGGCCCCCGGCTGCCGGATCGACCCGCCGGTGTCGGTACCGATGGCGATGGCAGCCTCGAACGCCGCGATCGACGCCGACGAGCCACCGCCCGACCCGCCTGGGATGCGGGCGTGGTCCCACGGGTTGTGCGTCGGGCCGTACGCGGAGTTCTCGGTCGACGAGCCCATGGCGAACTCGTCCATGTTCGTCTTGCCGAGAATCACGACACCGGCTTCGCGCAGCTTGCGCGTCACCGTCGCGTCGTACGGCGGGATCCAGCCTTCGAGCGTTTTCGAACCACAGGTGGTCGGCACGCCCTCGGTGGTCAGGACGTCCTTGAGCGCGAGCGGCACGCCGGCCAGCGGCGACGCGGGCGCGTTGCCCTCGGCGATCCCCTCGTCGACCTTCTTGGCCGCGGCGAGCGCACCTTCGGTGTCGACGTGCAGGAACGCGTGGATGTGGTCGTCGACCTCGGCGATCCGGTCCAGGTGGGCCTGCGTGACCTCGACCGCGGACACCTCGCGCGCGTGGATCTTCTCCGCCAGCTCGGCGGCGGTCAGCTTGATGAGCTCGGTCACTGCTCTTCCCCCAGGATCCGCGGCACCCGGAAACGGCCCTCTTCGGCGGCCGGCGCACCGGCCAGTGCCTGCTGCTGCGTGAGCCCGGGGACGACGACGTCCTGTCGGAAGACGTTCGTCAGCGGCACGGCGTGCGACGTGGGCGGCACGTCGGTGGCGGCGACCTCGCTCACCTTGGCCACCGAGTCCAGGATCTGGTCGAGCTGGCCGGCGAAGACGTCGATCTCGTCGTCGGTCACGGCCAGCCTGGCCAGCTTCGCGAGGTGCGCGACCTCGTCTCGGGAAATGTTGGGCACGCGGGTGACTCCCGGGTTGTGCTGTGCGGGTTGTCTCGGAAGCTGCAAGTCTATGGTGACGGCGCGGGCGGACTCGACTGGGTTACGCCCGGCGCAGGCCGGCTGCCGTCCGGCGACGCTCACATCCCGCCCGGCGGACAGCTGGTCCCGCGAGCCGGGTGGGTCTGTCACAATCGGCGACCGGCATCGAGCGTCCCACGGCAAGGCTGGGACGCCAGAGGTGAGAGGGGCGCGTGGTGTCGTTCCTGATCCGGGTCCTCCTTCCGGACAGCCCGGGGACCCTCGGCGCGGTCGCCACGGCGCTCGGCACAGTAGGCGCCGACATCCTCAGCGTGGACGTCGTCGAGCGCGGCAGCGGAGTCGCCGTCGACGACCTGGTGGTCGAGCTCCCGTCGGGCCGCCTGCCCGACGCGCTGATCACGGCGGCGGAGAGCGTCGACGGCGTCGAAGTGGACGCGGTCCGTCCCTATGCGGGCGTCCTGGACACGCACCGTGAGCTCGAGCTCGTCGAAGAAATCGCCGCGCAGCCGAAGTCGGGCCTCGACATCCTCGCCGAGGGTGTCCCCCGCATCGTGCGCGCCGGCTGGGCTATGATCGTCGAGCATTCGGAGACCGGCGCGGTCCGCCTGGCCTCGTCCAGCGCGGCCCCGGAAACCCCAATCACCGACCTGCCGTGGCTGCCGCTCGAACGCGCGACGGTCCTCGACAGCGAAGAAGCCTGGATCCCGGAGACGTGGAAAGAGCTCGGCACCGAGCTCGCCGCGACCCCGCTCGGCAAGCCGGGCAAGGCGCTGCTCGTCGCCCGCCCCGGCGGCCCGAACTTCCGCGCCGCCGAAGTCGCCCGGCTCGCCCACCTCGCCGGCATCGTCGCGGTGGTCCTCGACGGCTAGCGTGAGGACGTCGAAAAGGGACGAGCCCACCCGGGTTCGTCCCTTTTCGGACGACGCCCAGGTCAGACGTCGATCTGATAGGCGATCAACGTGACGTGCGGGAAGGGTCGCCAGTCTCGCTCGGCCAGGCGCGCGAACCCGAGACGCTCGTAGAGCCGGTGCGCGCCGTGCATCCGGTCCACGCTGCTCAGCACGACCTTCCGGAGCCCCAGACTGCGCGCGCGGTCGAACACGGCTCTGGTCAGGGCCTCGCCGACACCGCGGCCACGCGCCGACGGCGCCACCGCCAGCATCCGGAACTCGAGCTCACCCGGCCGCGAGATCTCGGCGTATTCCGACCCCGGCCGCACGATGGTCACGGTCCCGACCACCTCCCCCGCCCCGTCCACGGCGACGAGGACCTCGGCCTCCTCGACTCTCCTCGCGACGTCACGCAGCACGGCGTCGTAGCCGACATCGGCGGCCAGATGGCCGTCGGCTTTGTACGCCTGCACCGTGACTTCGCCCGCCGCGGCGTACTCCTCCGGCCTCGGCGGCCGGATTTCGACATCACCCATCCGTTCCCCCGGTCTCGTCCTCGGCGGTCTCGTCGCCGGCCGGCAGCGCCACCTCCCGCGCCGCATCGGGGCCCTGCTCGAGCAGGACGCGGAAGCCGGCTTCGTCGAGCACCGGCACCTTGAGCTGAACCGCCTTGTCGTATTTCGAACCAGGCGAATCCCCGACGACCACGAAGGCTGTCTTCTTCGAGACCGACCCGGCGGCCTTGCCGCCGCGCGCCATGATGACTTCCTTGGCCTCGTCGCGGGAGAAGCCGTCGAGTGAGCCCGTCACCACGATCGACAGGCCTTCGAGGTTGCGCGGGATCGAGTCGTCGCGTTCCTCTTCCATCCGCACGCCGGCGCGTCGCCACTTTTCGACGATCTCCCGGTGCCAGCCGACCTCGAACCACTCCCGCGTCGCGCGGGCGATGGTCGGGCCGACACCGTCGACGTCCGCGAGCTCTTCCTCGGTCGCCTGCTCGATGCGCTCGACCGAGCCGAACTCACGCGCCAGAGCCTGCGCCGCGGTCGGCCCGACGTGCCGGATCGACAAAGCGACCAGCACCTTCCACAACGGCCGGTCCTTCGCCACCTCGAGGTTGGCGAGCAGCTTTCGCGCGTTCGCCGACAATTCGCCGGCCTTGGTCCGGAACAGCTCGACCTCGGTGAGACTGTCCTCGTCGAGGTCGAAGACGTCGCCCTCGTCGGCGATCACCCGCGCGTCGAGCAGCGCGGCCGCCGCCTCGTACCCGAGGACCTCGATGTCGAAGGCACCGCGCCCGGCCAAGCTGAACAGGCGCTCCCGCAGCTGCGCGGGGCAGAAGCGGCTGTTCGGGCAGCGGATGTCCTTGTCGCCTTCCTTCTGGTAGGCGAGTTCGGTACCGCAGGCCGGGCAGTGGGTAGGCATGACGAACTCGCGCTCGTCACCGGTGCGCGCGTCCACCACCGGCCCGAGGACCTCGGGGATGACGTCGCCGGCCTTCCGGATGACGATCCGGTCGCCGATGAGCACGCCCTTGCGCTTGACCTCTTCCTGGTTGTGGAGGGTGGCCCGCGCGACGGTCGACCCCGCGACCTTGACCGGCTCGGTGACGGCGAACGGAGTCACGCGCCCCGTCCGGCCGACGTTGACCTGGATGTCGAGCAGGGTCGTGATGGCTTCTTCCGGCGGGTACTTGTACGCGATCGCCCACCGCGGCGCGCGCGACGTCGTGCCCAGCCGCCGCTGCAGCGCCACACGATCGACTTTGATCACCACGCCGTCGATCTCGTGCTCGGCGTCGTGCCGGTGTTCACCCCAGTAGGTGATGTGCGTGGTGAGTTCGTCGGCCGACGTCAGGACCTTGCTGTGCGGCGACACCGGAAGCCCCCACGCCGCCAGTGCTTCGTACGCCTCCGACTGACGCTGTGGCTCGAAGCCCTCGCGCTTGCCCAATCCGTGGCAGATCAGCCGCAGCCGCCGCTCGCGGGTGATCTTCGGGTCCTTCTGCCTCAGCGAGCCGGCCGCGGTGTTGCGCGGGTTCGCGTACGGCGGCTTGCCGGCTTCGACCATCTTGGCGTTCAGCTCGAGGAAGTCCTCGACGCGGAAGTAGACCTCTCCCCGCACCTCGACTAGAGCGGGCACGGGGAACTGGTCGTTACCGGTCAGCGCCTCCGGGACCTGATCGAGCGTGCGGACGTTGAGCGTGACGTCCTCGCCGGTCCGGCCGTCGCCGCGGGTGAGCGCCCGGGTGAGGTGGCCGTTTTCGTACAGGAGGTTGATCGCCAGGCCGTCGATCTTCAGCTCGGCCAGGAACTCGGTCTGCCCGACCTCTTTCTCGACGCGCTCCACCCAGGCGAGGAACTCCTCGGTGTCGAACACGTTGTCCAGGCTCAGCATGCGTTCGAGGTGGTCGTACGCGGTGAACTCGGTCGAGAACGTCCCCCCGACCCGTTGAGTCGGCGATTCGGGCGTCACCAAGCCCGGGTACTCGTCCTCGATCTGCTGCAGTTCGCCCAGCAGCTCGTCGAACTGCCCGTCCGAGATGATCGGCGAGTCCAGGACGTAGTACCGGAACTGGTGGTTGCGCAGTTCTTCGGCGAGGGCGCCGTGCCGCTCGCGCACGTCGGCCGGGACGTCGGTCACGTCCTCCGCGGCCGCCGCAACCTGGTCCTGGGGAAGTTCGGTGCTGCTCACGGGTGGTAACCCTAGTCGGCGGTACCGACATTTTCGTCCGGTCCGGCGCCCAGTCCACGGACCAGTTCACGGAACTCCAGAAGGGTGATGGCGCCGGCCGGCTCGGCCTCCGCGGTCTCGACGCGCCGTAACCGTTCGGCGGCGAGCCGTTCACCCAATGTCGCATCGAGCGGCAAGAAGGTCATCGTCCGCCGGGTCGCGTCGTCGAGTTCGCCGAAGTGCGGGTGGAAGACGGCGACGTCGACCACGCGCTCGTCGTCGTCCACCTGAGCTACGACCCGGACATCGGCCAGCGCGATCCGGCGCTCGCCGAGGTTCACCGTCACCTCGGTCGGATCGGGCACCGGCGGCACCGAGTCGTGGTACTCCCAGATCGCGTCGTCGGGCGGCGCGGCAGCACGCCACGCGTCCGTGAACGGGCGCACGTCGGGATCTTCCTGGCCGGTCACGACCAGGGCGTAGATCGCTTGGCGACCACGCTCGAGCGAAAAGTGCAGCCGGGGGTGCAAAGCCTCCACCAGCTGGCAGAGTTCGTGCTCCACCCGATGAGGCTCACCCTCGCCCAATGCCGCGCTGACCATCGGGAGCAGCTCGAACCAGCCTTGCCAGAAAGCGTCCGCAGCAGCCGCCGGATCGTCCGGCACAGTCTGCTCGGGCCACGCCGTGCGCGGATCGGGCGGGTCGGCGGCGGTGCTCTTGCGGCGGAACAGGCGCATGGTCTCGGGTGGTCCTCGTTCGGTCGGCTACCCCGCCAACGCTACTTGCCGGCCGCAGGCAACGTCGGCGAGTCGCCGGATTCCGTCACCAGCCTTCCGGCGGCTCGACGAAGGCTTTGCCGAGGTCCCGCGTCAAGGCCAGGGCCCGGCGCATCCATTCGGGCGTCGCGCCGGCAAGGCCGCAGGCAGGTGTCGGCACCGCCCGTTCGGCGAGGACGCTCCGGTTGAAGCCGAGCCGATCGGCCAACCGGAACGCCGGCTCGCCGACGTCCTTCAAACTCGGCGAAGCGCCGGACGCCGTGGCCGGGACCGCACCCAGGAACAGCGTGGCTCCGCCGTCCCACACTTCCCCGATCTCGTCGAGGAACGCGGCGGAGGCACCGTCGAGCGCTGCAAGGTCGAAGGCCAGGGCGTCCGCACCCGCATCACGCAGCAGGCCCAGGGGCGGTTTCGCCGCGCAGCAGTGCAGGATCACCGGGCGGCCGGTGATCCGCCGGGCACCGTCGATCACGGTGTCGAGCAGCTGGCGGGCCTCGGGTTCGGGCACCGCCGGAACGCTCCCGTAGCCCGACGGCGTCGAGAGATCCCCGGCGAGCACGGCGGGCAACGACGGTTCGTCGAACTGGACCACCACCGGCGCACCGGTCCTGGCCTGCACTTCCGCGACGTGTGTGGTGAGGCCGTCCAGCAGTGACGACGTGAAGTCCCGCAGGGCCCCGCGATCGGTCAGTATCCGGTGTCCGCGGGGTAGTTCGATCCCCGCGCCGAGCGTCCAGGGCCCCGCCAGCTGGACTTTGAAGACCGGCGGGGTGGCTCCCGCCTTCTCCCGCGCCTCCTGCACGGCGTCAAGGTCCCACCGAAGCAGGTCGACGGCGCGGCGGTGCTCGTGCCCGGGCCGAGACGCGACTCGATAGCCGCTCGGCACGACGTCGACGGCCAGGTCGACGAGCAGCGCGGCCGTCCGGCCGAGCATGTCCGCCCCCACGCCGCGGGCCGGCAGTTCGGGCAGGTGCGGGAAGTCGGGCAACTCGCCGAACACGACCGCGGCCGCTTCGGCAGGATCGGTGCCCGGCATCGAGCCGATCGCCGTCGCGGCTCCGTTGGGCCAGATTCGCTCACTCACGAACACCGATTCTGGTGGACATCCCCGTGAAGGCACCGACCGGGGCGCCGGGATGCGGACATTCACCGCATATCCCGTGATCGACGCCATCAGCGGGTCCGGCGGCTATAGGCTGACCGGCCATGACGAGTTCGCCACCGCAGCCGGGCTGGTACCCGGACGCGCGGGATCCCCGTCTGCACCGATGGTGGGACGGCCAGGCCTGGACCGCCGACACCCGGCCGGCGCACCAACCCCCGCCGCCGAGCGATTCCGAGCCGATCGAGCTGGACATCGAACGCCCCCACGACCCGACCCGAGTCCAGGACCAGGTCAATCGCGCGACACGCGGCCGGGGCGGCGCACGTGCCGGGGGCGGCACTCTGTTCACGGAGCCGGTGCTCGTGGTCAACCAGCGCGCCAAGCTGATCGAGATGGCGAACGAGTTCGGCGTGTTCGACCAGCACGGCAACCAGCTCGGCGGCGTCGTCGAGGTGGGCCAGAGCACGCTGAAGAAGGCGATCCGGCTGCTGACCAACTACGACCAGTTCCTCACCCACAAGTTCGAGGTCCGCGACGCCAACCACAGCACCGTGCTCAAGGTGACCCGGCCGGCGAAGGTGTTCAAGTCCCGGTTCCTCGTCACCAGGGCGGACGAGACGCCGATCGGCGAGATCGTCCAGGAGAACGTCTTCGGCAAGATCCGGTTCGGCTTCATCGTCGACGGCCGGTCGGTCGGCGGGATCTTCGCCGAGAACTGGCGCGCCTGGAACTTCTCGATCCGTGATCACGCCGGCACCGAGGTCGCCCGGGTGACCAAGACATGGGGCGGCTTCCTCAAAGCCGCCTTCACCACGGCCGACAACTACGTCGTGGAGATCCCGCACCCACTCCCGGATCCGCTCGCCAGCATGGTCGTCGCCGCGGCCCTGACGATCGACACGGCCCTGAAGCAGGACACCGACTGAGCGAGTGACCGGCGTCTCATCTCCTCCTGGTGGACAGCGGGCCCGGCACCGCTCAGGGTGAAGAAAGGCCGGGACGCCGCAGTCTCGCCGGGACGGAGGTCACCGTGGAACCGTTGCCGGAAAGCAGCGACAGGAACTGGACCGAGCCCGGGATTTACGAGGTCTCGACCGGCGTCTACCGGATCCCGTTGCCGCTGCCCAACGACGCTTTGCGCGCGGTCAACGTCTACGCGGTCACCGACGGCGAGAAGCTGGTTCTGGTCGACGCGGGATGGGCGCTGACCGTGGCCCGGCAACAGCTGGCGGACGCCCTGGGCGGGATCGGCGCCGAACTCGCCGACGTCAGCGAGTTCCTCGTCACCCACGTGCACCGCGACCACTATTCGCAGGCGGTGGTCCTCCGCCGTGACTTCGGTTCGAAGATCGCCCTCGGCCAGGACGAAGAGCCGTCGCTCAAGGCGTCGAACAATCCCGACCGGCTGCCGATGGAGGCCCAGGTCGACCTGTTGTTCCAGGCCGGAGCCGGCGAAGTCGTGGAAGAGCTGGCCCGCCAGTTCGGCACCGACCGGCGGCACACGGAAGCCGACCTCTGGGAAGCGCCCGACGAATGGCTGACGCCGGGACCACGGCCGATCCTGCCCGGGCGCGAATTCGAAGTCGTCGCCACTCCGGGACACACATCCGGGCATGTCGTTTTCGTCGACGACACTGCCGATCTGCTGTTCTCCGGCGACCACGTGCTGCCCCACATCACGCCGTCCATCGGGTTCCAGCCGGTGCCGGCCGAGTTGCCGCTCAACGACTTCATCGACTCACTTTGCCTGGTGCGCGCCATGCCGGACCGCCGCATGCTTCCCGCGCACGGTCCGGTGTCGGAAAGCGTGCACACTCGGATCGACGAACTGCTGGAACACCACCGTCAGCGCCTCGAGACGATCGCCGCGCAAATCGCGGCCGGAGCGACCTGCGCGTACGAGGCCGCACATCGGATCGGGTGGACCCGACGCAACCGCAAACTGTCCGAAATGGACGCGTTCAACCAGATGCTCGCGGTGCTCGAAACCGCGGCGCACCTGGACCTCCTGGTGTCGCAAGGCAAACTGAGCGCTCAAACTGTCGACGGAGTTCGTCGTTACGCGGTGACCTGAGGCCGACGCGGCCGACACTGCCGGTAGCCACCTCGTTGCAGCCAGGTCTGCCGTGCAGCCTGCTGCATACTGGATGAAATGGAGGTCATCAGACGTGCCCGCGCGACGGACATCGAGGCGCTCGTGCGCCTGTTCGGCGCGCCGGGCGAACAGTTGGCAGCCGCCCTCCGGGAACTCACGAACACCCCGCACGTCACACTGGTCGTCGCCGAGGACGACAACGGCGTCGCCGGCACCGCACAGCTGACGGTGCTCCGAGGCCTCGCGTGGGACGGCGCGCCCCGCGGACTGCTCGAGGGCATCCGCGCCGCGCGCCGCGGCGTGACGAGCGCTCTCCTGACCTGGGGCATCGACGAAGCCCGCCGGCGCGGCTGCACGCGCATTCACCTCGATGCGGGCCTCAACCGCGGCGACCTGCGGGACTTCTACGCCCGCTTCGGGTTCGAGTACGGCTACCAGGGGTTCACCCGCATCCTGTGAGACTGACGTCGTGACTGATTACGCGATCCGCCGGGCACAGCGTGAAGACATCGATGCGATCGTGCGCATGCTGGCGGACGACCAACTCGGCGCCACGCGGGACGACCCCGGCGACCTCGAGCCATACCTGCGCGCCTTCGATGAGATCGACGCCGATCCCCACCAGCTTCTGGTGGTCGTCACTGTCGGGGACAAGCCGGTCGGCACCCTGCAGCTGACGATCATTCCGGGACTGGCCAGGCGCGGCGCACTTCGTGGCCAGATCGAGGCCGTGCGGATCCACGCCGACCATCGGGGCGCCGGATTGGGTGCCGATCTCGTGCGCTGGGCGATCGACGAGTCACGGCGGCGCGAGTGCGCCCTCGTGCAACTCACGTCGGACACCTCCAGGACGGAGGCACACCGATTCTACCAACGCCTCGGGTTCATCCCGAGTCACACGGGCTTCAAACTGAAGATTTGAGTGACAAAGCCCTGCAAAAGCACCAGTTCTGAAGTCCATTAAGGACAATCCCTTCCGGGGTCGGTCGCGGATGCACAATGGCACCGTCCCGAAATATTTGCGCCAAGTCAAGCGAGCGTCACGAACGGCCCGTTCGTGACGTTTTTGCTGACTTTCACCGTCAGTCGAAGTACGGTCGGTCTCATGACGCATTCACAACCGGTCCGCCAGCTCGTTCCTGCGACTTCCCGAGGCATCGACGACTTCCCGCCCAGCGTGCGGTCTTTCCGAGCCGATCCGAACTCGTTGCAGTACATGAAAGATGATCAGGTCATCGACCTGATCCGCGATACCGACGGCGAGATTTCGAAGCTGCAAGCGTTGCAGCTTCGGGCGATCGCAGATCTGAGCGTGCGCCGGAGACGGGCGCTCAGCGCGTCCTCGGAAGTCGCGTTGGCTCTGTCCATAACGGAACACCGCGCCAGCGCCATCGTTTCCGCGGCCAACGCGCTGATCGCCCGCCTCCCGCGCATGCTCAACCTGATGGACGCCGGCCGGCTCGACCTGCATCGCGCCATGAAGGTCACCGATGCGACAGCATGGCTGTCGGGAGATGACGTCCGTGTCGTCGATGCGACACTCGAGGACCGGGTTCCGGGGAAGAACGCCACCCAGATCCGCCGGGCCGCCACCTATGCGGCCGCCCAGGTCGATCCGGAGGGCGCAGCGCTCCGCACCGAACGAAAGCTCGTCGAGCGACGCCTCACCCTGCACCACCAAGATACCGGGGTGACTCACCTGTCGGTGAACAACGCAGCCACCGAGAAGGCAGCGGCCGCCTACGCCCGCGTCGACCAGGCCGCCCGGGCGTTGAAGACGCCGGAGGAACCGCGCACGCTCGATCAGCTCCGGGCGGATGTGGCCATCGACCTGCTGCTCAGCGGCACCGGCGGCCCGAGCGAACGCGCCGAAGTGTTCCTGCACATCGACCTGGCCACCTACATCGGCCTCAACCAGACCCCGGTGGCGCTGGCCGGCCGCGGGCCCATCGGGGCCAAGCTGGCTCGTCACATCATCGGCGGGGCCAACACGACGCTGCGCCGGGTTCTCACCGACCCGCGAACGGGTCACGCCGTCGAACTGTCTCCGACACGCTATCCGCTCGATCAGGACGAGTTCGTCCGGGTTCGCGACCAGGAGTGCCGACAGCCCGG
This sequence comes from Amycolatopsis sp. cmx-4-61, assembly GCF_046548775.1. NCBI lineage: Bacteria > Bacillati > Actinomycetota > Actinomycetes > Pseudonocardiales > Pseudonocardiaceae > Amycolatopsis > Amycolatopsis sp. cmx-4-61. The sequence goes on along the minus strand of NZ_JAEBEI010000019.1, from coordinate 149,298 downwards.
CTGCACCCGTCCCGCCCAGAGTTGCCAGGTCAAGGCGATTCGCACGAAAGGTGAAGGTGACACGGACGAGGCTGCCACGTTCTGCTCACGGCACAGCAAGCTCGAGGGGCAGCCTGGCTGGAACTACGAAGTCACGCCGGACGGCACTGTCAACGTCACAACGCCATCAGGACAGGTGCAGTCGACGACGCCACCGTCGGTGCACCCCGGCCGCCGACGGACGAACCGGCTCCGGAAGAAGCCGCGAAAGTGACGGATGATCAGCGGGTGCCCGAGATCTTCGCGCTGCCGAGGACGACGTCCCCGCCTTCGGCATCAGGGCGGTAAAGCACGACGACCTGACCCGGAGCGACTCCGCGCAGCGGCTCGCGCAAGTGCACTGTCATCGTGTCGGAGTCCACGTCGGCAACCGCGTCGACGATGCCTCCGTGGGCCCGGACCTGGACCACGCATTCGGTCGGCTCGGTCAGCGGGCGGCCGCTGGGCCAGATCGCCCGGTCGGCCTCGATGACCTTGACGCCGAGACCGGCCACGGAGCCGACCTTGACGGATCCCGACACCGGTTCGAGCGACAGCACGTACCGAGGACGGCCATCCGGCGCCGGAGCGTCGATCCCCAGCCCCTTGCGCTGGCCGACCGTGAACCCGTGCACCCCGGTGTGACGGCCGAGGACTGCACCCGTTTCCGCGTCGACGAGCTCGCCGGGACGCTGGCCCAGCCGGTTCTCCAGGAACTTCCTGGTGTCGCCGTCGGGGATGAAGCAGATGTCGTGGCTGTCCGGCTTGTTGGCGACGGACAGACCTCGTCGCTCCGCCTCGGCTCGCACGTCGCTCTTCCACGAATCCCCGAGGGGGAACATGGCGTGGCTGAGCTGTTCCGACGTCAGGGACGCGAGCACGTACGACTGGTCCTTGCCCGTGTCCGCGCTACGACGCAACTCGGGCACACCATCTTCCACGGAGAGGCGTGCGTAGTGACCTGTGGCGACCGCATCGAATCCGAGTGCCATCGCCTTCTCGAGAAGTGCTTCGAACTTGATCTTCTCGTTGCAGGTGACACACGGATTGGGGGTACGTCCGGCAGCGTATTCGCCCACGAAGGTCTCAACGACTTCTTCAGTGAAGCGCTCGGCGAAGTCCCAGATGTAGAAGGGAATCCCGAGGATGTCGGCGGCCCGCCGGGCGTCGTGCGAGTCCTCGATCGTGCAGCACCCGCGCGAGCCGGTCCGCAGCGTTCCCGGCTTGGCGGACAGAGCCAGGTGCACGCCGACAACATCGTGCCCGGCGTCGACCGCACGCGCTGCGGCGACCGCCGAGTCCACTCCTCCGCTCATCGCGGCCAGAACCCGCATTGTCCTACACCTCTTGCTTCTGAGTCTGCTTGCGCATTCCGGCGAGGCCGGCCTGCCGGGCGCGCAGGACGACACCACCGATTTCCGCAGCCACGGCCTCGACATCGGCGGCGGTGGACGTGTGGCCGAGGGAGAAACGGAGGGAACCGCGAGCCGCCGCCGGATCGGCCCCCATGGCGAGCAGGACGTGACTCGGTTGAGCGACGCCTGCTGTGCACGCGGACCCAGTCGAGCATTCGATGCCCTTGGCGTCCAGCAGCATCAGAAGACTGTCGCCGGCGCAACCCGGGAAAGTGAAGTGGGCATGGCTGGGGAGCCGCTCGCCAACCCCACCGTTGAGGACAGCGTCGGGTACCTCCCGTCGGACGGCCTCGACCAGTCCGTCCCGGAGTTCCTCCACTCGCTTCGCGTACTCGGGCCGACTCGCGACGCTGCTTCGGACAGCAGTCGCGAAACCAACGATCGCCGGGACGTCCAGGGTGCCAGAGCGGACATTGCGCTCCTGACCTCCGCCGTGCAGCAGGGGCGTGCAAGGAACGTCGCGACCGAGCAGAAGCGCTCCCACTCCGAAGGGGCCACCGAGCTTGTGACCGGTGAGGGTGAGCGCAGCGGCTCCACTGGCCCCGAAATCGACGGGAGTGGCCCCGACCGCCTGGACCGCGTCGGTGTGGAGCGGGATCTCGAACTCGGCGCACACCGCCGCCAGCTCGGCGATCGGATTGATCGTGCCGACCTCATTGTTCGCCCACATCACGGTGGCGAGCGCCACGGTCTTCGGATTCGCGGCGATGGCGGTCCGGAGGACTTCAGGCGACACCCGTCCCTGGCTGTCCACATCCAGCAAGGTGACCTCGGCGTCGCTGTGGGCTTCGAGCCACTCGACCGTGTCCAGGACGGCGTGGTGTTCCGCGGCTCCGCACAGGATGCGACGACGCTGCTCCTGCTCGCCACGGCGGGCCCAGTAGATGCCCTTGATCGCCAGGTTGTCGCTCTCGGTGCCGCCGCCGGTGAAGATGACCTCGGAGGGACGGGCGCCCAGCGCCTCGGCGATGGTTTCGCGGGCTTCCTCGACCATCCGGCGCGCTCGACGGCCGGAAGAGTGCAGCGCCGAGGCGTTGCCCACGGTGGACAGCGCCTCGGTCATCGCCGCTATGGCTTCGGGCAACATCGGAGTGGTCGCCGCGTGGTCGAGATAGGTCATCGCTCGTCCAGGGTAGTCCGCTCCAGCGCGTGACGAAGCCCACCCTGGCCCTCGGAGTGGGCTGTCACACCTTTGACGGCCACCGCCCGGTCAGCCGGACGCCCACCATCGCGAGGGTCACCAAGGCGACGGTGAGCAGGGCCATCGCCGGCGAAGGGTCGAACACCGAGCCGATCGCGCCGAGCAGGACACCACCCAGACCGATGAGCAGGGCGGACCCGACCCAGTCCGCGAGCTGCATCGCGGAGGTGTTGAAGCCGCGCTCGCCTTCTGGCGAGTAGCGCAACAGGAGGACTGAGATAGCGGGTATGGCGATCCCCATGCCCGCCCCGCCGACCGCACAGGCCAGGAACGCGACCCAGCCGGGGACCCACGGCTGCGAAACCAAGCCGAAGCCGACCAAGCCCGCCGCGACCAGCCAGAACCCGGTGCGCAGTGAAGTCTCCCGCGACCAGCCGAGGTACCGCCCTTGCGCTGCCGACGCCGCGGACCAACCCAAGGCGGTGATCGTCAACGGCAGGCCCGCGAGGGCGGGGCTGTAGCCGTGGACCGCACTCATCGTCAGCGGGAGGTACGCCTCCATTCCCGCGTACGCGCCGGCGATCAGGGCGCGAGAAGCGACGACCGTCGGCAGGCCGGGGCGGGAAGTCAACGTGCCGGCCGGCAGCAGCCTGCGCAGCGCATAGCCCAGGGCGATGAGTCCGACCGCGCCGTAAGCGAGCGCGAGGAGCGACTGGTGCTGGGCCGCCCACGTCAACGCCGCGACGCCGAGTGCGGCGATGACCGCTTGGGGCACGCTCGCCTGCCGGGCGTCCGTGGCCGGTTCGTGTGCGGGCAAGCGCTGGACGACCACGACGAGCATCGCGACCCCGGCGGCCACGAACGGGAGCAAGCCGAGGAAGACCCAGCGCCAGCCGACGCTCACCGTCACGACTCCGGCCACCGAAGGCCCGATGACCGCGGGCAAGACCCAGGCGGCGGCGTTCGCGGCGTAGATGACCGGGCGTTCGTGGTCGGTGAACGTCAGCGCGATCAGGAGGGAAATCGAGACCAGGAGCAGCCCCGCGCCGAAGCCCTGCAGCGCTCGACCGAGGAGGAACACCGGCATTCCGGTCGCCGTCCCCGCGACCACAAGGCCCGCCGCGAACAGCAAGGGGCCGGCCAGCAGGGCCGGCGCCGGGCCGCGGCGGTCGCCGATCCGGCCCGAGAGCACCGTCGCGACCACGCTGGAAATGAGGAAGATCGTGAACGGCCACGAATAGAGCGACAACCCGTGCAGGTCGGCGACCAGGGTGGGCATCGCCGTCGCCACGCCCATGCTCTCGAACGCGACCAACGTGACCACCAGCAGCAGCGCAATCGTGGTCAGCCGATGTTCCGCGCTCCAGAGCACACTTCGGCGACGCGGTGCGGAGTCGATCGGGGAGGCCATGATCAGCAGCGTGCACCCTCCAGCACGCTGGAGGTCAAGGCGGTTCAGGCGGAACGATGTGCCACCGGTTCCAGCGGCAGATCGCGAGCCAGCGCGGCCGCCTCGCCCCGGGAGCTCACGCCCAGCTTCTCCAGGATGTTGCGGACGTGGAACTTCACCGTGTGCTCGCTGAGCTGCAGTTGTCCGGCGATCTGCCGGTTGCGCAGGCCTTGGGAGATGCCGGACAGGACCTCCAGTTCGCGCGGGTTGAGGCGGTCGAGCGGACGCAGTTCCGGCGGTTCGGCCACGCCGAGTGGGAGGGCCGCGGTGACCGTCGTGCCCCAGCCCGGTACCGCGTCGACCTCCCAGTGGCCGCCGAGGGCCGTGAGCCGCTCGGTCAGGCCCCGGGGCGGGATCGCGTCGGCGGCTTCCGGACAGTCGTCGCGGACCGTGATCCGCAGCCGCGATCCCTCGACGCGCCAGGACGCCCGCAGGCGCGTGGTCGCCGGGCGGTCCAAAGCGGTGAGCACCAGGCCGCGGGTCAGGGTGCGAGCCGTGTGGGCGATGTCCTGCGGGAGAGACGCGTCGCCGACCGGATCGGCGAGATCGACGTCCACCTCCGTGTGCCGCACCAGGTCGGCCAGCTGGGTCCTGAGGACGGCGAACGCCGCGTCCGTCTGCTCCGCGGACATGACCTGGTCGCGGTCGACGACGCCTTTGAGGTCGAGCAGTGCGTCGGCGGCGAGGTCGACCGCGGTGCGGCGGGCGACGGCGTCGGAGAGCCGGCCGGAGCGGAGCACCGACAAGAGTGTCACCAGGGTTGTCGCGTGCGACTGGCCGAGGTCCGTGATCGCCTGGGCACGTGCGGACGCCGCGGCGAGACTGCTGGCCAGGACGCCCGGGCCCGGGTCCGTCGCCCGCTGGCCCGCGTCGGTGCTGACGATGTGCCACAGCCGGGCCGCCAGCTCCAGTTCCGCGGCCGGCGGCTCCGCGGCCTCCGGCACCACGGCGATCACCGCGCCCTGGCCGACCGCCGGCGTCGAAGCGAGCAGGACCAGACGGCGCTCGACGCCGCCGAGCACGCCGTCGATCACCAGGGCTTTGCCCGGCTCACTGCGGTCGACCAGCCGCTGCAGCTCGACGCTCGTCACGGCGTGGGTGATCGTTTCGTCGCCGATCGTCTTGAGCGGGCTGCGGGGACAGTCGCCCGTTTGCATCGCGGCCGCGCGGAGCGGGATGAGCTTGCCCAGCTCGGCCGCGACTCGGCTGAGGAACTGGGGCCGCGGTGCCGACAGGAGGCGCTCGACGACGTCCAGCACGTGCCGCGGATCCGACCAGGAAGCGTCCATGCGACCAAGGTAAGCGCGTCCAGGGGCAGGCGGCCTGCTCGTCCGGCTAGTGAACACTGCTCGTCCGGGCGGTTCGGCTGCTCCGCCGGGCGAGTTGACTTCCGGAGGAGGACATTCGAATGTCACGAACCAAGGAGTGAGAACCACCATGCGAGCGATCACCTTCTCCGCATACGGCGGACCGGAAGTCCTGCAGCTGTCCGACGTCCCGCTGCCGGAGCCGGGCCCCGGACAGGTGCGGCTCGCCGTGCGGGCTGCCGGGGTCAACCCGATCGACTGGAAGATCCGCAACGGCGCCATGCAGCAGAACTTCCAGGTCTCGTTCCCCCACATCCCGGGCCTGGAGGTCGCCGGAGTCGTCGACGCCGTCGGAGAGGGCGCGGACTTCGCGGTGGGCGACGAGGTTTTCGGCTGGTCGGAAACCGGCGCCTACGCCGAGTACGTCCTGGCGAAGGCGATCGCGCCGAAGCCCGCGAGCCTTTCGTGGGCGGACGCCGCCGCGCTGCCGGTCGCCGGCGAGACCGCGCTCCGCGTCCTCGGGCTGCTCGGGGTCCGTGAGGGCGAGACGCTGCTGCTCCTCGGGGCCAGCGGCACGGTCGGGCGGTTCGCCGCTCAGGTCGCCGTCGCGCAGGGCGTGACCGTCATCGGGACCGGGGGAAGCCGGAGCATCGAAGACCTCAAGTCGCTGGGTGTCGTGCCCGTGCTCTACGGCGACGGCTGGGTGCAGCGGGTCCGCGAGGCCGCGCCCGGACCGGTGGACGCCGTGTTCGACGCCGCCGGGCACGGGGTGCTGCCGGGGGCCGTCGAGCTGCGGGGCACCAAGGACCGGATCGTCACCATCGCCGACGCGGCCGCGTTCGAGCTGGGGATCACGTTCTCCAGCGGGGGCGAGCAGAGCCGTGAGGTCCTCACCGGGATCGCCGGCTGGGTGACCGATCGCGGCGTCGGCATCGCGCAGGGCAAGAGCTACCCGCTGGCCGAGGCGGCCGCGGCGCAGGTCGAGAGCGAGGGCGGGCACCCTGGCGGAAAATTGACCATCACGGTCGGCTGACCGACAGCGGGACCAATCCGGGCCTGTCGCCGGATCGCGGCGACAGGGCCCGGATCACTTCGCGGGAGGCGAAGCCAGTGGGGCCGCCTGGCGGCGCGGGGTCCGGCGGCGCTGCTGGGCCGGGATCTGGACCGTGCCCAGCGCGGAATGGACCGCCGACTCGGCGAGGGCGGCCAGTTCGCGGCGGGTTTCCGCGCGACCAGGGGCGATCTCCGGGCAGACGTGGATCTCGAGCACCAAGCCGCGCAGGGCCGCGACCCGGCGCAGGGACGCGATCAGCGACTCCGGTCCGATGAACGCCGGGCGGCTGGTCTCGCGGCCGTCGGCGAGGCGGTACCGCAGCGCGATCGGGCGCACCGGGACACCGCCGTCGATGGCCGCCTGGAACGTCGCCGTCGTGAACCGGCCCGAGGCCAGGCCGCACCACGTCGTGCCTTCCGGGGTGACGCTCACCAGCGAGCCCGTCCGCAAAGCGTCGGCCAGGGCCGCCATCGTGGCGGGCAACGTCGTCAGCCGCTCGCGGTCGAGGAAGATGCTGCCGCCGCGGCGGACCAGGCCGCCCAGCACCGGCCAGCCCGCGATCTCCTTCTTGGCCAGCGCGCGCATCGGCCGCAGGGCGTTGATCGCGACGATGTCCAGCCACGAGATGTGGTTGTTGACCACCAGCGCGCCACGGCCGGCGGGCGCGGTCAGGAAGTCGGCGCCGCCGCGGATGTCCAGGCGCACGCCGAACGCTCGCAGGACGCCGCGGAAGATCAGCCTGAGCAGGCGCTCGCGGCCCGGGGCGACCAGGAGCAAGGGCGCGGACACCAGCGCCGCGAGGACGACCGAGGCCGCCGCCGCGAAGCGCAGCGCTCGTCGCCAAAAACCGACCACCGGGTCGTCGGCGGTGAGGCAACCGTCGCCGCAGGGCGACGACGGCATCCACGCGTGGCTCATCCCCGGCCCCCGAGGAAGAACTTCAGGTACCGCTCGTCGACGTTCTGCAGGTCCAGGAGGACGAAGAAGTCCGCGACGCCGAAGTCGGCGTCCAGCGCCGGCGGCCCGCAGACCTTCGCGCCGAGCCGGACGTAGCCCTTGATCAGCGGCGGCAGCGTGGGCCGCGCCGGGCGCTCGATGCCCGAGGCGTCCCAGGGGATCAGCGGCGTGACGCGAGTGGCCTCGTCGGAGTAGTGCTTGGTGCGCAGGACGTCCCGCACGCCGGCGGCGAAGGAGCCGTCGTCCACCAGCGGGACGGACGCGCAGCCGGCGAGGTAGCGGTGACCGGAAAGCAGCATGTAGCGGGCGATCCCGGCCCAGACCAGGCTGACGACGGCGCCGCTGCGGTGGTCCGGGTGCACGCACGACCGGCCCGTTTCGACCAGCGACGGGCGCAGGCCCGCGATCGCCGTCAGGTCGAATTCGCTGTCGGCGTAGAGCTTCCCCGCCTGGACGGCGCGCTCGGGCGGCAGCATGCGGTAGCAGCCGACGATGTCGCCCGTGTTGTCGTCGCGGACCACGAGGTGGTCGCAGAACTCGTCGAACTCGTCGACGTCGAGACCGGGCCGCGGGGAGTGGAGGCGCGCACCCATTTCCTCGGCGAAAACCCGGTGCCGCAGTTTCTGGGCCGCGACCACTTCGTCGTTCGCGTGCGCGACGAGAAGCGAGTACCGGGGAGCGTCGGCGGGGAGCTCCGCACCCGCCTGATCAGTGCTGACGAGGAGCTGTGACGTCGTCATGGTCAAGGTTTACCTGCGCGGAGGAAGCCGCGGAGAGTGCCATCCGATGACCGATAAATGCACGTTCAGTTAATGGCGGGTTCTCTGTCCCGAAAACGCGCGAAGGGCCTTCCGGGTCGCCCCCGGAAGGCCCTTCGCGGGCGAAGATCAGCCCTTGCGCTTCTCGACCGCCTCGGTCAGCTGCGGCGCGACGTTGAACAGGTCGCCGACGATGCCGAAGTCGGCGATCTCGAAGATCGGCGCCTCCGGGTCCTTGTTGACGGCGATGATCGTCTTCGACGTCTGCATGCCGGCGCGGTGCTGGATCGCGCCGGAGATGCCGAGCGCGATGTACAGCTGCGGCGACACCGTCTTGCCGGTCTGGCCGACCTGGAACTGCGCCGGGTAGTAGCCGGAGTCGACGGCGGCACGCGACGCGCCGACGGCCGCGCCGAGCGAGTCGGCCAGCTTCTCGACGACGTCGAACTTGTCCGCCGAGCCGACGCCGCGGCCACCGGAGACCACGATCGAGGCCTCGGTCAGCTCCGGCCGGTCGCCGCCCGTGACCGGCTCGACGCCGGTGATCTTGGTGGCCTTGGCCGCGTCGACCGCGGGGACCTCGACGGTCTCCTCGGCCGCGGCACCCTCGGCCGGCTCGGCCTCGACCGCACCCGGGCGGATGGAGACGACCGGCGCGCCCTTCGCGGACTTGGACTTGACCGAGAACGCACCACCGAAGATTGACTGGTCGATGACGCCGTCGCCGTTGACGCCCACGGCGTCGTAGATCAGGCCGGAGCCCAGGCGCACGGCCAGGCGGGCGGCGACCTCCTTGCCCTCACCGCTGGCGGTGACGAGCACGGCGGCCGGGGACGCCTGCTGCGCGAGCGCGGCGAGCACGTCTACCTTGGGCGTGACCAGGTAGTTCGCGGCGTCGTCGCCTTCTGCGACATACACCTTGGCGGCGCCGTGCGACGCCAGCGCCTGCTTCGCCTTCGCGGCGGTCCCCGTCGGGCCGACGACGACGGCCGACGGCTCACCGAGTGCGCGGGCGGCGGTCAGCAGCTCGAGCGTGACCTTCTTGACCTCACCGTCGACGTGGTCGACGAGGACGAGTACTTCAGCCATGGTTCTACTTCCTCCTCGAAGAGCCGTTGTCAGATGAGCTTCTGGCCGACCAGGTACTCGGCGACCTTGGCGCCGCCGTCGCCCTCGTCTTCGACCTTCTCGCCGGCGGTGCGCGGCGGCTTCGGCGCGGATTCGGTCACGGTGGACCACGCGTTGCCGAGGCCGACCTCGCCCGCGTCGACGCCCAGGTCGGCGATGGTGAACGTCTCGACCGGCTTCTTCTTCGCGGCCATGATGCCCTTGAAGGACGGGTAGCGCGGCTCGTTGATCTTCTCGCCGACGCTCACGATCGCGGGCAGGCTCGCCTCGAGGTGGGTCAGGCCGTCTTCGGTCTCGCGGGTGGCCTTGATCGTCGAGCCGTCGACGGTCAGCTCACGCACGTAGGTGACCTGCGGCAGGCCGAGCAGCTCGGCGAGGATCGCCGGGACGGCGCCACCGCGGCCGTCGGACGACTCGTTGCCGGCGATGACCAGGTCGAAGCCCTCGACCTTGCCGATCGCGGCGGCCAGCACCTTCGCGGTGGCGATCGCGTCGGAGCCGTGCAGCGCCTCGTCGGAGACGTGGATGGCCTTGTCGGCGCCCATGGACAGCGCCTTGCGGATGGCGTCGGTCGCGCGGTCCGGGCCCACCGAGATCACGGTGACCTCGCCCTCGCCGGCTTCCTTGATCTTCAGCGCTTCTTCGACGGCCTTCTCGTTGATCTCGTCGAGCACGGCGTCGGCGGATTCGCGGTCAAGGGTGTGGTCGGACCCGTTGAGCTTCCGCTCCGAGTAGGTGTCCGGTACCTGCTTGACCAGGACGACGATGTTGGTCATGGGTCTGCTTCGACCTCCCGGTTCGTGGCCCGCGGTCGACCACGGGACAGTGCTCTACTGGCCGGTAGATTAGGGCCATTCCGCCGCCAGGACCCGTCGAGGTGACGCCATTCACCTGGATGCGCAATCTAGTGGGACGATCGTCCCGGTAGTCGACCGGTTACCTCGCCTGAACTGCCGTTCGTCCGATCGGACCAACCACGGCCTACTCGCAGTGGGTCTCAGGCATTAATCTCCCCCACCATGCCCGCGCGCATCGCCGTCATCACCGACTCGAGCTCCTGCCTTCCCGACCTCGTCGCCTCCCGCTGGTCGATCGGGGTCGTCCAGATCCAGCTGAGCCTCGGCAGCCACTTCGACGACGAAAACCGCTTCGACCGCGGCGAAGTGATCGACGCCATGAGAGCCGGGCACGTGATCACGACCGCGCCCCCGGACCCGGGGGCGTTCTTCTGGGCTTACCAGGAGGCGGCCGCTTCCGGCGCGACCGCCATCGTGAGCATCCATCTCTCCGGCCGCATGTCCGACACCCTCCGCGCGGCTCGGGAGGCCGCCCAGCAGGTCCGCATCCCCGTGCACGTCCTCGACAGCCGGACCACCGGCATGAGCCTCGGCTTCGCCGCCGTGTCCGCCGCCCGGGCGGCCGCGGCCGGCGCGGACGCCACCCGGGTCATCGAAGCGGCCGAACGCCGGTGCAGCACGAGCACGGAGTTCATCTACGTCGACACCCTCGAGTACCTCCGCCGTGGGGGCCGCATCGGCGCCGCGCAGGCCATGCTCGGTAGCGCGTTTTCGATCAAACCGCTGCTCACGGTCAAGGACGGCGAGGTCGCACCGCTCGCCCGCGTCCCCGGCACGCGCCGCGCGCTGGCCAAGATGGTCGACCTCGCGGTGAAGAAGTCCGGCGGGTTCCGCGCCGACATCGCCGTGACGCGCTTCGGCGCCAGCGACCACGAACTGGAGATCGGCAGGCAGATCGAACGCCGGGTGCCGGCGATGGTCGAGAGCATGGTCGTCGAGGCGAGCACGGTCATCGGCGCCCACCTCGGCCCCGGCGCGCTCGGCATCACGGTGTCGCCGGTCGGCTGACCCGCCGCCCGGGGACCAGCAGGACCACGAGCGGGAAAACGACGCCGAGCCCGGTCGTCACGAGGATCAGCACCTGGTCGATCCGCTCGAAGTGCGACACGTGGCCGAGGTGGTAGAGGAAGTGCGGGACGCCGAAGAGCAGGGCGGCGACCGCCGCGAGCCGCGCGACGGCTGTGGTACCGATCACGGCGGCTCCGATCAGCAGCGCGGCGAGCGCGAGGTTGAGGCCGCCGAAGTCGCGCAGGAGGTGCTCGTTGAACGGCCCGTCCATCGCCACCCAGCCGACGCGGAACCCGGGAAAGTCCTGGTAGAAGCCGGCGGGTGAGACCAGTGGCCAGATTCCGACCACGGCTTCGACGAGGCCGAAGACGGCGAGCAGTACGCGGGTGATGGTCCGTTGCATGACCACGGAACGAGACGGCGGCGCCGGACGTGACACCGCTAGGGTCGCGGAGGTGACCACCCCAGCCACCCGGGCCGAGGCGCTGCACCTGACCGGCGAGCGGACCGTCCCCGGCATCGCCGAGGAGAACTACTGGTTCCGGCGCCACGAAGCCGCATACGCCGCCCTGCTCCCCCACTGCGCGGACGCGACGGTGCTCGAAGCCGGCTGCGGCGAGGGCTACGGCGCGAGCCTCCTCGCGACGACGGCCCGCCGGGTGCTCGCGCTCGACTACGACGTCCCGACGACCGAGCACGTCGCCCGCCGCTACCCCGAGGTCGCCGTCGCGCGGGCGAACCTGGCCTTCCTCCCCGTCCGCCACGGCGCGGTCGACGTCGTGGCCAATTTCCAGGTCATCGAGCACCTGTGGGACCAGGCCGGGTTTCTCGCCGAGTGCCGGCGGGTGTTGCCGCGAAACGGCAAACTGCTGGTCACGACCCCGAACCGGCTCACCTTCACCCCGGACAGCGACACGCCGCTGAACCCGTTCCACACCCGCGAGCTGGCGCCGTCCGAGCTGGCCGGGCTGCTCACCGACGCCGGCTTCGAGGTCGAAACCCTGCACGGGCTGCACCACGGCGAGGCCGTGCGCGCGCTCGACGAGCGGTACGGCGGTTCGATCATCGACGCCCAGCTCGACGTGGTCATGGGCAAGCTCCCGGGGCAGGCCGTGTGGCCGGAGGCGCTGCTCGCCGACGTCGCCGCGATCGAGGCCACCGGCTTCGACATCCACGGCGAGGACCTCGACGCGAGCCTCGACCTGATCGCCGTGGCGGTGCGGCGATGAGCGAGGGCACCTTCTGCCTCGTCCTGCACAGCCACCTGCCCTGGCTGCCGCACCACGGGAGCTGGCCGGTCGGCGAGGAGTGGCTCTACCAGGCGTGGGCGCACTCCTACCTGCCGATGGTCGAGCTCCTGGAGCGCTTCGCCGACGAAGGCCGCCGTGACGTGCTGACGCTGGGCGTGACGCCGGTGCTGGCCGCCCAGCTCGACGACCCGTACAGCATCCGCGCCTTCCACGACTGGCTCGGCCACTGGCAGCTGCGTGCCCAGCACGCGGCGACCCTGTGGCGCGGCGATCCACTGCTGCGCGAGCTCGCCGCGGCTGAGTACCGGACCGCCGTCCGCGCGGCGGAAGAGCTCGGGACGCGGTGGCGGCACGGGTTCTCGCCGGTCCTTCGTCCGCTGGTCGACAATTCGACGATCGAGCTCCTCGGCGGGCCGCTGGCCCACCCGTTCCAGCCGCTGCTGGACCCCCGGGTGCGGGAGTTCGCGCTCAACGCCGGCCTCGCCGACACCGCGCTGCGGCTCGGGACGCGACCGGAGGGGATCTGGGCGCCCGAGTGCGGTTACGCCCCTGGTCTGGAAAACGGCTACGCGGCCGCGGGCGTGCGGCGGTTCATGGTCGACGGCCCGTCGCTGCGCGGCGAAACCTGGGCCGCGCGGCCGGTCGGCGACACCGGCGTCCTCGCCTTCGGCCGGGACCTCGAGGTCACCTACCGCGTCTGGTCGCCGAAGGCCGGCTACCCCGGCCACGCCGCCTACCGCGACTTCCACACCTGGCAGCACGAGGTGGGCCTCAAGGCCGCGCGGGTCACCGGCAAGACGGTCGAGCCGCAGGACAAGGCGCCCTACGACCCGGCGCTCGCCGCCGACGTGCTGGGAACGCACGTCAAGGACTTCGTCGAGACCGTCGTGACGCGGCTGCGGTCGTTGAAGCAGCAGCACGGGCGTGAGGCGCTCGTGGTCGCCGCGTACGACACGGAGCTGTTCGGACACTGGTGGCACGAAGGACCGGCGTGGCTGGAGGGCGTGCTGCGCGCGCTGCCCGAGGCCGGAGTGCGGGTGACGACGCTGAAGGGCGCGATGGAGGCCGGCCACGTCGGCGAACCGGTCGACCTGCCGTCGTCGTCGTGGGGGTCGGGCAAGGACTGGCGCGTCTGGGACGGCGAGCAGGTCCAGGACATGGTCGCCGCCAACACCGCGTTGCAGGACCGGCTGCTCACCCTGGTCTGGGGGCTGGACCGGACGGCGCGGGACACCGTCGCCGACCAAGCCGTCGCCGAGGCCATGCTCGCGCTGGAAAGCGACTGGGCGTTCATGGTCACCAAGGACTCGGCCGCGGACTACGCCCGTCGTCGCGCGGCGGTCCACACCGACCGCTTCGACGCGCTGGCCGGCTTGCTCCGGCGCGGCGACCGCGCGCGGGCCGAGGAGCTCGCCGCGGCCTACCGCGCCGACGACGGACCGTTCGGGCACCTCGACGCCCGGGCGCTGAAGCACGACTGAAAGGGACCCACCGGATGGGAATCGACGAAATTCCGCTCAAGACCCTCGACGGCCGGGACAGCTCGCTGGGCGAGTTCGCCGGGAAAGCGCTGCTCGTGGTCAACGTCGCGTCGAAGTGCGGCCTGACCCCGCAGTACTCCGGCCTCGAGCGCCTGCAGGAACGCTTCGGCACGCAGGGCTTCTCCGTCGTCGGGTTCCCGTGCAACCAGTTCGCCGGCCAGGAGCCGGGCAGCGCGGAGGAAATCCAGACGTTCTGCTCGACGACCTACGGCGTCACGTTCCCGCTGTTCGAGAAGATCGACGTCAACGGCGAAAGCCGGCACCCGCTCTACGCCGAGCTGACCGAGACCGCCGACGCCGAGGGCGCGGCCGGCGACGTCCAGTGGAACTTCGAGAAGTTCCTGGTCGGCGCCGACGGCGAGGTCCTGGCGCGGTTCCGGCCGCGCACCGAGCCCGAGGACGAAGCGGTCCTCAAGGCCATCGAAGCGGCGCTGCCGGCCTGAGAATCACGGCGGGGGACGCCGGTCCCCCGCCGTCGACGGCGGTTGCCGGAAATCGACCAGGCCCCCCGACCAGCGGAGATGGACGGTCAGGACGAGCCTGCCTCGATCACCGCTCGCACGCACTTGGCGACCACCGCCGGGTCCACCTTGACCACTTGACGGTCGTACGTCAGCAGCCCGTTGACCTCGTTTTCGACATCCGTGGTCTGGGTATAGACGGCGCCGGACAGGCCGCGCTCCGCCACGATTCGCTCGAGGGCCACGCTCACCTCGGCGTAGCGCTCGGTGAGGCGCTCCGACGTCGGCGTCATCTCGTACGCGTTCGGTGGACCGGGCCAGCAGTGGTCGTCCACCACCAGACCGAGACCGCCGTACTCGCCATCGACGATCGCGCGGTCGTCGTGCACCGAAGGCGACCCCGGACCCACGTAGGTGTGATCGTCGTAGACGTCGCCCGCGCCGCTGTCCGGCCGCGAGAAACAGCAGTTGACGCCGCTGTTCGCGATCACCAGCCGCGTCGGGTCCAGGGCTTTGACCGATTCCGCGACACGCGCCGTGTCGAACTCGCCCCAGCCCTCGTTGAACGGGACCCAGCCGACGATCGACGGGACCGCTCGCAGCTGCGTCACCATTTCGGCGAGCTCCGCCTCGAACCGCTCCCGCGCCCGCGGCACCGGGTCCGGCGCGATCCCGGGCGGGCCGTCGAACGAAACGGTCAGCGACGGCATGTCCTGCCAGACGACCAAGCCCAGCTTGTCGGCCCAGAAGTACCAGCGGGCCGGCTCGACCTTGACGTGCTTGCGGACGAAGTTGAAGCCCAGCTCCTTCGTCTTCTCGAGGTCGAACCGCAGGGCTTCGTCGGTGGGCGCGGTCGAGATGCCGTCCGGCCAGTAGCCCTGGTCGAGCGGTCCGTGCAGAAAAGTGACACGGCCGTTCAGCGCGATCCGCGGGCGTCCTTGCGGGTCCGGGAGCACGCCGATCGTCCGCAGACCGGCGTAGCTGCCGACTTCGTCAGAAACCGAACCACGCTCGTCGAGCAGCTGGACACGGAGCTCGTAGAGGTGCGGGTCGTCGGGACTCCAGAGCCGCGGCGAAGGAACGTCCACGCGCACCGCCGTCCCGGCCTCGCCGGACGCCCGCGCCACCTCGGTGCCGTTTGCCGAAACGACGACAACGACCTCGGCGCCGCCGGTGACGTGCGGGAAGACCGTCACGCCGGTCAGGTCCGGAGTCAGGTCCAGCCGCTCGACCCGGACCTCGGGGACCGGCTCCAGCCACACCGTTTGCCAGATTCCGGACGACGGCGTGTAGCAGATCCCGCCGGGCGCGTTGCGCTGCTTGCCAACCGGGAAGGGCTCGATGTCGGTGCGGTCCTCGGCCCGGACGGTGAGCTCCTGCGGGCCGGAGGCGCGCAGGACGTCGGTGATGTCCGCGCTGAACGCCGTGTAGCCGCCTTCGTGGGTGGCGACGAGCTGGTTGTTGACCCAGACCTTCGCCGTCTGGTCCACCGCGCCGAAGTGCAGGAGCACCCGTGAGCCGCGCCAGTCGTCGGGGACTTCGAAAAGACGCCGGTACCAGAGGACTTCGTCGCGTCGTCGAATTCCCGACAACGCCGATTCGGGCGGGAACGGCACCAGGATGCGCTCGGCGTAGCCCGACGGCCGTGGTTCGTCCGGCGACGACGGCCAGCCCGCGTACTCCCAGACACCGTTGAGGTTCAGCCAGCGAGGCCGGGTCAGCTGGGGCCGCGGGTACTCGGGCAGCGCGTTGTCGGGAGCGACGTCGGCGCTCCACGGGGTCGGCAGGGGCGGGTCGAGCCGGCGCCAGCCGGAGTCCTCGGGAGAAGTCATCCCGGTCGATGGTGGCAGAGATCGTCCGACCAGCCAGTGACCGGGATCACATGTGAACAGTTCGCGAGCACGGCGCGTCGAGGTTTCCCGACTCGCGAGTAACCTCAGCCCATGCGAGTGCTGATGCTGTCCTGGGAGTACCCGCCCGTGGCCATCGGGGGCCTGGCCCGGCACGTCCACGCGCTCGCGACCCACCTCGCCCGCCAGGGCCACGGAGTCGTGGTGCTCTGCCGGCACGCCGCGGGCACCGACGCCGGAACGCATCCGCGGACCGACCGCGTCGTCGAGGGCGTGCGGGTCATCCGGGTCGCCGAAGACCCGATGCACGTGACGTTCGAACGGGACCTCGTCGCCTGGACGCTGGCCATGGGCCACGCCATGATCCGCGCCGCGCAGGACCTGCTGCGGACCTGGCAGCCCGACGTCGTCCACGCGCACGACTGGCTGGTCGCCCACCCGGCCATCGCGATCGCCGAGGCCGCGCGGGTGCCGCTGGTCGGCACGATCCACGCGACCGAGGCCGGTCGGCACTCCGGCTGGCTTTCGCACCCGCTGAACCAGCAGGTCCACTCCGTCGAGTGGTGGCTGGCGAACCGCGCCGACGCGCTGATCACCTGCTCGCAGGCGATGCGCCGTGAGGTCGCGCACCTCTTCGAGGTCGAAGCGGCCGACGTCACGGTGATCCACAACGGCATCGAAGAACGCGGCTGGCAGGTGCCCGCGGACGAGATCGCGCGCGCCCGCGAGGTCTACAGCCCGGCCGGTGCGCCGCTGTTGCTCTTTTTCGGACGACTCGAGTGGGAGAAGGGCGTGCAGGACCTGCTGGCCGCGCTCCCCCGCATCCGGCGCCGCCACCCGGGCACCCGCGTGGTCGTTGCCGGAAAAGGACGACACTTCGACGAACTGGTCGAACAGGCGCGGAAGCTGCGCGTGCGGCGCGCGGTCGACTTCGTCGGGCACCTCTCCGACCGCGACCTCCGCGCGGCGCTCGCCGCCGCCGACGCCGTCGTGCTGCCCAGCCGGTACGAGCCGTTCGGCATCGTCGCGCTGGAGGCCGCGGCCGCGAAGGCGCCTCTGGTGGCGTCGACCGCCGGCGGGCTCGGCGAGGTCGTCGTCCACGGCGAGACCGGGCTGGCGTTCAGCCCCGGGGACGTCACCGCGCTGACCGCGGCCGTGAACGCGGTCCTCTCCGACGCCGAGGCCGCGGCCGAGCGCGCGCAGGCCGCGCAGTCCCGGCTCGCCGCCGACTTCGACTGGGGCCGGATCGCCGAAGCGACCGCCGCGGTCTACCGGCGGGCGAAGCCGGGTGAGCCGGTCGAGCTGCCGCGCCCGAAGATCGCGACCGGCAACGCGTTCGAACCGGTCCCGGCCGAGATCCCCGAAGTCTAGGTCGCCGCCCGGTCAGAACCGGCAGGGCCGGAAGCAGTCCGGAGCGGCCGAGACGGTCGTGGTCACCAATCCGTCCGCGGCGAACGCGAGCGAAAAGACGACGAAGAACGCTGCGACGGCAGCGCTGAACCTGCTCGGCATGGGGACTCCTCGGGAACGGCGGCGCGATCGGCGCCTCGCAGCGAGCATCCGCGCCGCCTCCCGGGAAAACAATCAGCGGAACAGCAGGGGCCGGTACGTATTCGCCTTCCGTGATCGGTTCGTCCGGTTCACCGCGTCCCGGTCAGCAAGCGGACCCGGACGCGTTCCCGCAGCGGGCCGTGCGAGGCGACCGCCGCCCGGATGCGCTCGGTGAACGCCGGGCGCGCGTCGGGGCCGGGCAGCTGCTCGGGGCTCATGGCCGAAAAAACGTCACCGGCCAATTCGTCGACGCTCAGCGGCGCGGAGTACTCGACGTCCGCCGAGCTCACGGTGTACCCGGCGGCCGCGAGAGCCTGCGCGTACCGCTCCTGGCTCGCGTCGTCCGTGCCGCAAGTCCGGTGCACGGGAGTGCCGAGGTAGGCGGACAGGAGCTCCCGCAACGCGCCCGACCATGCCGTGTCCTGGAGCCACAGCGGCTCGCCGTTGGTCACCACCGCGACCCCGCCGCCGGGACGCAGCAGCGGACGGACCGCCGCGAACAGCCGCTCGTGGTCCATCCAGTGCAGTGCCTGCGCCACCGTCACGGCGGCCAGGCGTCCCGCCCCCAGGACGGCGGTCAGCGCGCCGACGTCGGAGTCCGCGCCGAGCAGCCAGCTGACATTCGGCTCCGTCGTCGCCAGCCGCGCCTGCGTGAGCATCGCCGGCTCCGGGTCCATGCCCAGCACCGCCCCGACGCGCGGCGCCAGCGCCCGGGTGAGCTGGCCGGTGCCGCAGCCGAGGTCGAGGACGACGTCCTCTCGGGTCAGCGAGAACGCCGCCGTCAGCCCGTCCGTCGCCTCGGGCGGGTAGCCCCGGCGGAACCGCTGGTAGAACTCGCTCACTTCGCCGCCGAACCCCGAGGTCGTCATGTCGTGAGCATGCCCACGACCCCGGCCGTCCGGGTGTCGTTCCGCGGAGAGCGGACCTCAGAACACCGGCAGCAGGACGCCGTGTTCGGACTGCGGCCGCGGACCGAAGATGCGGCGGTCGGCTTCGGCGATCGGCACGTCGTTGATGCTCGCTTCGCGCCGGCGCATCAGGCCTTCGTCGCTGAACTCCCAGAGCTCGTTGCCGTAGCTGCGGAACCACTGACTCTCGGCGGTCCGGGACTCGTACTGGAAGCGCACGCCGATGCGGTTGCCGCGAAAGCCCCACAGCTCCTTGCGCAGCGCGTAGTCCAGCTCGCGCGCCCATTTGGCGGTGAGGAATTCGACGATCCGGGCGCGCCCGACGAGGTGCTGGTCGCGATTGCGCCAGACCGAGTCCTCCGTGTACGCGAGCGAGACGCGCTCCGGGTCGCGGGTGTTCCACGCGTCTTCGGCGGCCTGGACCTTCTGGCGGGCGGTGTCCTCGTCGAACGGCGGGAACGGCGGGCGCGGGGTCATGACAGCTCCTTCCGAAGCGGAGAACGTGCGTTCTCCACGGCTCCCGCTAGACTAGAGAACGATCATTCTCGGCGCCAGAGGCAGGTGACATGGATTCCGCGGAGGCGACCGACCGGCTGCTCGAGGCCGCCGAGGACCTCTTCTACGCCCACGGCGTGCAGGCCGTCGGGATGGACGCCGTCCGCGAACGCTCCGGCGTCTCGCTCAAGCGGCTCTACCAGTGCTTCCCGGCGAAGAACGACCTCGTGGAGGCGTACCTCCTCCGCCGCGACGAACGCTGGCGCGGCTCGTTGCGCGAATTCGTCCACGCCCGCGGCGACGACCCCTTGGCGGTCTTCGCCTGGCTCAAGAACTGGTTCGCGGAGCCGGGCTTCCGCGGCTGCGCGTTCATCAACTCCTTCGGCGAGTTCGGCGAGCCCGCCCCCGGCATCGCCGCCGCGATCCGCACGCACAAGGACGAGGTGCGCGCCTACCTGCGCGGCCTCGTGCCGGACCAGGGCCTCGCCGACCAGCTGTTCGCGCTCGTGGAGGGCGCGACCGTGCTCGCCGCGATCACCGGCAACCCCGGCGAAGCCGACACGGCGCGCGAAGCCGCAAAAGTCCTGCTCAAAGCACCCGGATGAGGGACGACTCTGCGTAACGAGCTGCCGCCGGCCGCCGACTACCGGCCACCAGCAGCGAAGACGCAGAGGAGCCGGTCCCATGGAGATCTTCGTCGCGGCGGCCACGGACCAGGTCGCCGCCGATTGGCGCGTTTTCGGCCACGGGCTGCTCACCGGGCTCATCGCGGCCGTGGTCGTGACCGCTGCCCTTGCCCTCCTGACGTTCCGGAGGAGGGGTGTCGAGCTGCCCGGCGGCGCCCAGTGGAAGTTCACCGACAGCTGGGCCAGCAACCTGACGGCGTTGACCGCCGCTTTCGCCGCTTTGCTCGCGGCCTTTTCCGGCAAGCTCGACACCGCGATCGCACCCGGAGCGTCGGCGGCCTTCGCGGTCGCGTCGGCGCTCTACGTCGCCATCGCCGCCTGCGCCCCGATCGCCTACACCGTCGGGCAGCGCACCACGCGGGACAAGACCGGAGCGACCGGGCTGACCGGCAGTCCGGGCGGCCTCCTCGCCGCCGCGTTCCTGACGCTGTGGTCGGTGTTTTCGTCGCTCGCGTCGGTCTTCTTCGTCCTGCAGTACGGCGGGATCGGCGGCATCCGGACCCACCGGTGGCTCGCCGCGGTCCTGCTCGGGGCGATGGCGCTGCTGGTCGCGGCCTACGCGGTCCGGACGATCCGGTGGCTGCTCACCGTGCCGGCCACCGCCGCCGCGCTCCCGGGCATCACCGGGTTCACCTGCTGCGAACCACCTGCCGACCTCGTCACGCGGCGGATCTTCCTGCTGTGAAAAGACGTGAACCGGTCCGGTGACGGGGAGCCGCCGTCACCGGACCGGTCCGGACCCACACCATCCCAACAGTGTGGAATCCGGTCGCCCCTCGTCAGGTAGGGGCGACCGGATGCTCGAAGCACTCCCCTACCGCTGAGAGCGCATCGAACAGAGCCCTGCTACCGGGCGTCCGTGAGGTACCGCGCGTAGGCACCCGTGGTGAGGAAGCTCGGCAGCTTCTCGCCCAGCGCGGTTTCGGTGAAGATCTCGCGGGCGTCGTCGAGGCGGTTGCCCTCGCCGAGGTCCGCGCGGACCTTCGTCAGTTCGTCGTCCAGGAATTCGACCGCCAGCTCGCGGGTCAGGGCCGTGCCGTCTTCGAGCTTCGTGCCGTTGCGGATCCACTGCCAGACCTGGCAACGCGCGATCTCCGCGGTGGCCGCGTCCTCCATGAGGTTGTGGATCGCCGCCGCACCGGTGCCGCGCAGCCAAGCGTCGACGTACCGCAGCGCGACGTTGATGTTCGCGCGCACGCCCGCCTCGGTGACTTCGCCGCCGGCGCTGGCCACGTCGAGCAGGTCCTCGGCGGTGACGTGGACGTCCTCACGCAGCTTGCCGAGCTGGTTGGGCCAGCCGCCGAGCACGCCGTCGAAGACCTCGCGGCAGACCGGGACCAGGCCCGGGTGTGCCACCCAGGAGCCGTCGAACCCGTCGCCGGCCTCGCGTTCCTTGTCCGCGCGGACCTTCTCGATCGCCGTCGCGTTGATCTCCGGGTCCTTGCTCGGGATGAACGCGGCCATGCCGCCGATGGCGTGGGCGTGGCGCCGGTGGCAGGTGCGCACGAGCAGTTCGGTGTAGGCACGCATGAACGGCACGGTCATGGTGACCTGCGCGCGGTCCGGCAGCACGAAGTCGGCGCCGTGCGCGGCGAAGTTCTTGATGAGGCTGAAGATGTAGTCCCAGCGGCCGGCGTTGAGACCCGCGGCGTGCTCGCGCAGCTCGTAGAGGATTTCGTCCATCTCGAACGCGGCAGTGATCGTCTCGATCAGCACGGTGGCGCGGATGGTGCCGCGCGGGATGCCGAGCTCGCGCTGCGCCAGGAGGAAGACGTCGTTCCACAGGCGCGCTTCGAGGTGGTTTTCCAGCTTCGGCAGGTAGAAGTACGGGCCGACGCCGCGAGCGAGCAGCTGGCGCGCGTTGTGGAAGAAGTACAGGCCGAAGTCGACCAGGCTCGCCGACACCGGGCGGCCGTCGATGCGGATGTGCTTCTCCACCAGGTGCCAGCCGCGGGGCCGCGCGACGATCGTCGCCGGGTCGTCGCCGATCGAGTACCGCTTGCCCCCTTCTGTCGTGAAGTCGATGTTGCGGCGGATGGCGTCGTAGAGGTTGAGCTGGCCGTCGATGACGTTGTGCCACGTCGGCGACGTCGCGTCCTCGAAGTCCGCCAGCCACACCTTGGCGCCGGAGTTCAGCGCGTTGACCGTCATCTTCCGGTCGGTCGGCCCGGTGATCTCGACGCGGCGGTCCTCCAGACCCGGCGCGGTCGGGGCGACCTGCCACGACTCGTCGTCGCGGACCCAGCGGGTTTCGGGCAGGAAGCCGAGCGGCTTCTCCCCGGACTGCAGTTCCTCGCGCCGCACGCGGCGGGCGTCGAGCAGCTCGCGCCGGCGTCCGGCGAACGTGTTGTCCAGCTTGGCCAGGAAGTCGAGCGCCGCCGGGGTCAGGATCTCCGCGAACCGGCCCTCGACCGGGCCGGTGACCTCGATGCGGTAGTTCAGCCGATCAACCATGGGGTGCCTCCACGAGCTGCGCAGGGAAGAAGGGGAAGGACGCGGCCTGACGACGATGGGGGGTTGCCGTCGTCAGGCCGCGGCCGGGATCAGTGGAACTGGGCTTCTTCGGTGGAGCCCTTGAGCGCGGTGGTCGAGCTCTCCGGGTTCAGCGCGGTGGCGACGTTGTCGAAGTAGCCGGTGCCGACCTCGCGCTGGTGCTTGGTGGCGGTGTAACCGCGGCTCTCCGAAGCGAACTCGCGCTCCTGCAGGTCGACGTAGGCGGTCATGCCCTCGCGGGCGTAGCCGTGCGCCAGGTCGAACATCGAGTAGTTCAGCGCGTGGAAGCCGGCCAGGGTGATGAACTGGAACTTGTAGCCCATGTGGCCGAGCTCGCGCTGGAACTTCGCGATCGTGGCGTCGTCCAGGTGCTTCTTCCAGTTGAACGACGGCGAGCAGTTGTAGGCCAGCATCTGGTCCGGGAACTTCGCCTTGATCGCCTCGGCGTACTTGCGCGCCACCTCGAGGTCCGGCTCGGAGGTCTCCATCCAGAGCAGGTCGGCGTACTGGGCGTAGGCCAGGCCGCGCTCGATGCACGGCTCGATGCCGTTGCGGACCTCGTAGAAGCCCTCGGCGGTGCGGCCGCCGGTGAGGAACTGCTGGTCGCGCTCGTCGACGTCACTGGTCAGCAGCGTCGCGGCCTGGGCGTCGGTGCGGGCGACGATCAGCGACGGCACGTTGAGCACGTCCGCGGCGAGGCGGGCGGCGTTCAGCGTGCGCTCGTGCTGCTTGGTCGGGATGAGGACCTTGCCGCCGAGGTGACCGCACTTCTTCTCGGACGCGAGCTGGTCCTCCCAGTGCACGCCCGCGGCGCCGGCCGCGATCATGCCCTTCATCAGCTCGAACGCGTTGAGCGGGCCACCGAAGCCGGCCTCGGCGTCGGCGACGATCGGCGCGTACCAGTCGATGTCGGTGTTGCCCTCGGCCCAGCTGATCTGGTCGGCGCGGCCCAGCGCGTTGTTGATGCGGCGGACCACGGCCGGCACCGAGTTGGCCGGGTAGAGGCTCTGGTCCGGGTAGGTCTGGCCCGCCAGGTTGGCGTCGGCCGCGACCTGCCAGCCGGACAGGTAGATGGCCTGCAGGCCCGCGCGGACCTGCTGGACCGCCTGGTTGCCGGTGAGCGCGCCGAGCGCGTGGATGTAGTCCTCGGTGTGCAGCAGGTCCCACAGCTTTTCCGCGCCGCGGCGGGCCAGGGTGTGCTCCTCGACGACGCTGCCGCGCAGCTTGATCACGTCTTCGGCCGAGTAGGAGCGCTGCACGCCCGCCCAGCGGGGGTCGTTCGCCCACTGCGCCGCCAGCTCCGCGGCCGCCTGCTTGGCCTGTTCCGTCATCGGTACTCCCGGTGTTGCGAAGTTTGCGATTGCTCGCCTTGCATGCCCTGACCCTGACACGCCAGCGAAAACGAGGTCCAGTCGTCCAATTTGCCAATTTGTGCGAAGGGTACGTAGGCTCTTTGCAAAGCTTGCGAATCGCCGATTCACAAGTGATCGAAAATCCGCGTTCTTGACCGTTCACGTAACCGTTCAGGACCGGAAACCTTCCGGGAAGGAGGGCACGGATGGAGAAGACTTTCGCCGGCGCGCGGTTGCGGCACCTTCGCGAAAGCCGCTCGATGAGCCAGGCCGACCTCGCTCGTGTGCTGGAGATCTCACCGAGTTACCTCAACCAGATCGAGCACAACTCGCGTCCGCTGACCGTGCCGGTGCTGCTGCGGATCACGCAGGCGTTCGGGGTCGACACGGAGTTCTTCGCCAACAACGACACGTCCCGGCTGGTCGCCGACGTCAAGGAAGCCCTGCTCGACGAGGTCCTCGGCATCGACGTCACGACCAGCGAGCTCAACGACCTGGCCACCAACCTCCCGGCGATCGCGCAGGCGCTGGTCAAGCTGCACCGCAGCTACCGCAACGCCGTCGAGAGCACCGCCGCGCTGACCACGGAAAACGGCCTCGGCCTGCACGGCAGCGCCGCCGCCCCGCTGCCGCACGAAGAGGTCCGCGACTTCTTCTACGAGCGCGAGAACTACGTCGCCGAACTGGACGAACGCGCCGAGAAGATGGCCGCGGACATCCCGCTGCTGCGCGGGCAGGTGCTGGGCGCGCTGAAGGAACGCCTTTCCCAGCGCTACGGCGTCGAGGTGACCAGCGAAGGCATCGACGAAGCCGCCGGCCAGCAGCACAGGTACGAGCCGGTGACGCGAGTGCTGCGACTGGCGCCGAGCCTGCGGGTCGGGCAGCAGGCGTTCCGGATGGCTTCGCAGATCGCGCTGCTCGAGTACGACGACCTCATCACCGAGCTCGCCGACTCGTGGGCGTTCTCCGGACCGGCCGCCCGGTCACTCGCCCGCGTCGGCCTGGCGAACTACTTCGCCGGGGCGCTGATCCTCCCGTACGGACCGTTCCTGGCCACGGCCGAGCGGTTCCGCTACGACATCGAGCGGCTGTGCGACCACTACGGCGTCGGCTTCGAGACCGTGTGCCACCGGCTGTCCACTTTGCAACGTCCGAAGCAGCGCGGGGTGCCGTTCTCGTTCGTGCGGGTGGACCGCGCGGGGAACATGTCGAAGCGGCAGTCCGCGGCCGGGTTCCACTTCTCCCGCGTCGGCGGGGCCTGCCCGCTGTGGAACATCTACGAGGCGTTCGCCCAGCCGGGCAAGATCCTCACCCAGATCGCCACGCTGCCCGACGGCAAGAGCTACTTCTGGATCGCGCGCACGGTCTCGCGCAACATCGGCGGCTACGGCAGCCCGGGCAAGACGTTCACGGTCGGGCTGGGGTGCGAACTGCGGCACGCCGGGCGGCTGGTCTACTCGACCGGCCTCGACCTGGACGAGCCGGCCGCCGCGACGCCGATCGGGATGGGCTGCAAAGTCTGCGAACGCCCGAGGTGCTCCCAGCGCGCGTTCCCGACGATCGGCAAGCAGCTCACCGTCGACGAGAACACCAGCACCTTCGTCCCCTACCCGGCGGTGCCGAAGGGCTGATCACCCGATCACGTGCGTGATCCACTTCGTCTCGTCCGGGCCGAGCAGCGTGATCCGGCTGAGCAGTTCCTTCGCCGTGATGCCGCCGATCTCCGGCTGGTTGAACGACACGCAGGCCTGCAGCCCGTTCTTCGTCACGCACTGCGGTTCGCCGAGGCCGTCCGTGGGACCGCCGGGGGGCGAGACGTTGATCGTCGCCAGCCCGCCCTCCGACGTGTACTGCAGCACCAGCCGCCACGGGACACCGTCCTGGTCGGGGCGGCGCCGCAGGTAACCGTCGTTGAGGAAGGACAACTTCGGCAGGCTCGCGATGTGCAGCGGCAGCGGGACCTGCCGGATCCCGAACCTGGCGTCGCCGGCGACCCGCGTCAGCACCTGCTGCAGGTCCGGGCCCGCCAGGTAGTACGCGTGAAGCGCGGCCCAGCGGCCTTCGCGGGTCCGCCAGCGCAGGTAGCTGTCCCCGCGGTTCAGGGGGTCCTTCGCGTCGGTCGTGAGCCAGTAGCCGTCCCGGTCGCCGATCCGGGCCGGGACCCGCGACGGCTGTCCGCCCAGCTCACGGGGTACGGACGGCTCCTGGTCGGAAATCGACAACCAGATAATCGGCGGCAGTTCGCCGCGGCCGACGGCCACGGTGGCGTCGCCGTGGGAACCGATGGTGTACTCGATCCCCTTGATCTGCTCCGGCAGCCAGCCGAAGCTCGCCGTCGCCTCCATCGGGTTGGTGGATGGCACCGTAACGGCCGGGGTCACGGGACCCGCCACGGACCAGGACGGCGGGGCCGCCGGCGCGATCGCCAGGGGCGGGACCGGCCCGAACAGCGAGACCGCCGTCAAGCCGCCCGCTGTCACGGCCGCGGCACAGCCGAGGACCAGGGCGGTGGTCCGCACGCGACGACGGCGTCCCCCTACACGGCGCGCGCGGTCGAGGTCGATCCGCGGCGGCGGGGCGGGTACCTCGGTCAGCTGCTTCAGCTTGGCGGCCAGCTCGTGGTCGGTCATGCTCGTCCCTCCTGGACAGGTTCGCGCAGCAGCTCGCGAAGCGCTTCCACGGCCTTCGCGGTCTGGCTCTTGACGGTGCCTTCGGAGCAGCCCAGCGCCCGCGCGGTCTCCGCGACCGGGAGGTCGCAGAAGTAGCGCAGGACGACGGTCGCGCGCTGGCGGGCCGGCAGCCGCTTCAGCGCCGACCGCAGGTCCAAAGCCGATTCGAGGTCCGCGCGGGGCGTGGGCGGGTCCTGGTCGTTTTCGCGCAAATCCACCCGCCGCCACCACGACGTGCGCTGTTCGGCCAGGAAGGTGTTGACCAGCGTGCGACGCACGTAGCCGTCCACGTTGTCGGCGCGGGAGGCCCGCGGCCAGTTCGTGTAGAGCCGGGTGATCGCCGACTGGACCAGGTCGTCGGCCCGGTGCCAGTCGCCGCAGAGCAAGTACGCGACCTTGCGCAGCCAACCCGCCCGCGTGGTCACGTACTCGGTGAATCCGGCGTCCATCGGCGGCCCCCATCTCGTTCGGCACCCCTTTGATGCGCCCGGAGGCCCGCGCGGTTGCCCGGCACGCGCGAGTCGTAGATTCACCGGGGTGCACGACATCGACACGGTGACCGCGGCGACGATCGAAGAGGCCGCCGAGCGGCTGGCCGGGGTGGTGACCCGGACGCCGCTGGAGCCGAGCGCCCGGCTGTCGTCCCGGGTGGACGCGCAGGTCTGGGTGAAGCGCGAGGACCTCCAGACCGTCCGGTCGTACAAGATCCGCGGCGCCTACAACTTCATCGTCCAGCTCGACGAGGACGTCCGCGCGCGCGGCGTCGTCTGCGCCAGCGCCGGCAACCACGCCCAAGGCGTCGCGTACGCGTGCCGCCGGCTCGGCGCCACCGGCCGCGTGTTCGTTCCCGGGACCACGCCGCGGCAGAAGCGCGAACGGATCGCGGCGCTCGGCGGCGCGCACATCGAGGTCGTCGTGGTCGGTGAAACGTACGAAGACGCCTTCGCCGCGGCCAACGAGGACGCCCACCGGACCGGCGCGACCCTGGTGCCCGCGTTCGACGACGTCCGGACCGTCGCCGGCCAGGGCACGGTCGCGTGCGAGGTGGTCGAGCAGCTCGGCTTCGTGCCCGACGTCGTGGTCGTGCCCGTCGGCGGCGGCGGGCTGCTCGCCGGGGTCGGCAGCTGGCTGCGCGAGCGGCACCCGGACGTCCGGATCGTCGGCGTCGAACCCGCGGGCGCGGCCTGCATGGCCGCGGCCCTCGAGGCCGGACACCCGGTGCGGCTGCCCGCTCTCGACTCGTTCGTCGACGGTGCCGCCGTGCGCGAAGCCGGCGCGGTCACCTACCCGCTGATCCGCGAAAGCGGCGCCGAGCTCACCGCGGTCGCCGAGGGCGCGGTGTGCACCGAGATGCTCGCGATGTACCAGTCCGACGGCATCATCGCCGAACCGGCGGGCGCGCTCGCCGCGGCGTCGCTCGGCACGGTCGTCGACGTCGAACCCGGCCAGACCGTCGTCTGCCTGGTCTCCGGCGGCAACAACGACGTCAGCCGCTACAGCGAGATCCTCGAACGCTCGCTGATGCACGAAGGGCTGAAGCACTACTTCCTGGTCGGATTTCCGCAGGAGCCGGGCGCGCTGCGGCGGTTCCTCGAGCACGTGCTCGGGCCGGAGGACGACATCACCCGCTTCGAGTACGTCAAGCGCACCAACCGCGAGCTGGGGCCGGCGCTGGTCGGCATCGAGATCGCCCGCTCGTCCGACCTGCCGGGGCTCCTGGCCCGGATGGACGCGAGCCCCCTGCAGGTGGAGCGGATCGAGCCGGGCAGCCCCCTGTTCCACTTCCTGCTCTGAGCGCGTGGTCCACTAGGCGGATGGTGAAGGTCGACGGTGTCCGCAGTGTCGAGGCGTTGCGCGAAAAAGTCCACGAGGGTGCGGAGCCCGAGTACCTGCTGTTCTACGGGCACACGCCCTCGAAGTCCGGGCGGGTGACGGCGAGCTGCCTGAGCCAGTGGTGGGTCGACCCGTTCGAGGCCGACGGCCTCGTCTACCCGACCGCCGAGCACTACATGATGGCCGGCAAGGCCGAGCTCTTCGGCGACCACGAGAAGGCCGAGCTGATCCGGACCACGCCCGACCCGAAGACGGCGAAGGTGCTCGGCCGCGAGGTCGCCGGGTTCGACCCCGCCGTCTGGGAGCGGCACCGGTTCGACATCGTCGTCGACGGCAACCTGGCCAAGTTCCGCGCCCACCGCGACCTGCGCCGCTTCCTGCTCGGGACCGGGGACAAGGTGCTCGTCGAGGCGTCCAAGAAGGACCTCGTCTGGGGCACCGGCCTCGCGCGCGAGGAGAAGAACGCGACGAAACCGGACTACTGGCGCGGGCTGAACCTGCTCGGCTTCGCGCTGATGGAGGTCCGCGACCAGCTGCGGCCGCGCGACTGACTCACGGCGCCGGGACCGGTGCTCCCGCGCACGACGCCGACGTCGTCCGGCCCGTGTCGAAGAAAGCGACCACGGCGTCGGCGCAGGGCAATGACGACAGCGAGCCGTGGACGTCGTCCTCGATGGTCAGCAGCGCGCCACCGAGCCGCTGCTGCATCGCGATCGCCCAGCCGATGGGCCAGCCGACGCGTCTGCTGGAAGTGGTTGAACGCGTGCGGCTCGCCGTCTCGAGCCAGGTCGGCCGTCGTCGCGGATGGCGGCGAGCTGCTTGGCCAGGCCGGCCCATTCGCGGCGGGGTTGGCGAGCATGCCGTTGACGGTCGCGCCGTACTTCTCGCGCAGGCCGAGCAGAGCTTTCGCGACCGCGGGCTCTGTGGTCCCGAACCGGTAAATGGCGTCTTACCCGGCGATCCAGGACGCGAAGTTGTGGAAGGTGTTCTCGCCCGCGATCGCCTCGCCGTCGTCCATCGCGGTGACGCTGAGGTCCGGCGGCATGACCGAACCGAGGAGCATCTTGTCGACGTGGTCGTCGAAGAGCGAGCGGTACTGCGCGCCGAGCGCCGTCCCCCACGAGACGCCGTAGTAGCCGATCTTGTCGTCGCCGAGGGCGACGCGGATGCGGTCGAGGTCGCGGGCGATCGTCGGCGGGGTCAGACTCCGGAAGAAGGCCGGATGGGCGTCGACGCACTGGCGGTTCGCCTCGGCGGCGCGTTCGGCGGCTGCCGCCGGCGGACGTGGCCGAGATCGGCCGATCACCCGGTGAGCACCGCCGAACGGCCGGGAAACGACCGTGGCCGATTTTCGATCACAAGGAGAAACCGCAGGTCAATCCCCGGGGCACTCGTTGCCGCCGCCGCTGTGCTCGACGCAGTGCCGCGGTCCCGGCGGAGGCGGCGGCGCGTGCCGGAGGTCGTCCGTCCACTTCAGGCCCGCGACGACGGCCGCCAGGGCGAGGGCGAGCCCGAAGAACCACGTCCAGCCGCGCCGCCGGGTGGTCGCCGAAACGACCACGCCCGCCAGTGGCAGGCCGGCGCCGAGCCAGGCCGCCCAGGTCAGGGCGGCGTCGCCCTCGTGGGTGCTCGTGCCGAAGAACGGCGAGTTCGCGAGGAGGCCCTGCAGCACCAGGAACGGGACGACGACCAGCCACCCCACCGCCATCAGGGCCAGCAGGGCGGACACGGCGACCGCGCGGAACTCCCCCATGCGGCCACTATGTCGCGGAAGACGACCACGCCGCCTGAGTAGTCCTACTGCTCTCCGAGAGTCTTCTGCAGGGCCTTGTTCGCCTTCCTGGCCATGTCCGCGATGGCTTCGCGACGGGCAGCGTCGGCCGCGTAGTCGTCCTTGCGGTTGCGGACGACGCGGGCCGGCGCACCGACCGCGATCGAGTAGTCCGGGATGTCACCACGGACCACCGCGTGCGCGCCCAGCACGCTGCCGCGGCCGATGCGGGTGCCCTTCAGCACGCTGACCTTGGTGCCGAGCCAGGTGTCGGGACCGATCCGGACCGGGGACTTCACGATGCCCTGGTCCTTGATCGGGACGTGGATGTCCGAAATGACGTGATCGAAGTCACAGATGTACACCCAGTCAGCGACCAGCGTCGCCGCGCCGAGCTCGATGTCGAGGTAGCAGTTGATCACGTTCTGGCGGCCGAACACGGACTTGTCGCCGATCCGCAGCGAACCTTCGTGGCAGCGAATGGCGTTGCCGTCGCCGATGTGGACCCAGCGGCCGATCTCCAGGCGCCCGTAGCCGGGGCGGCAGTGGATCTCGACGTCCTTCCCGAGGAAGAGCATCCCCCGCAGGATGATGTGCGGGTTGGCGAGCCGGAACTTCAGCAGCCGGTAGTACCGGACCAGGTACCAGGGCGTGTACGCGCGGTTGCGCAGAACCCAGCGCAGCGAGTCGGCGGTCAGGAACTTCGCCTGCCGCGGGTCGCGGCGGGCGCGGCGCCAGGCCCGCACCCGCGACAGCGCGGGCGCACCCCACATCGACGTCATGCGAGTGACCGTAACCTGTGTGCGGGACGGGTTCGCAGGCAAGGGGAGCTGGATGGGCACGAAGCTGATCATCGACACCGACCCGGGCGTCGACGACGCGCTGGCGATCGCGCTGGCGGCGCTGTCCCCGGACGTCGACCTGCTCGGGGTGACGTCGGTTTTCGGCAACGTCCCGCTCGACCGCACGACGTCGAACGCCCGCCGCCTGCTGGAGCTCTTCGGCCGCACCGACGTGCCGGTGGCCGCCGGGGCGGCGCGGCCGCTGGTCTACTCCAAGCCGCGTGACGCGAAAGAGGTCCACGGCGGCGACGGCCTGTCGGGCCACTCCTACACGCTGCCCGAGGCGAGCCGGCCGCTGGAGGACCGGGACGCCGTCCGGCTGATGCTCGACCTGCTCGAGGCGTCCGACGAGCCGGTGACCATCGCCCCGATCGGCCCGTTGACGAACATCGCGGCACTGCTCGCGGCCCACCCGGGCGCGGCGGCGAAGATCGCGCGGCTGGTGATCATGGGCGGTGGCGTGACGTTCGGCAACAGCACGACCGCCGCCGAATTCAACGTCTGGAGCGACCCGGAGGCGGCCCGGCGGGTGCTGGTCGAGGAGGACGTCCCGGTCGTGCTCGTGCCGCTGGACCTCACGCACCGCTGCGCCGTCGACGCCGAGTGGCTGGCGAAGCTCGCGGCGTCGGGCCCGATCGGCGCCACCCTCGAAGGACTGACGTCGACCTACCGGCAGCACTACACCCGCGTGTTCGGCGAGGACCGGATGGTCATGCACGACGCCGTCGCGGTCGCCGAAGCGATCTCGCCGGGCATCCTGCACACCGAGACCTACCGGGTCGACGTCGACTGCGGCCTCGGCCCGGCGCGCGGCCAGACCCTGGTCGACCGGCGGCGGCTCGGCGAGGACGATCCGCAGTTCACCCCCGGCCGCCCGATCGAGGTCGCGCTCGACACCGACCTCGACGGCCTGCGCGGGTTCGTCCTCGACCGGCTCACCGGAGCCGCCCGGTGAGCGAGGAGCCCGAGGTCGTCCCGACCGAGACGCCCGCACCCCGCCGCCGGAAGCCCGTGGTGGTGATCGCGGCGGTGGTCGTCGTCGCGGGCGCCCTGGTGGCCGGCATCCTGCTCGCGCCGAAGCAGCAGGAGACCCAGAACGCCGCGGCCACGTCGTCGACCACGGTCCAGCCGACGGCGTCCCGGCCGCCGGCCACGACACCGCCGCAGACCTCGGCGCCGCCGAAGCTGCCCGAGGCGAGCGAGTTCGACGCCTGGGCGTCCAAGACCAGCCAGTGGCTCGACGTCCCGCTGCGGGCGATGGTCGGCTACGCGAAGGCGACGACGAAACTGACCAAGGACCTCCCCGGGTGCCACCTTTCCTGGGTCACGCTGGCCGCGGTCGGAAAAGTGACCACGGACCACGGCCGCGCGCGGGGCGGGCAACTCGGCACCACCGGCGTCCTGGACAAGCCGCTCGGCACGATCGAGGTCCGCGACTTCTACAACAAGGTCGTCTCGACGCCGAACGCCGCCGGGCCGATGCAGCTGTCGCCGGCGATCTGGGGCAAGTACCAGGCGAGCGCGTCCGGCGGGAAGCCCGATGTCCAGAACATCGACGACGCCGCGTTGACCACGGGCCGTGCGCTGTGCGCCGACGGCCACGACCTGTCACAGGGCCAGGTCTGGTGGAACGCGGTCGCCACGCTGCAGCCGGCGCCACTGTTCCTGCACCGGACGCTGGCCACGGTCAACGTCTACGGGACGGTCGGCCAGGGCTCCGCGGCGCCGAACCCGGCGGTGCTGAGCGCGGTGAACTTCGCGATCGACAAGATCGGCCTCCCGTACATCTGGGGCGGCAACGGCACCGGCGGCAACGACCCGGGCTTCGACTGCTCGGGCCTGACGACGGCGGCGTACGGAAGCGCGGGGATCAAGCTGATGCGCACGGCCGACACGCAGTTCCGCAGCGTGCCGCACGTGACCGACCCACAGCTGGGCGACCTGATCTTCTACGGAGAGCCGGCGACGAAGATCCACCACGTCGGTCTCTACATCGGCAACCAGCAGATGATCGACGCACCCCAGACCGGCCAGGCGGTCCAGGTCCACTCCTACCGCCGCGAGGGCGACGACTACGCCGGAGCCGGCCGCCCGACCGCCTGAGCGGCTTCGGCCTCGACCGTCCAGGGGCCCGGCGGTCAGCTCTTGCCGGCGGGCTCGCCGATGGTGGGCTCGCCGATGGTGGGCGCCGTCCAGTCCCAGAGCCGGGCGGCCTTGCGCGCGGCCACGCCGCCGCCGGCGAGGTGGGTCAGGCGGGTCATCAGGCCGTACGTGACCGGGCTGGTGGACAGGCTGATCTTCGGGTCCTGCCTGGCCATCCGGGCCACCATCCGGCCGCGGGGCCGCCGGATGTGGTCGTAGCGCGCCAGAGCGGCCGGGACGTCGGTGGCGTCGGCGAGTCCGGCGGCCAGGACGGTCGCGTCTTCGAGGGCCTGGCACGCGCCCTGGGCGAGGAACGGCGTCATCGCGTGGGCGGCGTCGCCGAGCAGCGCCACCCGACCGTCCACGTAGGACGGCAGCGGATCGAGGTCGAAGATGTCGTGGCGCAGCACGGACGCCGCCGGCGTCCCGGCCAGCAGGTCCGGGATCGGGTCGTGCCAGCCACCGACGCGGGCGCGGACCTCGGCGAGGTCGTCGGCGTAGCGCAGGCCGGGCTCGCCCTGGCGGACGGTCAGGAACCAGAACACCCGCTGCCGGGTGAGCGGGTGCGCGCCGAACCGGGCGCCGCGTCCCCAGGTCTGGAACCCGGTGAACCCGTCGGCCGGCCACCCCGCACCCGGTTCGGTGACCCCGCGCCAGCAGAGGATCCGCTGGAAGACCGGAGCGGGAGCGTCCGGCCACACCGCCCGGCGGACCGCGCTGCGGATCCCGTCCGCCCCGACGAGCAGGTCGGCCTGTGCCGTCGCCGGCCCGCCCGGGGTCCGGTAGCCGACGGTCACACCGTGACCGGACTGCTCGACCACGGCCACCTCGGCGGCCGGCTGCACCACGCCGTCCGGCAACTGGGCGGCCAGCACCCGGTGCAGGTCGGCGCGGTGGTTGGCCAGCAGCGGCGTGTCCCGCCCCGGCCGGAACCGCATCAGGTAGCGGCCGTCCGGGGTGCGGAGCGTGGCTCCGGCCTCGGTCGGCACCGAGACCGCGCGGAACTGTTCGCCCACGCCCAGCGCGTCCGCCGCGCGGACCGCGTTCGGGGCGAACGACCAGCCCGCGCCGACCTCGCCGGGTTCGGCCGACCGTTCCAGGACGGTGACGGTCCACCCGGCCCGCCGCAGGCCGATTGCCGCGGCGAGGCCGCCGATCCCGCCACCGGCGATCACCGCTGTCCGGGTCCCCATGGTCATTCCGCCTTCCGCGTCGCAGGTCGTGGTGTGTTCGTCAGGAGTTCGGCCATCCAGGCGTAGACGTCGTGCGCCACGCGCAGCCGCTCGGCGCGGCCGCTGCCGGTCCCGGCCAGGCCGATGCCGTCGGCGGCGAGGTCGCGGAACTCGGTCAGGCCGGCGACGCGTCGCCGGATCACCGTTTCCCACGCGTCGTCGTCCACGCGGTAGTAGCTCGTCCGCGCACCCGGCCGGGTGCGCCGCCGCACGAATCGCGCGTCCGTCAGCACCCGCATGTTCGTGGCCAGCGACGCCTTGCTCGCCCCGATCGCCGCCGCGATCTGCCCCGCCGACTGCTCGGGCGGGTCGCAGATCATCAGCCAGCCGAGGATGCGGCCGGCGATCGGCGGCACCCCGTATTCGTCGGCGCAGAACATCGCCATTCGCTCGACCCAGTCGAGCACCTGCTCACGGTCCGCCACGCGAGCCACCTCCTCGGACTAGTTAGTTCAGTATGTTCTGAACTAACTAGTCGTCGCAACCCCGTGGTCGCGTTCGCGGCAAAAGCGGTGGACGCCGGCCCGGGCGGGCTTGTAGCTTGCGGGGGTCCGTGACACCACCCGAGGAGGTGAGACCCATGACCGCTGGATCGATGTGGGTGCTCCCCCGCCAGTCACGGCCGGGCGATTGACGTAGGTGTCGCCGGGAGCGCCGAGGTACTCCCGAAAGGCACCACCATGGACTCTTCGCCCTACGACGTCATCATCGCCGGGTGCGGCCCGACCGGCGCGACCCTGGCCGCCGAACTGCGGCGGCACGACGTGCGGGTCCTCGTCCTGGAACAGGACACCGAGCCCGCGTCCTTCGTCCGGATAGTCGGGCTGCACATCCGCAGCCTCGAGCTGATGGCCATGCGCGGGCTGCTGGACCGCCTGCTCCGGCACGGACGGCAGCGTCCGGCCGGCGGGTTCTTCGCCGCCATCCCCAAGCCCCCGCCCCCGGGCCTGGATTCCGCGCACGCCTACCTGCTGGGCATCCCGCAGCCGGTCATCGTGCGGCTCCTCGAGGAACACGCGACCGACCTGGGTGCCGAAGTCCGGCACGGGTGCGCCGTGGTCGATTTCGAGCAAGACCACGAGGGCGTGACCGTCGGGCTGGCCGACGGCGAACGACTGCGGACGCGCTATCTCGTCGGCTGCGACGGCGGGCGCAGCGCGGTGCGCAAACTGAGCGGCATCGGCTTCCCCGGCGAGCCCTCGCGAACCGACACGCTGATGGGCGAGATGGAATTCGCGGCGCCGCCCGCGGAGATCGCCGCCCGGGTGGCCGAAGTCGGGGAAACCCCCACGCGGTTCTGGCTGAGGCCCTTCGGCGAGGGCGTCTACAGCGTCGTCGTCCCCGCTGCCAACGTCGGCGATCGTGCGGTAGCGCCGACCCTGGACGATTTCCGGCAACAGCTCCGGGCGATCGCCGGGACCGACTTCGGCGCGCACTCCCCGCGCCGGCTGTCCCGCTTCGGGGACGCCACCCGGCTGGCCGAGCGGTACCGGTCCGGACGGGTGCTGCTGGCCGGCGACGCGGCGCACATCCACCCGCCCACCGGCGGGCAGGGCCTGAACCTCGGCGTCCAGGACGCCTTCAACCTCGGCTGGAAGCTGGCCGCTCAGGTCCGCGGCTGGGCGCCGGAGGGCCTGCTGGACACCTACCAGGCCGAACGCCGTCCGGTCGCCGACGCCGTATTGGACAACACGCGGGCCCAGATGGCGTTGTCGTCGAACGAACCAGGCGCGCAGGCCCTCCGGCGGCTGCTCGCCGAACTGATGGACTTCGACGAGGTCAACCGCCACCTGATCGGCAAGATCACGGCGATCGACCTCCGCTACGACTTCGGCGAGGGCCCCGACCTGCTCGGCCGCCGCCTGCGCGACATCGACGTCGAGCACGGCCGCCTCTACGACCGGCTGCACCGCGGCCGCGGCCTGCTGCTGGACCGCACCGGAAGCCTGACAGCCGGGGGCTGGTCCGACCGGGTCGACGTTCTCGCGGATCCCACCGCGGCCCTCGACGTCCCCGCCCTCTTGCTGCGCCCGGACGGTCACGTCGCCTGGGTCGGCGACGCCCAACGGGACCTCGACGAGCAGCTCGCCCGCTGGTTCGGCTCACCTCTCCGGTGAGGCCTCCGGCACGGCGGGCGTAGGCGATGCCGAGGCGCCGATCACCCCGGCATCGCCCAGCCCGGCCGACACCCCGAAGTACTCGCCGATCGAATCGAGCGCTGCGGCACAGCGTCGGCGGCGAACGTCTGGCCGATTTGCGGCAACCGCATCGCGTCGAAGCCGATGCGGTTGCCGGTCAGGTCTCCAAGCGTCCGATGCACGCGTTGAACGCCGTCGAGCTGTCCGTCACGAACGCCTTCCCGCCGGTTCCCGGACCCGCAGCGACGGCGCGAGAAAGACGATCCCGAAGGTGACCACGACCGCCGACGACAGCGCCCAGTGCAGGCCGACGCGGGTGGCGAGCGCACCCACGAGCACCGGTTCCACCAGGAACCCCAGGTACCCGCAGGCCGCGACGGCGGCGACCGCGCGGCCCGGTGCGTCCGCCTGCTTCCGGCTCGCCACGCTCCACGCGACCGGCACGATCCCGGCCACGCCGAGCCCGACGACCGCGAAGCCGACGACCCCGGCGACCGGCCACGGCGCCACGAGGACCACGGCGAAGCCGAGCACCGCGACCGCGGCCGCCACGCGGACGAACCGGACCGCGCCCGTCCGCGCCACCACGCGGTCGGCGACCAGGCGGACCGCGATCATCGTCCCGGAGAAGGCGAAGTAGCCGAGCGAGGCGAGCGCGGGCGTCGCGCCGGTGACGTCGGCGAGGTACACCGCGCTCCAGCTGTTGACCGCGCCTTCGGCGACGAACCCGCAGAAGGCGAGCACGCCCAGCGGCACCAGCACCCGGCTCGGCCAGGCGAAGGCCGCGTCGCCCTGCCCGCGGTCGGCACCGCCGAGGAACCGGGTGCCGGCCGCCCACATTGCCAGCGCGAGCAGCACCGCGCCGGCCACCGGGAAGTGAACGGACACGGGAACGTGCATGGCCTCCATCAGCGCGTCGACGCCCGAGCCCGCGAGGCCGCCGATGTTCCAGAACGCGTGGAAACCGGCGAAGATCGGGCGCCCGTAGCCGTCCTCGACGCGGGCCGCGTGGGCGTTCATGGCGACGTCGAGCAGACTGTTCCCGACGCCGAGCACGACGAGCGCGGCGAAGAACACCGGCGCGGACCACGCGAGCGCGACCAACGGCAGCCCCGCGCACAGCACGACCGCCCCGAGCACGACGGCTGCGCGGCTGCCGATCCTCGTGAGCAGGGCGCCCGCGGCGAGCAACGCGAGCACCGATCCGGCGGCGAGGCCGAAGAGCCCGGTCGCCAGCTCGCCGGTGCTCAACCCGAGCCGCTCCTGCACCGCGGGGACGCGGGCCAGCCAGGTCGCGAACGCGGCGCCGCACACCGCGAAAACGACGGAAACCCCCAGTCGAGCGCGTTTCAGTTCCCCAGTCATCCCGTCACCTTACGGATCATGGGCTCGGGCGCGGCAACCGTTCGAGTCCAGGCAAATCGTCTTCCGGACAGCCGCACAAGGCCCGCTCGCTCGCCTACGGTGGCCGGTGAGGTCTTCGCGCCACGACCGGTTCGCGGGCGCCGACCAGGACTTGCGTGTCCCGACGTGTCCGAAGTGGACACCGCGAGGCCTGACCTGCCATGTCGACCTCACCTACGTCCAGTGGACGAACGCGACACTGTTCCGCCACTGACGGGAGAACACGCCTCCTATCACCTTTCGGGGCGGATCAGTTGCGTAAGGTTCCTGTCATGAGTTCCGCCCCGACCGGCGATCGGCCCGGCTACCTGATCAAACGCGCCCAGCAGGCCCTGAACCAGGTCTGCACCGAGCGGCTGCGCCCCCTCGGACTGTCGATGTCGCAGTACGCCGTGCTGCGCGCGCTCGACGACCACCCCGGGGCGTCGTCGGCGGAACTCGCGCGGATCACGTTCGTCACGAGGCAGTCGCTGCGGGACGTCCTGGGCGGCCTGCAGTCGGCCGGGCTGGTCGCCGTCGCCGAGCAGGCGCCGTCCGGCCGCGCCCGGCCCGTCACGCTGACGCCGTCCGGCCGTGCCCGGCTGGACGCCGCCGAAGACCTGGTCACGCAGGTCGAAGAGCAGATGCTCGGCACTTTGCCGGCCGACCAGCGGCGCTCCCTGACGGAACTGCTGCGCAACTGTGTCGGCAACTTGGCTTGACGAGTGTCGTATAGTCGCTTCCGACTAATAGGGAGCGACTAGTGCCGCCTCGCAAGATCCGCAACACCCTCGCGCTCGCCCTGCTCGGCCTGCTGCTGGAACGCCCGATGCACCCGTACGAAATGGCGTCCACGCTGCGCGAGCGCCACAAGGGCTCGACGTTCAAGATCAATCCCGGTTCGCTCTACGACACGGTGGAGGCCCTGGCCAAGCACCGCTGGATCGAGCCCGTCGAGACGGTCCGCGAGGGCAACCGGCCGGAGCGGACCGTCTACGCGCACACCGAACTCGGCCGTCAGGAGTTCGTCGCCTGGCTCGACGAACTGGTGCGCGAGCCGGTCGCGGAGTACCCGAAGTTCGTCGCCGCGGTGAGCTACCTCGGCGCGCTCGGCCCGGAACGCGCCGCCGACGCCCTGGAGGAACGCGCGCGCCACCTCGCCGAACGCATCGGCGGCGCGGACACCGCGCTGGCCGAAACCGTCGGTCAGGGCGCGCCGCGGCTGTTCATGATCGAGGTCGAGTTCGTCCGGCACGCCTGGCAGGCGGAGCTCGACTGGGCGCGCCGCACCGTCGCCGAAATCCGCTCCGGGTCGCTGCCGTGGCCCGAAAACTTCTGAGGGGAACCGTGTCCGATCCCGATGTCCTCGTCGCCGGCGCCGGTCCGGCCGGCCTGCTGCTCGCCGCGGAACTCGCGCTGGCCGGCGTCCGCACCACGGTCGTCGAACGCCTGCCGGAGCGCCCGCCGTACTGCCGCGGCTTCAACCTGAACGCGCGGGCGCTGGACCTGCTGGCCCGCCGTGGCCTGGCCGAGGGGCTGGTGGCCGAAGGGCACCGGGTGCCGCACGCGCCGGTGACCGGCCTCCCCGGCCCGCTGCTGCTCGACGGCGCGGCGACGGACCACCCGTTCTCGCTGGGCATCCCGCAGACCCGCGTCGAAGAAGTCCTGGAGGCGCGGGCGCTCGAACTCGGCGCCGAAATCCTGCGCG
The DNA here is from genome assembly GCF_046548775.1 of Amycolatopsis sp. cmx-4-61. NCBI lineage: Bacteria > Bacillati > Actinomycetota > Actinomycetes > Pseudonocardiales > Pseudonocardiaceae > Amycolatopsis > Amycolatopsis sp. cmx-4-61. The sequence continues at coordinate 109,900 of NZ_JAEBEI010000019.1, read as the reverse complement.
GTCACGACCTGCGCTCGTTCACCCAGTCCGCGGACGACGTCACCGCGGTGGTCCACAATGGACGCTTCGGCCGGACGATCCGGGCACGCTTCCTCGTCGGCTGCGACGGCGGCCGCAGCACGGTCCGCAAGCAGGCGGGCATCGACTTCCCTGGCGTCGACGCGCGCTGGTACGCGCTGCTCGGCGACGTCGAATGCGACCTGCCGTACGGTCCTTCGGCGGGTCCGGACGGCCGGAGCCTGTTCGTGATCCCGCGGCCGGGGTACGTCCGGATCGTGGTCCGGGAGGACGACCCGCCGAAGGACAAGGACACACCGGTCACGCTCGAACGGTTGCAGGCGCAGGTGGACGCGGTGCTCGGCCGCCACGTCGAGCTGCGCGCGCCCCGCTGGCTGAGCCGCTTCGGCGACGCGGCGCGCTTGGCCTCGCGCTACCGCGAAGGCCGGGTCTTGCTGGCGGGCGACGCGGCCCACATCCACCCGCCGGCGGGGGCGATCGGCGTGAACGTCGCCCTCGACGACGCGTTCAACCTGGGCTGGAAACTCGCGGCAACGGTACGGGGAACGGCCCCGGAAAGCCTCCTGGACACCTACCACGACGAGCGGCACGCGGCGGGTGCGCGCATCCTGGCGAACACGCGGGCCCAGGTGGCCCTGGAGGAGCAAGCGGCGGAGCCATGGGCGGACCTGATGCGGCGCGTGGCGGCCCACCCGGCGGGGAAGCGGGCGCTGGCGGAAATCATCACGGGCTTGGACGCGTGCTACGAGCCGGGCGGTCACCCCTGGCTGGGACGGCTGGTTCCGGATGTGCCGCTGCGGGTTGCGGGGGCGGAGACGCACCTGGCGGCCCTGCTGCACGCCGGTCGGCCGGTGCTGGTGGATCTGACGGGCTCGTTCGCCGCCTGGTCGCCCGGGGTGGCGGTGGTCGCGGCTTCGAGTCCGTCCATTTCGGACGTCGAGGCGGTGTTGCTGCGACCGGACGGGCACGCGGCTTGGGTGGGCACGATGGGCTCGGGCGATGCGGGACTGGCGGAGGCGGTGCATCGGTGGGTGGGCGATGTCCCGGTGCCGGTGTCCGCGTGATCGCCGGGGGCGGGGAGGCCGGGAGCTTCCCCGCCCCGGGCGTGGTTGCGACGAGGTGCTGCGCCGTCGGGCCGACGAGTTCTCCACAGGCCGGGCGCCCTGTGGACAATCCTCAGCGAGGGCGTTCCAGGACCGCCCGTTGCTCCACCCGGCCGTCCAGGATGAACTTGCTGTGCACCGTGAATCCGAGTTTCGCCACCACCCGGGCCGACGGCTTGTTCGCCGGTTCGAACACCGCCAGCAAGCGGTCCGTCCAGCCCGACTCGAATGCCCGGTCGCGGATCGCCGTCGTGGCTTCCGTTGCGTAACCGTGGCCCCAGGACGATGGGGCTATCCACCAGCCCATTTCCACCGCCGGGCGGCCCAGGCCCGACTCCGTTGCGCTGCGGCTGACCAGGGACACCACTCCGTCGAACGAACCCGGCGCCACCGATATCGCGAACCAGCCGAAACCGTGCTCCGCCCAATGGGACAGCGTCGCGCGGTGCTTGGCCAGTGTGTACTCGGGGCTCCACGGCTCCCCCGTTCCCACGTAGCGAACCGTTTGGGGGAGCTGGGCCAACGCGAACAAGCCGTCGTAGCAGTCTTCCGACCACGCGTGCAGCGTGAGCCGTTCCGTGGTGATCAGCACCGGTGCCACTCTAGTGGCGGGCCACCAGGGCGGCGATGCCGTCGAGCTGGCGCTGCAGCCCGAACTCGAACGCCTCGTCGAGGTCGACGTTCTCGACGCCGGTCATCACCTCGGTCAGCGTGGGGAACCGGCCCGATTCGAGGAACCGGGTCAGCAGCGCCATGTCCGCCTGCAGGCGCTGGTCGCCCGTGATGCCCGTGTCCTGCTCCGCCTGGACCTCGAACGCGTTGCTCACCGCGAGGCCGCCGACCCAGCCGTTCAGTGTCATGATCACTTGCAGCTTCGCCCGCCGCTTCAAGCCGGTGCCGGCCAGCGCGCGCAACGACCAGTCGACCAGCCGCAGGCCCGCCGCCACTATCGGCGGGCGGACCAGCGAATTGAGCAGGATCGGCGCCAGCCACGGGTGACGGCGGTACGCCCGCCACTGCGCGCGGGCGGCGAGCTCGAGGCGTCGCCGCCACGGCTCCGGGCCCGGTTCCGGCAGCTCCGCCTCCCCGAGTGCCACGTCGGCCATCAGCCGCAGCAGCTCGTCCTTGTCCGGGACGTGCCGGTACAACGCCATCGGGCCCACGCCGAGCTCCGCCGCCAGCCGCCGCATCGACAGCGCCGCGAGGCCCTCGGCGTCGGCCAGCGCGATGGCCGCGCGTACCAGGGTGTCCCGGCCGAGGGGCGGCTTGGCGGGCGTCCGGTCGGCCACGACCGTGCCGCTGCCCGGCACCGCGCGCACCCAGCCCTGCTCGCCCAGCGCGGACAGGGCCTTCGCCGCGGTCGCCATCGCGACACCCCACTCGCGGACCAGCGCGCGGGTCGACGGGACGCGATCGCCCGGCCGCAGCTCGCCCGCGGTGATCCGGCGACGCAGGTCCGCCGCGATCCGCAAGTAGGGCGCCTCGGCCACGAAATCCCCGATCCGTACTAGAACAGTTGCCGATCAGTGGTAGAACAGTTTCAGGGTACTCCCCTATTAGTTCCCGTCATTGTTGTCGTTCAGCTCCCCCGGTCCATACGGTCCGGATACACCGTATGGAACTAGGGGGCAACATGACGGCAACTGAACAGGCGACTTCGGCAGTCCGCGTCGCGACACCGTGGTGGCGACGCCCGTGGGTCTTACCGCTGGGCCTGCTCGTCACGGCCTTCCTGGTGTTCTCGCTTCCGCCGTACCTCGGGCTCGACCCGGCCCGGTCGCGGATCCCGGCGCCCACCGGCTGGTACTACCCGGTGCTGGTCACGCACATCGGCTTCGCGACCGTCGCCATGGTGACCTGCGCGCTGCAGATCTGGCCGTGGCTGCGGCAGAAGCACCCGGCGGTGCACCGCCGCACCGGCCGGGTGTACGTCTTCGCCGGCGCGATCCCCGCGTCGATCGCCGGCTTCGTCATCGCGCTCGCGGCGCCGTTCGGGCCGGTCGGCGCCGTGTCGAACGTCCTGCTGGCGCTCCTGTGGTTCGGCTGCACCGTGCAGGGCTACCGGATGGCGCGGGCGCGCCGGTTCGGCGACCACCGCCGCTGGATGGTCCGCAGCTTCGCGCTGTGCATGTCGATCATCAGCAACCGGATCTGGGGCGTCGTCTGGGCCATCGTGCTGACACCGCAGCTGGGCACGACGTTCGGCGGCAGCGAAGTCGCGCTGGGCCAGGCGATCGCCGGGATCACGACGTGGACCGGGTGGGTGCTCCCGCTGCTGGTCGCCGAGTGGTGGCTCGGTCGCCGCCCGCGCCGCCGCAACGCACCGTCGCCGGCGTAGCCCGGCCGGCCTGTGGCCGGGCACCGGGCGCGGCCGCACAACGATGAGCGGAACGCCACGGGGGTACGGCTCGGCTACCGCGTCGGACGTGTCACGGAGTGCGCGGCAACGCGAGCCACTCCTGCCAGCTGATGTCGCGACCCAGGAAGCGGGGCTCGCGGAACGGCCAGTCGGCGGCGATCCACTGCGGCACCAGCGCGTCGAGCGCACGCTCCACGTCGCTGCCGACGAGGTCGTCCACCACCCACCAGGACACTTCGCCGTCGGAACCCGTGCGCTCGGGCGGGTCGATGTACACACAGCCCAGGATCGCGGTCTCCGCCTCGTCCAGCAGCGCGTAGTTGAACGACTGGTGCGCGGCTATCTCCTTCTCGTGCCGCAGCAGGTCGAGGCGGTCCTCTTCGTAGGTCATCGTCTCCTTGGGCCAGGACCAGGCCGGACCGAAGATGCTCCACAAGCGCTCCCGGGAACCCATCACGGCGGGGTAATCGAGAGCAGTGTCGGCCTCCCGGATCGGCCGCAGGTGAAGTGCGGTGCCGGGCACGGGCGTGTGGACGGGGTGGACGAAGTCCTCGGGCAGCCAACTCATAGCCGCCGAGGCTACACAGCCGGTCTCCGTGGCCCGCGAAGATCATCGCGGACTGAGTCACCACCGGCCGGCGTCCGCGAGCAGGGCGTCCCGCACCGCCGCGGGCCCCGGGCGGCACGGTTCGGTCCGGCTGACGACGTACAGCGTGTTGATCGGTGGCTCTTCCGGCTCCAGCAGCGCCACCACCTCCCCCGAGGCCAGCTCGGCCGCGCAGAGGTACCGCGGCAGCACGCTCACGCCGAAACCCGCCCGTACGCATGCCAGCACTGCGCGCAGGTCCGGGACGACCACCGCGGGCGCCGCGGGCGGGCGCGTGCCCAGTACCGACCGCCAGTAGCGGCGGATGATCGGCAGGTCCTCCGCGTACGCCACCAGCGGCGCGGTCCGCGGGTCGCCGGAAAACGCGCGCGGACCGACCAGGACGAACTCCTCGTCGGTCAGCGGGGTGGCCGTGAAGCCGCGGCCGCGGGGGCGGATCGTCGAGACCACCAGGTCGAAGCGCCGCTGCGTCAGGCCCGCCAGCAGGTCGTCGGCCAGGCCGAACGTCACCCGCAGGCGGAGTCCGCGGGCCACCAGGCCGGCCAGTGCGGGCAGGACGCGAGCCGTGGTCAGTTCCGTGGGCCCGGCCAGGTGCACCGGTGTCGCGAACGGGTCGGGCCGCCCGGGCGTGACGTCCGCCAGCGCGTCGATGTGCGGGGCGATCCGGGCCGCCAGCTCGTCGGCGGCTGAAGTCGGGGTCACGCCGCGGGCGCGGCGGACGAACAGTTGCCGGCCCAGTTGCTCCTCCAGGGCCCTGACCTGCGCGGTCACCGTCGGCTGGGACAGGCCCAGTGACGGTGCCGCGCCGGTCAGTGAACCGGCCCGGTGGACGGCCAGGAACGTCCGCAGCAGGTCGAGGTCCAGCTCAGTCCTCGACCAGCTCGATCGAGTCCACCACGTTCGGGTAGAACGCGACGTGGTCCTTGATCGGCGCGACCGCGTCGTACGGCTTCTCGTACGTCCAGACCGCGTTCTCGCCCTTCACGTCACCGGCGTTCAGCGTGTAGTAGCCGGCCTCGCCCTTGTACGGGCAGTACGTCTCGTGGTCGGTCCGCTCCAGCACGCTCGCGTCCACGTCCGCCAGCGGGATGTACTGGACCGCCGGGTAGGACGCTTCCTGCAGCGTGAGCGCCTTGCGGCTGTCGGCGACGACGCGCCCGCCCGCCTTGACGACCACACGGGCCTTCGTGGGCTCGACGGTGATCGGGTGGTCCGGGCCCGGCTGAAGAACCTGCTTCGCCATGTCAGCTCCCTAAGAGTCCTGTGTACAGAGAGCAGCACGCCGGGCCCGGCCGATATTCCGCGATCGGGCCAGGTAGTACATCGGGTTCGGCAATTTGACCGGACGCAGGGCGTAGCCGCCTTCGAGGTCGCTGACCTGGTCACCGAGGTTCAGCACGATTTTGGCACCCGTGGCCTCGATGGGCGCCCACGTGCCCGACCGGGAGTTCCACCCCTCGAAGGTTCCCGTTCACTTCTCCGCGCGACACAGGAAAGCCACCGGAGAGCGCCCGATGCGCGTGAGGACCACCGACGCTTCGGCACCACCGCGGGGCTTCAGCCGCCGGCGCAGCGCGTCCGGGTCGACGTCCAGGCCCCGCACCAGGATTTCCAGCCGCCCGACGTCGTGCCGCTTGAGGAGGGCCTTCAGTGCCTTTTCACTGTACGGTCCCCGCTCCAGGACGCGGAAAGCCCGCACGCCGGGCGGCGGAACGTCACCGGTCAGGTACGCGATGCGTTCGTCCAGTTGCCACAGCCCGTGCCGCGCCGCATAGTGCCGGACCAGTCCCGCGCGCACGACGGCGCCGTCGGGGTCGACGATCCACTCCCCCGGCTCCCGCACCGGCAGTTCGTCCGGTTCCGCGTCCGTGACCGTCCACCGTGTTCCGTCCGAGCGCAGCACGGTGGCCCGGCGGGTCACGCCGGTGCCGAGGCCGCGCCAGAGGCACGACTCCCGGACCTGACCGTCCAGGGACACCAGCTCGACCTCCTCGGCCCACGGCGTGAGCGCGAAGTCGAGGCCGGGCGCGCACTTCACGGACAACGCTCGTCCCGGGTACGCCTCGACCAGCCCGTCCAGCGGTGGAGCGAAGTCGGCGGGTTTCCACGCCCGGCGTCCCGCGGAATCACGCCGGGCGGGATCGGCGACGACGACCCCGGACCGGCTCACCGGCCGCAGCGCGTCGGCCCGTGCCAGCCCGAAGCCGACCCCCGCGGCCAGACCGTTGTGCCGCGCCATCTCCAGCCGCACCGGGTCCACATCGGACCCCAGGGCCGACCGCGCCACCCGCGCGATCTCGACCAGGTCGGCGCCCACCGAACACGTGACGTCGTGGACGTCGAGCCCGGCCAGCCGCAGCGCCCGGTGCCGCGCCACGATCGACGCGCTCGCCTGCTGGAGCGCGTCGGAGGTGAACAACCAGTCCACCCCGGACAGCTTGCCGACGGCTTTCCGGCGCAGCAGCACGGTTTCCAGCACCGCGGCCGCGCGCTCCTCGCCCACGAGACGGCGGACGGCCGCGACGGACGTGATCCGGTCGGTCAGCGACAGGGCCGAAACCTCGGCGAGCGCCGCCCCACCCGCGGCGGACCGCAGGTAGGCGACGTCGCCGAGACTGAACGAATAACCCAACTCAGGACGGCCGCTTGGTCCCGGTGATCATGACGTTGTAGAACAGCTCGCGCGGCAGGACCTTCGCCAGCACCTTCTTGTCCACGGCGGACAGCCGCAGCCACAGGTGGTAGGCGAACATCCGCCAGCGCACGGTGAGCTTTTCCGGCGGCACGGCGGCCTCGAACGTCCGGATCGGCCAGCCGGCCAGCGCGGCGGCGAACTCCTCGGTCACCGCGCGGACGTCCTGGGCCCCCGCGCCGCGGGCCCACGACTCCAGCTCGGACGGGTCGAACGTGTGGATGTCGACCACGGCTTCCAGAGCGGCCGCGCGCGACGATTCGTCCAGTTCGGACTGCGGACGCCGCCAGCCGCGCAGCGCGGGCAGCTTCGTCACGCGGGTGGTCAGGAACCAGGTGAACTGGCCGAGCTTGCGGGCGTAGAAGTCGCCGATCTTGGTCGGCTCGCCGGCGAAGACGAACCGGCCGCCCGGCTTGAGCACGCGCAGCACCTCGCGGAACGCCGCCTGGACGTCCGGGATGTGGTGCAGCACCGCGTGCCCGACCACCAGGTCGAACGTGTTGTCGTCGTAGGGGATGCGCTCGGCGTCGGCGACCCGGCCGTCGACGTCGAGGCCGAGCTTCTCGGCGTTGCGCAGCGCGACCTGCACCATGCCGGGCGAAAGGTCGGTGACCGACCCCTTCTTGGCGACGCCGCCCTGCATCAGGTTCAGCAGGAAGAAGCCGGTGCCGCTGCCCAGCTCCATCGCGTGCTGGTAGGGCTGGCCGTCCTCGCCCGCGACGGCGTTGAACACGTCGGTGGCGTAGGAGATGCAGCGCTCGTCGTACGAGATCGACCACTTCTCGTCGTAGGTGCCGGCTTCCCAGTCGTGGTAGAGCACGTTCGCCAGCTTGGGGTCGGCGTAGGCCGCCTGGACCTCTTCGGCGGTGGCGTGCGGGTTCGGCGCCGGGTCGTTCACGTCGGTCAAGGCGTCATTTCCCTTCGAAAGTGGCCTTGCCGGGCCCGTTTTCGATGAACGACTTCATGCCGTTCTGCTGGTCTTGGGTCGCCCAGAGCGCGGCGAACAGGTGCGATTCGAGCTTGAGCGCGTTCGGCAGGTCCATGTCGAGACCGCCGTCGATGGCCGCCTTCGCCGCGCGCAGCGCCACGGCGGGGCCGTTCGCGAACTGCGACGCCCACTTGTGCGCGGCCGCGTAGACGTCGTCCGGGGCGACGACCTCGTCGACGATCCCGAGGGCCAGCGCCTCTTCGGCCTTGACGAACCGTCCGGTGTAGACGATGTCCTTGGTCCTGCTCGGCCCGATCAGCCGGGCCAGGCGCTGGGTGCCGCCCGCGCCGGGGATGACGCCGAGCTGGATCTCGGGCTGGCCGACCTTGACGTTGTCGCCGGCGACCCGGCGGTCCGCGGTCAGCGCCAGCTCGAGACCGCCGCCGAGGGCGTAGCCGGTGATGGCCGCGACGACCGGCTTCGGGATGTTCGCGATGGCGGCCAGGGTGCCGGTGAGGGTCGCGCCGAACTTCGCGATTTCCGGGTAGGTGCGGGTGGCCATCTCCTTGATGTCCGCGCCGCCCGCGAAGGTCTTCTCGCCGCCGTAGAGGATCACCGCGCGGACGTCGTCACGCTCGGTCGCCTCCTTCGCCAGCTCCGCGAGCTCGGCGGTGACCTGGGCGTTCAGGGCGTTGACCGGCGGCCGGTCGAGCCGGATGGTGCCGACCCCGTCCTTGACCTCCAGGGTTACGAACTCTCCCACGCCCATCCTCCTCGTTGACGAGTTGACGATCTGCCAGCACGCTACCGGTCGGTAGGGACAGCCTAGCGACGGCGGGCGAAGAAGCGATCCCCGGAACGCTCGAGCACGAGGTCCTGGTCGAACGTCTTCGACAGGTTTTCGCTGGTGATGACGTCGTCGACCAGCCCGGCGACCACGGCGTGGCCGTCACGGAGAAGCAGCGCGTGGGTGAACCCCGGCGGGATCTCCTCGACGTGGTGGGTGACCAGGACCAGGGCCGGCGCGTCCGGGTCGAGGGCCAGGGCCGACAGCCGCGCGACCAGGTCCTCGCGGCCGCCGAGGTCGAGACCGGCCGCGGGCTCGTCGAGCAGCAGCATCTCCGGGTCGGTCATCAGCGACCGGGCGATCAGGGCCCGCTTGCGCTCGCCCTCGGACAGCGTGCCGAAGGTGCGCTCGGCCAGGTGCCCGATGCCCATCGCGTCGAGCAGCTCGGTCGCGCGGGCGGTGTCGAGGGTGTCGTATTCCTCACGCCAGCGGCCGAGCACCGCGTAGCCGGCGCTGACCACGACGTCCTTGACCAGCTCGTCGCCCGGCACGCGCTGGGCGATGGCCGCCGAGGTGAAGCCGATGCGCGGGCGCAGGTCGAAGATGTTGACCCGGCCGATCCGCTCGCCGAGGAGGTCGACCTCGCCGGTGGTCGGGTGCAGCTCGGCCGCGGCGAGGCGCAGCAGGGTGGTCTTGCCCGCGCCGTTCGGGCCGAGCACCACCCAGCGCTCGTCCAGTTCCACGGTCCAGTCGAGGCCGGCGAGGAGGTCGTTGGTCCCCCGGCGGACGCCGACACCGGCCATCCGGACCACGAGGTCGTCAAGTTCGCTGGGCTGGATCGGCTCGCTCACGAGGCCCATTCTGTCTGCCGTCGCGCGCGCGTGCGCACCCGCCCGGGTGAGAGCGTGAACACGCAGGTCGGGAAGTGTCCACGACGTGGAACACCGCACCGCGGAAGAGCCGCCGGGGCCGTCGTTGTGGCAGGATCGCGGGCATGTCAGCCGACGCGCCCACCACCGGGATCACCCGGGGTTCGTTCTGGCGCCGTCGCACCATCGACCTGCTCCTCGTCGCTTCGGCCGGGTGTACGCGGGCGCGGCTTCGCTGATCCCTCGCGTCTTCTCGACGCGTGCGGTGCCGCGCTGCCCCCGCGTCCCGATCACCCCGCGTCCCGATCACCCCGCGTCCGAGGAGCACCCGCGTTGACCACTTCCCTGGTTCGCCCGCCCGTCGAAATCCACCCGCAGCTGACCGACCCGCTGCTGCCCGAGCTGCTGCACCCGTCGCGGCTGCTCTGGACACCGCGTGAGCTGGCCGACCTGACCGCCACCGTCACGACCGAGCTGGCTGCGGGCCTGCACGGCATCCTCCGGTTCGACGAGGACCGCCGCTGGTGGGCCCGGCTGGCGCTGACCGACGGCGTCGAGCTGTGGCTGCTGTCGTGGCTGCCCGGCCAGCGGACGAAGCCGCACGACCACGGCGGCGCGTCCGGCTCGTTCACCGTCCTGCAGGGTGAACTCGGCGAGGAGTACCGCTACCCCGGCGGGCCGATCCGGCGCCGCACGCACGTCACCGGCCAGGGCCTCGGCTTCGGCGCCGGCCGCGCCCACCAGGTCACGGGCATCGGTGACCGGCCCGCGGCCAGCGTCCACGCGTACTCGCCGCCGCTGGTGCCGACGCGGGAGTACGACACGCTCGCCGACGTCCCCGCAGAAATCCCGCCGCTGCCCGCTATCGTCCGGTCATGAGCGCTGTCGACTCGCTGCTGGCCTCCGCGCGAGCGGGCCTGGACCGGGTGACTCCCGTCCGGGCCCGCGAACTGCAGGAGGCGGGCGCGCTGCTGGTCGACATCCGGCCGCTGGCGAACCGCTCGGCGGAGGGCGAGATCCCGGGCGCGGTGATCGTCGAACGGATCCACCTGGAGTGGCGGCTGGCCCCGGACAGCGAATGGCGGCTGCCCGCGGTGACGCCGGACACGCGGGTGGTCGTGGTGTGCAACGAGGGCTACTCGTCGAGCCTCGCGGCGGCCGACCTGCAGCGGCTGGGGCTGCGCGGCGCGACCGACCTCGAGGGCGGGTTCCGCGCGTGGGCCGCCGCCGGCCTGCCCGTGCAGGACGGCGGCAGCCCGGCGGTGCCTTAGGCCGCTTGAGCCGCAGGGCGCCGACCCGGCTGGGCAGCCCCTGTTTTCCACGCCACCGAAGGGGACCGACGGTTTCCGGGTCGGCGCTGCTCAGCCCGCCAGCGCCGGGGCGACCTGCTGGGTGAACAGGTCGATGCCGGACCGGTCGTACGCGGCTTCCGGGAAGTTCAGGATCGCGTACGACATCCCGCGCTTGCCGAGCGCGGCGAGGTGCTCGGCCACCTGCTCCGGCGTGCCGACCGCCGGGCCGCTCGCGAAGGTGGCGACCGCCCGGGCGGCGTCCTCCGCTGGGACGTACTTCTCGTAGTGCGCCTTCAGCCAGGCCACCTTCTCCTGGACGGCCTGCTCCGTCTCGCCCAGGACGACGCTGAGGTTGCCCGAGCGCACGATCGCGTCGAAGTCGGTGCCGACGTCCTTGCAGTGCGCCGCGAGGATCTCCGACTTGCGCGTGAACGTCTCCGGCTCGGGGTAGAAGTTCGTGTACCGCGCGTACTTCGCCGCGATCCGGAGCGTCTTCTTCTCGCCGCCGCCGGCGATCCACAGCGGGATGCCGCCCTCCTGCGGCGGGAGCGGGCGGAGGATCGCACCGTCGGTCCGGTAGTGCTTCCCGTCCAATGTGGACGTTCCGGTGGTCCAGAGGTCCCGCATGATCTGCACGCCCTCGTCGAGCTGGCCCAGCCGCTCGCCGGCGGACGGGAACCCGTAGCCGTAGGCCCGCCATTCGTGCTCGTACCAGCCCGCGCCGATGCCCATTTCGACCCGGCCGCCCGAGATCAGGTCGGCCGTCGCGGCGACTTTGGCCAGGTAGGCGGGGTTGCGGTAACCCATGCAGGTGCACATCTGCCCGAGCCGGACGGTCTCCGTCGCGGCGGCGAACGCCGAGATCAGCGACCAGGCCTCGTGCGTGGCCTCCTCGGTCGGCACCGGCACGGTGTGGAAGTGGTCGTAGACCCAGATCGATTCGAAGGGGCCCGCCTCCGCGTGTTTCGCGAGGCCGAGCATGGTCTGCCAGTGGTCCGCGGGGTCGATGCCGGCCAGGTCGAGCCGCCAGCCCTGCGGGACGAACATTCCGAAGCGCATGCCACAACCTAACCCGGCCCCCGCGCCGGTGCGGCGTGATTTCTCCCTGGAGCCGCTCCAGGTCAGGCCAGCACGACCCGCGCCAGCTCCGCCGGGGTGGCCAGCAGCCCGTGCCTCGGCAGCACCCGGACCGTGTAGCCGATCGCCCCCGGCCGCGGCAGCTTCACGCGGGCGGCGAACGCGCCGATCCCGTCGCCGGTCATCGGGACCGTCACCGCGTCGTGCAGCTCGTCGTCGTCGCCCACCCGGCCGACCACCGCCTGGATGTCCACTTCGGACGGATCGAGGCCCGCCAGGTCGATGCGGGCCCTGATCGTCACCTCGGTGCCCACCACCAGCGGCTCGGTCGCCTCCACCAGCAGTTCCGAGTCGAAGATCCGCAGCCGCGGCCACGCCACGTCGAGCTTCGTGCGGTAGTCCGCCAGCGACAGGGCGCCGCGGTAGCCGTCGCCGGTCGCCGCCGCCACCATCCTCGACGCCGGGAGGTAGCCGTTGTCGACGTATTCGCGGACCATCCGGGACGCCTGGACCCGCGGCCCGAGCGTCTCCAGCGTGTGCCACACCATCGACAGCCAGCCCGTCGGGACGCCGTCGGGCGAGCGGTCGTAGAACAGCGGCGCGATCTGCTGGCCGAGCAGCTCGTACAGCGCCGCCGCCTCGAGGTCGTCGCGGCGCAGCGGGTCGGCGACGCCGTCGGCGGTCGGGATCGCCCAGCCGTTGCTGCCGTCGTAGCACTCGTCCCACCAGCCGTCGCGGATCGACAGGTTGAGCCCGCCGTTCAGCGCCGACTTCATCCCCGACGTCCCGCACGCCTCCAGCGGCCGCACCGGGTTGTTCAGCCAGACGTCGCAGCCGCGGTACAGGTAGCGCGCCATCGACATGTCGTAGTCGGGCAGGAAGACGATCCGGTGCCGCACGTCCGCGCCGTCGACGAACCGGACGATCTGCTGGATCAGCTGCTTGCCGTTCTCGTCGGCCGGGTGCGACTTGCCCGCGACGACGACCTGGATCGGCCGCTCCTCGTGCAGCAGCAGCGTGCGCAGCCGTTCGGGGTCGCGCAGCATCAACGTCAGCCGCTTGTACGTCGGGACGCGGCGGGCGAACCCGACGGTCAGCACGTCCGGGTCGAAGACCGAGTCGACCCAGCCCAGCTCCAGCGGGGACGCGCCGCGCTGCAGCCACGCGGCACGCACCCGGCGCCGCACCTCGTGCACCAGCTTCTCGCGCAGCTCCCGCCGCAGCTCCCACAGCTGGGCGTCGGACACGCCGTCGCGCAGCGGCCCTTCGCCGGTGTCGAGGCCCCACTCGCGGCCGAGCAGCGTGCTGAGCTCGCGCGCCACCCACGTCGGGCCGTGGACGCCGTTGGTCACCGACGAGATCGGCACCTCGTCGTGGTCGAACCCGGGCCACAGCCGCGAGAACATCTTGCGCGTGACGCGTCCGTGCAGCTGCGAGACGCCGTTCGCGCGCTGCGCCAGCCGCAGGCCCATGTGCGCCATGTTGAACAGGCCGGGGTTGTCCTCGGCGCCGAGCGCGAGGACGCGGCGCGGGTCGATGTCGGGCACCAGGCGTCCGTCGGCGAAGTACCGCTGGACCAGGTCCACCGGGAACCGGTCGATGCCCGCGCTGACCGGCGTGTGCGTGGTGAACACCGTCCCGGCGCGGACCGCCGGCATGGCCTCGTCGAACGCGAGGCCGTCGGCCTGGACGATCTCGCGGGCGCGTTCCAGGCCGAGGAAGCCCGCGTGTCCCTCGTTCGTGTGAAACACCATGGGCTGCGGGTGCCCGGTCAGCTCGCAGTACTTCCGCACCGCGCGGAACCCGCCGATGCCGGCCAGGATCTCCTGCCGCAGCCGGTGGTCGGCGTCGCCGCCGTAGAGCCGGTCGGTGACACCGCGCAGGTCTTCGTCGTTGGCCTCGGTGTCGGTGTCGAGCAGCAGCAGCGGCACGCGGCCGACGCGCGCCTGCCAGATCTGGGCGCACAGCTCGCGCCCGCCCGGCATCGCCACGCCGATCAGCACCGGACGGCCGCCCGCCGTGAGCAGCTCCAGGGGGAAGGCGTTGGGGTCGATCACCGGGTAGTGCTCGACCTGCCAGCCGTCCAGCGACAGCGACTGCCGGAAGTAGCCGTTGCGGTAGAGCAGCCCGACGCCGACCATCGGCACGCCCAGGTCGGACGCGGCCTTGAGGTGGTCGCCGGCCAGCACGCCGAGGCCACCGGAGTAGTTCGGCAGGGCTTCGGTGACGCCGAACTCCATCGAGAAGTAGGCGACCGCGGACGGCAGGCCGTCGGTGCCTTCCGCGTCACGGCGCTGGTACCAGCGCGGCTCGGTCAGGTACCGCTCCAGGTCCGCGGCCGCCGCGCGAGCGCGTTCGAGGAAGTCGTCGTCGACGGCGAGCTCGTCCAGGCGGGCCGGCGGCAGCGCGGTGAGCATGCGCAGCGGGTCGCGCACGGCGTTGAAGAGCTCGGCGTCCATCGACGCGAACAGGTCGCGGGTCGGCGGGTGCCACGTCCAGCGCAGGTTGGTGGCCAGCGCGCCCAGGCCGGACAGGGAATCCGGGAGGCTGGCGCGGACGGTGAACCGGCGGACTGCACGCATGGGAAGCGACGATATCGGGCCGCGGCCCGCGATGCGCAGGAGGAGTTCGGGGATTACGTGCACGCTGCGCGAATGTGCTGGGTAGGGTCCTGCGCATCCGTACCGGGTGGGCACGAGAGCGAGTGGAAAAGATGATCCCAGGGGGAGGACGGCGGGCGCTCGTCGCGCTGGTGGCCGTCGCGGCGGTGGCCGTGAGCGGGTGCACCGGCAAGGGCGGCGGCGGGCCGGTCGCGGACACCGGTGCCGGGTCGGTCGCCGGGCTGCCGGTGACGCACTTCGAGAGCGGCCTCAAGCCGGACGCGCCGACGCCGAGCCTGAACGTCCGCAACGCCGAAGGCGGCGAAGACGACAAGCTCGCCACCGCCGCGATCGACGACGTCCAGACGTACTGGGGCGAGCGGCTGCCTGCCGACTTCGGCCAGCAGTTCGAGCCGGTGAAGTCGCTGCTGTCCTACGACTCGCAGACCGACACCGAGAAGACCGGCTGCGGCAGCGTGAAGAAGCTCGTGAACGCGTTCTACTGCCCGGTCGACGACTCGGTGGCGTGGGACCGCGGCGTGCTGCTGCCGATGCTGCGCCAGCGGTTCGGCCCGATGTCGGTGGTCGTGGTGCTCGCGCACGAGTTCGGCCACGCCGTCCAGTACCGGCTCGGCGACAAGGCCGGCGTCACCAAGAGCACCCCGACCGTGGTCAAGGAGCAGCAGGCCGACTGCTTCGCCGGCGGCTACTTCCGCTGGGTCGCCGAGGAGAAGAGCAAGTACTACCGCGTGTCGACGTCCGAAGGCCTGAACCAGGTCATGGCGGCGATGTTCCTGATCCGCGACCAGGCGGGCACCAGCGCCGCCGACAAGGGCGCGCACGGCACGGCGTTCGACCGCACCTACGCGTTCCAGGCCGGGTTCGAGAAGGGCCCCAAGGAGTGCGCGGGGATGACGGCCGAGAACGTCAAGGCCCGGCTCACCGAGCGGCCGTTCGACCGGGGCGACAAGGGCAAGGGCGACGCGAAGTTCGACGAGCGGACGGTCGCGCTGCTGAAGAAGAGCCTCGACGAGGCCTTCAAGGGCGCCCAGGTGGCCGCGCCGGAGATCACCGACGGCGGCAGCTGCCAGACCACGCCGCCGGCGTCGTACTGCCCGGGCGACAACACCGTCAGCATCGACCTGGCCAAGCTCGCCCGGCTCGCCCAGCCGATCGACCGCGACGCCGAGATGAAGGGCGAGGACCCGGGCGGCATGGGTGACTTCGCGGCGTTCGCGGAGGTCGCGGCGCGGTACGCGCTGGGCATCCAGAAGGGCGCCGGCGCGTCGATCGACAACGCCAACGCGGGCCTGCGCACGGCCTGCCTGGTGGGCGCCTGGGCGGCGTTCACGAACCGGCCGGGTGACCTGCGCCTGTCGGCGGGCGACCTCGACGAGGCCATCGCGGACCTGCTGCAGCCGGAGAGCCTCGTTTCGGCGGACGTCAACGGGAAGCGCCCGGACAGCGGTTTCGACCGGGTCGAGGCGCTGCGGCGCGGGTACCTCGAGGGTTCGTCGGTCTGCTCGAAGCAGTACGCCTAGGTTCGCGAAAGGGCCCCCACCGCGTGGTGGGGGCCCTTTCGGTCAGAAGAGGGCGCTCGCGAGGTCGCGGCGGGCCTTCATGACCCGGTCGTCGGCCGGGTCGAACAGGTCGAACAGCGCCACCAGGTGCTCGCGGACCTTGTTGCGGTCCTCCCCCGCCGTGCGGCGGACCGTGTCGATCAGGCGCTTGAAGCCGGCCTCGACCTCGTTCGCCGCGATCTCCAGGTCGGCCGCGTCGAGCTGGGCCGCCAGGTCGGCCGGGTCGGCGTCCGCCTTGGCGATGGCGTCCGGGTCGGCGCTCTCGGCGCGGGCGGTGAACTTGACCTGGGCCAGGGCGTTCTTGGCCAGCTCGTTCGCCGGTTCGACGTCGAGAATGCGTTCGTAGGCGGCCTGCGCGGCGGCGAAGTCGCCCCGCTCGAAGGCCTCTTCCGCCTCGGTGAAGCGCGGGTCCTCGGGCTCCTCGACCGGGCCGCCGGCCGCCTCGGCGTCGCGGATGCCCGGCAGCTTGTCGCGCAGGGCGTCCAGGAGCGCATTGATCCACTTGCGGATCTCGGCCTCGGGCAGCGCGCCGGAGAAGGCGTCGACCGGCTGGCCGCCGGCGATGGCGACGATCGTCGGGATGGACTGCGCGCCGAACAGCTGCGCGATCCGCGGGTTCGCGTCGACGTCGACCTTCGCGACGACCCACGCGCCACCGGACTCGGCGGCCAGCCGCTCCAGGACCGGGGACAGCTGCTTGCACGGGCCGCACCACTCGGCCCACAGGTCGACGACCACGAGCTGGCGCAGGGACCGCTCCACGACCTCGGCCTGGAAGGTGGCCTCGGTGACATCGATCACGGCGCCGCCCGCGGCGGGCCGCGGCGGGCCATCGCCCCCGGCCGGGCCGGCGGGCGGGGCCGGCTGCCGCTGCGCCGCTTCGGCACGGGCTTTGAGCGCGGACAGGTCGACCGCGCCGGAAAGGGCGGCCGACAGGGCCGCTGACTTCGCTGCAGATCCGCGTGGTTGTGTCACGGTTCCATCCTGGCACGCGCGCCCGGGGAGTTTCACCGGGAGCCCGGCCGGTCCACGCTCTGACACTGTTCCGCGGTCGACGCCCCGCCGCGCGCCACCCCGAACGCCCCCGCGTTCCCTGAGGAGACCGTTCCGGGGGTATCGGCCCGTCCGCTTGGCAGGACGGCACCGCTGGGGCAGGCTCACCCGGGTGCACATCCGGCGTGACGTGAAGGTGGGCCTGTCGATCGCGGCCGCCGCCGTCTGGGTCGGGGCCGTGACGCTGCTCATCGTGCACGAACCCGACCCCGGTGCCGCTTCGCCCGCCGAACTGGACGACCGGCTCACCGCCGCCCTCGCCCGCCACGACGCGGACGCCTTCGCCGACCTGCTCGACTACCCCGGCTCGGGCGGCGGCGACTTCGCGAAGGACTACGTCTCGGTGCTCGCCGACCGCGGGGTCCACGACGTGCGCGTCGAGCTGGGCCCGGACGCCGGCGCGCCGACCCGCGCGACGGTCTCCGGCGTCCTCGGCGACGGCACGCCGTTCAGCTACCCGCTGACGGTGACGAGCGAAGACGGCCGCTGGACGATCGCCTTCACCCCGCCCCTGCCCTGACCGGCCGTCAGGACTCGCGCAACCGCGCTTCCACCCGGTCCACCTTGGCCTCGAGCTGGCCGGAGAAGCCCGGCCGGATGTCCGCCTTCAGCACCAGGCTCACCCGGGACGACCCCTCGCCCGCGGCCTCGACCGCCCGCTTGACGACGTCCATGACCTCGTCCCAGGACTCGCCCTCGACGTTCGTGAACATCGCGTTGGTCGAGTTGGGCAGGCCCGACTCGCGGACCACCTTCACCGCGCGGGCCACGGCCTCGCTCACCCCGCCGTCGGGCTCCCCGCCGGACGGGCTCACGCTGAACGCGACGATCATGCTCGGAAGTCCCTTCTTCGGTGGCCATTTCCGCCAGTCGTGCGACACGCCCCGGTACCCGCTGGTAACTTCGCGTGTCATGAACCGTCCGCTGCCGTTCGACCCGATCGCCCGTGCGGCCCGGATCTGGGAGGACCGGATCGGGCCCTCCGGGACCATGGCCGCGGTGACCGGGGTGATGCGGGTCCAGCAGATCATCCAGTCCGCGGTGGACGGCGCGCTCAAGCCGCACGGCCTGACCTTCGCCCGGTACGAAGCGCTGGTGCTGCTCACCTTCGCCCGCACCGCCAGCCTGCCGATGCGGGTGATGGGCGAGCGGCTCCAGCTGCACCCCACCAGTGTCACCAACATAGTGGACCGCCTGGAGCGCGACGGGCTCGTCAAGCGGGTCCCGCACCCGACCGACCGCCGCACGACGCTGGTGGAGATCACCGACGAGGGCCGGGCGCGCCGCGAGGCCGCGACCGAAGCCGTCACCGCCATCGACTTCGGGCTGAGCGGGCTGACCGAACGGCAGACCGAGCAGCTGACGGACCTGCTGACCAAGGTGCGCCGCGCCGCCGGGGACTTCAGCGAGTAGGCGTTCCGCCGCGCACTGTCCACAAGAGAAAAGGCCCGCGCCGGAAGCGCGGGCCTTTCTCACGTGCTGGGAATCAGGCGGCGACGGGTTCCTTCGCCTGGAACAGGCCGACCCCGCCGTGGGACAGCCGCTGCGGGCCGTCGAGCTTGCCGTTGCGCAGCGCCCACTTCTCGAACAGCCACGTGAACAGCGGCGGGATGCTCGCCAGCAGGGCCAGGACCAGCGTCTTCGGGCGCCAGCCGAGCGGCTTCGCGACGGACAGGGAGACGACCACGTAGAGGACGAAGATCACGCCGTGCACCATGCCGATGACGGGCACGCCGCCCTCGCCGGAAGAGTGGACGACGTACTTGAGGAACATCCCGACCAGCAGCGCGGCCCAGGACAGGGCTTCGGCTACTGCGGCCACGCGGAATACGAGAGCGGCCTTGCTGGACACTGCTTCCTCCTGTGGGGTCTCACCACGTTGGTTCAACACATCAAAAAACGCCCGACACACCGTCCAAGGCGGACTTGCCCCGGACGTCAACGGCGCTGTCGGACGTGCTGATACCCAGTGTGAGGCGTGATGGCCCTCACGGGAACACCGGGTCCCGTGAGCCTGCTCACGACCGTGGTCCACTGTGGTCTGAACCACGGTCGTGAGCGAGCCCCGGCTACTCCGCGCAGGGCGAAACCGGGGCCGACGAGGGTGATGTCCCCCACGTCGTCGCGGCCGCGTCCGCGGTCAGCCGGAAGTCGAGCGTCGCGCCGCGCTCCAGCTGGTCCACGTTGACGTACACGCGGTCACTGGCGCGTGAATCCACCCGCAGGCCCGAGACGTACTGCAGCTTCGAGCCGTCGGCGCCCGGCGCCTGGATCGTGATGGCCCGTCCGTTCTCCAGGTGCAGGACGGACTTCGCGAACCGCGGCGCGTTGAGGACGAAGTTCCCAGTCCCTGGGACGGCGGGGTAGAGGCCGAGCGCGCTGAAGACGTACCAGGCCGACATGGTGCCGAGGTCGTCGTTCCCGGTGACGCCGTTGGGCGCGTCGGTGAACAGCGTGTGCGCCGCCCGCACGACCGTCGACGTCTTCGCCGGCTGCCCGGTGAGCGCGTACATCCACGGCGAGTGCAGGTCGGGCTCGTTGTTCGGGTTGTAGCGGAACTGGTCGTAGTAGTCGTACGGGCCGACGACCCAGTTCTCGCGCACCCCCGTCGCCGGGTTCTTCACCAGCTCGTCGTAGGCGAAGAAGTCGTCGAGGCGCTTCCCGGTGGCCGCCGGGCCGCCCATCCGCTGCACCAGGCCGGGCACGTCCTGCTGGACGAGCCACTGGTACTGCCAGGCCGTGCCCTCGTGGAAGCCGTCCTGGCTCTGCGGGCTGTACGGCTTGTCCGCGGGGCTGAACCACGCGCCGCCGAGGACCTTCGGCCGGAAGAAGCCGGTGAAGCCGCGGTCGGCCTGGGTGGCGTCCCACAGCGTCCGGTAGGTCCGGCCCTTCGCGGCCAGCGCCGCCGCGTCGGCCTTCTTGCCGAGGGCCGCCGCCATGACCGACAGCGAACAGTCACCGAGCGCGTACTCCAGGGTGGCCGACGCGCCGTGGTTCGGGTCGGTGTCCTGGCCCTTCTTCGGGAAGTCCGGGTCGTACTGGACGAACCCGTCGGCCTGGTAGCTCGCGTTGCCCGAGCGGCCCTGGAACGGCGACGCGGCGGGCGGGATCTCGCGCGAGTTCTGCAGCAGCGCCTGGTAGGCGTGCACCTCCTCGCCGGAGAGCGCACCGAAGCGCCAGAGGTCGACCAGGAACGGCGTGACCGGGTCACCGGTCATCGTGTTCGTCTCCTGGCTCGCGTAGGCCCACCGCGGCAGCCAGCCGCCCTGGTCGTGGATGGCCAGGATGCTCTTCGCGATGTCCCTCGCACGGCTCGGCCGCAGCAGCGCCAAGAGCTGGTTCTGGGAGCGGTAGGTGTCCCACAGCGAGAAGAAGTCGTAGTACGTCCAGCCGACCGCGCGGTGGATCTTCTTGTCGAAGCCGTAGTAGCGGCCGTCGGCGTCGTTCGCCGTCAGCGGCTGCAGCAGCGCGTGGTAGAGCGAGGTATAGAAGACCGTGCGGTCGTCGGGTGTGCCGCCCTTGATGTCCACACCGGACAGCTCGCGCCGCCACGTCCTCTGCACCTCGGCCTTGGCCGCGTCGAACGACCGGATGCGCTCCGCCGCCAGGTTCACCCGGGCCCCGGCCGCGTCGACCTGCGAGATCGCGGTGGTCGCGGTGACCTGGCCGCCGCCGAACGTCAGCCACGCGCCACGCAGGCCCGCGCCGCCTTCGGCCGAGCGGGAGCCGGGCGTGCCGCCGGTCGGCGACCAGGTGCCGAACGCCTTGAACGGCTTGTCGAACTTCGTCGTGAAGTACGTCGTGTAGGCCTTGCCGCCGCAGAACGCCTGGGATTCCACGGTTCCTTCGACGGTCCGGTCGTCGACGACCCGGATGCTGCTGCCGGTCACCGGTTCCTTGTCGTTCGCCTGGCCGACGTTGACGAAGACGTTGGCGTCACCGGACTTGGCGAACGTGTACCGCTCGACACCCGCCCGGGTCGCCGCCGTCGTCTCGACGTCGACACCGCCGTAGCCGGTGAGGTGAACCTTGTAGTAGCCGGGCTTCCCCACTTCGCCGTCGTGGGTGAACGGCGAGGCGTACTGCCGCTGGTCGAAAGTGGCCGCTTTCGCCGTGTCGAACGCCTTGCCGGGCCCCACTTCCCCCGTCGTCGGCAGCGTCGAGACCAGGCCGCCCTGCTCCCAGCAGCCCGCGCCGGAGAGGAAGAAGTGCCCGAAGCCGCGGATCGCGGTGTCGGTGTAGCGGTAGCCGGCGTAGTGCGAGGTGATCGGGCTGACCTGCGTCATCCCGAACGGCGCCGAGGCGCCGGGGAAGGTGTTCCCCTCGTCCTGCGTGCCGATGAACGTGTTGACGGCTTCGAGGGCGTCGCCGCTCGAAGCCGAAGCGACGGCGGGGCTCACCCCCGTCGCCACCACGGCGAGCGTCAGCGCGCCCGCCAGGATCCTGCTCTTCACAACAGCCCTCCGGAAACCGGGAAAGGCCGCCCGCGCGGAACGCGGGCGGCCTTTCAGAGGTGGATCATCACGCGCCGACGGCGATCGCGAAGACGTGCAGCGCACCGCCGCTGACGTTGGCCGGCAGCGTCACGCTCGCCACGGTCTTGCCCGCGTCGAGGGTGATCGGGTTGGTGCCGAACACCATCGTGCGGATCTGCTGCGGGTCGCCGCCCGAAGCGTTGCGGTACGGCGTCGACAGCACGATCCGGTTGCCGAACGCCGGCTGCGCACCGCCGCCGCCGAGGGTCCAGTCGGAGAACCCGATGGTGGCGGTGGACGTGCTGCCGTCGGTGTAGGTGACGGTCAGCGTGCCGGACGCGTTGCCGTTGGACGCCGAGCCGAGCAGCGCCAGCCGGCCGGAACCGGTGACGTTCACCGTCTGACCGGCGGCGATCACGTTGTCCGGGTCCCCGGCCGGGAACGACGGCCAGGTGAACTTGAGCCCGTCACTGGTGATCGTCGCCCCCGGAGCGGCACCGGCCGCGGCGAGGGCGTCGGCCGAGTAGCTCCAGCCGCCGCCGTCGAAGTTCGCCGCGCCCGGGTTCGAATCCGGCGAGATGCCGGCGTTGTTCACCGTGGCCAGCCAGCTGTTCGGCTGGGCCACCAGCACCGTCAGGACGGCCTGCGAGGACGCCACGCCCGGCGCGGAGAACGTCACCGGGATGCGGCGGGCGCCGTCGGCCAGGCCGGCCGGGACGCTGACCGTGAGCTCGGCCTGGGCCTTGCCCGCGGCGGGCACCGCGATGCTGCCCGTCGCCGGGGTCAGCGTGATCCCGTCGACGCTGCCCGCGCTGTAGGTCCAGGTCCGGGCCACGCCGGAAAGGTCCTGGACACCGACCGACGCCTTGGACGTCGACCCGGCGGGCGTCACCGCGCGGGCCGGGTCCACGAAGGACAGGCTCGGCTTCTCCTGCTCGCGGAACGACGGCGGCGCGTCGGCCACTGCGCTGCCCCACGAGGTCGCCGTGGCGGAGCGGGTGTAGTCGAGCGTGCCACCGCTGGAGATCAGCCCTTCCGGCAGCCACGCCTTCGAAGCCGCGCCGCCGTTGACCTTCAGGCTGCCCACGTAGTCGCCGGTGCCCGGCGCGTTGATGGTGATCTTCTTGCCCGCGCCCGTGGTGAGCACGGCGTGCTCGAAGCGCGGGGTGACGAGCAGCGTCTCGGCGCGGCCCGGGATCTCCGGGTAGATGCCGAGCGCCGACCAGACGTACCAGGCCGACATCTGGCCGAGGTCGTCGTTGCCGATCAGGCCTTCGGGACGCGGGTTGTACAGCTCGTCCATCGAGCGGTGCACGATCGCCTGGGTCTTGGCCGGCGCGCCCGCGTACGAGTACACGTACGGCGCGTTGGAGTTCGGCTCGTTGCCCATGAAGGCGTACGGCTCCTGCGTGCCCGCGTTGAGCTTGGTGAAGAAGGTGTCCAGCCGGGACTGGGTCGCGGTGTTCCCGCCGAACGCCGTCACGACGCCGCCGAGGTCGTAGGGCACCATCCACTCGTACTGCGCGCCGTTGCCCTCGACCCAGCCCTGCGAGCTGGCGGGGTCGTAGGTACCGGAGAACGAGCCGTCCGCGTTGCGCGGCTGCAGGTGGCCGGTACCCGGGTTGTAGAGGTTCTGCCAGTTCTGCGCGCGCTTCATGAACGTCGTGTACGTCGCGCTGTCGCCGAGCCGCTTCGCGAACTGGGCGATGGAGAAGTCGGCGCTGGTGTACTCGAGCGTGTCCGCGCCGGCGCCGGGCACGTAACCCAGCTTCTGGTAGTCCTCGAGCCCCGGGCGCTCGGTGTAGCCCTGGGTCGGCTGGGTGGCGCCCTTGATCATGAGCAGCAACGCCTTCTGGGCGTCGAAGTCACGCGCGCCGAAGGCGTACGCGCTGGAGACGATGATGTGGTACGGGTCGCCGTTCATGACGCCGGTGTAGTCGTTCGCGACCGTCCAGCGGTCCCACGAGCCGCCCTGCTCGGCGTAGGCCATCATCGACCGGACGATGTCCGAGGTCTCCTTCGGCGCGATCGTCGCCAGCAGCGGCGCCTCGGAGCGGTAGATGTCCCAGCCGGAGAAGTTGGTGTACATGGCGTGGCCGGATTTGGCACCGTCGGCCGTGTGGATCCGGCCGTCGAAGCCGACGTACTGGCCGTTGGCGTCCGAGAACACGTTCGGCTGGATCAGCGAGTGGTACAGCGAGGTGTAGAACGTCGTCAGGTCGGCGTCCGAGCCGCCGGTGACGGCGATCTTGCCCAGCTGCGCGTTCCACGCCTTGCGCGCGCCCGCCGCGACGGTGTCGAAGGACTTGCCGGTGTTCTCGGCCTTGAGGTTGGCTTTCGCGCCGTCGACGGACACGAAGGACAGGCCGACCTGGACGTTCACCTGGGCGCCGTTGAGGTTGGCGAAGGTGACGTACCCGCCGCTGCCCGGGCCGCTGACGGTGGTGTCCTGCGTCTTGGCCTTGGCCGGCCGCGCGATCGAGGCGTTCACGCCGTTGGGCTGCGCGACCTTCGCCTTGGCGCCACCGGTTTCGGCGGCCTTGTTCGGCGTCACGGCGCCGTTCTTCCACGTGCCGATCGACGCGAACGGCGTGTCGAACTTGGCCGAGAAGTAGACGCGGTAGCTGTTGCGCGCGCCGCAGAAGCGGCCGCTGGTGGCCCAGCCGCTGATGGTGTCCTTGCCGATGGTGATCGACGCGTCGTCGGTGCCGTTGACCGAGCCGGAGGTGTTGACCAGCAGCGTCGAGGACGCGCCGGCCGGGTAGGTCAGCCGCGCCGAGCCGGTGCGCTGGGTCGCGCTCAGCTCGACCTTCGCGCCGCTGTCGAGGGTGACGTCGTAGGCGCCCGCGGTCGCGTGTTCGTTGGTGTGCGAGAACTTCGACGTGTAGTGCGCCGGGTCGGTGGCCGGGGAAGTCGTCACTTCGCCGACGTACGGGATGAACGGGATGTCCTGGTAGGTCGAACAACCCGCGCCGGACAGGTGCGTCAGGCTGAACCCGGTCAGGGCGTCGTCGTCGTAGAAGTAGCCGCCGGGCTGGGATTTCACCGTGTCCGGGCTCCACTGGACCATGCCGAACGGCACGACCGCGCCCGGGAACGTGTTGCCGGCCCCGCCCCCGGTGCCGTGGTCGGCCCCGCCGGGCCGGGTGCCCACGAAGGGGTTGACCCACTTCGCGTAATCGGTGCTGGTAGCGGCAGCGGCGGGAACAGCGGGAGCCACCGCTGCGGTCACCGCCAATGTCAGGAAAGCTAAACCGGCTCTGAAGCGCGCTCGCGCCATGGCCATCGCCTCTCCACCTCGTCAGCGCGACCGGAAAACCCGTCATGACAACCTTGTCGCGCAGTCGGTCGAACCGGGCCACCTTGGGCAGCGGCTCACGAGACAGTCAAGGGACACGTCAAGACCTGTCCACTTCCGGACAGGGTGATCAGCCGTCTGTCCTACGCCGTCGGTAGCCGAATCGGCACAATCCCCGCCCGGGGCGTTGACAAGCACCGGGCGGGTGGCGTTCAATCCCCGTCACTATGACAACGTTGTCTCCTCTGGGCCGGGACCGGGACGGCAGCACGCGCACCGCGAGCAGGCGGGCCACGATGAGCGACGTGGCCCGGCTGGCGGGCGTGAGCATCAAAACCGTCTCGCGCGTGGTCAACGACGAACCGGCCGTGCACCCGGACACCGCCGAGCGGGTCATGGCGGCCATCGAGCAGCTGGGGTTCCGGCGCAACCTGGGCGCGCGGAACCTGCGGCGCGGGTCGACCACCGGCACCATCGGGCTGATCGTCGAAGACGTCGGCAACCCTTTCTACTCCGAGCTGAACCGCGCGGTCGAGCGGATCGCGACGTCGTTCGGCCGCCAAGTGCTCACCGGCTCGTCCGAGGAGAACTCCGACCGCGAACGCGAGCTCGTCCTGGAGTTCTGCGCGCGGCGGGTGGACGGCATCCTCGTCGTCCCGGCCGGTCTCCAGCACGGCTACCTGGTGCCGGAGATGCGCGCGGGGACGCCGGTGGTGTTCATCGACCGCCCGGCCGGCGACATCGTGGCCGACACCGTGCTGGTGGACAACCTGGGCGGCACCATCGAGGCCGTCACGCACCTGGCGCAGCACGGGCACCGGCGGATCGCGTTCCTGGGCGACAGCCCGGACATCTTCACCGCGGCCGAGCGCCTGCGCGGCTTCCGGGAAGGCTGCGTGCGCAACGGGATCTCCTACGACGAGTCGCTGGTCTCGATGGGGACACCGACGCCGGATTCGGTCGGCGACGCCGTCAAGCGGCTGCTCGACGGCCCGGACGCGGCCACCGCGGTGATCGCCGGCAACAACCGGGTCGCCGTGCACCTCCTGCGTGCCCTCGCGCACGCCGAGCGCCGCCCGGCGATGGTCGGGTTCGACGACTTCGAGCTGGCGGACCTGCTGAACCCACCGGTCACGGTGGTCGCGCACGACGTCAGCGCGCTGGGCCACGCCGCGGCCGAGCTGCTCTTCGCCCGCGTCCAAGGAGATCAGTCCCCGCCGAGAAAGGTAGTCCTGCCCGTGCATCTCGTCGCCCGTGGTTCCGGTGAGGTCGCCCCGTGACCCTCGAACCGATCCGGCTCCCCGCCAACCAGCCGCCGCAGTTCTACCGCGGGGGCGACGCCATCGCGGCGCTGCGCGGGGCCCCCTCCGAGTCGAAGTTCGGCCCGGAGGACTGGGTCGCCTCGGCGACCACGATGTTCGGCCAGGAGACCACCGGCCTCACCCGGCTCCCGGACGGCGCCTGGCTGCGGGACGCCGTCGTGGCGAACCCGAACGGCTGGCTCGGCGCGAAGCACGTCGAAGCGCTCGGGACGTCGACGGGCCTGCTGGTCAAGCTCCTCGACGCCGGCCAGCGGCTGCCCGTGCACTTCCACCCGGACGACACGTTCGCGAAGCGGCACTTCGACTCCCACTTCGGCAAGACGGAGGCGTGGATCGTCGTCGGCACCTACGGCGACGACCCGCGGGTCTACCCCGGCTTCAAGGAGACGCTGTCGAAGGCGACGGTGTCCGAGTGGACGCGGGAGCAGGACGTGCCGTCGATGCTGGGCGCGCTCAACAGCATCCCGGTGTCCGCGGGCGACACGGTCTACATCCCGGCCGGGCTGCCGCACGCGATCGGCGAGGGCGTGTTCGTCGTCGAACTGCAGCAGCCGACGGACTTCTCGCTCACCATCGAGTGGCGGGACTTCCTCGCGTCGCCGGAGAAGGGCCACCTCGGCCTGGGCTTCGACACCGCCATCGAGGCGCTCGACACCTCCGGCTGGGACACCGAACGGCTCGGCACGATCATCAGGCGCACGGCGGGCGACCACGCGTCCACTGTGGACCTGCTGGCCGGCGGATCGGAGCGGTTCTTCCGAGCCGAGCAGCTTCGCACGAACACTGCGACAACGTTGTCACTCGACCCGTCGTTCGCGGTGCTGGTCGTGCTCGACGGCGAAGGCACCCTGCGCACCGAGCACGGGGGCGAGCACGCGCTGGCGAAGGGCGACACCTACGTCGTCCCGTTCGACGCCGGCCAGACCGAGCTGTCCGGCACGGCGACGGTGATCCGCTGCCGGCCGCCGGCGCCGGAAGAGAGGCACGGATGAGCGAAATCCTCCTGGAGGCGGTCGACCTCACCAAGCGCTACGGGTCGGTCGAAGCCCTGCGCGGTGCGTCGTTCCAGGCGCGCGCGGGTGAGGTGACGGCCCTGATCGGCGACAACGGCGCCGGCAAGTCGACGCTGGTCAAGTGCCTCTCCGGCGCCGAGCAGCCGACGTCGGGGAAGATCCTCCTGGACGGCCGGGACGTCCGCTTCGACTCGCCGACCACCGCCCGGCGGCTGGGCATCGAGACCGTCTACCAGGACCTGGCCGTCGCCCCCGAACTGGACCCGGCGGCCAACCTCTTCCTCGGCCGCGAAATCCACCGCAAGGGCATCCTCGGCAAGCTCGGGATGCTCGACAAGGCGGAGATGCGGCGGCAGGCCGTCGAGGAGTTCCAGCGCCTCGGCGTGACGCTGCAGAGCACCGACGTCCCGATCGGCTCGCTGTCCGGCGGCCAGCGCCAGAGCGTCGCCGTGGCGCGCTCGGTCGTGTGGGCGTCGAAGGTCGTGTTCATGGACGAGCCGACGGCGGCGCTGGGTGTCGTGCAGCGCGAGCGGGTGCTCGACGTCATCAAGAAGGTGCGCGACAAGGGCATCGCCGTCGTGCTCATCAGCCACAACATGCCCGAGGTGCTGTCGGTCGCCGACCGCGTCGAGGTGCTGCGGCTCGGCAAGCGCGTCGCCCGGTTCACCGGCTCGGACACGAAGCTCGAAGACCTCGTCGCCGCGATGACCGGCGCCCTCGTGCAGGAGGAGGCGGCATGAGCGTGTCCAGTCCCCCGAAGGACATCCAGGAGGCCCCGGACGCGGGCTTCGGCAAGCGGCCGCTGGGCAAGCGCCTGGTCGGCGCGAACACGTTCTGGATCGCCCTGGTCCTCGTGGCGCTGATCGCCGTGTTCAGCGCGATCGCCCCCGGCGAGTTCCCGACGCTGTTCACCTTCCAGACGCTGCTCATCGAGACGGCCGTGCTGCTGGTGCTGTCGGTCGGGATGACGTTCGTCATCATCACCTCCGGCATCGACCTGTCGGTCGGCTCGGTGCTGATCTTCGCCGGCATGGTCGCCGGCAAGGTGATGGAGGCGATGTCCGGCGGCAACGCCTCGAACGCCGGCTGGGGCGTCATCACGGTCGGCCTGATCGCCGCGGTCGTCGCCGGGACGGTCTGGGGCCTGGTCAACGGGTTCCTCATCGCGGTGGCCGGGATCCCGCCGCTGATCGTCACCCTCGGCACCATGGGCGCGGCGCTCGGCGCGGCCTACCTGCTCAACAACGGTTCGGACGTGCGCAGCGTGCCGGTGGTGCTCAACCAGACCCTCGGCTACGGCACGTCGTTCGGCGTCGTGCCGAACCTGGTCATCGTCGCCGTGGTGATCACCCTCATCGGCGCGTGGCTGCTGCACACGACGAAGTTCGGCCGGTACACCTTCGCGGTCGGCTCCAACGCCGAGGGCGCGCGGCGCGCGGGCATCGGCGTCACCCGGCACCTGCTCAAGGTGTACACGCTGACGGGTTTCCTGGCGGGGATCGCCGGGTTCCTCTCGCTGGCGTACTACGCGTCGACCACGATTTCGGCGCACACCACCGACAACCTCAACGCCATCGCCGCGGTCGTGATGGGTGGCACGAGCCTCTTCGGCGGCGTCGGCACGGTGCTGGGCACGGTGATCGGCGTGTTCATCCCGGCGGTGCTGAAGAAGGGCTTCAACATCACCCACGTCCAGGACTTCTGGCAGATGATCGCCGTCGGCGCGGTCCTCATCGCCGCCGTCTGGTTCGACCAGCGACGCCGCCGCCGTCGCAACTCCCGCTGAGTTTCCCGAGTACGGTTCCCCAAGTACAACGAGGTGCTTATGAAGCTGACCAAGACTCTCACCGCCATGGGTGCCGTGGTCTCCGCGGCGGCACTGCTGTCCGCCTGTGGGTCCGGCACGGTCGGGCAGACCGGGTCCGGCGGCAGCCAGGCCGATTCGGCCGGCTCGAAGAAGCTCGCGCTCATCCCGGGCGTGCAGGCCGAGCCGTTCTACATCTCGCTGCAGTGCGGCGCGCAGGCCGAGGCGAAGAAGCTCGGCTACGAGCTCACCACGCAGGCGCCGCAGAAGTTCGACGCGGCGATGCAGACCCAGCTGGTAAACGCGCTGGGGTCGAACCCGCCGGCCGCGCTGCTCATCGCCCCGACCGACGACACCGCGATGCTCGCGCCGATCCAGCAGGTCAAGAACCGCGGCGCGAAGATCGTCGAGGTCGACACGTCGCTGAAGGACACGAGCGTCGCCGCGTCGTCCGTGTCCTCCGACAACGCGGAGGGCGGCAAGCTCGCCGCCCAGACGATGGCGAAGCTCGCGAACGGCAAGAGCGGCTCGGTCCTGGTGCTCGACACGATCGCGGGCACGTCGACGACCGCGGCCCGCGCGAAGGGCTTCGAGGACGAACTGAAGAACACCCCGAACCTGAAGTCGATCGGCGTCCAGTTCACCCAGAACGAGCCCGACCAGGCGGCGTCCAAGGTGACGGCGGCGCTGTCGTCGACCCCGGACCTCATCGGCGTCTTCGCGACCAACCTCAACACCGGTGAGGGCGCGGCGACCGGCCTGCGCAACGCCGGCAAGGTCGGCGCGGTCAACCTGATCGGCTTCGACGCGAGCCCGTCCGAGGTCGAGGGCCTGAAGAACGGCCAGTACCAGGCCCTGATCGCCCAGGACCCGGCCTCGATCGGCACCCAGGGCGTCCAGCAGGCGGTCGCGGCCGTCGAGGGCAAGCCGGTGACGCGGAACCTCACCGCGCAGCTGCACTCGATCACCAAGGCCGACATGGACGCCAATTCGCAGTACTTCTACAAGCAGAGCTGCTGAGCCGTCCGTCAGGGTCCTGCGGGGGGCACGTGTCCGTCCGCAGGGCCTTGACCAGCGCGTTCGACGGCAGTGAACAGCTCCTGCCGGTCACCGCGGTGGGATAACCGCTCACCGCACCGCCCGTTTACCCGGACGGGTGGCCTGCGTCACACTCATCTGCACATGCATCTGCACCCGCCGGATGCATGTTCGCAGGGAGGGTGCGATGAAGTACGAGCGGCCGGCTTTGCACCGGACGATCTTCGCCGTGGACGTCGAAGGCTACGGCGACCAGCACAGGACCACCCCACACCGGCTGGCATTGCGCGACGGGCTGTACCGCGCGCTCCGCCGGGCGTTCGACGACGCCGGCGTTCCGTGGGCGGACTGCCGGCGCGAAGACTGCGGCGACGGTGTCTTCGTCCTCGTCCCGCCGGAGGTCCCGAAGGGGCTCTTCGTCGAATTCCTGCCCGCGGCGCTCGCCGTGGCGCTGCACCGGCACAACCGGACGCACGACCCCGGCGCCCGGATCCGGCTGCGGATGGCGCTGCACGCGGGCGAAGTCGCCTACGACGAGCACGGCGTCACCGCGCCGGCGATCAACCAGACGTTCCGGCTGCTGGCGGCCAGGCCGCTGAAGGAGGCGCTCAGGGCCTCCCGCGGCGTGCTGGCGCTGATCACGTCGGCGTGGTTCTTCGACGAGGTCGTCCGGCACAGCGACGGGCTCGACCCGACGACGTTCCGGCCGGTGCCGGTGGCGGTCAAGGAGACCCGCACGACCGGGTGGATCTCGCTGCCGGACCGGCCGTACCCGGCGAACTCGAGCCTGCTGGGCAACGTCACCGCGCTCGACCACTACCGGACCTGGCGCCGCTTCCGCCGCCACGCCCAGGTGCTGGCCGACCGCGACGGGCCCGCGTAGCCGTAGGATCTTTGCCCTGGACACCGCCGCCGAGGGGAGGCCCGATGACCGTGCACCTGCGCCCGGCGTCCCGCGCCGACCCGGTCGCGGTGCTCGCCGCCGCCCGCCGCATCACCGACGACCTGCGCGACGGCCTGTCCGGGATGCCCGCCCGGCGCGCCGCGCACCGCCTGCGCCGGCTCTTCGGCTTCCCGGGCCTCGGCCTCACCGACCTGTCCGGGTCCCTGCTGTGGTCGGGGCGGCCGGGGCCGGACGCGGTCGTCGCGACGGTGCTCGACGGCGTCCTCCACAGCGAAGAACCCGGCTCCGCGCCGGACGTGCTGGTGCTGCCGCTGCACGTCCGCGACGAGCTGGCCGGGGCGCTGCTGGTCGTCGGGGACGTCCGCGACGCGGTCGCGGCCCAGGCCGCCGACCTCGTGGTGCAGGCCCTCGAGCGCGGGCGGCTCGAGGCGTCGGCGGAACAGGCGGCGCAGGCCGAACTGCGGGCGCTGCGGGCGGAGATGTCGCCGCACTTCGTCTACAACGCGCTCACCGTGATCGCGTCGCTGGTGCGTTCGGACCCCGATCGCGCCCGCGACCTGATGCTCGACTTCGCCGACTACACCCGCTACAGCCTCGCCCGCCACGGCGAGTACACCGTCGTCGCCGAGGAGTTCCGCGCGATCGAGACGTACCTGGCGCTGCAGAAGGCGGTGCTCGGCGAACGGCTGCGCGTCCAGGTGCGGGTCGCGCCGGAGATCCTCGCCGTCGCGGTCCCGTACCTCGTGCTGGAACCGCTGGTGGAGAACGCGATCCGGCACGGCATCGAGCCGCGGTCGGGCACCGGGCTGGTCCAGGTGCACGGCCAGGCGGAAGGGAACGACTGCGTGATCTTCGTCGAGGACGACGGGGTCGGCATGGACCCGCACCGGGCCGCGGACATCCTGGCCGGCCGCATCGGCGAGGACGACGCCGCGGGCATGGGATTGGCCAATGTGGACAGACGACTGCGGGACGTCTACGGCGCCTGGTACGGCCTCACCGTGGAAACCGAGGTCGGCGCGGGCACCCGGGTGATCGTGCGGGTGCCGCGGTTCCAGCCGGGGGTGCTGCCGTGACCGGGCTGCGGGTGCTCGCCGTCGACGACCTGCCGCCCGCGCTGGACGAGCTGTGCCGGATGCTTCGCGAAGCGCCCGAAGTAGGCGAAGTCGTCGGGGCCGGTGATGCGCTGAAGGCGTTGAAGCTGCTTCAGGCGGATCGCTTCGACGCGGTGTTCCTCGACATCTCGATGCCGGGCCTCGACGGCCTCGAACTGGCGTCCCTGCTGGCGAAGCTCAGCGAGCCGCCGGTGATCGTGTTCGTCACCGCGCACGACGGGCACGCGGTGACCGCGTACGGCATCGGCGCGGTCGACTACCTGCTCAAGCCGGTGCGCACCGAACGGCTGGCCGCGGCGCTGGCGAAGGTGCTGCGGATGGCGACCCCGGCGTCCCGGCCGACCCCGGACGCGATGGCGGCGCTGCCGGTCGAGTCCGGCGGCCGGACGCGGTACGTCCGCCGCGACGACGTCCTGTTCGCCGAGGCCCACGGCGACTACGTCCGCCTGCACACCCGCGGCGGGGTCCACCTGGTGCGGATGCCGATCTCGCGGCTCGAGGAGTACTGGGAGGGCACGGGGTTCAGCCGGGTGCACCGGGGTTTCCTGCTCGCGGTGAGCGCGGTGCTCGAGCTGCGCAGCGACACGGCGGGCGGGTTGCTGGCCCACACGGAGGCGGGCGACGTCCCGGTGAGCCGCCGGCACGCCCGCGACCTGCGCGACCGGCTGCTGGAAGCCGCCCAGCGCGGCCAGCTGGGCTCGGACCCGCGATGAGCAGGATCCGCCGGGTCGCCGTCACCAGCCCGCAGACCCGGCTCGCCCACGCGCGCCGCCGGTCGCGTGGCCGCTGGCGCCAGCCGCGGCTGCCCGCGGGCGACACCCAGCGCGCCACGGCCCTCTACACCGCCCAACGCCGTCACGGCATCCCCGCGCTGGTCCTCATGTTCGCGCTCCTGCTCGGCCTGCCGGGGATCTTCGCGATCTTCCCGGCGCTGGACACCGTGCGCCTGCTGGGAATTCCGCTGTCCTGGCTGATGCTCGCGGTCCTCCCCTACCCCGCGATGGCCCTGCTGGCCCGCTGGCAGCTCCGCCGCGCCGAGCGCCTCGAGGACGACCAGTGACCCCAGCGCCCCAATGTGGCCTTCGGTGCGTCACACGCACCCAAGGCGGCCTTCGGTGCGTCACACGCACCCAAGGCCGCCTTGGGGCGCTTGAGTGCGGCAGGGGGCGGTAGTGGGCGTCGCGCTCGCCGTCGCGCCGGTCGTGCTCGTGACGCTGCTGATCGGCGTCCGCGGGGTCGCCGCCATGCGCACGACGTCGGACTTCCTCGTCGCCTCACGCCGGATCTCGCCGCTGGTCAACTCCGCGGCGGTCTCCGGCGAGTACCTGAGCGCCGCCTCCTTCCTCGGCATCGCCGGGCTCGTCGTCAAGGACGGCATCGGCGCCCTCTGGTACCCGGTCGGCTTCACCGCCGGCTACATCGCGATGCTCGTGCTCGTCGCCGCCCCCATGCGCCGCTCCGGCGCGCTGACCGTCCCCGACTTCGCCGAAGCCCGGCTCAACTCCCCCGCGCTGCGCCGCCTCGCCGCCGTCGTGGTGCTGGTGATCGGCACGATCTACGTCGTGCCGCAGTTCCGCACCGCCGGGCTGGTGCTCGCCGCGGTCGGCGGCACGCAGTACTGGGTCGGCGTGGTGCTGGCCGGCGCCGCGGTCAGCGTCACCCTCGCCCTCGGGGGCATGCGCGCGGCGACGTACGTGCAGGCGTTCCAGTTCGTGCTGAAGCTGCTGCTGTTCCTCGTCCCGGCGATCTGGCTGGTGCTGCAGGCCGGTGCGGTCAACCGGACCGACGCGCTCAACCCCGTCGAGTTCACCCACTTCGCCCGCGAGACGCCGGTGCGGTTCGAGGTCGACGTCACCATGGAGATCCGCGAACCGACACCGGTGCGGCGCAACGGCGTCGTCGAGACCCTGCCGCCGGGCGAGTTCACCGCGCACAGCCAGGACGAGGTCGTGTTCGGCACGGGTGCGGCCGTCCCGGCGGTCCGCGGGGGTGCCGCCCTGGGCGGCCCCGACTGGCGGCGGCCACTGCTCGACCTCGGCGACCAGGGCCACCCGCTGCTCGGCACCTGGGCGGTGCTCATCGCGACCATGCTGGGCACCATGGGCCTGCCGCACGTCCTGATGCGCTTCCACACCAGCCCGGACGGCCGGGCCGCCCGCCGCACGGCCGCGATCACGGTCGCGCTGCTCGGCGTCTTCTACCTCTTCCCCGGCGTCTACGGCGTGCTCGGCCGGGTGCTGGTCCCCGGGCTCTACCTCTCCGGCGCGACGGACACCGTGGTCGTCGCGCTGCCGTACCAAGTGGACAGTGGCTGGGCGGGCGGCCTGTTCACGGCGTTGCTGACCGCGGGCGCGTTCGCCGCGTTCCTGGCGACGTCGCTCGGCCTGCTCCTGGTCATGTCGGGCGCGCTCGCGCACGACCTCGTCCCCGGCGGGCTGCGGCGGCTGCGGATCGCCGTGTTCGGCGTCGCCGCGATCATGGTGCTGCTGGCGCTGCGCTCGGCCGAGCTCGACGCCGGGGTGCTGGTGACGTGGGGGTTCACCGTGGCGGCGTCGACGTTCTGCCCGCTGCTGGTGCTCGGCATCTGGTGGCCGCGGCTGACCGCGACCGGCGGGATCGCCGGCGTGCTGACCGGGCTGGTGGCCTCGTCCGGCTCGATCCTGTTCGCCCTCGCCGGCCCGCCGCTGCACGGCTGGGTGGCGATCCTGGTCCAGCAACCGGCACCCTGGTCGGTACCGCTGGCGTTCGGCGTAATGGCACTGGTCTCCCTGCGGGGCAGGCCCCCCGGCTGGTCGACGGCGGCCATGTTGCGCCTGCACCTGGACGAACCCCGTTCGACGGGACCCCGCGACCGTTCGTCGACCGTTCGTCGTCTGGCCCGGCTGTTGAACCGCTAGTCCTTCACGCGCGCCTCACGCGTCCCTACGGTGTCGCACGTCACTTTCCGCAGCGTCGCAGGGAGCAGCGATGAGCACGACGGACACCGGCGGGCCCCCGGACACGTCAGACACCATCTGGGAGCGAGCGCACGAGAGCACGGAGTTCCGGGAGCTGCGCAGCCGCCTGCGCCGGTTCGTCTTCCCCATGACGGCGGTGTTCCTCCTCTGGTACCTGCTGTACGTGCTGCTGGCGGACTACGCGCACGGCTTCATGAGCACGAAGGTGTGGGGCAACATCAACGTCGGCCTGATCTTCGGCCTGCTGCAGTTCGTCTCGACGTTCGTGATCACCGGGCTCTACGTCCGGTACGCCAACCGGAAGCTCGACCCGGTCGCGGAGAAGATCCGCGAGGACATCGAGGGTGACTCTGCGAGGGAGCAGGCATGACGAACATCGCCGCGGGTGTGGAAGGCAGCAACCCGCTCCTCAACATCATCATCTTCGCCGCCTTCGTGGTCATCACCCTGGTGATCGTGTTCCGGGCCAGCCGCAACACGAAGACGGCGTCGGACTACTACGCCGCCGGCCGCGCGTTCACCGGCCCGCAGAACGGCATCGCCATCTCGGGTGACTACCTGTCGGCGGCGTCGTTCCTCGGCATCGCCGGCGCGATCGCCATCAACGGCTACGACGGCTTCCTCTACTCCATCGGCTTCCTGGTGGCGTGGCTCGTCGCGCTGCTGCTGGTCGCGGAACTGCTGCGCAACACCGGCAAGTTCACGATGGGCGACGTGCTGGCGTTCCGGATGAAGCAGCGCCCGGTGCGGGCGGCGGCCGCGACGTCGACGCTGATCGTGTCGTTCTTCTACCTGCTGGCGCAGATGGCGGGCGCGGGCGGTCTCGTCGCGCTGCTGCTGGGTGTCGAAGGCAAGGGCGCGCAGGCACTGGTGATCGCCGTGGTCGGCGTCATCATGATCGCCTACGTGCTGATCGGCGGCATGAAGGGCACCACCTGGGTGCAGATCATCAAGGCCGCGCTGCTGATCGTCGGCGCGCTCGTGATCACGCTCTGGGTGCTCGGCAAGTACGGCTTCAACTTCTCCCAGCTGCTGCAGGCCGCGGTCGACAAGGCGGGCAAGGCCGGGCAGACGCTGCTCGGCCCGGGCAAGCAGTACGGCACCAACGGGACCTCGAAGCTGGACTTCCTCTCCCTCGGCATCGCGCTGGTGCTCGGCACGGCGGGCCTGCCGCACGTCCTGATGCGCTTCTACACGGTCCCGACGGCCCGCGACGCGCGTCGCTCGGTGGTCTGGGCGATCGTCCTGATCGGCGTGTTCTACCTGTTCACGCTGGTGCTCGGCTACGGCGCCGGTGCGCTGGTCGGGCCGGACACGATCAAGAAGGCGCCGGGCGGGGTCAACTCCGCGGCTCCGCTGCTCGCCCTCGAACTGGGCGGGCCGGTGCTGCTGGGCCTGATCTCCGCGGTCGCGTTCGCGACGATCCTCGCGGTGGTCGCCGGCCTGACGATCACGGCGTCGGCGTCCTTCGCCCACGACGTCTACGCGAACGTCGTCAAGCGCGGCAAGACGTCGCCGGACTCGGAGGTCAAGGTCGCCCGGATCACCGCGGTGGTCATCGGCGCCCTCGCCATCGGCGGCGGCATCCTGGCCAACGGGCAGAACGTGGCGTTCCTGGTCGCGCTGGCCTTCGCGGTCGCGGCGTCGGCGAACCTGCCGACGATCCTTTACTCGCTGTTCTGGAAGCGGTTCAACACCCAGGGCGCGCTGTGGTCGATCTACGGCGGTCTGGCCATCACCATCGTGCTGATCGTCTTCTCGCCCGCGGTGTCGGGCAAGAGCACGTCGATGATCAAGTCCGCGGACTTCGCCTGGTTCCCGCTGAGCAACCCGGGACTCGTCTCGATCCCGGCGGCGTTCGTCCTGGGCTGGCTGGGCACGATCCTGTCCAAGGAGCACGACGAGAAGAAGTACGCCGAGATGGAGGTCCGCTCCCTCACCGGCGCGGGCGCCGAGAAGGCCGTCGTCCACTGACCCACCGAATCCACTGACTCCACCGACTCCACCGACCCCGGAGGCCGTCGCGAGGGTGTTCCCGATCCCCTCGCGGCGGCCTTCGGCCATCAGTACGGCAGCTTGCCCTCGGCCACGCCCGCGAGCGTTGTTTCCAGGTGCTTGCGGACGTACTGCCACAGCCCGCCGCCCAGCGAAATCCTCGCCACCCCCAGCTCGGCGAGGCCATCGAGGCCCGGGCCGCCCGGCCACACCGGCGCGTTGACCGCCCCGCCGGTCCCCCGCACGAACTCCGCGATCAGCTCCGGCGCCCGCAGGTGGATCGGGTAGACGCAGTCGGCGCCCGCTTCGAGGTACGCCTTCGCCCGCGCGACGCCGTCGGCGAGGGCTTCTTTCGCGTCCACCCCGCGGAAGGAGTCGACCCGGGCGTTGATCACCAGGCCGTCACCCGCCGCCTCGCGCAGCGCGGCGATCCGCTCCGCCTGCTCGGCAACGGGCCGGACGCCACCGGTCGCGTGGTCGGTGTCCTCGAAGTTGCAGCCGACGGCACCCGCGTCGAGCAGCCGGCCCGCCAGTTCGGCGCCGGACAGGCCGTACCCCGACTCGGCGTCGACGCTCACCGGGACGCTGACCGCCTTCGCGATCCGCGCGGCGGCGGCGAACATCTCGTCCGCGGGCGCCTTTTCGCCGTCGGGGAACCCGAGGGCGGCCGCGACGGCGACCGAACTGGTCGCCACGGCGGGGAAGCCGGCGGCCTCGACGAGCTTCGCGGTGTCGGCGTCCCAGACGTTCGCCAGGACCACGGGCTTGCCGGGCACGTGCAGCGCCCGGAGTGCGGCGGCGGTCACGCGTCCCGCTTCGGCAGGGGCGTGTGGCTGGTGATCGTCATCCGGTTCCAGCTGTTGATGGCGATGATCTCCCACGCCACCGCGCGGTACTGGTCTTCGGTGAACACCTTCACGGCCTGCTCGTAGACGTCGTCGGGCACGGTCTGCGTCGCGGAGAGCTTCGTCATCGCTTCGGTGAGGGCGAGGGCGGCCTGCTCCTGCTCGGTGAACAGGTCGGTCTCGCGCCAGCCGTCGAGCACGAACAGCCGCCGCGGCGACTCGCCCAGCTCGAGCGCGTCGCGGGAGTGCATGTCGAGGCAGTACGCGCAGCCGTTGATCTGCGACGCGCGGGTCTTCACCAGTTCCAGCAGCTTGGGGTCGAGCCCCGCGTTGGCGCCGGCCTTGTTCACCTCGGCCTGCAGGTTAGCCATCGCCTGGTAGAGCTCGGGCGCCTGCCCGAGTCCGATTCGCTTCGTCATGCCGTCCACGCTAGTGCGAACTGGTCCACGGGTATGGTCCAGTGACATGACGGATTCGTGGTCCAGTTCCGGGCTCGACGTCCACCTCGGCTGGCAGCCTTCGTCCGGCCGGACCGGGCTCGCGGCGGCGATCCGCGCGGCGATCCGGGACGGCCGGTGGCAGCCGGGCGCGGCGGTGCCCTCGACCCGCGCGCTGGCCCACGACCTCGGGGTCGCCCGCGGCACGGTCACGCGCGTGTACGCCGACCTGGCGGCCGAGGGGTACCTGCGCACGGCCCAGGGCGCGCCGACCCGAGTGGCGACGGCGGGTTCGCTGCCCCAGTCCGCACCCCGGCAGGCGCCCCGCGACCCGGCACCCCGCTGGGACCTGCGGCCGGGCCGGCCGGACCTGACGGCGTTCCCGCGGCAGGCCTGGCTCACCGCCACCCGCCGGGCCCTGCTGCGGACGCCGGCGGCGGCGTTCGGCTACGAGTCGGAGCTGGGCGCGCCGGAGCTGCGGGACACCCTCGCCGGCTACCTGGCCCGGGCCCGCGGGGTGGTCGCCGACCCGGCGCGGATCGTGATCTGCCACGGGTTCTCGCACGCCATCGCGGTGCTGTCCCGGGCGCTGTCCGGGCTGGGGGTCGGCGAAATGGCGTTCGAGAACCCTTCGTTGGACTTGTACCGGTCGATCGCGGCCGCGCAGGGCCCGCGGATCGTCGGCGTGGACGTCGACGCCCACGGCATCGATGTGTCCGCTTTGGACAGTCCGGCGGTGGTCGTCACCCCGGCGCACCAGTACCCCACCGGCGTCACGCTGGCCCCGCCGCGCCGGGCCGCACTGGCCCGCTGGGCGGGTGATTCGGGGGCGTTCGTGCTGGAGGACGACTACGACGGCGAGTTCCGCTTCGACCGCCAGCAGGTCGGCGCACTGCAGGCCCTGGCGCCCGAGCGGGTGGTGTACGCGGGCACGGCGAGCAAGACGCTCGCCCCGGCTCTGCGGCTGGCGTGGCTGGTGCTGCCGCGCTCGCTGGTGGAGCCGGTCCGCGCGGCGATGGCGGACAGCGGCTCGCGCCCGGCGGTGCTGAACCAGCTGGCCCTGGCCGAGCTGATCGACTCGGGCGCGTACGACCGGCACGTCCGCCGCAGCCGCGCGGAGTACCGCTCGCGCCGCACGCGCCTGCTGGCCGCCCTGCCGGATTCGGTGCGCCCGCACGGCATCGCAGCGGGCCTGCACCTCCTGGTGATGCTCCCCCCGGACGGCCCCTCCGAGGCAACGGCCCTGGCCGCCTGCCGCCGCCGGTCGATCGGCATCGAGGGCCTGTCCGGCCACTGGATGACCCCCAACGCCCCCGGCGGCCTCATCGTCGGCTACGCCGCAACCCCCAAGCACGCCTTCACAGGCGCAACCCGAAACCTGGTCGAAGCCCTAGCCGAAATCACCCCTTGACCCCTCCAGCCCGGCCCCCAATCACGCAACTCACGCCCCAATCCCGCAAGTCCCGTCCCGCGTCACGCATTCCGACCCGCCAGCTACGGCGAGTCGACCCTCCAATCACGCGAGTCGACCCTCCAATCACGCGAGTCGACCTCCCAATCACGCGAGTCGGCCCTCCAATCACGCGAGTCGAGCTCCCAATCACGTGTGATGACCCTCCAATCACACGTGATGACACTCCAATCACGCATGAAGTCCGCCCCAACACCCGTGATGCCCCAGAAAGCACGCGAGATGCCCGCGGGCCGCCCCACCGGAGCGGCCCGCGACCACCGTCAGAACCAGCAGTCCGGCCGGACGCGGAGCAGTTCCGTCCGCAGCACCGGCGTGCCGTCGACCGGCGCCGGGTCGTCCGCGGTGGGCTGGATCCCGCCCGCCGCCACCTTGTCGAGGGTCTTCAGCCCTTCCGGACCGACCGTGCCGAACACCGTGTAGTTCGGCCGCAGCGCGGAATCGCCGTACACGACGAAGAACTGCGAGCCGTTCGTGTCCGGCCCCGCGTTGGCCATCGCGAGCAGCCCGCGCGCGTAGACGCGCCGGGCGCCGGTCGGGTCGGTCGGCGCCGGCGGCAGGTCCACGGGCAGCTCGTCCTTGTACTTGTAGCCCGGGCCGCCTTCGCCGGTCGCCGTCGGGTCGCCGCACTGCAGCACCTTCAACGTCGGGTACGCGGTCAGCCGGTGGCACACCGTGTGGTCGTAGAACCGGTGCCGGGCCAGGTGCAGGAAGCTCTGCACGGTGCACGGCGCCTTCGCGCGGTCCAGCCGCAGCGGCAGCGCACCCTGGCTGGTCGGGACCGCGACGTCGACCTTGCCGTGGTTCGGCGTGTGCCGCGGGTCGGGCGGCAGCGGCACCGGCCGCGCGGGCGGCTCGTCCGGGGTTTCGGTGTACTGGCAGGGCCCGTGGGTCGTCTTCGGCGGCGGGGTGTCGGCCGCCGCGGCAACGCCGTTCCCGGCCACGAACAACGCGCCTGCCGCCAGCGCGGTGAGCAGTGTCTTCTTCATCCTGCACGCCCTCCCAGTGATCGCCCGGTTCCGGAGCGCCCCGCAGTCTAGGGCCCGGCACCGACAGCCAGAACCCGCGAAAGTCGCCCCCGTCAGCCGGTCGGGTGAACCTCGGCGCCCGCAGCCCGGAAATTGTCGGACCCCGCGCGCAAGATGATCGGCACGCGGCAAACCCGCCGCCCCGAGGGGAGGATCCATGGATTTCCGACGAAGATCCGTTGCCGTCGCACGGTTCCTGCTCACCCGGCTCGCCGCCGCGCTACCCCCGAAGGTCCGCGATCAGCTCTTCGGCCGCGGCGAACGGATCGAGTTCGCGCGCCACGACGCGCTCGGCGACGCCGGCGAGCCGTCCGCCGCCACGCAGGTCCACCAGCTCGGCCCGCAGCCGCCGGAGCGCGATGGCCTCGACCTCGTCGCGCGCCCGGGCCACCCGGCGCCGGGCCAGCTCGTCGTGCGCCACGAGCCAGTCGTGGTGCGCGGCCAGCGCCCGCACGACCTCGTCGACGCCTTCGCCCTTGGCCGCGACGGTCCGCACGATCGGCTGGCGCCAGCTCGGCCCCCGGACCTCCCGCCGGGCCAGGGAGATCATCTGCTTGATGTCGTGCACCGTGGCGTCGGCGCCGTCGCGGTCCGCCTTGTTGACGACGAAGACGTCGGCGATTTCGAGCACGCCGGCCTTCGCGGCCTGGATGCCGTCGCCCATCCCCGGCGCGAGCAGCACCACCGTCGTGTCGGCCAGCTTCACGACGTCCACTTCGGACTGTCCGACGCCGACGGTCTCGATCAGGACGACGTCGAACCCGGCCGCGTCCAGCACGCGCACCGCCTGCGGGGTCGCCCAGGAAAGGCCGCCGAGGTGCCCGCGGGTGGCCATCGAGCGGATGAAGACACCGGGGTCGGTGGCGTGCTCGGTCATCCGGATCCGGTCGCCGAGCAGCGCCCCGCCCGAAAACGGCGAAGACGGGTCGATGGCGAGCACCCCGACCCGCTTGCCCTCCGCGCGCAACGCGGTGAGCAGCGCCGAGGTCGAGGTCGACTTGCCGACGCCGGGCGGTCCGGTGAGCCCGACGACCCGGGCCCGCCCGGTGTGCGGGGTCAGCGCCCGCGCGATCTCCGCGACGCGGGGGTGGGCGTCCTCGACGAGCGACAGCAGCCGCGCGACGGCACGGGGCTGACCGTCCCGCGCGCGGCCGACGAGGTCGTCGAGGTCGAGTGGTCCGGGCACTTACGCGGACGGCACCCGCAGCAGGAGGGCGTCGCCCTGGCCGCCGCCACCGCACAGCGCGGCCGCGCCGAGCCCGCCACCGCGGCGGCGCAGCTCGTGGATCAGGTGCACGGCCAGCCGGGCCCCGGAGGCGCCGATCGGGTGGCCGAGGGCGATGGCCCCGCCGTTGACGTTGACCTTCTCCGGGTCGAGGCCGAGCTTCTCGGTCGAGACGAGCCCAACCGCGGCGAAGGCCTCGTTGATCTCGACGAGGTCCAGCGCATCGGCGGTCAGGTTCGCCTTCGCCAGCGCGGCGAGGATGGCGTTCGACGGCTGCTCGTGCAGGCTGGCGTCGGGCCCGGCGACGACACCGTGCGCGCCGATCTCGGCGAGCGGCGTGATCCCGAGTTCCTCGGCCTTGGCCTTGCTGGCCACGACCACAGCGGCGGCGCCGTCGGAGATCTGCGAGGCCGAGCCCGCGGTGATGGTGCCGTCGGAAGCGAAGGCGGGGCGCAGCTTGGCGAGGCCTTCGGCGGTGGTGTCGGCCCGGACGCCTTCGTCGGTGTCGAAGACGACGGGGTCGCCCTTGCGCTGCGGGATGGAGACCGGCGCGATCTCGTCGGCGAAGTAGCCGTTCTTGATGGCCTCGGCGGCGCGCTGGTGGGAGCGGGCGGAGAACGCGTCCTGCTGCTCGCGGGTGACGCCGTAGCGGGAGTTGTACTTCTCCGTCGAGGCGCCCATGGCCACCTGGTCGAAGGCGCAGAAGAGACCGTCGTAGGCCATGTGGTCGACGAGGGCGGTGTCGCCGTACTTGAAGCCGGAGCGGGACTTGGGCAGCAGGTGCGGCGCCTGGGTCATCGACTCCTGGCCGCCGGCGACGACGAGGTCGAACTCGCCGGCGCGGATGAGCTGGTCGGCGAGCGCGATGGCGTCGAGGCCGGAGAGGCAGACCTTGTTGATCGTCAGGGCGGGCACACTCATCGGGATACCCGCGGCGACAGCGGCCTGGCGCGCCGGGATCTGGCCGGCGCCGGCGGTCAGCACCTGGCCCATGATCGTGTACTGAACCGCGTCCGGGGAGACCCCGGCGCGTTCGAGGGCCGCCTTGATCGCGACCCCGCCCAGCTGAGCCCCCGTGAAGTCCTTGAGGGAGCCCAGCAGGCGCCCGATCGGCGTACGGGCGGCACCCAGGATCACGGAACCGGACACGGCGTCCTCCAAGCATCGGCGCATGGGCAGTTTTCCCGACCATACCCGGGAGCAGGGCTTCTTGATGGAGCCAGTGTGAGGCGGGGCACGCGACGATTCCGCCTCACCGCGGTGCGCGGGCCCCCTATCCTGCCTCCATGAATGACGCCCTGCGGCCGTTCGTGACGGCCATCGACCACGTCGGCATCGCGGTCCCGGACCTGGACGCGGCCATCGAGTTCCACCGGGCGCACTTCGGCCTGGAGGTCGCGCACGAGGAGGTGAACGAGGAGCAGGGCGTACGCGAGGCGATGCTGCGCGCCCCGGGCACGGCGGGCACGGAGACGCAGATCCAGCTCCTGGCCCCGCTGCGCGACGACTCGGCGATCGGCAAGTTCCTGTCCAAGAGCGGCCCGGGACTCCAGCAGCTGGCGTACCGCGTGTCCGATGTGGACGCGGCGGCGGCAGCCCTGCGCGAAAAGGGCCTGCGCATGCTGTATGAGGAGGCGAAGAGGGGCACGTCGAACAGCAGGGTGAACTTCGTCCACCCGAAGGACGCAGGCGGCGTCCTGGTGGAGCTGGTGGAGCCGGCGAAGGACGCGGCAGCGCACTGAGCCGACCGGTTCGGGCGCAACAACTGCGGCCCGGGCAAGGCACCCGGCGGGCGCGCAACTACCGGCACGCCTTCGCTGCACTCACGCCCCGCCTGCACCCGCGGACAGAAACCC
This sequence comes from Amycolatopsis sp. cmx-4-61, assembly GCF_046548775.1. Taxonomy (NCBI): domain Bacteria; kingdom Bacillati; phylum Actinomycetota; class Actinomycetes; order Pseudonocardiales; family Pseudonocardiaceae; genus Amycolatopsis; species Amycolatopsis sp. cmx-4-61. The sequence continues at coordinate 66,152 of NZ_JAEBEI010000019.1, read as the reverse complement.
TCGCCCGCACACCGTAGCCGCTCTCACCCACCGGGTAACGCGCCGCCCGGCAGCCGCTCACACGCGCCGGGATGCGCCCGCGCCGAGCCGCGCTCCACAGGCGCGGGCGCGCCCTACGCGGGCGCGGCCTTGGACGCCAGGGCGTCGGCGATGAACGTCAGCTCGCCGTCGAATTCGGCCGGCAGATCGTCCTCCGAATGCCGGGCCGTCGCGTGCCGGTGGCTGACCGCGCGGGCCAGCAACCCCGACGCCCGGTCCACGTCGGCCGCCGGGAGGCCGCCGCCCGTTGCCGCCTGGATCACCGCTCGGACCTGGCGGACCAGGACCTGGAAGCGGTCGTGGAGGGCGTCGCGGACCACGTGGTGCGTGTCGGCCTCGCGCCACAGCAGGTGCGACAACCCCAGCGAGCGGCTGAACCGGTGGTCGAGCTCGCCGACCAGCCGGCGCAGGCTGCCCGCCAGGTCGCCCGGGACCACCACCACCGCCGGCTCGATGCGCTCGTCTGGCAGGCGCGCAACGAGCGCCGTGAGCAGGTCGGACTTGTGGCGGAAGTAGTAGTGCACCAGGCCCTTCGGCACCCCGGCCCGCTCCGCGATGCGCGAGGTCGGGGTGGCGTCGAAGCCGGACTCGGCGAAGAGCGCCTCGGCGGCGCAGAGGATGCGCTCCTTCGCCGAATCCTCGGTCATTCCCGTGCCTCCTGCGTCGTCAGTGCTGGCCTGCCGTGCGGTGCGCGGCGTTCGCGACCGGCATCGCCGCCGCGCCGGCGATGATCGTCAGCACCCCGGCGATCCAGGACGTCCAGGACGCGCCGTTGAACTCCGTGTACGACATCACCCACGGCGCGATGAACAGCAGCACGCCGAGCGCGATCTGGATGCCTTCGCCGTAGACCATGCCCGGCATCGCCAGCGAAACCAGGCCGTCGAGTGCGATCAAGGCGCCCAGGACGACCATCGTCCACATCGCGGTCGTGTCCGTGCTCAGCCAAAGGGGTGAAAGAGCGGCGACCACCCCGATGACGACCTCGGCCCAGTCGTGGGGCCGGGTCCACGCGCGCGTCGAGACTTCACTCATCCGTGCTCACCTCCGTCGAGGAAAAGTGCTGGTCGGGTGGATACCCCGACATCGATCTTCCGCTTGACTGGCCGGCCGGTCAAGGCGAGGCGAGCACAGTTCGGCGGGTAATCGTGCTGTCCGTCTCGTACAGTTGTGGACGCGTGTTACCCGCGAGTAATTTCTGCCGCCAACGCACCCCCATCTCCGCGGAGGAACCGATGATGCAGCTCGGCGAGATCCAGCAGGCCATCCTGACCGGCGAGTCGGCCGCGGTCGGCTCGTTGCCCGTGCCCGAGAGCTACCGCGGGGTGACCGTGCGCGCCGACGAGGTCGACATGTTCGAAGGCCTCGAAAGCCGGGACAAGGACCCCCGCAAGTCGCTGCACGTCGACGACGTGCCCGTCCCCGAGCTGGGCCCGGGCGAGGCGCTGGTCGCGGTGATGGCGAGCGCCATCAACTACAACACCGTGTGGACGTCGATCTTCGAGCCGATCCCCACCTTCAAGTTCCTCAAGAAGTACGGGAAGCTCTCGCCGCTGGCCAAGCGGCACGACCTGCCGTACCACGTCGTCGGCTCGGACCTGTCCGGCGTCGTGCTGCGGACCGGCGTCGGCGTGCACAACTGGAAGCCGGGCGACGAGGTGGTCGCGCACTGCCTGAACGTCGAGCTCGAGGGCCCGGACGGGCACAACGACACGATGCTCGACACCGAGCAGCGGATCTGGGGCTTCGAGACGAACTTCGGCGGCCTCGCCGAGCTCGCCCTGGTCAAGGCCAACCAGCTGATGCCGAAGCCGGACCACCTGACCTGGGAAGAGGCCGCCTCCCCCGGCCTGGTCAACTCGACCGCCTACCGCCAGCTCGTCTCGCGCAACGGCGCCGACATGAAGCAGGGTGACGTCGTCCTGATCTGGGGCGCCTCGGGCGGCCTCGGCTCCTACGCGACGCAGTACGCGCTCAACGGCGGCGCCATCCCCGTCTGCGTCGTGTCCAGCCCCGAGAAGGCGGCGATCTGCCGCAAGCTCGGCGCCGAGCTGATCATCGACCGCAGCGCCGAGGGCTACAAGTTCTGGAAGAACGACGACGAGCAGGACCCGAAGGAGTGGCAGCGCTTCGGGGCGAGGATTCGCGAGCTGACCGGCGGCGAGGACCCGGACATCGTCTTCGAGCACCCCGGCCGGGAGACCTTCGGCGCGTCCGTCTACGCCGCGCGCAAGGGCGGCACGATCGTCACGTGCGCCTCGACGTCGGGGTACATGCACCAGTACGACAACCGCTACCTGTGGATGAACCTCAAGCGGATCATCGGCTCCCACTTCGCCAACTACCGCGAGTCCTGGGAGGCGAACCGGCTGATCGCGAAGGGGCTGATCCACCCGACGCTGTCGAAGACGTACGCGCTCGAGGAGACCGGGCAGGCCGCGCTGGACGTCCACCGCAACGCCCACCAGGGCAAGGTCGGCGTGCTCGCGCTCGCGCCGCAGGAAGGCCTCGGCGTCCGCGACGAGGAGAAGCGCGCGAAGCACCTCGACGCGATCAACGCGTTCCGCGGCGCCTGAGCCGGGCCGCGACGACGCCGGGAGCCCGCGGGATCCCGGCGTCGGGAATGCCCGGAGAACCACCGGTTTCCGGTGGTTCCTTTCGCCGCGGCAGGCGGCGCGTTCGGCGCACGCCCCGGGTGCTCACCCTTCCGTGACCGGACTGCGACTACGGTAGGCCCCATGAGCCTTGGCGATGAACGGGAGCTTGTGCCGCTGGGAGCCGGCTTCGACGTGGCGAAGCGCGGGTACAGCCGAGCGCAGGTCGACGAGCACCTCGAACGGCTGGACGCCGACCTGAAGATGCTCACCGCGGATCGGGACGCCGCCATCGCGCAGGCGGGCGACCTCGCCCGCCAGCTGGAGATCGCGCGCGGCGAGATCGCGGACCTGCGCGGGCAGGTCGATCGGCTCGCGCAGCCGCCGACGAGCGTCGAGGGCCTCTCCGAACGACTGCAGCGGATGCTGCGCCTCGCGCAGGACGAGTCGGCCGACACGCGCGCCCGCGCCGAAGCCGAGGCCGGGCACATCCGCGCCAAGGCCGAGACGGACGCGAGCGCCATGCGCGCCCGCTACGAGCAGCTGCTCACCGAGCTCGACCTGCGGCGCAAGGAGATGGAGGCCGAGCACCGCAAGGTTCTCGAAGACGCCCGCGCGGAGGCCAAGAAGATCACCGACGAGGCCGAGGCGGAGCGCAAGCGGCTCGACACCGAGTCGCAGGAGCGCCGCACCAAGGTCGAAGAGGACTTCGAGATCGCGATGGCCTCGCGCCGCACCGAGGCGATGCGGGTGCTGGCCGAGCAGGAGGCGGCGAGCAAGGCCGAGGCCGCGCGGCGCGTCCAGGAGGCCACGCAGGACGCCGCCGACATCCGCGCGAAGGTCCTTGAAGAGGAGAAGGCCGCGAAGGCCGACATCGACCGCCGTCAGCGGGAGTCGGTCGCGGAGGCGAACAAGCGCCGCCAGGATTCGATCACCGAGGCCAACGCCCGGCTCGCGGAAGCCGCCGACGAGGCGCGGCGCCGCGTGACGGCGGCCACGGAGGAGTCGAACCGGCGGATCACCCAGGCCAACGAGCGCGTCGACGCGCTGCGGAAGGTGCGCGGCGGGCTCGCCGAGCAGGTGCGCGCGGCGCGGGCGGTGCTGGCCGAGGCGCACACCGTCCTCGGCGACGAGGTCAAGGTGCCCGCCGACGTCAAGGCCGACCTGGTGCCGGACGAAAAGCCCGCCGGGACCGAGGAGACGATCCGGGTCCCCGGCGTCGAAGAGACGATCCGGATCCGCGCCTCCGACGTGCCGAAGCCGAAGCCCGGGGTCAAGCCGGCCGCGATCAAGGCCGCCCCCACGGCGTCCCCCGCTGCGTCCCCTAAAGCAGCGCCGAAGCCGGCCCCGCGGGCGAGCGGAGCGCAGAAAGCGACTGGCGAGTAACCTTCCACCCGACAGGGCGCGGACGAGCCTGCGCGGTCGGTACCGACCGGCTATCGTCCCTGCTCACGCGGGATCACCTGGAGGTTTTGCGCATGGGTGCGGCATATCGGACCGTGGTGGTGGGCACGGACGGCTCGGAGTCCTCGTTCGCGGCGGTGGACCGCGCGGCGGCGGTGGCCGGCGACGCGGGCGCCACGCTCGTCATCGCGTGTGCGTTCTACCCGGCGAGCCAGTCCGACGTCGACAAGGCCCAGGACGTCCTCGGGGAAGAGGCGTACCAGGTCGTCGGCTCGGCGCCGGCCGAAGACACCCTGCAGTCGGCGCGGGACCGGGCGGCACGCGCGGGTGCGGAGAAGATCGACACGGTCGCGGTGAAGGGCGACCCGGTCGACTCGCTGCGCAAGGTGGTCAAGGAGCGCGAGGCCGACCTGCTGGTGGTCGGCAACCGCGGGCTGAACACGATCGCCGGCCGGATCCTGGGCTCGGTGCCGTCCGAGGTGGCCCGCAAGTCCGGCGTGGACGTGCTGATCGTCCACACGACCTGACGTGACCGATCCGAGCGAGGAACTGCAGCAGCGGCTCGAACGCGTCCTGCTCGGCGGCCGGCGCAAGTACACCCGGCTCGAAGTGGCGGAGAAGGCCGGCGTGCCCGACGAGCGGTCACGCCGGCTCTGGCGCGCCCTGGGGTTCGCGACCGTGCGCGACGACGAGGTGGTCTTCACCGACGCCGACGTCGAGGCGATGCGGACGGCCGACCAGCTGGTCCAGTCCGGACTGATCGACCCGAGCATCGAGGTGTCGGTGACGCGCGCGCTCGGCCAGCACCTGTCGCGGCTGGCCGAGTGGCAGGTCGACATGCTGTGGCAGCTGATCAAGGAGCAGCCAGAACTCGGCCGCGGCGAGCGCCAGGTGACCCGCCTGGTCGACCGGCTGCTGCCGGAGCTGGAGCGCGTGCAGAACTTCGTCTGGCGCCGTCACCTGGCGGCGTACGCGGGGCGGGCGTTCACGGCCTCGGACGAGCACTTGGAAACCCGCACCGAGGTGGTCGGGTTCGTCGACATGGTCGGCTACACGCGGCTGACGCGCCAGATCGGCGAGGACGAGCTGAGCCGGGTGCTCGACGCGTTCGAGACGCTGGCGACGGAGGTGATCGCCGAGCACCACGGCCGGGTGGTCAAGATGATCGGCGACGAGGTCCTGTTCGTGGCGGACGCCCCGGTCGACGCGGCGGAGATCGCCCTGACGCTGACCGAGCGCACGTCGGCGGACGAGACGCTGCCGGCGGTCCGCGCGGGCATGGCCTCGGGCCGCATCCTGTCCCGGTTCGGCGACGTGTACGGCTCGGTGGTCAACCTGGCGGCCCGCCTGACGTCGGTGGCCCGCCCGGGAACGATCCTGGTCGACCGCGAGCTGGCGGCCGAGCTGGCCGAGGAGAAGGCGTACGAGCTACGCGCCCGCCGACCGGTGACGGTCCGCGGCTACAACCGCCTCCGCCCCTCAGCACTGCGGCGGGCGGCGGAGGCCCCGACGGGCATGTTCGCGAGTTCCCAGCAACTGGCGGCGGAGATGCTGGGCCTCACCCCGGCTACCGAGGCGGAGGAGCCCCGCCGCCGGCGACGCCGAGGCCGCTGACGGCCGGCACAGCCCCCGCCAGCACAGCCCCCGCCAGCACAGCCCCCGCCAGCACAGCCCCCGCCAGCACAGCCCCCGCCAGCACAGCCCCCGCCAGCACAGCCCCCGCCACTCCCAGGGGGGCGTCCCCAGGTCCATTCTATCGGCGGCCACCGACGGGAGCCGTCGAAAAGCCTTCGGCGGGCTTGGTTGTCCACAAGCCGACCGCTCTGTGGACAACCGAACGCCTCAGGCGTCGAAGTCCACTGTCAGCGTCTCCGAGACCGGGTACGACTGGCACGTCAGCACGAATCCCGCCTCGACCTCCGCCTGCTCCAGTGCGAAGTTGCGCCGCAGATCGACCTTTCCCTCCGTCACCTTCGCTCGGCACGTTCCGCACACCCCGCCCTTGCACGCGAACGGCAGGTCCGGCCGGAACTTCTGCGCCCCGTCCAGCACCGACGACGAGCGGGGCAGTGTCATCGGCGTCGATCGGCCGTCCAGGACCACCGAGACCTCCGAGGACTCGCCCGCCACCGCCGGGTCGAGGTGCTCCAGGGGGGCCGGTGGGGTGTCCACGTAGAACAGCTCCTGGTGCACCTTCGAAGAAGGCACGCCCAGTGAGGTCAGCAGCTCCTGCGCGCCCGACACCATCTCGAACGGGCCGCACAGCCACCAATGATCCACCGCTTCCACCGGCACCAACGTGTCGAACAGCGTGCGCAGCTTCGGGACGTCCAAGCGGCCCGTGAACAGCTCCGCCTCGCGCGGCTCGCGCGAGAGCACGTGGATCAGCTCCAGCCGCGACGGGGCGCTGTCCTTGAGATCCGCCAGCTCGTCCGCGAACATCACCGTGTCCGTGCGGCGGTTGCCGTACAGCACCGTCACCGTCGCCGTGGACGACTTCAGCAGCGATGACACGATCGACAGCACCGGTGTGATGCCCGAGCCCGCCGCGATCAGGACGTGGTGGCCGCCTTCGGTGAGGTCCGGGGTGAACGAACCCGTGGGCGGGGCCACCTCGATCGTGTCGCCCGGGCGCACCTCGTTCACCAGCCAGGACGAGAAGAACCCGTCCGGGACCAGGCGGACGCCCACTCGCGGGGCCGCGCCCGCCGGGGCGCAGATCGAGTACGACCGGCGCTCGTCGCGGCCGTCGATCGAGCGCCGCAGCGTCAGCGACTGGCCCGGTTTGAACGCGTACTCCGAAGCCAGCGACGCCGGCACGTCGAACGTCACCGCGACCGCGTCGTCGCACAGCCGCTCGACCCCGGACACCGTCAGCGAGTTGAACCGCGCCACCTAGATCTCCTTGACGTGTTCGAACGGCTCCAGACACGATCGGCAGCGCCGCAGCGCCTTGCACGCCGTCGCGCCGAACCGGGACTGCTCCTCGGTGTCCGCGGAACCGCAGTGCGGGCAGAGCACCCGCGAAACCGGCGCCGACAGCGTCAGCGGGATCGGGCCCGAGCGCCGCGGTGCCGCGCCCGGCGGGGCGATCCCGGCCTCCGCGAGCTTGCGGCGCCCCGACGGCGAAATCCAGTCCGACGTCCACGCCGGCGACAGCTGCGTCCGGATTTCGACGTCCGCGAAACCCGCCGAAACCAGAGCGTGCTCCAGGTCGTCGCGCATGGTGTCCATCGCCGGGCAGCCCGTGTACGTCGGCGTGATCGCGACGACCACGCGTCCCTCGGACTCGGACACCGAGCGCAGGACGCCGAGGTCCGCCAAGGTCAGCATCGGCAGCTCGGGGTCGGTGACCGTGGCCGCCACGGCCTCGGCGGTCACCATTTCGCGTCCGGCATCGCCCGGGCCACGCTCTGCAGCTCCGCCAGCAGGAACCCCATCTGCTCGGTGTGGACGCCGTCGCGGCCCGTCCGGCCCGAGACACCGGCCAGTTCCCCCGAAGCAGGACGGGAAAGCGTGGCCGCGGCCAGCACCGGGTCCAGCACCGCATCGAACTCCGGCCGCAGCGAAGCCGCGTCCACGAGCTCCACCGGGTGCGTGCGGAACAGCTCCCCCACGTACGGCCAGACCTCGTCGAGGCCCTCCTGCATCCGCTCGTGCGACAACGGCGTCCCGTCGCCGAGGCGGACCAGCCACTGCGCCGCGTAGTCGCGGTGGTAGGTCAGTTCCTTGACGCCCTTGTCCGCGATGGCCGCCAGCACCGGGTCCACGACCGACGTACCATTCCCCGCGGAGGCGGCACCGGACTCGAGCCGCTGGAACAGCGCCAGCCGCCACGTCGAGAACACGAACAGGCGCGCGATCAGGTGCCCGAAGTGACCGCCGCCCAGCTCCGCGAGCCGGACGTTGCGGAACTCGTTCTCCCCGCGGAGAAACGCGAAGGAGTCCTCCGTGCGCGAAGAGCCGTCCGCCTTGCCGGCGCGGGCGAGCAGCAGCCGCGCCTGCCCCAGCAGGTCCAGGGCGATGTTCGCGATCGCGACCTCGTCCTCCAGCTCGGGCGCGTTCGTGCACCACTCCTGCAGCCGGTGGGAGAAGATCAGCGCGTCGTCGCCCAGCATCAGGCAGTACGCCGCGAGCCGGGAACCGTCCACACCGGACGGTACCGAAGTGTCCACTCCGGACAGCGGGTCCTCGAAGCCGGTGCCGAACGCCCAGCGCGCGTCGTTCTCTTCGGTCAGCGACTCGTACACGTTGTCGAAACTCATATGTGCGGCACCTCCTCGGGGATGTCGTAGAACGTCGGGTGCCGGTAGACCTTGTCGCCGCTGGGCGCGAAGAACGGGTCCTTCTCGTCCGGCGACGACGCCGTGATGTCCGCCGCGCGCACGACCCAGATCGACACGCCTTCGTTGCGGCGCGTGTAGAGGTCACGGGCGTGGTGCAGGGCCATCCGGTCGTCCGCCGCGTGCAGCGAGCCGACGTGCACGTGGTTCAGCCCGCGCTTGCCGCGGACGAACACCTCGTACAGCGGCCAGTCGTGCTTGACCGGTCCCGGGGCGGCGGGAACGCCCTCCAGCGGGACGGCGCCGTGGCCACCTTCGGCCGTCAGGTCGGTCACTTGCGCTCCTTCTTCCCGGCGTGCGCGACGGCGGCTTCCCGCACCCACGCGCCGTCTTCGTGCGCCCGGCGCCGGTGGGCGATCCGCTGCGCGTTGCACGGTCCGTTGCCCTTCAGCACGTTCTTGAACTCGTCCCAGTCGACCGGGCCGAAGTCGTAGTGCCCGCGTTCGGCGTTCCACTTCAGCAACGGGTCCGGGAACGTGACGCCGAGGGCCTCGGCCTGCGGCACCGACATGTCCACGAACCGCTGCCGCAGTTCGTCGTTGGTGTGGCGCTTGATCTTCCACGCCATCGACTGCGCGGTGTTCGGCGAGTCGGCGTCCGGCGGGCCGAACATCATCAGCGACGGCCACCACCAGCGGTTCACGGCCTCCTGGACCATCTCGCGCTGCTGCGGCGTCCCGCGCATCATCGTCATCAGCAGTTCGTAGCCCTGCCGCTGGTGGAAGGACTCCTCCTTGCAGATCCGGATCATCGCCCGCGCGTACGGCCCGTACGACGAGCGGCACAGCGGCACCTGGTTGCAGATCGCCGCGCCGTCGACCAGCCAGCCGATCACGCCGACGTCGGCGAAGGTCAGCGTCGGGTAGTTGAAGATCGACGAGTACTTCTGCTTGCCGGTGACCAGCTTGTCGGTCAGGTCCGCCCGGTCCGCGCCCAGCGTCGCCGCCGCGGAGTAGAGGTAGAGGCCGTGGCCGGCCTCGTCCTGGACCTTGGCCAGCAGGATCGCCTTGCGCCGCAGCGACGGCGCCCGCGTGATCCAGTTGCCTTCCGGCTGCATGCCGATGATCTCCGAATGCGCGTGCTGCGCGATCTGCCGGATCATCGTCTTGCGGTAGCCCTCGGGCACCCAGTCGCGCGGCTCGATCCGCTGGTCGCGCTCGATGGTGTGCTCGAAGTGCTCCTCCAGGGAGACGGTGGCGGTCACGGCTGCTCCTTCGCGACGAGCGTCAGGACGTCGTACTTGGCCACGGACTCGCCCTCGGCGTTGGTGACGTCGGCGTCCCAGCGGACCTCGCCGTAGTCCTGGTCGATCCGCGGGGTGATCTGCTTCGCGGTCAGCGTCACCGTCAGCGAGTCGCCGACCTTGACCGGGGTCAGGAAGCGCAGGTTCTCCAGGCCGTAGTTGGCCAGCACCGGGCCCGGCTCGGGCGAGACGAACAACCCGGCCGCGAACGAGACGACCAGGTAGCCGTGCGCGACGATCCCGCCGAACAGCGGGTTGGCGGCCGCCGCCTCGGGGTCGGTGTGCGCGTAGAACGTGTCGCCGGTGAATTCGGCGAAGTGGTCGACGTCTTCCTGCGTGACCGTCCGCGGCCCGGCGACGACCGAGTCACCGATGCGCAGCTCGGCCAGGGACTTGCGGAACGGGTGGACGTCGCCTTCGGCACGCGGTGCGCCGGTGACCCAGCGGCCGGTGACCGCGGAGAGGACCGCGGGCGAGCCCTGCACGGCGGTGCGCTGCATGTGGTGCAGGACGCCCCGGATGCCGCCCATCTCCTCGCCGCCGCCCGCCCGGCCGGGGCCGCCGTGGACCAGCTGCGGCATCGGCGAACCGTGCCCGGTGGACTCCTTCGCGTCCTCGGCGTCGAGCACCAGCAGGCGGCCGTGGTACGGCGCCGCGCCGAGGACGACCTCGCGCACGAACTCCTGGTCCGCCGACACCACGGACCCGGCCAGGCTGCCGCCGCCGCGCGCGGCGAAGTCGACGACCTGCTCGGTGGACGTGTACGGCATCAGCGTCGAAACCGGGCCGAACGCCTCGACCTCGTGCGGCTCGGTGCGCTCGGGGTCGGCCTTGAGCAGCACCGGCGAGATGAAGGCGCCGCGCTCGGCGTCGGCGTCGACGACGTCGACCCGCTCCGGGTCGCCGAACACGACGCTCCCGGCGTCCAGCAGCGCCTTCAGCGACCGCCGGACCTCCTCGCGCTGCTCCAGGCTGGCCAGCGCGCCCATCCGGACGCCTTCGGACGCCGGGTGGCCGACGGTCACCTTCGCCAGCCGTGCCGAAGCCGCCTCGGCGACGTCGTCCAGCAGCTCCGCCGGCACGAACGCGCGGCGGATCGCGGTGCACTTCTGGCCCGCCTTGACCGTCATCTCCGTGGTCAGCTGCTTGACGAACAGGTCGAACTCGGTCGTGCCCTTGACCGCGTCCGGGCCGAGGATCGAGCAGTTCAGCGAGTCGGCTTCGGCGTTGAAGCGGACGGCGTGGCGCACGACGGCCGGGTGGGTCCGCAGCTTCTGCGCGGTCGACGCCGAACCGGTGAACGACACCAGGTCCTGCGCGGTGACGTGGTCGAGCAGGTCGCCGACGCTGCCGGCGACGAACTGCAGCGAGCCTTCCGGGAGGATCCCCGACTCGATGATCAGCTCGACCAGCCGCGCGGTCAGGTACGCCGTCGAGCTGGCCGGCTTGACCAGGCTCGGCACCCCGGCGAGGAACGCGGGCGCGAACTTCTCCAGCGGACCCCACACCGGGAAGTTGAACGCGTTGATCTGGACGGCGACCCCGCGCAGCGGCGTCGCGATGTGCTGCGCGACGAACGTGCCTCCGCGCGAGAGCGGCTCGACGTTGCCCTCGACGTAGACGGTGTCGTTCGGCAGCTCGCGCTTGCCCTTGGAGCCGTAGCTGAACAGGACGCCGATGCCGCCGTCGATGTCGAACTTCGAGTCACCGAGGGTGGCGCCCGTGCGAGCCGAGAGGGCGTAGAGCTCCTCACGGTGCTCGCGCAGGTGGGAGGCCAGCGCCTTGAGCAGGGCCGCACGCTGGTGGAACGTCAGCTCGCGCAGCGCCGGGCCGCCCACGGTCCGGCCGTACGCCAGCGCGGCCCCGAAGTCGACACCCGCCGACGAAATCCGGGCGACCTCCTCGCCGGTGGCCGCGTCGTGCAGCGGGACGCCCTCGTCCGCCGCCGTGTGCCAGCTCCCGGAGACGTAGCTGCGCAGCAGTGCCATCAGGTCCCTCTCGCCGAATTACCTACCGGACGTTCAGTTAATCGCATGGTAGCCGCCGGACCCGAAGATCGGAAGGCCCCGACGCTTGACACCGGCCCGGAGCACTGCCTTTACTGAGCGGCACCGCCAGGTGACCGTCCATTCGGTCGGTGGAACGGAGAGTGCATGACCAACGCCGCGCACACCATGTTCGCCGCCGACGAGGCCTCGCGCGCACTGGGCATCGAACTCGTCGAAGCGGGCGACGGCCGGGCCGTGGCGACCATGACGATCACCGCCGCGATGGTCAACGGGCACGACATCGCCCACGGCGGGTACGTCTTCCTGCTCGCCGACACCGCGTTCGCCTGCGCGTGCAACACCCACGGCCCGGTGACCGTCGCCGCGGGCGCCGAAATCTCCTTCGTCGCGGCCGGCCGGCTGGGCGACCGCCTCGTCGCGACGGCCACCGAGCGCACGCGCTACGGCCGCAACGGCATCTACGACGTCACGGTGCACCGGGAGACCCCCGCGGGGCCCGAGGTCGTCGCCGAATTCCGCGGCCGCAGCCGCGTCCTCTCCGCGAAACGGGACTGACCATGATCGAGACGGACATCGGCGCGGACGAGCTGGCCGCCCTCCAGCTGGAACGTCTGCAGTGGACACTCCGGCACGCGTACGCGAACGTTCCGGCGTACACGCGGAAGTTCGACGAGGCCGGCGTCCACCCGGACGACTGCAAGGAACTGGCCGACCTGGCCAAGTTCCCGTTCACCACCAAGCATGACCTGCGCGAGAACTACCCGTTCGGGATGTTCGCCGTGCCGCAGGAGCAGGTCCGGCGCATCCACGCCTCCAGCGGCACCACCGGCAAGGCCACCGTCGTCGGGTACACCGAGCAGGACATCGACACGTGGGCGACGGTGATGGCCCGCTCGATCCACGCCGCGGGCGGCCGTCCCGGGCACAAGGTGCACGTCGCGTACGGTTACGGGCTGTTCACCGGCGGGCTCGGCGCGCACTACGGCGCCGAGAAGCTGGGCTGCACGGTGATCCCGGCGTCCGGCGGGATGACCGCGCGGCAGGTGCAGCTGATCACCGACTTCCGGCCCGAGGTCATCATGGTCACGCCGTCGTACATGCTCACGCTGCTCGACGAGTTCGAGCGCCAGGGTGTGGACCCGCGTTCGTCCTCCCTGAAGGTCGGCATCTTCGGCGCCGAGCCGTGGACCGAGCAGATGCGTGCCGAGATCGAAGAGCGGTTCGCGCTCGACGCCGTCGACATCTACGGGCTGTCGGAGGTGATGGGCCCGGGCGTCGCGCAGGAGTGCGTCGAGACGAAGGACGGCCTGCACATCTGGGAGGACCACTTCTACCCCGAGGTGATCGACCCGTACTCCGAAGAGGTCCTGGGCGACGGCGAGACCGGTGAGCTGGTGTTCACGTCGCTGACCAAGCAGGCGCTGCCGATCATCCGCTACCGCACCCGGGACCTGACCGAGCTCAACCCGGGCACCGCGCGGCCGGCGTTCCGGCGGATGGCCAAGGTGACCGGCCGCACCGACGACCTGATCATCCTGCGCGGGGTCAACGTCTTCCCGACGCAGATCGAGGAGATCGTGCTGCGCACGCCCGCGCTGAGCCCGCACTTCCAGCTCGTCCGGTCCACGCGCGGGCGGCTCGACCACCTGACCGTGCGGGTGGAGGCCCGGCACGACGCTTCTGCCGCGGCCCGCGAGGAAGCGGCCGCGTCGCTGGTTTCGCAGGTCAAGGACGGCGTCGGCGTGACGGTGTCGGTGGACGTCGTCGACCCGGACACCCTGGAGCGGTCCATGGGCAAGATGCGGCGGATCGCCGACCAGCGGGAGAAGCCGTGACCACCCCGCGCCGCGGCCGGCCCGGCTACGACCTCGAATCGCTGCTGCAGGTGGCGGTGAAGCTGTTCAACGAGCGCGGTTACGACGGCACGAGCATGGAGGACCTCTCCCGCAAGCTCGGCATCACGAAGTCGGCGATCTACCACCACGTGCCCAGCAAGGAGGAACTGCTGCGGCTCGCGGTCGACCGGGCCCTGGACGGCCTGTTCGAGGTGGCGGACGCGACGGCCCAGCTCGACGGCCGCGCGATCGACCGGCTGGAGCACCTGGTGCGCGGCAGCGTGCTGGTGCTGGCCGACCGGCTGCCGTTCGTGACGCTGTTGCTGCGGGTCCGCGGCAACACGAAGGTGGAGCGGGCCGCGCTGACCCGCCGCCGCGAGTTCGACCGGCTGGTGACGGACCTGGTGAAGCAGGCCGAAGCGGAGGGCGACATCCGGCCGGACGTCGACCCGTCGGTGACCGCCCGGCTGATCTTCGGCATGGTGAACTCGCTGATCGAGTGGTACCGCCCCCGCCGTGGCTCCTCGGCGGCGGAGGTCGCGGACGCGGTGTGCAAGGTGGCCTTCGAGGGCCTGCGCACGTGAGCCACTACTCGGAGATCGCCTCGAGGGTGTGCGCCTCCGAGCGGCATGGCGGGCACCACGCGCGCCACAGATCGCGCAGGACGACATTGCCCAGGACGACGTAGTCGCTCAAGGCGATCCGCCCGGCCGGGTCGGGGCCGGCCGGGCTCGACACCTCAAGCCGTCCTGGCGAGCGGTCACTCCTCCGCGATCTGCGGTGGCCGGCCCGCCTGCCACAGCAACGCCTCCCGCAGCTGGCCGATCAATCGCTCGTCGTCCGCTTCGGACGGGTCCGTGCCGAGCGGGATCCAGTGCTCGGACACCTTCTCGCCCCGGTCGTAACCGGAAATCACGATGCCCGAGTAGGACACCGACCCTTCGTCCGCGCAGTCGCCGTCCGGAAGGGGTTCGTCCGCTTCGAAACCCTCGTCGAAGCTGACGTGACGATGCTGCAGGCGGACGCTCACCCAGCGTCCGGCCGGCCGGATCGGCGCGCCGTCTTCGTTCATCTGCTCCTACCCCGGTCCGGTCCCCTGCCGTCTCGTCGCATCCGGGTCCCGGGGAGTTACCGGCGGGTTGTTCCGGTTGCGTAACGACGAAGTGTGGAGCGAAACACCGCTTGCCCGCCACCGGAGGCACTCTTTTGACACCGGGTCAACTGCTTGTTGACAGCGTGCCGGTCCCCCGCGAGGCTGGGCGGATGACCAGTGGGACGCGGCCCCGGCGCCGCCGGCTGGAACCGGCCGAGCGGCGCGCGGAGATCCTCGCCGCCGCCCGCCGCCTGTTCGGCGCGGGCAGCTACGCCTCGGTGTCCACTTCGGACATCGCCGAGGCCGCCGGGGTGGCGCGTCCGCTGATCAACCACTACTTCGGCGGCAAGCGCGAGCTGTACCTGGAAGTGGTGCGGCAGATGATGATCGTGCCCGCGCCGGTCACCGAAGCCCTGCCGGACACCACGATGGAGCAGCGGCTGGCGATCGGCGTCGAACGCTGGATCGAGGTCGTGGACCGCAACCGCGACGCGTGGCTGACCGTCATCGGCCCGGAGGCGGCCGGGCGCGACCCCGAGATCGAGCGGATCATGCTCGAAGCCGACGAGATCGCCGCCGACCGGGTGCTGGAGGCCGCGCTGATGACCGGGGTGACCGAGGGCCGCGAAGAGCTGCGCGCGATGATCCGCTCGTTCGGCGGGATGCTGCGGGCGGCGTCGCGGGAGTGGCTGATCCGCGGCACGCTCGACCGCGCGGCCCTGCGCACCTTCCTCACCGATGCGCTCCTCAACCTGCTGAAGATCACCTACCCGGCGGTCCTCGCCGGGCGGAGCGGAACCGGCGGGCGAACGCGGCCGGCGTCATCCCGGTCCAGCGCTTGAACGCGTGGATGAAGCTCGACGCCTCGGCGTACCCGAGCCGGTAGGCGACGTCCTCGACCGACAGCACGCCGGTGTCGAGCAGTTCCTCGGCGAGCGTCTGGCGGACCTCGTCGACCAGTGCCCGGTAGCTCGTGCCGGCTTCGGTCAGGCGGCGGCGCAGGGTGCGCGTGCTGAGGGTGAGCTGGCGGGCGATCTCGTCCATCCCGGCGTCCACCCCGCCGAGCCGGACCAGGCGTTCCCGCACCTGCTGGGAGATGCCCGACCGCTGACGGCGGCGCGTGACCAGCGCTTCGCACTGCGCGGCGCAGAGGGCGACGGTCTGGTCGTTGGCCTGCGGCAGCGGGCGGCTCAGCAGGGCCGGGTCGAGCGTCGCCCGGCAGGCGTCGGCGCCGAAGCGCGGCCGGATACCGAACGCGGCCCGGTAGTCCTCCGGCGTGGCCGTCTCGTGCCGGAAGGTCAGCTCGTCCGGCGCGATCCCGGGCAGGAGGTCGCGCA
The DNA here is from genome assembly GCF_046548775.1 of Amycolatopsis sp. cmx-4-61. Taxonomy (NCBI): domain Bacteria; kingdom Bacillati; phylum Actinomycetota; class Actinomycetes; order Pseudonocardiales; family Pseudonocardiaceae; genus Amycolatopsis; species Amycolatopsis sp. cmx-4-61. The sequence goes on along the minus strand of NZ_JAEBEI010000019.1, from coordinate 50,255 downwards.
TGACGGCGAAGATGGCGGCCAGGTCGCGCAGCACGAGGAAGCGGGCGACGTCGGCGGGCACGCGGCTGTCGTCCAGCTCCAGCGTCAGCCGGTCGGCGGTGAGGACGACGTGCGGGATGCAGAAGGCGAAGCTCAGGTCGAAGTAGCGGAGCGCGAACAGCATCGCGTCGCGCAAGGTCGGGCTGCTGATGCAGGCGAACCCGAAGATGCCGAACGTGGTGACGCGGTAGCGGCGCCCCAGCTCCAGTGCCGTCGCGTCGGCCCCGTCCAGCTGGGCCAGCGCCCGGACGACGGCCAGCTCCTGGCGTGCGTCGACCTGCACGGACGGGTCCGCCAGCAGCTCCGGTGTCAGTGCCGTGCCGGCCAGCAGCCGGGCCGCGGCCAGGCCGCGTTCGGCGGCGAACCGGGTCATCAGCTCGATGCTCGCGGTGCCACGCGGGAAGTCCCAGTCCCCGACGGCGGGCGCGGCGAGCTCGGCCATGGCCGGAATTCTGGATCACGCCGGAAGAACGTGTCCAATCGAGGACCGGATCTGTCCGCGGTGATCGTTAGGGTGACGGCGTGGAGACGTTGAGCCGCCGAGCCGTGAACCGCGCCACCCTGGAGCGTCAGCTCCTGCTGCGCCGGGCCGAAATGTCGGCCTACGACGCCGTGGAGCACCTCGCCGGGCTGCAGGCCCAGGCGCCGTTCCCGCCGTACTTCGGGCTGTGGACACGGCTGGCGGGGTTCCGGCCGGCGGAGCTCGTGGCGCTGCTCGAGAACCGCCGCGTGGTGCGGATCGCGCTGATGCGGGGCACGGTCCACCTGGTGACGGCAGCGGACGCGCTGGCCTGGCGGCCGGTGGTCCAGGGCATCTACGACCGCGATCTGAAGCAGAACACGCTGCACGCGCGCGAACTGGCCGCGCTCGACCACGACGAGGTCACCGAGGCCGCGCGGAAGCTGCTCCTCCGCGGCCCGATGCCGGGGAACGCGCTGGGTGCCGAGCTGGCCCGCACCTGGGACGCCCCGCCGTCCTCCCTGACGCACCTGGCCCGGGGCCGGCTGCCGCTGGTGCAGACCCCGCCGCGGGCGGTCTGGGGCAAGGCCGGGCAGACGACGTACGCGTGCCTAAACGAGTGGGTCGGCGCTCCCCTGTCGCCGCCTTCGCCCGCTGCGCTGATTTCCCGGTACCTGCGCGCGTTCGGCCCGGCCACGGTGGCGGACGTGCAGACGTGGGCGGGCATCACGCGCCTGGGCGAGGTGGCCGCCGGGATGGACCTGCGGCGCTACCGCGACCCGGACGGCCGCGAGCTGCTGGACCTGCCGGAGCTGACGGTGCCCGACGAGGACGTCCCGGCACCGCCGCGGCTGCTGGGGCCGTTCGACCAGATGATCCTGTCGTACGCGGACCGGACGCGGGTGATCTCGGACGCCTACCGCAAGCGCGTGATCTCGCACAACGGCCTGGTGAAGGGCACGTTGCTGGTCGACGGCCAGGTGCGCGGGTTCTGGGACATCGAAGCGACGCGGAAGGCGGCGGTCATCGGGCTGTCGCCGTTCGAGAAGCTGCCGAAGCGAACCCTGTCGGCGTTGGAGAAGTCGGCGGGCGAGCTGGTGAAGTGGGCGGAAGCGGGCGCGGAGACGCACGAGGTGCGCGTCCTCCCGCCGGAGTGAGGCTGGCCGGAAATCTCGATTGAGTGACCGTTCGTGGCCTGTTGTCACAGGCCGCCGGTGCGTAGCTTTTCCGGCATGAGCAGTGCGGCGAAGGGGCCATCGGTGCTGATCGTCGGCACCGGATTCGGCGGCATCGGAACGGCCATCGAGCTGAAGCGCGCGGGGTTCACCGGCTTCACGATCCTGGAGAGCGCCGCCGAACCCGGCGGCGTCTGGCGGGACAACACCTACCCGGGTGCCGCGTGCGACATCCCGTCGCCGCTGTACTCCTTCTCCTTCGAGCCCAACCCGCGGTGGCCGAAGCGGTTCTCCCACCAGCCCGACATCCTCGCCTACCTGCGGCGCGTCATCGCGAAGTACAGCCTCGAGCCGCACATCCGGTACCGCACCGAGGTCACCGGGGCCGCCTTCGACGAAGAGCGCGGCGTCTGGCGCGTCGAGACGCGGGGCGGGGAGACGTTCGAGGCGAACGTCTTCGTGCCCGCCGTCGGCCAGCTGTCGCGGCCGGTGCTGCCGGACATCCCGAACCGCGAGAGCTTCGCCGGCGACGCCTTCCACTCCGCCCGGTGGGACCACGACGTCGACCTGGCCGGCAAGCGCGTCGCCGTCATCGGGACCGGGGCCAGCGCCGTCCAGTTCGTGCCCGAGCTGCGGAAACGCGCCCAGCACGTCACCGTCTTCCAGCGCACGCCGCCGTACGTCATGGCGAAGTCCGATCCGCACTACCGGCGGTGGCAGCACTGGCTGTTCGAGCACCTGCCGCCGACCCAGCTGCTCGGCCGGTTGCGGATCTTCCTGCTCGCCGAGTACGCCACCTACGCGATGACGCGCCACCCGCTGCTGGCGAAGATGTTCGAGCTGCGGACCGCGCAGCTCCGCCGTCGTCACATCAAGGACCGGGAGCTGCGCGCGAAGCTGACGCCGTCCTACCCGCTGGGCTGCAAGCGGATCCTGTTCACCAACGACTACCTGCCCGCCTTGGCGCAGCCGGACGTCGACGTCGAGACGCGGCGGATCCGCGAGATCACCGAGAAGGGCGTGCGGGTCGAAGACGGGACCGAGCTCGAAGCCGACGTCCTGATCTACGGGACCGGGTTCGCGGCGACGGAGTTCCTGCACCGGATGGAGGTGCGCGGCCTGGGCGGGCGGTCACTGCAGGAGGAGTGGTCCGGCGGCGCGCGGGCGTACCTCGGCATGACCGTGCCCGGCTTCCCGAACCTGTTCTGCGTCTACGGGCCCAACACGAACCTCGGCGCCGGGTCCATCATCTACATGATCGAGCGGCAGGCGCGGTACATCCGGCAGGCGGTGGAGCGGCTCGCGCGGCCCGGTACGTCCTATGTGGACGTGCGGCCGGAGGTCGAGGACGCCTACGACCGGGAGGTGCAGGGGCGGCTCGGCCACAGCGTCTGGACGGCCTGCACGAGCTGGTACCGCCAGGCCGACGGCCGGGTGACGACCAACTGGCCGGGCCTGGTCACCGAGTACGACCGCCGGACCCGGCGCTTCGACCTCGCGGACTACCGGGTGGTCGCCTGATGGACTACGACGTCCTGGTGATCGGGTCGGGGTTCGGCGGCAGCGTCACGGCGTTGCGGCTGACCGAGAAGGGCTACCGCGTCGGCGTGCTGGAGACCGGGCGGCGGTTCGCCGACGACGAGTTCGCGAAGACGTCGTGGCGGCTGCGGAAGTACCTGTGGGCACCCGCGCTGGGCTGCTTCGGGATCCAGCGGCTGACGCTGCTGAAGAACACGTTCGTGATGAGCGGCTCCGGCGTCGGCGGGGGCTCGCTGGTGTACGCGAACACGCTGTACGAACCGCCGGACGGCTTCTACGCCGATCCGCAGTGGGCGCACATCACGGACTGGAAGGACGAGCTCGCGCCGTACTACGACCAGGCGAAGCGGATGCTCGGCGTGGTCGAGAACCCGGCGACGACCCCCGCGGACCGGGTGCTGCGCTCGGTCGCCGACGACATGGGCATCGGCCACACGTACCGCCGCACCCCGGTCGGCGTCTACTTCGGACAGTCCGGGGTGGACCCGTTCTTCGGCGGCGCGGGGCCGGCGCGGACCTCCTGCACGCAGTGCGGCGAGTGCATGACCGGGTGCCGGGTCGGGGCGAAGAACACGACGGTCAAGAACTACCTGTACCTGGCCGAGCGGGCGGGTGCCGTGGTGCACCCCATGACGACGGCGCTGTCGGTGCGGCCGATCGACGGCGGGTACGCGGTCGGCACGCGGCGGACGGGCGGCCGTTCCCGCCGGACGTTCACGGCCTCGCAGGTGGTGTTCTCGGCGGCGGCGCTGGGGACGCAGCGGTTGCTGCACCGGATGCGGGACACCGGGACGCTGCCCTCGCTGTCCCCTCGGCTCGGCCTGCTGGCCCGCACGAACTCCGAGGCGGTGCTGGCGGCGCGGTCACTGCGCCCGGACGCGGACTACACGCGCGGGGTGGCGATCACCTCGTCGATCCACCCGGACGCGGTGACGCACGTGGAGCCGGTGCGCTACGGGCGCGGCAGCAACCTGCTGGGACTGCTGGCGACCGTGCTGGTGGACGCGGCCCCGGGCCGCCGTCGCTGGGTGCTCGGGCTGCGGGAACTGTGGCGTTCGCGCCGCGACCTGCTGCGGATCCACAACCCGCGGCACTGGTCGGAGCGGATGATCGGGCTGCTGGTGATGCAGTCACTGGACAACTCGGTGACGACGTACACGAAACGCGGGCTGTTCGGTCGCCGGATGACCACGCGCCAGGGTGCGGGCGCCCCGTCGCCGGACTGGATCCCGGCGGGCCACGAGGTGACCCGCCGGGTGGCGGCGAAGATCGGCGGCCTCCCCCAGGGCGCGTGGACGGACCTGGCGAACATCCCGATCACCGGCCACTTCATCGGCGGCTGCGCGATCGGGGATTCGCCGGCCACCGGCGTGGTGGACCCGTACCAGCGGCTGTACGGGTATCCGGGACTGCACGTGGTGGACGGCTCGACGATCTCGGCGAACCTGGGCGTGAACCCGTCGTTGACGATCACGGCCCAGGCGGAACGCGCGATGGCGTTCTGGCCGAACCACGGGGAGCCGGACCCGAGGCCGGCGCCGGGTTCGCCGTACCGCCGGGTGGCGCCGGTGCCGCCGAAGAACCCGGTGGTCCCGTCGGAGGCGCCGGGAGCCCTGCGGCTGCCGTTGACGCCCCGCTGAAGAGGCCCTCCCGGACCGCGCCGCCGGGAGGGCCACTCAGCTCGCGGTTACGGCAGGCCCGCGAGGCCCGCCGAGACCGTGTTGGCGAACGCGTAGCCGTTCGAGGCGTCCCAGTTGATCGACCACGTCATCGCGCCGCGGATCGACGGGTACGTCGCCGACGGCTTGAAGCTGCCGCACGACGTGCCGCGGGCCAGGCAGTTCAGGGCCGACACCGTGTTGGCCGGGGCCTGGTAGCCGCCGCCCGCCGCCTGGGGCGAAGCCGGGAGGCCGAGGCCGACCTGGTCCGCGCGCAGGCCGCCCTGCAGCTGGATGCAGGCCAGCGCCGTCAGGAAGTCGACCGTGCCCTGGGAGTAGACGTTGCCGTTGCAGCCGTTCATCGAGCCGGAGTTGTAGTACTGCATGTTGACGATCGTCAGGATGTCCTTGATGTTCAGCGCGAGCTGGAAGTAGCCGCCCTGCGTGGACTGCATGTCGATCGTCTGCGGCGCCATCGTGATGACCTTGCCACCGCCGTTGTAGATGCTCCGCAGCGCTTGGCCCATGTACGTGGCGTTGATGCCGTTCTCCAGGTCGATGTCGACGCCGTCGAAGCCGTAGTTGGCGATCAGTGTCTTGACGCTGTTCGCGAAGTTGTTCGCCGACGTCGAGTCCGCGACGCTGATCGTGCCGTTCTGGCCGCCGACCGAGATGATCACCTTCTGGCCGCGCGCCTGCACCGTCTTGATGTCGGCCTTGAACTGGGCGTCCGTGTAGCCGCCGAGCTGCGAAGACAGGCCCGAGTCGAGCGTGAAGCTCACCGCGCCGGGCGCGCCGGTGGCGTCCGCGAAGGACACCGCGATGATGTTGTACTTCGTCGGGACATCGGCCAGCTTCAGTGCCTTGGCGCCGTTGTAGAAGTTCTGCCAGTAGCCCGTCAGGACGTGCTTCGGCAGGTCACCCTGCGTGGGCGGCGTCGTGGTCGTCGTCGGCGGCGTGGTGGTCGTCGTCGGCGGCGTGGTCGAGGTGGTGGGCGTGGTCGGCGTCGTGGGCGTGGTCGGGGTGGTGGTCGTGGGCGGGGTGCCGGGACCGTCGAGGCTGACGTCGTCGGCGTAGTACACCGGCTGGCCGTACCAGCCGTGCAAGTAGACCGTCAGCGACGTGCTCGAGCCGGTCGTGAAGCTCAGCGACAGCTGCTGGTAGCCGCCGGCGCCGGGCGTCCACGTGCTGGCCGTCGCGGAGCCGGAAACACCCAGGTAGACGTAGCTGCCCTGGACCCAGCCGGACAGCTTGTACGCGGTGTTCGCCGAGACGGTCAGCGTCTGGGAGCACTGGGCGTTGTCCGAGGACGACGGCGTCGCGCTGAGGGCGCGGCTGCCGCTGTGCACCGGCGAGCTCACCGCGGACGCCGTGCCGGTGCACGTCCAGCCCGTCGTCCCGGCCTCGAAACCGGGGTTGGCCAGGATGTTCGCCGCCGAAGCGCTGCCGGCGAGGACGAAGGTCACGCCGAGACACAGCGTCACCACGGAAAGTAAGGAAAGCAGAGCGAAGCGGACCTTGGGGACCACGGGCGACCTCCGTGACACTGGTGAGGCAGGTCACCACAAAGTGGACTAGACCAATCTGATTGTCAAGGAGCCCCATCCGAAAGTCGGGGCGGCGGAAACGGCAGAATGTGACGATCGGATCCAGGTCAGTCGGGAGCGTGTTGCAGTGAGCGTGTCGGTCGAGCAGAAGATCGCCGAAGAACTGGGCGTGCGCGAAGGGCAGGTCAAGGCCGCTGTCGAGCTGCTCGACGGCGGGTCGACCGTGCCGTTCATCGCGCGCTACCGCAAGGAAGTCACCGGCATGCTCGACGACGCGCAGCTGCGCACGCTCGAGGAGCGGCTGCGCTACCTGCGGGAACTCGACGAGCGCCGGCTCGCCGTGCTCGAGTCCGTCCGCAGCCAGGGCAAGCTCGACGAGGCCCTGGAAGCCCAGATCCTGGCGGCGGACACGAAGTCGCGCCTCGAGGACATCTACCTCCCGTACAAGCCGAAGCGGCGGACGAAGGCGCAGATCGCGCGCGAAGCGGGTCTGGAGCCGTTGGCCGAGGGCCTGCTGACCGACCCGTCGACCGATCCGCAGGCCGCCGCGGCGGTGTTCGTCGATGCGGACAAGGGTGTCGCGGACACGCAGGCGGCCCTCGACGGCGCCCGCGCGATCCTCGTCGAGCGGTTCGCCGAGGACGCCGACCTCATCGGTGAGCTGCGCGAGAAGATGTGGGGCCAGGGGCACCTGGTGGCCAAGGTCCGCGCCGGCAAGGAGGAGGAAGGCGCGAAGTTCTCCGACTACTTCGACTTCTCCGAGCCGTACACCAAGCTTCCCTCGCACCGCATCCTGGCGATGCTGCGCGGCGAGAAGGAGGAGGTCCTCGACCTCACGATGGCGCCCGCGGAGCCCACGGACGAGCCGCAGGTCGGGCCGACCGACTACGAGCACCGCATCGCCGCGAAGTTCGGCATCACCCAGCAGGGGCGGCCGGGCGACAAGTGGCTCGGCGACACCGTCCGCTGGGCGTGGCGCACCAAGATCCTCCTCCACCTGGGCATCGACCTGCGGATGCGGCTGCGCCAGGCGGCCGAGGACGACGCCGTGCGCGTGTTCGCGGCCAACCTGCGCGACCTGCTGCTGGCCGCGCCGGCCGGCACCCGCGCCACCATGGGCCTGGACCCGGGCTTCCGGACCGGCGTCAAGGTGGCGGTCGTGGACGCGACCGGCAAGGTCGTCGACACCCACGTCATCTACCCGCACCAGCCGGCGAACAAGTGGGACCAGTCGATCGCGGAACTCGCGGCACTGTGCGCCCGGCACCAGGTCGAGCTGATCTCGATCGGCAACGGCACGGCGTCGCGCGAGACCGACAAGCTGGCCCAGGAACTGATCAAGAAACACCCGGAACTGAAGCTGACGAAGGCCGTGGTCTCGGAGGCGGGCGCTTCGGTGTACTCGGCGTCGGCGTTCGCTTCCCAGGAACTGCCGAACATGGACGTCTCGCTGCGCGGCGCGGTCTCGATCGCCCGCCGGCTGCAGGACCCGCTGGCCGAGCTGGTGAAGATCGACCCGAAGTCGATCGGCGTCGGGCAGTACCAGCACGACCTGTCCGAGGTTTCGCTGTCGCGCTCGCTGGACGCGGTGGTCGAGGACTGCGTGAACGCGGTCGGCGTGGACGTCAACACGGCGTCGGCGCCGCTGCTGACCCGGGTCTCGGGCATCACGACGGGCCTGGCGGAGAACATCGTCGCCCACCGCGACACGAACGGGCCGTTCCGGTCCCGGATGGCGCTGAAGGAGGTCGCGCGGCTCGGCCCGAAGGCGTTCGAGCAGTGCGCGGGCTTCCTCCGCATCCCGGACGGCGACGACCCGCTCGACTCCTCCGCGGTGCACCCGGAGGCGTACCCGGTGGTCCGCCGGATCCTGTCGAAGACCGGCACGGACATCCGGGCACTGATCGGCAACACGCGCACGCTGTCTTCGCTGCGGCCGGCCGAGTTCGTCGACGAGCAGTTCGGTCTCCCGACGGTGACGGACATCCTGTCGGAGCTCGACAAGCCGGGCCGCGACCCCCGACCGGCCTTCAAGACGGCGACGTTCGCCGAGGGCGTGGACAAGATCGGCGACCTGAAGCCGGGCATGCGCCTGGAAGGTGTCGTGACGAACGTGGCGGCGTTCGGCGCGTTCATCGACGTGGGCGTGCACCAGGACGGCCTGGCCCACGTTTCGGCGCTGTCGAAGAACTTCGTGAAGGATCCGCGGGAGGTCGTGAAGCCCGGGGACATCGTGAAGGTGAAGGTCCTCGACGTGGACGTGCCGCGCAAGCGGATCTCGCTGACGCTGCGCCTGGACGACGAGCCGGGCGCACCCTCGGCCAACCGCGGCGGCGACCGCCGAGACCGCGGCCAGGGCGGCGGTCAAGGTGGCGGCCAGGGTGGCGGCCAGGGTGGCGGCCAGCGCCGCGGCGGCAGCGGCGGCGGTGACCGGCGTGGCGGCGGTGGCGGCGGCGGCGGCCGGGACCGCGGCGGCAACGCGAGCGGATCGATGGCCGACGCACTGCGCCGAGCCGGGTTCGGCAAGTAGGCCTTGCTGCCGGCCGAGGCGGGTCACCTCCGGGTGGCCCGCCTTTGTGGTGCGACAGTGCCGCCGGTTCCGGCGGCCTACGCCGAACGGCGGTCGTCGCGCGCCGCTCGCCCGGCGTCCGGAACCTGCGCCAGGCACCGGATGCAGGGCATGCCCGCGATGTGGTCGAGCAACTCCGTCGCCTCGCGGGCCAGCGGGTCGCCGCACAGGGTTTCCAGCACCGGCGGAGCCGGCCGGTCGTCGGGCAGGAGGACCAGGTGCACCTGCCGGTCACGTTCACCCGCCCGCCGCCCGTCCGCGCGCGGAACCCCGAGCCGGATGCGGGCAGCGACGAAAGTGCAGCTCCTGTTGTGGCGTTCGGAAGGCATCACGTGGTCCATTCGTCGTTGTGGGCCACCCCATAGGGGCGCAACTGTTCTCAGGTTGCAGCGGAGATGCGATACTGAGCGGCGCGGGACCGGCCGGTGTTCCGGCCCCGCGCCACGGTTCTTCCAGGAGAGGGGCCGGATTCAGCCGATCAGGTGCGGAGCCTGATCAGCGAGGGCGGTCAGCAGGATGAGCAGGGGCATCGTGAACACCACGATCACGACACACCCGGCCCTGCTGGCCTCCCTTTTCCGATGTTTTCCACACATTCGTTCTCCTCGATTCTTTCGGCCGCGTTCGCAGCCTTCCGGCTCCTCCTCGCGGAGGAGCCCCGGCGCATGGGTGCGCGCCGAGGTCATCGATACCCGGCTCCACCAGGGTTTTTCGTGCTCCCCCATCGAGCCCCGCGCGACGCGCCATACGTCGGCGACCGGCGCCACGCGACGGTCGCCGACCGGAAACCGGCCGATTCTGCGGGCACAGCAGACCTCCAGGGACGTTCCGATTTTTTGCTGAGCAGGCGACGCTTTCGAGCCTAACCGGCAATCAATGCGCCGGGAAACCATTTCGCGGCCAACGGTCGATGCTCGCGACGACCGGTATCCGGCTCGACAAGTGGAACTTATGTGGCCGACGAGTTCTCTTTCAGTTCCGGGAAACGGAACTGACCCGGCACTGTTCTTCAACTGATCGGCAACTGAACGAATTCCGCCACCCTGCCGGATTCTTCAGTTCCCGTTCAGTTCCCCCGCCGCGGTCGCCCGGGGTCACCCGAGCGACGGACGGGATTCGGGTGGGTCAGCGGTGATGATCGTGCGCAACTGCTCGGCGATCAGTTGCCGGATCGTGTCGGTGGTCGCTCCCGGGTACTTCTCGCGCAGCAGCTGTTCGAGCAGGCTGCGCTGCCGCTGGTTCTCCGACCGCAGCTTCCAGTTCGCGAGCTGGTGCGCGTTGAGCGACACCCTCAGCGTCTCGACTTGCCCGTCGAGGCGGTGGGCCGCTCCGGCGACCGCCAGCATGACTTCCCGCAGCGCCACCGGGTCGTCGATCGGGTGAACGGCCGCGCGAGGCGATCTCGGCACCACGGGCCGCGGCGATCCACCTTCGGCGGGTCCCGGCGGGACGCGCCGAACGGGGACCACCGGCCCGGGCTCGGGCCGCCGCCCGTCCCGGCCGGGTGCCGCGGCCGGGTCCGCCCAGCCGTCGACGATCATCTCGATGGTGACGACCGGTTCCTCGATCCACTCCGGCACCGAGAACGGCCCGTCGTAGCCGGGGGTCGGCCGCTCCCAGCCGACGCTCCGCGCGAAGAGCGCCGCCGCCTGGCCCAGCACCACGTCCTGACGAGCAGGCGGCACCGCGACACCCACGATCTCGACGATCCGCTCCCACGGCGGCGGAGTGGTCGCGCTCCGGCCGACGGACTTGGCCAGCAGGTGCAGGAGCGCGTCTTCGGTCTTGCCGGCACACCAATGCCGATCCCGGTCCCCGAAGGCTTCGACGAGGCGCTGCCGCGTCCGGGTGAGCGTCCCCCGCTCGTCGGCCAGGGCGACGAGCAGGAACAGCACCAGCTTGCGCTCGTCGAGGGTCAGCGGCGACTTCTTCGTCGCGGTGTCGAAGGCGTCGGTCGAGGGAACCTGCCCCAGTGCCGTGCGCCCCCTGATCCGCGGTCCTCGCCGCGCTTCGTGGCGGCTCATCGCTTCCTCCCGGGCTCCCGGCGCACCGGCGCCCCCAGCCGGCGCACGCACGAGGCGCCGCCGTTCTGGTGCGAGCCCGCGGAGATCGTCGCGGACGGGCCGCTCCGGAAAGGGGGCCCGCCGGCCGGCCGCGCCGTCACCCGGTCGCCGCCTCGGGTCGCGCCGGCGCCGGTCGCGGCGGCGGAACGGTGAATCGCATGTCGTGCACTCCGGTGGAAAGGGGATGAAGCCCGGTACGGGAATCAAGCTAGCCGGACCGCCACAACGGTGCGCAGGTCCGGTGCCGGCGTCCGTCGCACGCATTCCGGACCGTTCCGATCACCCGGATGACGCAGAGTGTCCCGCCTTCGCGACAGTTGCCTGCGCAACCCACCGGCGATCATTCACTCTGCGTACTACCGTCGTACGGCCGCACTCAGCCCAACGGCCTAGCGGAAATTGCGCCATCGCCGGGGACGGGAACCACCGACGGATATTCCAGATTCCGGCCGGAATATGCAGCGGACGCGCGACGCCCCGGCCCGGCGCCCGCACGCGAGCGCGCCACTCGTCCGTCAACAGTCCACCCGGGCGAGCAAATCGGGCAAACCCGCGACACCCGGCGAACGCCGGGGCCGGAAGAGCACGCCGGCGCCGGGCACCTGCAGGCGCACGTGCACCACCACCAGCGCTGATCGAGTGAAAAAGTCACCCACGGCGGCGAAGTCTCCCCACCGCTCTTGCCATCTGAATATTCAAGATCTAAGTCTGAATACGTTGCATATTCAGCCCGAGACGGGTGCTTGACACGGGGGAGCCGGAAAAATGAACAGCTACGACCCGATGACCGTCCAGGACGCGTTCAGTGCGGACGCCTGGCAGCGGAGCCCGTTGTGCGGCCCGGATCAGGGGGACTGCGTCGAAATCAACCTGGACCGGCCCGGCCTGGTCGCGATCCGGGACTCCAAACTGGCCGACAGTCCGATCCTCGTGTTTTCGGACTCGGAGTGGGAAGCGTTCACCCGCGGACTGCACCGGGCAGCCTTCCGGTCCGGCGGGCCGCGCGGCACCGCACCGGACGGCACCACACGGCCGTGAACACCGGGAACTGAGGGCCGGCCGCCCGGGCCACTGAGCGTGTGCGTCCAAGCCCGCACGGCTACTATGATCGGGGCCTCAAGCCTCCCGATTGGACGACCTGACGTGCCGCGGCCGCCCTCCTCCTCATCGCCGGACGACTCCGAGCTGCGCCGGCAGCTCGGTCTCAAGGTCCGCGCTCTGCGCAAGCGCGCCGGGCTGAAGCAGGAACAGCTGGCCGAGCGGGTTCGCTACCACCAGAGCATGATCAGCCGCTTGGAAATGGGCTACCCGCTCAGCGCCGGAGTCCTGGTCAAGATCCTGCCGAGCCTCGGCGCCACCGAGGACGAGCGAGCCGAACTCCTGCGGCTGAACCGGGCCAACGAACGCGGCCGGGAGGCCCGGGACCGCGACCTGCCCGGCTCCGGCGCGCCGTGGTTCCGCCGGATCCTGGCCGCCGAACCATCCGCGACCAGGATCCGGAGCTGGACCGGCGAACGGTTCAAGGGACTGATGCAAGCCGAGAGCTACATGATCGCGCAATTCCACGAACACGACCTGGACGACATCGCCGAGGCGGTCGCCGGCCGCGCCGCGCGCACGATCAAGGCCTTCACCGAAAACCCCGGCTGCCACTACGAGTTCCTCATCAGCGAAAGCGCGGTCGAACGCGTCGTCCAGTGCGTGACCGTCAACGAATACGTCGCGGTCGACCAGCTGAAACACCTGCTCGAACTCACGGACCGGAATCCCAACATCGACATCCGGGTGGTTCCCTTCGCCGAGCGCCTGCACGTCGATCCCGACTTCACGATCATGGAATTCGCGGAACCGGAACCCGCGCTCGGTTACAGCGACCTGCTGGGCACCCTGGTCACCACCGATCCGGGCGGACTCGACCTCGGCCGCCTGTACGAGCACTGGAACCGGTTGAGCAGCTCCGCCCTCGGCCCCGAGCAGACACACGCCGTTCTCGAAAAAGCCCTCGAACGGCACCGGAGGTCACCCTGATGCCACGGGTGACCGGCGAAGGCACCGAATACGATGTTCCCGTCACGAACGCCACCGGGGAGCGAACAATGACAACATCGGGAAACGAACCGTTCCCGCCGGCCGGAGTCGATCTGAGCCGGCCGAGCATCGCCCGGATCTACGATTACTACCTCGGTGGCGACGCCAACTGGGAAATAGATCGGCAATTCGCGGACAAACTGCTGAACGAGTTCTCGATCCTGCGCCCGATCGCTCGGTCGAACCGGCTGTTCCTCCACCGGCTCGTCCGGTACCTCACCAAGCAGGGCATCCGGCAGTTCATCGACCTGGGCTCCGGGGTGCCGACCATGGGGCACGCCCACGAAGTCGCCGAGCAGGTCGCGCCCGGGCAGGTGCGGGTCGCCTACGTCGACCACGAGCCGGTGGCCGTCGCGCACTCCCGGAGCCTGCTGCGCCAGTACGGTGACGAAGACCGGCACACGGCCATCCAGGGCGACCTGCGCGATCCCACCGGGCTGTGGGAGAAGATCGCCGAGACCGGCGTGATCGACCTGGCCGAACCGGTCGGGCTGCTGATGATCGCCGTCCTGCACATCCAGCAGCTGCCCGCCGCCGGGAGCGCCGCGTCCGAGGACCTCGGACCGCACCTCGTCAGCACCTACCGCGACCTGATCGCGCCCGGGTCCTACCTCGGCATCTCCCACGTCACCAACGAAGGCGTGCCGGAGGACTCCGCCGCGATGCTGACCAGGATCAAGCAGCGGTACGACGAGTCGGGCAGTCCGGTCATCTGGCGGACGGCGCAGGAGATCCGGGACCTGTTCGGCGACTTCCGGATCATCGAGCCCGGCCTCGTGTGGACGCCGCAGTGGCACCCCGAGGAGGCGATGGTCACCGACGACACCCCGGACCTGGAGGACGTCACGAAATCCATCGTCCTGGCCGGCGCGGCACTGAAGGAGTGAGTGAACGCCGCCTCAGCGGAGCAGGAGCAGGCCGGCCGCGAAGAGGACGGCCGGCACCACCGCGGCCGCCGAGCTGATCAGGCCCGTTCCGCCGCGCCAGCCGGCCGGGGACGCGCTGAGGACCAGCCGGCGGACCAGCGCCGCCTCCACCACCGCCGCCAGCAGGAACCCGAGGCCGACGCTGAAGATCGCGGCCGCGCCGACGACGAACAGGCCCGAGGTCGACGCCGCCGCCAGCGGTGCCGCGACCTCCCAGCGCACGAGCCCCGCGACTGCCGCCAGCAGGGCCAGGAGCAGCACGAAACCCGCGACGAAACCGATTCGCGCCGTCGTCTGGTGGGGGCTGCGGGTCAACCACCAGAACCCCGCGTCGAGTCCCGCCACGACCAGCGCCAGCACGACGAAACCCGCACGGAACGTCAGCACGTCGTCACCCTAGCCGGGACGGCCGGAACCGCGCCTCCACACTGCCCAGCTCGCCGAAGTCCGCGACCACGTGGCCGCCGGCCCGGATCGGGCACGGCGGGGTCGCCGTTCCGGTCGTCACGATGTCGCCCGGGCGCAACGCGCGGCCGTGGCGGGGCAGCTCCATCGCCAGCCAGTGCAGCGCCAGGCGCGGGTCGCCCAGCACCAGGCTGCCGCTGCCGCGGGAGAACTCCTCGCCGTCGGCGTGGAGGACCACCGGGCGGCGGGGCAGGTCGAGGTCGCGCCACCCCGGTACGGGGCGGCCTTCGACGAACCGGCCCGCGCACGCCGCGTCGGCCAGCAGCTGCGGGCCGCCCGCGTGGCGGTGGTCGGTGTAGCGGCTGTCCGGCAGCTCGATCGCCAGGAACATCGTGTCGACCGCGTCGAGCACCCCGGCCAGCGACGGCGACAACCCCGGGTCGGCCTTGAGCCGGAAGGCGAACTCGGGTTCGGCGACGCCCATGGTCATCGTGTCGGCCGGCACCGGTTCGCCTTCGACGTGGTGGAACCGCTCGAACATCGCGCCCGGCAGCGGGCCGGGGACGTCGAGGTACTGGCGCGCGTACACGGTGGTCGCGGCGATCTTCCAGCCGGACACCGGCCCGGCCAGCTCGGCGAGGGCCGCCTGCGCCGCCATGCCTTCGGCGAGGTCGCCCGGGCGGGCGTCGTCGGGGAGCCCTTCCAGCCGCTTGCCGGTCAGCCACGCGTCCCAGATCAGCTCCGCCGCCCGCTCTCGCTTCACGCTCGCGATCTTGCCAACCGGAACACCGGGTGTCGATCGGCTTCTGCGGCGAACGTCTCGGCCGGGTCGCCCGGCTTGGCGTCGAAGAAGGGCGCTGTCACCGGAATCTTGCGGACGTAGGCGCGCAGCACCGGGCCGGCGGTCGCGGCGTCGGCCTCCTCGACCGCCCACGTCTCGCGACGGCGGCCGCGCCACAGCCGGGCGGTGGGCTCGGCGCGCAGGTTGTGCACCCAGCCGACCCGCCCGTACGGCGACACGAGCCACCGCTCGCCGTCGACCTCGACGACGTTGACCGGCGTGGTCCGGTCGGCGCCGCTCTTGCGTCCCCGCGTGGTCAGCAGGAACCCGGTGCTGCCCGCGGCCGGGATCCCGCGCGCCAGCAACGCCTTCACGAGCACGTTCACTGTCCTGCGGGCCACGCCCAGCCGGTACTTCCGCGCCATCACGGGTGCATAGCGTAGACCCCGGAGAGCTCCCGCACGCGCGCCCAGACGTTCTCGAAGCGGGCGGCGTCCACCACCGGCTTGCGCAGCGCGGCCAGTGCGATCGCCTGCTGGGCCTCGGTCGAGCTCGCCTTGCCGTGGAGGTCCACCGCCGCGGCGCTGAAGTCCTGGACCAGCACCGCGAAGAGCTGGTCGACGACCTCGTCGGCCAGGCCGGTGATGCGGGCCTGCTCCAGGATGAGCTGGCCGTACACGATCAGCGTGAACAGTTCGGTGAGCGCGAGCCCGAAGTCGAGGTCGGCCTGCTGCGCCTCGTCCGGCGCCGCCTCGGTGAGCAGCTTGACCAGGTAACCGGCCTGCTCGGTGAACAGCGCGACGTTCGGGATGTGCGCGGCCTCGGCGTAGGCGGTCTTCCAGTCGTGGAACCGGACCTTCGACAGGCCGCGCGCCGGGCCCTGGCGGAAGAGGAACTCGTCGTCCGCGGCGTCGGTGCGGGTCGGCACCGGCGCGTACTCCTGCGGCGCGAACAGGTAGTTCGGCATGAACTTCGCGATCAGCGCCAAGTTGACGGCCACGGTGCCTTCCAGCTTCGGCAGGCCGTCGATGTCGTTCTTGGACATCGCCAGGTAGGTGTCGGCCTCGAAGCCCTTGGCCGCCACGACGTCGGCGACCAGGCCGATCACTTTCTGCGCCTCCGTCGTCACCTTCATCTTGGTGATCGGGTTGAAGAGCAGGTAGCGGCGGTCTTCGGCGTGCGCGCTGCGGAAGTAGTCGACGGCGCGGTCGGAGAACAGTTTCATCCCGACCAGCCGCGCGTACGCCTCGACGAACTCCCGGCGGACGTGCGGGAAGTCGGTGACCGGCTTGCCGTAGAGGACGCGGTTGTGCGCGTGCGTGACGGCCTCGTACAGCGAGTGCGTCGCCATGCCGATGCCGCCGAAGCAGAGGTTGAACTTGCCGATGTTGACCGTGTTCAGCGCGGCGCTGAACGCCTCGGCGCCGACGTGCAGGATGTCCTCGGCGTGCACGGGGTAGTCCTCGAGCCGGAACTCGGCGACGTACATCTGCGACGGCACGACGTTCTTCACCACGTGGTAGTTCGGGTGTTCGGAGTCGGCGTAGAAGAAGACGTACTGGCCGGGGCCGTCGACGCCGTCGATGCGTCCGAAGACCGAGACAGTGCGCGCACAGTTGCCGTTGCCGATGTAGTACTTGGAGCCGGTGGCGCGGTAGCCGTCCCCGTCCTTCGTCAGCACCATGTCGGAGGAGTAGATGTCGGCGCCGTGGTCCTTTTCGGACAGCCCGAACGCGCCGACTCCCCCGGCGTCGAGGGCCTCCGCGGCGCGCCGGCGGGCGACGTCGTTGCCGCTCTGCCACACCGGGCCGAGGCCGAGGATGGTCACCTGCCAGGGGTACCAGTAGTTGAGGCCGTAGAACCCGAGGATTTCCGACAGCGCGGCGACGCGGCTGGTGTCCCAGCGCTTGTCCGGGTGGCCACCTCCGTTCGCCGCCGGGGTCAGGAACGTCGAGAACAGGCCTTCCTTGCCCGCGAACTCGAGGAAGTCCGCGTAGAAGGTGCGGTTGTGGTAGTCCTCGGTCAGCTTCGCCTTGCCGCGCTGTTCGAACCAGTCGATGGTGGCGCGCAGCAGGCGCCGCGTCTCGGCGTCGAAGTGCGCCGGGTCGTACTCGCGCGGGTTCAGCAGCATGGTCGTCCTCCTCGATTACCGACCGGTAACTTAGCAAGCTCGCGCGAGTGCGGGCAATCTCACTGGGGGTACGTCACCCTCACCCGCTATACTGATCATGCGGGCCGCTCAGTTCTGCCTCGGCCCGCTGCTGTTGTCGACTACCACGCGCCGCGGCCGTTGACCGGTCTGCGCCGGGCAGGACAACCCTTCTCAGGTTACGGAGACCAGGGCATTCACGTGCCCGCACGCACTTATGAGCACTTTCGCTGAACTCGGCCTGCCGACTCCCCTCGTGGCCGCACTGGCCGGCCAGGGCGTCACCGAGCCGTTCCCGATCCAGGCGGCGACCCTGCCGCACACCCTCGCCGGACGCGACGTGCTGGGGCGCGGCCGCACCGGCTCCGGCAAGACGTACGGCTTCGTGCTGCCCGTGCTGGCCCGCCTCGCCGCGGGCCCGACGCGGCGCAAGCCCGGCCGTCCCCGCGCGCTCATCCTGGCGCCGACGCGGGAGCTGGCGACGCAGATCGAGGCGTCGATCCTGCCCCTGGCCAAGCCGCTGGGCCTTCGCGTGACGACCATCTTCGGTGGCGTTTCGGCGAACCCGCAGATCACGCGCCTGCGTGACGGCGTGGACATCGTCGTCGCCTGCCCCGGCCGGCTCGCCGACCACATGCGCTCGGGCCACGTGAAGCTCGACGCCATCGAGATCACCGTGCTGGACGAGGCCGACCACATGGCCGACCTGGGCTTCCTGCCCGAGGTCCGGCGGATCATGGACGCGACGCCGTCGCGCGGGCAGCGGATGCTGTTCTCCGCGACCTTGGACAACGGCGTCGACGTGCTGGTCAAGCGCTTCATGAACGACCCGATCACGCACAGCGTCGATTCCGCGCAGTCGCCGGTGGCGACGATGGAGCACCACGTGCTGCACCTGGAGGAGACCCACCGGCTGCCGGTGCTGGTCGACCTGACGGCGGCGCCGGGCCGCACGCTGGTGTTCACGCGGACGAAGAGCCGCGCGAAGGCACTGACGCGCAAGCTGGTGGCCTCGGGCGTCCCGGCGGTGGAACTGCACGGCAACTTGGGCCAGAACGCCCGGACGCGCAACCTCGAGGCGTTCTCGTCGGGAACTGCGCGCACCTTGGTGGCCACCGACATCGCGGCGCGCGGCATCCACGTCGACGACGTGCGGCTGGTCATCCACGCGGACCCGCCGGTGGAGCACAAGGCGTACCTGCACCGTTCGGGCCGCACGGCTCGCGCGGGGGCGTCGGGCACGGTGGTGACACTGATGACGGACGCGCAGGTCCGCGACGTCCGCGACCTGACGCGCAAGGCGGGCATCAAGCCGACGACGACCCAGCTGGGCCCGGGTCACCCGCTGCTGGCGGAGCTGGCCCCGGGCGAGCGGACGTTCTCGAAGGCCCCGGCGGTGGACAACCGCCCGAAGAAGATTTCCGCCACGGGTGCGGCACCGGCCGGCGGCCGCGGCCGCCGGAGTGGCGCGCCGAAGGAGAACCGCGGCGGCCAGCGTGCGCGGGCGGGCTCGAAGGAGCAGCAGCCGCGTTCGTCCGACGCGGGGCGCGGAGGTGCCCCCGGGGCCAAGCGCCGATCGGGCAGCGCGGCGAAGACAGGTCATGCGGGAGCATCGGCGACGGGCGGTCGCCGCAGCGGCGGCGCGGCGGCGTTTTCGGCCGGGACTCGGGCCGGGGCACGTCGGCCTCGTTGATCAGGAGTGGAAGGACGACGCGGCCGTCATGACTCGGCCGCGTCGTCCGTTCCGGCCAGCATGCTCGAAACAGTCGGATGCCCGGGTCAGGAAGCTGTGGCGTCCCGGGATTGACCACCACACCGCGAAACCGGTGGACAGCCACTGCCCCGGCAGCCGCCGAGGCCGGACCGGTGATGTCCGCGGTGCTCGGCTTGCCTGAGCGAGCCCGGAATTCCGCTGCGGGCCATCGCCACCGGGTGGGACCCGCGGACCTCGCCAGCTGAGAGCGGGTCCAGCCCGAGGTGGGCAGGCTCGGACGTAACAGCCTGAGCGGTGTGGCAATGCCACCAGAAACGAAGCCAGGGCAGCCCCCGCCCTGTCCCGGGGGGCGTCCCCTGGTCCAGTCTACCGCCGCTGACCTGCAAAAACGGGTGCTCGCGAAATCTGTGGACAACCAAACCCATTGTGGATAACTAGGCGCGCCCCACCGGCACCGGATGGGCCAGGATCTGTCCCGTCCGCTCCGCCGCCGCACCCACTCCGTCGAGGCCGCGCCACTCCTGGACCACCACGTACAACGTGTCCTCGCTCAGCGCGCACGCGAAGCACCCGCGGTCGAACGTCAGCGTCTCCAGCACCTCGCCCCCTTCGCGGACCCGTGTGCACGACCGATGCGGTACGTCCGACACCCACACCGCACCCGACGCGTCGAGCGCGATGCCGTCCGGTACTCCGTCGCCGAGGTCTGCCCAGGTGCGACGGTCCGTCAACCCGCCGTCCCGGCCGATCGAGAACGCCGTCAGGCGGTTCGCGTACGACTCGGCCACGATCAGCGTCGACCCGTCCGGGGTCAGGGCCATGCCGTTGCCGAACGCGATGTCCTCCGCCACCCGGCGGACCGAGCCGTCCGGGTCCGCGTACCGGATCGATCCCGGCCGGTAGGGCTCTCCCGCCATCAGGTCGAAGCCGCCGCCGTTGACGTAGCAGCCGCCGGCCGCGGTCACCACCAGCTCGTTGAAGCCGGTGCCGCCCAGGTCGGCGTGGGTCGTCAAGCCGGACTCGGCCAGGTGCAGCAGGAGACCGTCCGACGAAGACACGATCAGGGGCCGGCCGTCGAGGAAGTCGAAACACATCGGCATCGTCGGGAAGTCCGCGCGGAACACCACCTCGCGCTCACCCGCCGGGGTGACCGCCACGATCTCGTGGGCCAGCCAGTCGGCGAACCAGAGCCGGCCGTCGTGCCAGCGCGGGGATTCGCCGAACGCCACTCCCTCGAGCAACACCGCCGCCATCACCGCCACGCTCCCAGCACGACCGCCACCACCGCGATCTTCACCAGCCAGTCGCCTGCGTGCAACGCCGCCAACGGAACCGGGACCCGTTCGTGCAGCACCGAGCCCGCCAGGATCACCACCGGGAACCCCGCCCACACCACCAGCGCCAGGCCGAGGGCGCCGGCCACTCCGGCCACGCCGACGGCCCTCGCCAGCAGCGCGAACGCCGCCACCAGCACGACCGTCCGCGCGAACTCCGCGCCCATCCGCCACGGTGACGGCCGGGCCGCCGCGCCCGCCGGGCTGAGCCGGGCCCAGACCGGCCCGAAGCCCGTGTACCAGGCCGCGCTCACCGCGAACGCCACCACTGACGTCACCAGTACCGCGATCACCATCGCTCGCTCCTCCGTTCGGTGCAACTGAACGAGACGTCGAGGCCGGGACAACGGCTTCGACATCCGGAGCGGAAAACTTCCTAGAGCGACGACGTCAGCCCGCGGGCCCGCAGCACCGCGCGCTCCAGCGGGCGGAACACCAGCAGTTCGATCCCCACGCCGACCAGCAGGATCAGGAAGATCGCCGCGATCACCGTCTCCATACTGTTGAACGACGATCCCTGGTTCAGGTACGCGCCCAGGCCGGTGCCCAGCTGCGGGGACAGTGCGATCAGTTCCGCCGCCATGAGCGAGCGCCACGAGAACGCCCAGCCCTGCTTCAGCCCGGCGAGGAACCCGGGCAACGCCGCCGGCAGCAGGATGTGGCGGGCCGACGACAGCCGGTTCGCCCCCATCACCTGGCCGACCCGCGGGAGGATCGGCGGGATCTGGTCGATCCCCGACACGAGGCCGTTCGCGATCGACGGGACCGAGCCGAGCAGCACGACGAAGTAGATGGCCGCGTCGTTGATCCCGAACCACAGGATCGCCGCCGGCACCCACGCCACCGACGGGAGGCTCTGCAGGCCGGTCAGCAGCGGGCCGATCGCCGCCCGCACCACGCGGACCTTCGCCACGACCAGACCGAGCGGGGTGCCGATGAGCACGCCGGCGAAGAAGCCGAGGGCGGCGCGGTGCACCGACGTCCAGACGAAGCCGAACACCTGGCCGTCGACGACGATGCCCCAGAACTCGCCCCACACCGCGGCCGGTGAAGGGAGCTGCGACTCCGGCCAGAACGCGGCGGCCCAGAGGACCTGCCAGATGACGACCAGCAGGACCAGCGCCCCCACCGGGGGGAGGAAACCCCAGGCGAACCGCTTCCAGAAGCCGGGACGGCGTTCGCCGACCGGGGCGTCGAGCGAATCCAGTCCGGCGCCGACCGCATCCAGTTCGGCCTCGGCGGACCGGTCAAGCTGCGGCATGGGTGCTGATCACCTCGCGCAGGTGTCCGGTGATTTCCTCGGTCAGTTCCTCGGCGTCGGCCAGCGGCACGTCCGCCCATTCGCGCACGACCCGGCCGGGCCGCGACGACAGCAGCACCACGCGCTGACCGAGCCGGACCGCCTCGCGCACGTCGTGCGTCACGAACAGCACCGACGTGCCCGTGCTGCGGTAGACGCGCAGCAGCTCACCCTGGAGGACGTCGCGGGTGATGGCGTCGAGCGCGGCGAACGGCTCGTCCATCAGCAGCAGCGCCTGCTCCGGGTCACCGCCGACGCGCAGTGTCGCGGCCAGTGCCCGCGCCAGTGCCACGCGCTGCCGCATGCCGCCGGACAACTCGTGTGGGCGCTTGCCGCCCGCGCCGTTCAACCGGACCAGTTCCAGCAGCTCGGCGGCCTTTTCCCGACGCTCGGCCCGGCCGAACCCGGCCAGCCGCAGCGGCAGCTCGACGTTGCGCGCCGCGGTCAGCCACGGCATCAGCGCGGCCTCCTGGAACATGACCGCCGGCCGGGACGTGTTCAGCGTGATCTCCCCCGCCGACGGCGCGTCCAGCCCGGCGACCAGGTTCAGCAGCGTGCTCTTGCCGCAGCCGGACGCGCCGAGCAGGCAGACGAACTCGCCGGGCGCGACCGTCAGGTTCACGCCGTCGAGGGCGACGACCGCGCGGCCGGCCGTGCCGAACGTCTTGCGCACGCCGTCGAGACGGACCGCCGTGGCGCCGGTGAAACTGGTGCGGCCGGTCGGGAGGGTCGTGGTCATCGCTGGCTGCCTCTCCGGATCACTCACTTTTTTCGGGGGTTCCGGGTCGCGGACCCCCGGTTTCACTTGGTCAGTTCGGGAGCGTCGACGGCGGGCAGGTTCTTGGCCTTCAGCACCTCGTTCAGCGGGCCGAAGTCGGCGAAGCCCTTCAGCGCCACGGCCGACTTCACCACGCCTGCCGTCACCGAGTCCTGCGCGAGCTGCGGGAATTCGGCGGCGACGGGGTCGGTGGTCAGCTCGATGCCGGAGAAGGCGCGGTCCAGGACCGCTGCGCTGAGGGTACTGCCGGCCAGTTCCTTGAGCGCGCCGTTGACCACGGTCTTCGCGTCCGCCGGGTTGCCCTTGGCCCAGTCGATCGCGGCCAGCTCGCCCTTGAGGATCGCGCGGACGGTGTCCGGGTGCTGCTGCAGGAACTCACTGCGCACGATGACGACAGTGGTCGGGAACCGGCCGCCCGGCCACAGTGTCTTCTCGTCGACCAGGACCTTCGCGCCGGCGTCGAGGACCAGCCTGGACGCCCACGGCTCGGGCAGCCAGCCGCCGTCGACCTCACCCTTCTTGAAGGCGTCGAGCGTCTTCGGGTTGTCGAGGTTGGTGATCTTGACCTGGCCGGTCAGTTGCTTGCCGGCGAGGAACTTCTTGAGCGCGACGTCCTGGGTGTTGGCCAGCTGCGGCGTGGCGATGTTCTTGCCCTTGAGCCCCTCGATGCTCGTGATGTCCGGTTTGACGACCAGTTGCGCACCACCCGAGACGGCGCCGGAGATCAGCTGGATCGCGCCCTTCGACTTGGTGAAGGCGTTGATCGCCGGGCCGGAGCCGAGGAAGGCGACGTCGAGGGAGCCGCCGAGCAGGGCGTTGACCTCTTCGGGGCCGGCGTTGAAGGTCTGGGTGGTGAGCTTGGTCGAGCCGAGCTCGTTCTTGAAGAAGTCCTTCTTGACACCGATCAGCGCGGGGGCGTGGGTGACGTTCGGGAAGAACCCGACCCGGACCTCGCCGGCGGCACCTTGGTTCGCGGCGGGGGCGGTGGTGCTGTCGGCGCGCGAACAGCCGGCGAGCGCGCCCACGACGGTCAGGGCGGCCAGCGCCGAGGCCAGGAGTCTTCGAGGGGTGCGCACGTCAGCATCGCCTTTCGTCGGTGTCGGGGGCGAGGTTCGCACGGTCACCCACTCAGGCGCATAGCCATCCGCATCCCGGGAATCCCGGTGAGATTTCTTGACATCGGCCGCCGCGGCCCTTAGAGCCCCGCGCAGAAAGTCGCCGGCGCGGGCAACCGCTCGCGTCACCCGGACGTGGTACAGGATGACCACGGATTCGGGAGGAAGACATGACGAGCAGGGGCCAGGGAGCCGTCGGCGTCCGCGTGGCGCTGGTCGTGCTGTTCATCGGGCTGGGCCAGGCGTCGTTCGAGTGGCTCCGGTCACTGGGCATGGACGCGCTGACGAGCGCGGTGGTGTGGGCGATCCCGGTGGTGACCGCCGCGACGGTGACGCTGGTGCTGTGGGTGGCGTCGGATCGGGCGTTCACGCTGCGCAACTGGCTGCCGGTGGCGATCTCCATCCCGGTGTACATCGGCGGGGTGTTCGGCTTGGCGACGGCTACGGCGAGTCTGGTGGCGTCGATCGTGAGCGGGGTCGGGCTCGGGATCGCGGTCGTGGTGGTTTTGGGAATGGTGCGGTCGCGGCGGCGGGTCGAGGTACAGCGGTAGACGGTTGTCCACAGGCGGTCGGGTGATGGGGAGAGCTCGGCCGTGGGGAGGGCGTTTTCGGGGTTTCGTCGGGGGCGGCCGGTAGGCTGGACTTGGGGACGCCCCCCTGGGAGTGGCGGGGGCTGCTTGAGGGCGGGGGCTGCTTGAGGGCGGGGGCTGCACCGCCCCCCAACCCCCGCCGGGCACCCCCAACGGAGGGTGATCTCACCGCAGGTCAGTGGCGCAGTAGGAGCGACACGTCGCCGAACTCGTGCCACAAATACCTCTCCGCCACCGCCGCCTCGTACGCCTGCTGGACCACCTCCGCGCCCGCCACCGCCTCCAGCAACAGCAGGTGCGATGCCTCCGGTGCGTGCAGGCCCGTGACGATCCCGTCCACCACCCGGGCCGGGCGCTCGGGCCCCAGCACCAGCTCCGTCCAGCCCTCGGCCGCTCGCACCGACCCGTCCGGAGCCGCCGACTCCAGTGCACGGGCCGCCGTTGTGCCCACCGCTATCACGCGTCCTCCGCGGGCGCGGACCCACGCCGCCAGTGCCGCCGTTGTCGGGGGTACCCGGTACCTCTCCGCCTGGGGTGGCTCGGCCGCCTCCGGTGAGGACACTCCCGTGTGCAGCACCAGCGGGGCGAACAACACCCCCTCCGTCACCAAGCGCGTCACCAGTTCCGCGGTGAACGGCCGGGCCGCCGAGGGCATCTCCGCGCTTCCCGGCTCGCGGGCGAACACCGTCTGGTAGTCCGCCAGCGGCCACGCCCGCGGGACGTACCCGTACCGGATCGGGCGGCCCGCCTCGGTCAGGAGCGCACGGACCTCCACCGACACCGCCGCCCGCCACAGCCGGGGCTCGCCCGGGGCCATCGGGGCCATCGGGGCCAACAGCGTCAACGACGCCTCCCCGGCCAGTGAAACGCGCTCGCCCGGGTAGCCGTCGAGCAACGGGCCACCCGGTGCGCGCAGTTCCACGACCCACGAGCCGTCGTCGAGTTCCGTGGCGAAGTGGACGACGATCGGGCGCCCCGATCGCCGGCCGTCGACCGCCGCCGGGAGCGTGCCCGAGGTGTTCACCACCAGCAGGTCTCCGGGGCGCAGGTGCTCGGCCAGGCTCGTGAACCGCGTGTGGTGGACGCCCTCGGGCGACGCGACCAGCAGGCGGACCTGGTCCCGCGCCAGGCCGCGGGCCTCCGGTGGGGCCGACGCCGACAGGTCGGCGGGCAGGTCGAACCGCACGTTCATGCCGGCACCAGCAGGTCGGCCGCGCGGTAGCGGCCACTCGGCGGGCGTTCGTCGAGCAGCCGCAGGAACGCCGGGACGGCCGTCTCCGGCAGCGGCCGGTCCGAGATGTCCTCGCCCGGGAACGCGCGCTGGTGCATCGCCGTGCGCAGGTCCCCCGGGTCGATCGCGTACACGGACAGGTCGGGGTGTTCCACGCCCAGGACGGCGGTCAGCTGATCGAGGGCCGCCTTCGCGGAGCCGTAGCCGCCCCAGCCTTCGTACGCCTCGACGGCGGCGTCAGAACTGATGTTCATCACGACGCCCCGCGAGGCGGTCAGGGCGGGCACCAAAAGCTGTGTCAGGGCAAGGGGGGCGAAGACGTTGACCCGGTAGACGTCCTGCAAATCCGCCAAGGGATACCGCGCGAGCGGCGGCAGCGGGCTGACGCCCAGGGAACTCGCGTTGTTGACGAGCAGGTCGAGCGAGGGACGCGCCAGTGCGGCGCGGTGCGCCGGGTCGGTGACGTCGCCGGGGACGGCCGTGAAGCCGGCCTCGCGCGCCGCGGCTGCCAGCGCGGCCGCGTCACGGCCGGTGCCGATGACCGTCCACTTGCGACGCACGAGGGCCGTCGCCAGCGCGCGGCCCAGTCCGGCGGAGGCGCCGGTGATGAGTGCGGTGGGCATGGTTCCTCCTTCGAGGGGTACCACACCATCGTGAAACCTCTACATTACTTGAGGTCAACGCGCCCGCGCAGCAACGAATACGCTGCCAGCGAAACGACGAGGCCGACGTAGTACGCGAGGTCCGCACCGTGCAGCGCCGCCGCGACCGGTCCGGTGTAGAGGGTCGTGTTCATGAACGGCACCGCGGCCGCGAACCCCACGACGAACGCCACCACCGCCGCCCACGGACGCACGGAAACCGACGTCAGGACGTCCACGCTCCGGCCGCGGCGGGTGCGCGCGAGCCAGTCCGGGACGACCACGCCGAGGAACGGCGGGATCCAGTACGAGACGAACAGCAGCACGTTCTGGAACTTCGCCGAGAGGTCGCCGCTGTGCATCCAGAGGATCAGCGCGAACGCGAGCACCGTGACCAGAACCGCCGACACCGGGCGCCGCAGCCGGACGCCGACCGTCTGCAGGGCGAGCGAGCCGCTGTAGTCGTTCATCGCGTTCGACGACACCGCCGCCAACGCGATCACGGCCAGCGCCAGCGCGCCCAGGATCCCGCCGCCGAGCAGGGCCGCGACGCCCTTCGCCGTCTGGTCGCCCAGCGAGGACCCCAGCGCGAGCCCGAGCCCTTCGCCGATCGCGTACGACGCGACGAGGCCGAGCAACGTCGCCCGGAAGATGCTGCGGGACGACGTCGAAGCGGGCAGGTAGCGGCTGAAGTCCGACGCGTAGGGCGCCCACGAGATCGCCAGCGACAGGGTCACCGTCGTGAACAGGACGACGCCGCCGGCCAGATCGGCCCCCGAGGCCGTGTCGGCCGTGGCGATCGGGTGTCCGGAAAGGACCTTCACGGCCAGCGCGGCGAACGCGAGCACCAGCAGCACGCTCATCACCGCCTGCACGCGGTGGATCAGCGCGTAGCCGAACACGCCGAGCGTGCACTGCAGCACCAGCACGATCAGCACCGCGGCCCAGAACGGCAGCCCGGTCAGCTCCGCGAGGGCGTCGCCGCCGAACAGGCCGACCAGCGCGTCCCAGGCGATCGAGCCGAGCCACTGCACCAGGCCGGGCAGCACGACGCCGCCGCCGAACGGCAGCCGGGCCAGTGGCAGCTGGCCGGTGCCGGTGCGCGGGCCCCACGTCGACAGGTACGCCACCGGCAGCGAGCCGAGCACCGTGCCGACGAGCATCGCCACCAGGCCGGTCCAGAACCCGAGGCCGTACGACGCCGCGAGGGTGCCGGTGAACACCGCCGTCATGGTCAGGTTCGGGGCGAACCACACGCTGAACAGCCGCCACGGGCGCCCGAACCGGTTGCCCGGCGGCACCGGCGCGATGCCGTGCGTTTCGATCGCCAGGTCCCCGCCGCCGGCGGGCATCCGGCCGCCAAAGACCTCGGCGTCCAGGCCGTTTCCGCTCATGTCCTGCCTCTCGTCGCCCATCACCCTAAAGCGCGGCCGCGTGGGGTAACGAGACGACCCGAACGGACTAATCACGACGACGAGGTGTGGCAGGACAGCCGCTCGGTCGACGCGCTCGCCGCGGCCTGGTGGCGGCGATCCGGCCGCCGGCCGACCGCGTCCCGATGGCGGTGGCGCTGACGGCCGCCTCGACGCGGCGGTTCAGGCGACGCCTGCTTCGTGACGACGAACGCACCGAAGCACGGTGCCCGCCGTCATCCCCTGGATGCCGAAAAAGCAGTGACGGGCACCCGCGCGACCCGGAACGGCCGTGCGGGTGCCCGTCACTGAACGGGAACTAGACGAGCAGCAGGAACAGCAGCCCGTTCGGGGTGCCGAGGCCGGTCACGTCGTCGTAGCCCGGGGTGGTGTGGATGGTCAGGCCCTGGTAGTCCAGCGTCCGGACCGAGTGGAGCAGGCCGTCCGAGGCGTCGACCGAGTTGGCGTAGTCGACGCGGGCCACCGCGGCGTCCACGTGCTTCACGTCGGAGATCGCCGGC
Organism: Amycolatopsis sp. cmx-4-61; assembly: GCF_046548775.1. Classification (NCBI taxonomy): domain Bacteria; kingdom Bacillati; phylum Actinomycetota; class Actinomycetes; order Pseudonocardiales; family Pseudonocardiaceae; genus Amycolatopsis; species Amycolatopsis sp. cmx-4-61. The sequence continues at coordinate 22,220 of NZ_JAEBEI010000019.1, read as the reverse complement.
GTGCGGGACGTCAGCTTGTAGATCACCGGGTTGATGAAGCCGTGGTGGAAGTGGTCGAAGCTGTCGGCCACCGCCATGATGCCGGCGAACACCGGCGACGCGAGGCTCGTGCCGCCGATCCGGTACTGGTCGTAGTAGACGCCGTCCGGGAAGGTCTGCGTCTGGCCGACCAGGAAGCCGGTGTTCGGGTCGCCGACCGCGGAGATGTCCGGGACCACGCGGCCCTTGTTGTCGCCGGTCTGGTTCTTCTTCGCCAGCGCGTCCGGCACGACACCCTTCTGGTAGAAGGGCTGCGGGAACAGCCGGCTCGTGCCGCCACCGGAACCGCTGGTGTACTTGGCCGGGCCCCAGACGCCGTCGGTCAGCGTCGACTTGCTGGTCTCCCAGCCGGTCTCGAAGATCTTCTTGCCGTCCTTGCCGATGGCGATGGACGTGCCGCCGACCGCGGTGATCCACGGCGCCGAGGCGGAGAAGTCCGGCGACGGCGTGCCGAGGCGCGCGACCTCGTCACCGTTGTCGCCCGAGGAGAAGTAGACGCCGATGCCCTCGAGGACCGCCTGCAGCGAGATCTGGTTGAACACCTTGACCTCGTCGGCCGGGATGTCCTCGCCGGTGTCGCCGTAGGAGTTCGAGACGATGTCGGCCTTGTGGCCGGCGACCACGTAGTTCAGGGCCACGTCGAGGGCGTTGTCCTCGCAGGACTCGCCGCCGACGTACAGGATGTCGGCACCCGGCGCGAGACCGTGGGCGGCCTCGACGTCGAGGGTCTCCTCGCCGTACCAGCCCGCCGCGTCGCACTGGTCCGGCGGCTCGAGGACCGGGTTCGCCGGGAAGACGTGCTGCTTGAACTGGCTCGGCTTCAGCGGGTGCTGCGGGTCGTTCTTCTTCGCGTAGGTGCTCGCGTCGGAGTAGATGGTCGGCGAGGCGAACGCGTCCACGATGGCGATCGTGGTGCCCTTGCCGTCGGCGCCGACCTTGTCGATGCCGTAGGCCGAGCGCAGCTGCGCCGGGGTGTAGCCGCACGGGGCGTACGGCAGCTGCTTGCCGTTGTAGGCGGGATCGGTGGTGTCGATCTTCTCGCCGTAGTAGGCGCTGCACGGCCGGGCGTTGCGGAAGCCGGGGCCGGGCGCGACGTCGGACGGCGTGCCCGAGCCGGTCGCGTGGTCCGGCTTGAACAGGTTGGTGGCCTGGTCGACGCCGACGACGCCGAGCACGTCACCGGCCAGGTTCGCCGGCACCGACAGGTTCTTGTCGGCGGCGCGCAGCGTCTGGCCCTTGACCCGGTACTTGGCGAGGTCGACGGCGAACGCCTGCTCCGTCTGGGCGGCGGTGCCGGTGGCTTCGACGTAGGCGCGGTTCGACGGGATCTCGCCGATGCTGAAGCCGTTGCCGGTCAGCCACGCCTTGACCGCGTTCACCGTGGCGTCACTGGCGGCGAAGCGGTCGCGCACCTGGTCGGGGCTGAGGTACTGCCGGTAGGTCTTGCTGTCCGGGTCGGACACGGCCTGGGCCAGCGCCTCGGCACCGGCGTTGTCGCGCTGGTTCAGGTAGACCCGGAAGCTCAGCTTCGCGGCGGGAGCCGTGTCGGCGACCTTCGCCTGCGCGTTCGCCCACAAGGGGTGCGACTGCGGGATGTCCTGACGCCCCTGCGCGGACGCCGTCGCCGGCAGGGCGCCGGTCAGGCCACCCACCACCGCGAGCGAAAGGAGCAGGGTGGAGCTTCTTCGCACAGAAATCTCCCTCTTCGAAACGGCCCTGGAAACGGGCCTGAGAACACCGGCTGAGACTAGATCGGTGTTCCGCTCGCGGGGAAGTGCTTGCGGAACCGTTATCTCGCCGGGAATTCCCGGCGCGTGAAGCGTGGTACGGAAATCCGATTTGTCGCGACTAAGATGCGAGGAATGGCATTCTATGCGCGGTTGGTCCGGTTCGTGGCGGTATCACGGACCACGCGCCACGGGCGCGCGCCACCTACTAAAGTCGGTTGCTCCGTCCACTCGGGACAGTCGGGCGGTGACGGTACTTCGGCCGTCACCCCCGGGTCGCCAGCCGCCGGTCCACCTCCGCCGGGGCGAACACCGCGTCCACCACCATCGCCACCGCTCCGCCCAGCGCCATTCCCTCGCCGCGGCCGCCGATTTCCACCCGCAGGTTCTGCGTCGCCCTCGGCAGGGCGCCGCGGTAGAGCACCTCGCGGACGCCCGCCACGAAGTGCGGCTCGGCCAGGTCGCCGGCGATCACCACCACCCCGGGGTTGACCACGCACACCAGGGTGGCGAGCACCGCCCCCACCTGGCGGCCGGCCACCTCGGCGAGCCGGACCGCGGCCGGCTCGCCTGCGGTGATGCGGTCGCGCACGCCCGAACCCGACGCCGTCGGCAGGCCCAGTTCCGTCAGCTTCGCCGCCAGCGCGCCACCGCCCGCGACGGCCGCCAGGCAGCCGTGCGAACCGCACAGGCAGCGCGCCTCCGGGTGTTCCGGCAGGCGGATGTGGCCGATGTCGCCCGCGCCGCCGTCGATGCCGCGGTACACCTCGCCGCCGAGGACCAGGCCGGCGCCGATCCCGGTGGACACCTTCACCACCACCAGCGCGGCCGAGTCCGGGTACCGCGCGCGGTGCTCGCCCAGCGCCATCAGGTTCGCGTCGTTGTCGACCAGCACCGGCGCACCGAAGCGCGCGCCGAGGTGGGCGTCGATCGGGTAGCCGTCCCAGCCGGGCATGATCGGCGGCTGCGTCACGCGGGCGCGGCCGGGTTCCACCGGGCCCGGCACCGAAACCCCCACGCCGCACACCGGCCGGCCGGCCTCGGCCCGCAGCGCCTCGAACCACTCCGCGATCCGGTCGAGCACGGGTTCCGGGCCGTCGGCGACCCGCAGGGCACCGGCTCGGCGCGCGAGCACCCGCCCCGCCAGGTCGGTGACGACCGCCTCGGCGTGCGTCGTGTCGATGCTCGCGGCGAGGACGACGGCGTGCTCGTCGTCGAAGCGCAGCTGCCGTGCCGGACGGCCGCCGGTGGAGTCCTCCTGGCCGCCCTCGGCGAGCAGGCCCGCCTTCTGGAGCTGATCCAAGCGAGCGGTCAGCGTCGAGCGCGACAGCCCGCTGCGCACCTGGAGCGCCTTCCGCGTGCTCGCCTCACCCGTCCGGACCAGCTGCAACAGCTCTCCGGCGCTGGCCATCCCACAGCCCCCTTCGGACTTTTGTCCATTGACAAGACACAAGTCGGAGATAGATTGGACATATGAACGTAACACGGGAGCGGGCTGCGGCTGTCCTGGCGGGCAACTGGCTCGGCGCGTCCACCGTGCCCTCGCGGGGGCTTTACCCGCACCAGTGGAGCTGGGACTCCGCGTTCATCGCCTTCGGCCTGCGCCACCTCTCGCCCGGGCGCGCCCGGCGCGAGTTGCGGACACTGTTCGCCGCGCAGTGGCCCGACGGGCGCGTCCCGCACATCGTGTTCGACCCCGCGACACCGCCCGAGGCGTACTTCCCGGGGCCGTCCTTCTGGCACGCCGGGCGCACGTCGGGCCTGGTCCAGCCGCCGGTGCACGCCCGCGCCGCGCTCGCGGTGCACAAGGCCGACCCCGATCGGGAGTTCCTCGCCACGCTGTACCCCAAGCTCGTGGCCTGGCACGACTACCTGCGCACTTGCCGCGACGCGGGCGGTCGGGGGCTGGTGGCGATCGTGCACCCGTGGGAGTCGGGCATGGACAACAGCCCGGCCTGGGACGAGGCGCTGGCCCACGTCCCGCTCGCCACCGGGTTCGTCCGCCGCGACCTGCAGCACGGCGAAGCCGGCGACCGGCCGAGCGACGACGACTACGGCCGGTACGTCCGGCTCGCCGCCGCGTACCGCGACAGTGGTTACACCGCCGCCGGGGACTTCGTCGTGGAAGACCCCGGCTTCAACGCCCTGCTGGCCGACGCCGAACTGGCCATGGCCGAGATCGCGGAGGAACTCGGGCTGCCGGCGGCCGGCCACCGCGAGGCCGCGGCACGCGTCGAGAAGGCATTGGAGGAGACGCTGTGGGACAGCGCCGCCGGCTTCTTCTTCGCCCGCGACGTCCGCACCGGCTCGCTGATCCGCGAGCACACGTGCGCGGGCCTGCTGCCGCTGGTGCTGCCGGACCTGGCGGTCGCCCCTGCCCTGCTGGCGACCGCGACCGGCCCGCGCTTCCGGCTCGGCCGGGTGCACGGCGTGCCGAGCTACGACCTGACCGCGCCGGGCTTCGACGCGGGCCGCTACTGGCGCGGGCCGTCGTGGTCCAACGTCGGCTGGCTGGTGCGTCAGGGCCTGCTGCGCCACGGCGAGCACGCGCTCGCCGCGAGCTTGGGCGAAGACCTCGTCGAAACGGCCGTGCGGACCGGTTTCGCCGAGTACGCCGATCCGCTGACCGGAGCCGGGCACGGCACCCGCTCGTTCAGCTGGACCGCGGCCCTGACCCTGGATCTGCTGTCCGAGGGGAACTGTGACAACCGGGGCTTCGCCCCGGAGCCCCCGAGCGGCAGCTGACGGGTCGCCCGGCCGCATCGGGGGCGGCCGGGCGACCCCGCTCAGCCCGCCGCGGTCGCGTAGTCCGAGCCGACCCAGGTTTCGTCGATCCGCAGCCGCTTGTAGCGCGCGCTGTCGCTCGACGCCGCATACGTGCTCGTCACCTGGAGGCGCACGTACCGGGCCGTCACCGCGGAAAGGTCGACGAACTGGACGCCGCGGTGGCTCGGCAGTGTCCCGGACTTCACCGCAGTGCCCCAATTGTTCCCGTCACTCGACACGAACACCTTGTACGCCTTGATCCGCGCCGACTGCTCGGTGTCCGACCGGGCGTAACCGACGGAGTCCTCGCGCTGGTTGATCCCGAGGTACTGCACCTTCTTCGCCGTCCCGAGGTCGTAGTCGAGGTCGACCGGCAGTGTCCTGTTGTTGTCGAAGTAGGTGAGGTAGTCGCCGTCGCCCGCGAGCTGTCCACTGTGGCCCTCGGCCGACGCGCTCGCCTCGAGCGTCACGGTCTTCGGGTCGTAGGTTCCGGTGCGGCCCGCCGTCTCGACCTTGAACACCGTGTCGTAGGGGTCCCAGCCGGAGAGCCCGCTCAGGGTCAGGCTGCCGCCACCCTGGGCGAACGCGATCGCGGCGCCGGTGCGCAGGTTCGTGACGCGGCGGACGCGGTAGCCGTTGTCGCGGATCTTCAGCGTCGACGTCGACGGCTTGGTCAGGACGTGCACGTACTGCGTGTCACCCTTGATGGTGAGGACGCCGTGGGCGCCGTCGTTCCAGAAGCCCGGTTGCATACCGCCGTACATGTACCCGGCGCCCTGGGTGCCGCTGAGGGACTCCCGGATCGCGTCCAGGTAGCCGTCCGCGAAGTTGTTGAACGCCTCCTGGTTGGCCGGGAACTTGCCGTTCACCATCGCCGTCTCGGCCATCAGGGACTTGATCGACGAGCCGGAGTTCGCGATGAGCCGCCCGAGGTTGAGCATCCTGTTCACCGGCGGGTTCGAGCCGCCGTACCACCACGCTCCGGTGTCCGGCAGCTTGAAGCAGGCTTCGGTGAGCCGGGGCATTGCCGTGTACGTCGCCTGCGGGTAGTCGTACGACGGTGTCATGCCGGTCTTCTGCTCGTTGCTGATCGTGTCCATGATCGGCGTGTCTTCGTTGTTGTTGCTCAGCAGGTAGTCCGGCCGCTGCCGGTAGATCTGCCTGTACAGGTCGTGGGACTCCCAGTAGGCGTTGTCGTTGTCGATCCAGAAGCCACCGAGGTCGGGGTAGTTCTTCATGACCTCGAAGAAGTTGTCGTAGCTGAACTGGCCGAAGCCGTCCTGGGTGTCGAGGTCGACGGTCTTGCCCTTGTACTTCGAGTAGCCGGCCGAGTCGAGCCATTCGTGGCCGCCCTCGTCGTGCCACTGGGCGTCGTTGGTCATGTAGAGGATGACCTTGAGCCCGCGGGCTTTCGCCGCGGCGACCAGCTCGCCGAGGAAGTCCCGCTTGGTGGCGCAGCTGCCCGGGATCTTCGACGGCCAGGCCCGCGAGTAGCCCAGGCGGCTGTGGAAGGACGCGAGCACGAGGTAGGACGCGTGGAGCTTCTCGGCTTCGGTGACCCAGTAGCCGGGACTCCACCCGCCGTCGGTGATCGCCTTTTCCCAGGCGCTACAACTGGTGTAGCCGGGTGACGTGCGCATGCCCCAGTGCAGGAACAGTCCCGCCTGGCTGTCGCGCAGCCACTGCTGCGAGGGTTTCTGCAGATCGGCCGAAGCCGGCGCGGCGATGAGCCCGGACACCGCCAGGGCCGCCGCGCACGCGACGAGCAGCCGGCGGAGGAACCTGTCTGCCATGAACGACCTCCAGTGGTCTGGCCCACTGGGTGGTGTACTCCTGCCGGCGACGAGCGGTCAAGGCTTCAGATCCGACCTTTTCGCGGAGTTTCGCTGGCCGGTACATTTCCACGTCGGCCGATCGGATTAAATATCTGACATATGACACGAGAGATCCGATCTCTCTTGACTCGGCGTCCCGGAGGCGAGTAGATGTTTCCCCGGAAGCGCTTTCGCTTCGAGACCACCGCTCCGGCGACACGGGCAGCACGCCGCGCCCCCCAGAGCTGGTCGGGATGCCGACGGACGGCGGATCGGCATCCCGGCCACCCTTCCACCGCGTCGCGGGGCCAGCGCACGAAAGGGACGACTGATGTCCGAACACCCCCTTCGCCCGACCCGGCGCGCGGTCCTGGCCGGCACGCTCGGCGCCCTGGGCGCACTCGCCGCGGCGGGGCCCCTCGCCCGGGCGGCGGACCGGCTGCCCCCCATCGGCGGCGCGGCGCCGCCGGCGGACTGGTCCCGCGCGGTGATCGACTCGACGATGCGGCGCTACCCGCCCGACAAGATCGGCGGCTGGGGCTACACCCTGGGCCTGTACCTCTACGGGCAGTACCTGTTCTACAGGCGCACCGGCGAAAAGAAGTACCTCGACTACATCATCGCGTGGTACGACCGCTTCGTCACCGACAGCGGCATTTCGAACAGCTTCGGCAATCTGGACTCGATGCGCTCGTGCCAGATGCTGCCGCTGCTGTACGCCGAGACGGGCCGCAAGAAGTACAGGACGGCCGCCGACCAGTTGCGCAGAAGGTTTCCCTCCTACCCCCGGACGTCCGACGGCGGCATGTTCCACGCCACCGGCAAGGTCGGTCAGTTGTGGGGCGACGGCGTCTACATGGCCCAGCCGTTCCTCGCGCTGTACGGCGCCACGTTCGGCGACGGGGACTACTGCCTCGACGAGGCGGCGAAGAACATCGCCGTGTACTTCGGCCACTTGCGCGAACCGGCGAAGGGCCTGCTGTACCACGCCTACGACGAGGACGGCTCCGAGTCGTGGGCGTCCGGGGCCGGGCACCACTCGAAGTACCACTGGGCGCGCGCGATCGGCTGGTTCGGCATGGCGACCGTCGACATCCTCGAGGTGCTGCCGGCGAACCACCCGCGGCGGCCCGCGCTGGTCGACGTCGTCAAGTTCCTGGCCGCGGGTTACCAGCGCTACCAGGACGCGCCGACGGGCCGCTGGTACCAGGTGGTCGACCGCGGCGGCGACGCGAAGAACTGGCTCGAGACGTCGGCGTCGTCGATGTACACGTTCACGCTGGCCCGCGGCGTCCAGCGCGGTTACCTGCCGGCCTCCTACCAGGCGGTGGCCGACCGCGGGTACGCCGGTGTTCTGAAGAAGGTGTCGGTCGGTTCGGACGGCCTGACGAACATCACCGACATCTGCGAAGGCACCAACGTCGGCGACCTGTCCTACTACTACGGCCGATCCCGCAGGACCAACGACTTCCACGGCCTCGGCGCGTTCCTGATCATGAACGAGCAGTACGCGCACTGACCTCGAGGCGCGCCGCAGAAGGGGCCCCGGCCGACCGGCCGGGGCCCCCTTCGTGTCAGCAGTTCGAGGTGGAGCTCGAGGTGTTCACCCGCAGGGCGGAGCCCGAGGTCGTGGCCGAGTCCTTGACGCAGTAACCCGTCACCGACTGGAAACCGACGTCGAACGGGCTCTTCGCCCCCTTCTCCGCCGTGAAGTGGTCGAACGTGATGTCCGAGCTGTTGTTGACGATGCTCGCCGGGCGGCCGTCGTCCTCGGCGAACCCGACCGAGCTGTCCACGAACCGGATGCCGGCCGCGTGGTGCACGTACCAGCCGTACGACGGGCGGGTGCCGATGCTCTTCGGGTTGTAGTCCGTCGCCGTGTTGCTCGGCACGCCCGTGCCCATCGTGCCGTTGCCGCCGGGCACCGTCAGCTTGACGCCGGTGAACGTGACGTCGGAGACGCGGTGGCCGCTGTCCGCGCCCCAGATCGTCGGGCTGAAGCTGGTGCCCGTGTGTGTGCCGGTGACGTTGTCGAACGTGATGCCGCTGATCGACCCGACACCGGGGTTGTTCCCGCAGCGCTTGCGCGTGCCGATCTTCATCATGATCGGCGAATACGTCCCGGACATCGTGATGTCGCGGTAGTGGACGTCGGAAATCTTCGCGCCGTCCATCGAAACGATGCCGATGCCGGACTTGTGCGCGCCGGTGATCGTGATGCCCGAAAAGTGGTACCCGGTGAAGTCGCCGCACGTCTCGGACCCGAACATCAGCGCGTTGCAGCAGACCGCCGACAGTTTCGCGCCCGTCACCGTCACGTTCCCGTTCGGCAGTTTCGCGCCGAGCGCGTAGTCGCTCTTGAACACGAGCGCGTCGTCGTTCGCCGCGATCGACGCGTTCGTGATCCTGATGTTGGTGGTGCTGATGATGTTCCAGCCGTCGCGGTCGCTCGCCGTGTCGATGGTCAGGTGGTCGGAAACGACGTTCGTGCAGCCGTTGACCAGGGCCGCGAAATGCCCGCCCCGGCGCAGTTTGACGCCGGACAGGGTCAGCCCGTCACACCGGGTGAGCGACAGGATCTTGTCGGCCTCGCCGGACTTCGGGTTGCCGGTGATGAGGTTGCCGCCGCCGTCGATCGTGCCCGCGCCGGTGAAGCCGATGTTCGTCAGCTTGTCGCCGTAGAACATCGCGTTGTGGAAGTGGCTGTGGCCGTAGTCCTGGTATTCGTCCCACTGGTTCGGCTCGGGCTTGTCGTAGGTGTCCGCGCTCGACCCGGTGATCGTGGCCCCCGCGTCCAACTGGATCGTCACGTTGCTCTTCAGGTGGACGGTGTTCGCCGACTTGTAGGTGCCGGACGTGAACCGGACGGTGCCGCCACCCGCCGCGTGGGCCGCCGTGATCGCCTTGTCGATGGCCGCGGAATCGTTGGCGGACCCGTTTCCCTTGGCGCCGTAGTCCTTGACGTCGTATACGCCGCCGGGTGCGGCGGTGGAGACGCCGGCGCCGGCCACCACCAGGCCCGCCACCGCGAAGGTGATCAGCAAATGTTTTTTCACCGTGGAACCGCCTTGTCATGGAATCGAAAACATCGGCATGACGGCGGAGACTTCAGATTACGAGCGGCGCGATCGCGGTGTCAAGATCGCGGTGTCAGGATCGCGGTGTCAGGATCGCGCCGCGGCGGGGGACCCGCGCCACCCCCAGTCGGGCGCGGGTCCCCCGGTGTTCGGTGCGGGACGCCGGCTCGGCGCGTCCTTTCTGGATCACCGCAGTCTACCCCGGTCCCGCCCGCGGACTCCGTGCGTTTTTCATGGTCCACACGTGAATGCGGCACCCGGTTCGTGAAGACGCAAGCGTCCGATCCGTATCCGCCGAGGGCGGGTCGAGCGGGTCACCGGCGTACGCCGGAGGTTCGAACGCCTCATGGCGGCAGCGTGACTTTCCGCCGTACACGTTCCGTACAAAGGGCGCACGTGTGCGCACAGACACTCCGAATGGATCTATCCCCTGCGGCCGGACGGGTCTTAGAGTCCGGATATGGGGGAACTCATCGGGCAGGTTGAGGCCACCTCGCTTACCATCCGCGTCCTCGGTCCGCTGGAGGTCACCGCCGCCGGGCGGGTGATCGCCCTCGGCGGCCCGAAGCCCCGGCTGCTGCTGGCCGCGCTGGCCCTGCAGCCGAACGTCGTCGTCTCGACCGACGTGCTGGTGGAAGTGTTGTGGCCGGAATCGGCGCCGCGGTCGGCCGCGGCGAACATCCGCACGTACGTGCATTCTCTGCGCCGGCGCTTCGCCGAAATCGATCCCGCTTTGGGTGAGCGGATCAGCAGCCGGGCCTCGGGTTACCTGCTGACCGCTTCGCCGGACGAACTCGACCACCTCGCCTTCGCCGCATTGGCCGGCGAAGCGCAGGAAGCGCTCGACAGCGGTGAAGCCGAGAGTGCGCTCAAACTCCTCGACAAGGCCGACGCGCTGTGGCGCGGCGAGGTCCTCGAAGGCCTGCCGCACGACCACAGCTGGGGCGCGACCGTCGCCCGGCTCGCCGAACTGCGGCTGTCGGTGCAGGAACAGCGCCTCCGGGCGCGCATCGGCCTCGGCCGCTCCGGCGAGGCCATCGCCGAGTTGCGCGGGCTGGTCACCGAGCACCCGCTGCGCGAGGAACTGTGGGCGCAACTGATCGCCGCCCTGCGCACCGCGGGCCGGACCGGCGACGCGATCGAGGCGTACGAATCGGCCGAGCGGGTGCTGCGCGAGGAACTCGACGCGCCACCGGGCGCCCGGTTGCGCGAGCTGCGGGCGACCCTCGTGCCGGAAAGTGCCGCCGTCCCGCGCCCCGCCGACGTGGCCCCGGTCTGCCAGCTGCCCCTCGACCTGCCGGACTTCACCGGCCGCGACGCGCTGATCCACGACGTCGTCACCCTGCTGCAGAAGCGGGCGGACGCCGGCACGCCCGCGGTGATCGTGCTGTCGGGCGCGCCCGGCGTCGGCAAGTCCGCGGTCGCCGTCCGGGTCGCGCACGCGGTCCGCGAGGAGTTCCCCGACGGGCAGCTGCACGTCGACCTGGCCGGCACGTCGTCGTCGCCGCGGGCGCCGATGAGCGTGCTCGCCGAACTGCTGCGCACCCTGGGCATCCCCGACGCCGGTCTGCCGCGCGAGCTGGCCGAACGCTCGGCCCTGCTGCGCTCGCGGCTGGCCGGGCGGCGGATGTGCGTCGTGCTCGACGACGCCGGCAGCGAGGGACAGGTGCGGCCGCTGCTGCCCGGGGCCGGGGCCTGCGCGGTGCTGGTGACCAGCCGGATCCGGCTGCCCGGGCTCGCCGGCGCGAAGCCGGTGGACGTCGACCTGCTGCCCGAAGGCGAGGCCGCGCGGCTGCTGGAGGGCATCGTGGGCGCGGAGCGGGTGGCCGCCGAGCCGGAGAGCGCCGCGGCGATCCTGCGCCAGTGCGGGCACCTGCCGCTGGCGATCCGGGTGGCCGGCGCGAAGCTGACGCACCGGCCGGGCTGGACGCTGCGGCTGCTGGCCGATCGGCTGGGCGACGAGCGCCGCCGGCTCGACGAGCTGCGCGTCGGCGACCTCGCCGTCCGGGCGAGCGTGACACTGTCCTACGACTTGCTGCCGATGTCGGCGGCGACGGCGTTCCGCGGGCTGGGCCTGCTCGGGCCGGTCCAGTTCCCGGCGTGGGCGGTCGCGGCCGTGCTGGGCCGCCGCGACGCCGACGAGGTGCTCGACGTGCTGGTCGACGGCCACCTCGTCGAGCTCGTCGGCTCCGATCCGGCCGGGCAGCCGCGCTACCGGTTGCACGACCTGTTGCGCGTGTACGCCGTCGAACTGGCCGAGCGGAGTGACGCGGCGAAGACCCGGGCCGGTCTGCGGCGGGTACTGGACGGCTACCTGGGGCTCGCGCTCGAGGCGGCCCGCCGGATGCCGCTGCACTTCTTCGGCGCGTACTGCGACGACGAGCTGCCGCGTCCCGCGGTGCCCGAAGGCGTGCTGCCCGAGGACCCGGCCACGTGGTTCGCGGCCGAGCGGCACACGACGGTCGCGGCGGTTTCGCTGGCCGTCCAGCACGGTTTCGACGATCTGGCGTGGCAACTGGCCTCGGCACTGACGCCCTACTTCGACCTGCGCGGGCCGCAGGACGACTGGCACAGCACGCACCTGGTCGCCCTGGCGGCGGCCCGCCGGACGGGCTCGGCGCGCGCGGAGGCGATCGTGCAGCGCAACCTCGGGCAGTACCTGCTCTACCAGGACGAGTACGCCGAGGCGCGGGTGGCGTTCGAGGAGTCGAGGAAACTGTTCGACGCCGTCGACGACGCCCAGGGGGTCGCCGTCGCGCTGACGGGGCTCTCGACGATCCTACGCATCGAGGGCGAGGACGACCTGGCGCTCGACCGCTGCCACGAAGCACTGGAACTGTTCGCGGAGGCGGACGACCCGAACGGCGAAGCGGTGGCCCGCCTCGGCGCCGGCGCGGTGTGGATGTCCCGCGGGTGTTACGCGGCGGCGAAGCGCTGGATCACCGATGCCCTGGAGCTGTCGGCCGCGATCGGCGACCGCCACCGCGAGGCCCACGCCCTCAAGCGGCTCGGCCTGTTGTTCCAGCACCAGGGCAACCTGGCGGCGGCCCGCGAGCACGTCGACCGCGCGATCGCGATCTTCACCGACCTCGGCGACGACCACTGCGTGGGGTACGCGAACCAGAACCTGGGCGAGTTGTGCCTCCACAGCGGCGACTTCGCGCACGCGCAACTGCTGCTGGTCAACTCGCTGGCGGTGCACCGCCGCAACGGCGACCGGCGGTCGGAGGCGGAGGTTTCGCAGCTGCTCGGCGAGCTGCACCGGGCGCTTTCGCAGCCGGAGCGGTCGCGGGACTACTCGGACCGGGCGCTGGCCATCTGGCGCGAGTTGTCCACACGGCCCCAGGAGCCGCCGGCCGTGGTCGAGGCGCGGGCGCACGTGGCTTCCGCCTGACTTCGCGGCCTCGTCACGGCTGCGGTGCGGGAGTTGCCCGGTACGCGTCGGCCATCGCGTGGAAGGACCGCTTGGGGGCGAGGCCGCCGTCGGGCATCAGCTTGCAGACCCCGTAGGAAGCCAGGTCGAGATCCAAGCGCGGATCGGCGTGGTGCGGGTACTCGTAGCCGGCGAAGGTGAACCAGAACGCGGTGTCCACCCCTTCGTCGTCGAAGAGCGCGAGCATGTCACGCAGGTAGCGGGCTTGTTCTTCCTCGTCGCGGACGGGCTCGCCGACGACGTGGGGCGGATCGGCGTCGTGGTCGACCACACCCAGCCAGCCCATGCCGCCGCGCTCGGCGGCGCCCCGGTAGGTACAGCAGCCGAACTCGGTCGCCGCGAGCGGCTTCCCGTGCCGGAGGTATTCCCGCAGGCCCTGGCGGAAGGCGTCCCCGGGATCGCCGTAGGCGTCGGCGCTCACGATGTCGAAGGGCGTCCAGTCCACCTGCTCCCACGTCCCGGAGGCGTAGGTGAGCCGGCCGCGGAACCGGAGGCGCACCGCGGCCGCGATGCCGGCCAGCAACGGGTCCAGCTTCGCGGGCACCTCGGCCATCCGGGCCACCGCCTCGGGAACGCCGCCCACCAAGGCGTCGATCCTGGCGAAACTGTCGTGCCCCGGGAAGAAACCGGCGGTGAACAGGCTCAGCTCGCAGCCGGTGACGAACACGTCCGCGCCCGCCTCGGCGGCGTGGTCCGCGCAGTCGGCGAAGTACGGCACCAGCTCGGCCGCGGACAGTTCGCAGGGGAACGGGGAGAACCAGACTTCCAGCCCGGCGTCGGCCGCGTACCGGGCCGCGACGGCCAGCCGCCCGGGGTCGCCGCCGGTGATGCGCACCGCGTCACAGTGCAGGTCCTCGGCGATCACGCGGATCTCGCGGCGCACCGCCTCGGCGTCGAAGACGGGCCGAGAACACCGGCCACCGGACGTGAAGCCGGTGTCGTACGTGATGCCCCGAGCTCTCATCGGATACCCCCTCTGGTTGGTGGACGACCGGCCCGGAACGTTAGGCAGCAAGCGAAACCATGGTCAACGGCAGCAGCGGGCACGGCCACTGATCGCGCAGCTCAGCCCGGCCGTGGCCATTGCAATGACAGTGCCGGGTAATGCACGCGAATTGCGGCCCGTTGCAAAGTTCCGGAAAAGCTGCCCATACTGGCGGCACCACCAGCGGACCCCAGGAGCCGGCCGGATGCCAGGACGCAGGCTGACCAGCGCCGACCGTCACCGGATCGCCGACGGGCTGGCGCAGGACCGGGACTACGCCGAGATCGCGCGCAGCCTCGGCCGTCCGACGTCGACCGTGAGCCGCGAGGTCGCGCGCAACGGCGGGCCGGGCCGCTACCGCGCGGAACTGGCGCAACTGGCGACCACCCACCGCGCCCGCCGCCGGCCGAACCCGGGAACCGGCAACCGGGCGAGCCCGGAGCCCGGCGCGGCCACGGCTTTCCTCACCGAACTCACCGGGGCTCTCGTCGACACCGGCATGCCGCGCACCGCCGCCGGGGTACTGGCCTGCCTGTTCACCTCCGAGAGCGGCAGCCAGACCGCCGCCGAGCTGGCCCGGCGCCTGCGGGTCAGCGCCGCCACCGTCTCGCACGCGGTCACCTTGCTGCACACGCACGGACTGATCGTCCGCGGCCGGGACGGCCACAGCCGGCGCCACCGGTACTCCCTCGACGAGAACGCGGGCGTCCGGTCCGCGGTGGCCGGCGTCCGCGCCAACCAGCGGCTCGCCACGACCGCACTGCGTGGCGCCGGCATCTTCGGCGAGGGCACCGCCGTCGGCACCCGGCTCGCCGCCGCCGGTCAGTTCCTCGAACGGCTCGGCGACGACGTCCTCCGCGCCGCGGAAAAGCACGCACGCGCCGCGGAAGCCGGGCGCACGCGGGTGTCCGTGCCGCACATCCCGTCCGCCTGAGGCACAAATCTGCTTGTACGGATCATGTACGCCGTCCGGTCAGTCTTTCGCCACCTTCGAACGAACAGGTGCGAGAGGAGAACCGGGGATGATCCGGATCATGAAGGCCGGCCGCGTGACCGCGGCGGTTCTGGCCGCCGGGGCGGTGACGGCGCTGGCCGGAGCCCCCGCGCAGGCCGCCACCGCGCCGGCCGGCGCCGGCTGGACCGCCGACTTGTCCACTGTGGACGACAACGACGTCAACGTCACCGGCGCGGGGGGCACGCTCACCCTTGCCGACGCCGCCTGGCACGGAACCGCTCGGGTGTTCGCCGGCAGCGAGGGCAGCCTGACCACCGCCGGGCACCGGCTGGGCTCGCCGGCGAACCGCGTCAGCGCGGAACTCACGGCCGACACCCCCAAGGGCACGTCGGTCGACGTCGACGTCCGCGGCCGGACCGGCGTGAACGACTGGACCGAGTGGACACCCGCCGGCACCGCGCTGAAGAGCGCCGTCAGCGAGGTGCAGGTGCGGATCAGCCTGCACAGCGGCACCGACGGCGTGCGGCCCTCCGTCACGGGCGTCGCGCTCAGCGCAGACAGCGTCCCGCAGGTCAACGCGCTGACCGCGGCGACCGCGCTCACCTACAAGGTCTACGCCACCCGCGAGGGCCTGGCCGGCCGGACGACCGCCAACGGTCACGTCATCGCCGCCCGCGACCACTTCGTCGCCCTGCCGTCCGGGCGCGCCCTGTCCGGCAAGGGTTCCGGCACCTACACCGTGCGGGTCTGCAAGACCGACGGCAGCCGGTGCGAGTACGCGCCGGTGTGGGACGTCGGCCCGTGGAACACCAAGGACGACTACTGGAACCCGGCTTCGGTGCGCGCCGAGTACAAGGACCTCCCGCAGGGCCAGCCCGAGGCGTACGCCGCCTACCACAACGGCTACAACGGCGGTAAGGACGACCTCGGCTACAAGGTCGAGAACCCGGCCGGCATCGACCTCGCCGACGGCGTCTTCTACGACGGCCTCGGCATGTCCGACAACGGGAACGTCAACGTCACCTACCTGTGGACCGGCTCCGGGCCGACCGGGGTCGTCAGCACGGCCGGTGACCCGATGAACGTCCGGGCGAGCGCCAGCACCTCGGCGACCGTCAAGGGCCTCGCGGCGAACTACGCCAAGGTGGCCATCGAGTGCTACGTCGAGGGTGACACGGTCGCCGGCAAGTTCGGCACCACCAACATCTGGGACCGGATCGGCCCGAACAACTACGTCTCGGACACCTACCTCCAGACCGGTTCGGACGGCCCCGTCGCCCCGCACTGCTGAGTTACGGGCATCGCGGGGATGACTGCCCTCACCCCCGCGATAACGGCGAAGGCCCGGTGTCCCCCGCCGGGCCTTCGCCCATTCATTCGGCATTCCACTCACCGGCACACTATTCACAACCTTGAACAGGCTTCCGCCGGGTGTACAACGGCCCGTCCAGCGTGCAAAAATTCCGGGCACTTTCCTCCCACGGATTTCACGGAATGGCGGGTACCTGTGAGCGTTTCCCGGAGAACCCTGCTGACCACCGCGGCCGGTGCCGCGGGCGCGGTGGGTGCCAGCACCTCCTCGGCCGCTTCGGCGGCCACCGCCGACCACCTCGACCTGGCCTCGGCCACCCGGACGCTCCGCCAAGCGGCCGATTACGCGGTGGCGAAGCTCCGCGCCGTGGCCCCCGGCGTCACCGCGTTTCCGGTCGGCACGAAGTTCGAAAAATGGACCTATTCGCAGAACGGCGACTGGGTCGGCGGATTCTGGCCCGGCCAGTTGTGGCTCGCCTGGCTGCACAGCGGCGAGGAACAATTCAAGACCCTCGCCCTGGCGTCCGCCGAGAAACTCGCCCCGCGCCAGAACGACACGAGCACGCACGACCTCGGGTTCCTCTTCTACCCCTCGTGGGTGACCGCGTGGCGGCTCACCGGTGACGAGAAGTGGCGGGCCGGCGCGGTGCAGGCCGCGTCGTCGCTGATCAAGCGCTACAACCCGGCGGGCCGGTTCATCCGCGCCTGGGGTTCGCTGACCGACCCGAACAACGCCGGCCGCGCCATCATGGACACGATCATGAACCTCGACCTGCTGGCTTTCGCGAGCCGGCAGACCCAGGACCCGAAGTACCTCGAGATCGCGGTCGCGCACGCGAAGACGGCGCAGCGCAACTTCGTCCGCCCGGACGGGTCGACGCCGCACGTGTTCGACTTCGACCCGGTCACCGGCGCGCCGATCGGGCCCGGCACGGTGCAGGGCTACAGCCCGGCGTCGTGCTGGTCGCGCGGGCAGGCCTGGGGCGTCTACGGGTTCACGACCATCCACCGGCGCACCGGCGACCCGGAGTTCCTGGCCACGGCCCGCCGGCTCGCGGACTTCGCGCTGGCGCAGCTGACGGCCGACCACGTGCCCGTGTGGGACTACCTGGCCCCGCAGGCACCGGACGACGTCAAGGACGCCTCCGCGGGCGTCATCATGGCGTGCGGCCTGCTGGATCTCGCGGAACTGACGCACCGCCCGCACTACCGGGAAAGTGCCCTGCGGATCCTCACCGCGGTGTCGCGGACGTGCCTGACCACGAGGTCCGCTCGCGCCGAGGCGAGCGTCGCCCGCTGTACGCGCAACCGGCCGGCCGAGGACGGGATCGAGGTGTCGCTCCCCTACGCCGACTACTACCTGCTGGAAGGCATCCTGCGGGTGCTCGACCGGCGCAAGGTGGACCGCGCGATCGACCTCTCGAGCGTGTAGCGGCGTCCGGGGAGGCCGCCACCTCCCCGGACGCAGTCGCCGATCAGTTGCCCGCCAGTGGCCGGTCAGTTGTGGTCCAGTTGCCGCCCAGTGGCTGATCGATTCCGGTCCAGTTGGCGTCCGGTGGTTGATCAGTTCCGGTCCAGTTGCCGTCCGGTGGTTGATCAGTTCCGGTCCAGTTGCCGTCCGGTGGTTGATCAGTTCCGGTCCAGTTGCCAGTTGCGGACCAGTGGTCGACCAGTGGCGATTCAGTTGCCCGTGGCCTTGAGTTGGCGGTCGGTTGCCGTTCAGTGGTGGTGGTGCGCGTGGACCTTGGCGTGGCCGAGGCCGCGCCCGATCATCCACCGGTTGACCGGCACCGTGACCACGAACGCGATCGCCAGTGACAGCGCCAGTGACAGCCAGAACAGGAAACTGGCCAGCCCGGCGTCCATCGCGCCGGGGATCGCCACGACCACCGTGTTGTCGATCAGTTCCATCACGGCGATCGACACGGTGTCCGCGGCCAGCGCGACCTTGAACGCCGCCGCCGCGCTCAGCCCCGACTTCAGCACACCCCGCATGGTCAGGCCGTAGCCGAAGACGAAGGCCAGCACGATCGACAGCACCACCGTCGCCGCGTTGTGCAGGCCGAACGCCGTGCCCAGCACCATGCCGAGCACCTCACCGATGGCACAGCCGGTCAGGCAGTGCAGAGTCGCCTGGATCGCCGTCGCCCACGAAGCCCCGTGCTGTTCGCTCATGAGTTCACTATATACCCCCTAGGGGTACCAAGCGCACGTTCCGCCCGTCACAGCGGCACACAGCCCGGACACCGAAACGCCACCTGGATATCACGCAAAGTAGCGGTACGCGTCTCACCAGCGGATCTCTGCCGAAGCAGAACTCACTTCCGTAACCCTTTGCGCACATCCCGTTGACCACAGTTACCCGGGGCCCTACGTTCGCCCTTGGTCTCCACCGTGCGCAGACCGATCGAACCGATCGAATTTCCCGAGGAATGGGTGGGGATGCGAGGGCCGAAGAAGACCTTCCGGCTGGCCGCGACGCTGCCGCTGGTGGCGGCGCTCGCGCTCGGAGGCTGCTCGGACCAGCTGGGCAGCTCGCCCGCGCCGTCGCCGACCCGGATCGAGTTCGTGCCCAAGGTCCGCGGCATCCCGTACTTCGAGGCGATGGACCGCGGCGGCCTCGACGCGGCCAGGCAGCTGGGCGTCGTGTGGCACTCGACCGGCCCGGCGACCGTCGACCCGGCCGCGCAGGTGACGATCCTGCGCGACCTGATCGCGAAGAAGGTCGACGTCATCGTCGTCGCTCCCAACGACCCCGCCTCGCTCGCGGGCGTGATCGCCGAGGCCCGGGCGAAGGGCATCCACGTGCTCACCTCGGACGCCGACGCGCCGGGCACGCAGCGCGAGGTGTTCGTCAACCAGGCCAGCGCGCAGGGCATCGGCACCGCGCTCGTCGACGCCCTGATGGCGAAGACCGGCGGCGCCGGCCAGTACGCGATCGTCTCCTGCGGGCCGGCCGCGGCGAACCTCAACGCGTGGATCGCGGTCCAGAAGGAGTACGCGGCCCGGCACTACCCCAAGGCCGAGCTCGTCGGAACCGTGTACGCGGGGGAGGACGAAAAAGCCGCGACCGCGCTGGCCAAGCAGCTCATGACCAGCCACCCCGGCCTGACCGGGCTGATCGGCGAGTGCACGACGTCCGCGCCCGGCGTCGCGAAGGCCGTGGGCGACGCACAGAAGATCGGCCAGGTGTTCACCGTCGGCGTCGGGACGCCGCAGGCCGTCAAGCCGTTCCTGCTCGACGGCTCGTGCTCGCAGTCGGTGCTGTGGAACGTCGAGTCGCTGGGCTACCTCACCGCGTGGACGGCGAAGCAGGTCGCCGACGGCAAGCCCCTGCGCCCGGTGAACAAGGTGAGCCTGGAGCTGCCGTCGGTGAAGTACGACGCCGCGACGAAGACCGTCCTGCTGGGTGATCCCCTGCTCATCACCGCCGACAACGTCGACCAGTTCAAGTACTGACCCCGCTCACCGGTGCCGGCGCCCGTGCCCGACCGCGGCGCCGCCGCCCAGCACGAGGATCAGCGCCGTCAGGCCCCAGCGACGTTTCTCCGCGGTTCGCTTGCCGGAGTCCGAGGCCACGAACTGGGCCTTCTGCGTCGGCCGCACGTGGGGTGACGACGGTGGCGGTGGCGTTGGCGGCGGCGGGGCCGAGGCGGACGGCGTGGGCGTGACCACCGGCGCCGGTGGGGGCGCCGCCACCGGGGCCGGCGGCACGGCGACGGGCTGCTCCACCGGCGGCCCCTGCGACGGCGGCGGCGGTTCGGCTGACGGCGCCGGCGGCTGCGTGACCGGCGGCTGCCGGGTCGGGGACGACGGCGGGGTGGTCGACGGCGGCGGCTGGGGTGACTGGGTGGTCGACGGCGGCGGCTGGGTGGTCGACGGCGGCGCCGCTTCGGCGAGGCACCCGGCCGCGTCGCTGCTCACCAGCGGCGGACCGGAGGCGACCTCGACGGCGGGACCCGAACCGTCGCGCGGCAGGCGGTAGGTGACGCTGCGCCGGCCGGCCTGGTTGGCCGTGGCGTAGATCGTGCCGGGCGCGAGCACCACCGCGCCGTACGCGCCGCCGGCCGGGAACCGGAGGCCGGGCACCACCGCGACCCGCCCGCTCACCGGGTCGATCGCCACCACCGAGCTGTCCCCGCGGGAAGTCGTCGAAACGCCGTAGAGCAGCCCGTCCGCCGGGTCGACGGCGAAGTCGTCCACGCCGACGGCGAGCGACACCGGCCGCAGCGGCGTCCTATGCACCACCCGCAGGTAGTCCTGCCCGGCCGGGTCGATGTCCACTGTGTACAGGTCGCTGCCCTGCCGCACGTACCAGCGGCCGCCGTCGATCGCGCCCGCGGTGGCCCCGGTGACCAGGCTCCACACGGGGTGGTGCGCACCCGCGCGCCCGATCACGCCGAGGTCGGTCACCACCCCCGCGGCGTCGATCCGGACCGCGTGCGCGCCGTGGCCGTACCGGCCGGCGCGGGTGCCGTCGGCGACGCCGTAGACGACGTCCTGGGCGGCGGAGTAGCCCATCGCGTTGATCCAGTACCCGGCCTGGGTGACCCGGCGGGTGGTTCCCGCGGGCAGGGCCAGCAGCCGCAAGGTCGTCGGCGCGCCTTCGCGGACGTTCTCCGCCTGCAGGATCGTGCAGGTGCGCGGCGCCTGGGTCGGCTGCTTCGCGGCCGGTGGGGCGAGCCAGCCCGTCGCCGCCAGCAGGGCCGAAACCGCCACGGCCACGCCGAGCATCGCCGCCCAGCGGGCCCGCGTGCCGGTCAAACCAGCCTTTCCAGTGCCGAGGTGAACGCTTCCGGCGTCACTTTCGCGCCTCCGTTGAACGGGTTCTGCAGCTGGTAGATGGCGAACAGGAGCAACGTGATCGTGCCGGCCAGGGTGGACACGATGATGATGTGCGCGGCGAGCCGGGTCCCGCCGAACAGGTTGGGCAGCAGGATGGCCGTGATCAGGCTGCCCAGGACGAGGACGAACCAGACGACGGCGCCGACCCCGCCCGCGCCCGAGTGCGCCAGCCGCTGCTCGCGGGCCTGGTAGACCGACCAGAGCTGGTTGGTCGCCTCGGTCTTGCGGTCCAGGAGCCAGTCGTCGTCGGCCGGGGCGGCCGCCACGGCCTGGCGCATCTGGTCGAGCTGCGCCGCGCCCGTGGCGGGCACCGGGCCGCCGTCGGCCAGGCGCGGCCACTCCTCCTCTTGGACAGTCCGCGCGTACGCGGCGGCGAGCTGGTGCACGCGGTCCTTCGTCTCGGCCGGCAGCGCGTCAGCCGCCCAGGTGGCCGCCACGAGGCTGTCGGCTTCGGTCTGCGCGTTCTGACTGGTGTCGCTCACCGAGTCGTACAGCGAGATCAACACGAAGGCGACCAGCACCGCGTGCAGCCCGCCGACGATCGTGAACACCTGGCCGGCCGCGTCGTTGTTGTCGGGCCGGCCCTCGTCCCAGCCGAACCGGCGCACCAGGTACGCGACCACGCCCGCCACCACGGCCGCGCCGGCCACCCACAGAGTGCCGGCCACGAAGATGTTCATCCGGGTCCTTTCGCCCGCGCAGCGCGGGAAGCACGGCCGGCGCATTCCCCCGCCGGGACAGCTCAAGTTAGCCACCCATTTCCGGCCGGACAACAGCGGGGGTCGAATTCATCCTCGTGGCCGCACATCGGCGGCGAAATTCGCCGATTCGGCCCAGCTGACGTGCGTCACCGACGGCTGCGGCGTACCGTTCGGCAACCACGGACCCTGCTGCCGAGCAGGGATTTCCACTACGGAGTGATGCTTGAGAACAGGCTGTGACGACGACGTCGTTCGAGCATCGTCGGGAAATGACCAAGTACCCCCGCGGCCGCCTTCGCGGTGACCCGATCGTGTCATTGTGCGGTCCGGCGCGATTGCTATGTTGATTTCGCGGCGTAACGAAACCGCACATATCAGCAATTAGCTCAGGACCGGCGTGCCCGCTGGGGCAGGCACGTGCCGGACGCGAACGATTGGGTGGTTTTCGCTGTGACTGTCACCGACCCGGTGGAATCCGAGCAGGCACCGTCGAGCCTGGGGCGGGCGGCGGCCCGGACGCTGGCCACGACGACCAAGTCGGTCCCGCAGATGCAGGGCATCTCCTCC
>NZ_JAEBEI010000018.1:0-216014 GCF_046548775.1 Amycolatopsis sp. cmx-4-61 | reverse complement strand
GCGAATACGAACTGTCCGTCGCCCAGACCGTGCTACGCGTCCACTCCCGCGTCGCCGACCTCTACAACCAGCCCATGAACCAGATCGAACAACAACTCCGCCTCACCGTCGAAGCCCTCCGGGAGCGGCAGGAACACGAACTGGTCAACAACACCGACTTCGGGCTGCTGCACAACGCCGACTTCGCCCAGCGCATCCCCACCCGCACCGGCCCACCCACCCCCGACGACCTCGACGCCCTGCTCACCCTCGTCTGGAAAGACCCCAGCTTCTTCCTCGCCCACCCCAAAACCATCGCCGCGTTCGGCCGCGAATGCACCAAAGCCGGCATCTACCCCACCAGCGTCGACCTCGGCGGCCACCAAGTCCCCTCCTGGCGCGGCGTCCCCATCCTGCCCTGCAACAAAATCCCCATCACCGGCACCCGCACCAGCTCCATCCTGCTCATGCGCACCGGCGAACAAGCCCAAGGCGTCGTCGGCCTCCACCAAACCGGCCTGCCCGACGAATACCAACCCGGCCTCAACGTCCGCTTCATGGGCATCAACGAACAAGCCATCATCTCCTACCTCGTCTCCGCCTACTACTCCGCCGCCGTCCTCGTCCCCGACGCCCTCGCCGTCCTCGAAAGCGCCGAACTCGGCCGGGAGGGATGATGCCCGAGCCCGTCACGCCGCCACGCCCACCCGACGCACCCGGCCGCCCGCCCGCCCTGCCGGCCTCGGCGTTCGGGCCGACCGGGCTGGGCACCGCCGCCGCCCGGATCGTGCCGAAAACCGGCGACGTCCGCCCACCCGACCCTGACCGGCGGGTGACCCGGTGACCGTCACCGAAGAGACCACCTCGGTCCAGTTGTCGCTCAGTGTCCGCGCGGCGCGGACGCTGACCACCACCACCAAGACCCCGCCGCAGATGCGCGGCATCACCAGCCGCTGGCTGCTGACCCAGCTGCCCTGGGTCGACGTCCCCGCCGGCTCCTACCGCGTCAACCGCCGCCTCACCTACACCCTCGGCGACGGCAAACTCTCCTTCTACACCACCGGCGCCCGCACCCACGTCATCCCCGCCGAACTCACCGAACTCGCCCTCCTACGCGACTTCGGTGACGAAGCAGCCCTCGGCGCACTGGCGGAAGCGTTCGAACAACGCGAGTACGAACCCGGAGTGACACTCTTCACCGCCGGCACCCCACTGGACACGCTGTTCCTGATAGCCCACGGAAAAGTCACCCGCCACGGCACCGGCCCCTACGGCGACGAACTACACCTGGGCACCGCCACCGACGGCGACCACTTCGGCGAAGAACTCCTCGGCCCCGACCCCGGCACCTGGCCCTACACCGCCCGCGCCGCCACCCGCGTCATCGCACTCGTCCTGCCCGCCGCCACCTACGCCCGCCTCAACGGCCGCTCCCACACACTGCGCACACACGTCGCCCAAACACTGGCCCGGCCACAGAAACCCCAGAACGCCAAAGGCGAAGCCGCCATCGACCTCGCCGCCGGCCACGACGGCGAACCCCTCCTCCCCGGCACCTACGTCGACTACGACCCCACACCCCGCGAATACGACCTCGCCGTCGCCCAAACCCTCCTGCGAGTCCACAACCGCGTCACCGACCTCTACAACCAACCCATGAACCAGCTCGAACAACAACTCCGCCTCACCATCGAAGCCCTCCGGGAACGCCAAGAACACGAACTGATCAACAACACCGACTTCGGGCTCCTGCACAACGCCGACCTCAAACACCGCATCCCCACCCGCACCGGCCCACCCACCCCACCCGACCTCGACGACCTGCTCTCCCGCCGCCGCAAAACCCGCTTCTTCCTCGCCCACCCCCAAGCCATCGCCGCCTTCGGCCGCCAATGCACCGCCCACCGCATCTACCCCGACACCACCCTCCTCGACGGCAAACCCGTCACCACCTGGCGCGGCGTCCCGATCCTGCCCTCCGACAAAATCCCCATCACCACCACCGGAACCACCTCCATCCTCGCCCTGCGCACCGGCGAAAACGACGCCGGCGTCATCGGCCTGCGCCCCAAAACCCTCCCCGACCAACACCAACCCGGCCTCAACATCCGCTACATGGGCACCGACGACCGCGCCATCACCTCCTACCTCGTCAGCGCCTACCACTCCGCCGCCGTCCTCGTCCCCGACGCCCTCGGCATCCTCGACGACGTCCAGATCGGCCACTGAACCGCCGCGGCGGTCGACGGCGCTCCCCCCGCGTGTCACGGCCCCGGCCGGTGCGCGGGCTGGCAGGATCGCGGCATGGAACGCGTGCTCGGAATCGGCGGGTACTTCATCCGCGCGGCGGACCCCGCGGCCCTCGCCGCCTGGTACCGCGACTGCCTCGGCCTGGACACCGACGAGAACGGCGTCTGGCAGCAGGAACCGGGCCCGACGGTCTTCGCGCCGTTCGAGGCCGGGACCGACTATTTCGGTGCGGAAACCCAGCAGACGATGCTGAACTTCCGGGTCCGCGACCTGGACGCCATGCTGGACCAGCTGCGCGCCCGCGGCGCGGACGTCGCCGACGACGTCCAGGACATGGCCGGGGTGGGGCGGTTCGGCTGGGTCACCGACCCCGAAGGCCACCGCATCGAACTCTGGCAGCCCGCCTAGAGCTGTCCTGTAAGCCATCGGAGCCAGAGCACGATTGCGGCGACAGTGAGTTCTGCCTGGTAGTAGGCTGCGCGTTTGGCGTGGCGTGTGGCCAGGTCACGGAGCTGCTTGAGCCGGTTGAAGCAGCGTTCGACCACGTTGCGCTGCTGGTAAACCTCGGCATCGAAGACGGGCGGTCGCCCGCCGCGGGAGCCTTGGCGGCGCGGCGGGCGATCTGGTCATCCCGCTCCGGGCTGACGAAGGCGATCTGCCGGTCCCGCATCGCCTCGCGGGTCGAGGGATGTGAGTACTCCTTGTCCGCGACGGCAAGCCCCGCCCATCCACGGCCAGGTGGATCTTGGTACTCAGCCCGCCACGGGACCGCCCAAGTCCTTCCCCGTCGAGGGCGAGGGCTTCGATTCCGTCGCCGCATCCCCCTTTTCCCGGGCCAGCCGAGTGCTGGCGTGCTCGGGCAGGCCCGCCAAGGTGCGCCGGTGCGCAGCTTCCACAGGAACGCGTTTATCACCTGGCAGTGATCCCGCCACCGCCCACCACCCTGCACAGGCGGCAGGAGCGGCTCGAACACCGCCCACGCCTTGCCCGTCAACTCACCACGGCCAACCACCCGGGCACAACTGCCAGAGGTTCAGCTCCACCGCTTACAGGACACGCCTAGAGCACGAACCCCGCCGGGAACGGGTCGGACGGGTCGAGCAGGTACGTTGCCGTGCCGGTGATCCAGGCCCGGCCGGAAAACTCCGGCACCACCGCCGGCACCCCGCCCACCGTCGTCTCCGCCACCAGCGCACCCGTGAACGTCGTGCCGATGAACGACGAGTTCTCGAACGGCGTGTGCAGCGGCAGCTCGCCGCGGGCGTGCAGCTGCGCCATCCGGGCCGACGTTCCCGTGCCGCAGGGTGACCGGTCGAACCAGCCCGGGTGGATCGCCATCGCGTTCTGCGACGCCCGCGCGTCCGAGCCCGGCGCGAGGAACTGCACGTGCTTGCACCCGCCGATCAGCGGGTCCTCCGGGTGCTTCGGTGGCCGCTGCTCGTTGATCGCGGCCATGATCGCCAAGCCCGCGTCGAGGATCCGGGCCTGCTCGGCCCGGTCGAACGGGATGTCCACTCGGGACAGCTCCAGAATGGCGTAGAAGTTGCCGCCGTAGGCGAGGTCGTAGCGGACCCTCCCCAGACCGGGCACGGACACCACGGCGTCGCGCTCGGCGAGGAACGACGGGACGTTGCGGAGCTTGACCCGCTCAGCCCGCCCGTCCCGGACGGTGACCTCGGCGTGCACCAGCCCGGCCGGGGTGTCCAGGCGCACCACGGTCGTCGGCTCGGTCACCTCGACCATGCCCGTCTCCACGAGCACCGTCGCCACGCCGATCGTGCCGTGGCCGCACATCGGCAGGCAGCCGGACACCTCGATGTACACCACGCCCCAGTCGGCGTCCTCCCGGCACGGCGGCTGCAGGATCGCGCCGCTCATCGCGGAGTGGCCGCGCGGCTCGTTCACCAGGAACTGCCGCAGGTGGTCCAGGTGCGCCGTGAAGTAGCGGCGCCGCTCGGCCATCGTGGCGCCCGGGATCGGGGCGACGCCGCCGGTCACCACCCGGGTCGGCATGCCCTCGGTGTGCGAATCGACCGCCGTGATCGCGCGCGAAGACCGCATCTACGCCACCCCCAGCGCCGCGAGCGCGCGGCCCAGGTCGGCGCGGACCTGTTCGCGGTGGACCGCCGACAGCGGTCCGCGCGGCGGACGGCAGAGCCCGCCGCGGCGGCCCACCATGTCCATGCCGAGCTTGATGGCCTGCACGAACTCGGTGCGCGAATCCCAGCGGAACGCCGCCACCAGCGGTTCGTAGAGCGCCTTGGCCTCCTCGAACTTGCCCGTCGTGGCCAGTTCGTACAGCCGCGCCGACTCGGCCGGGAAGACGTTGGGGAACCCGGCGAACCAGCCGGTGGCGCCCATCAGCAGGCTTTCGAGGACGACGTCGTCGGCGCCGCCGATCACGGCCAGCCCGGGCGCGCGCTCGCGGATCTCCAGCACGCGGCGGACGTCGCCGGAGAACTCCTTGACCGCCACGACGTTGTCGATCCGGGCGATCTCGGCCAGCAGGTCTGGCGTCAGGTCGACCTTCGTGTCGAAGGGGTTGTTGTAGACCATCACCGGCAGCCCCACCGACGCCACCGCTTCGAAGTGGGCGAGCACCTCGCCGCGGTTGGCGCGGTAGAGCGTCGGCGGCAAGCAGAGGACACCGTGCGCGCCGTCCTCGGCCGCCGCCTCGGCCCAGTACCGAGCCTGGTGCGCGCCGGGGCCGTGCACCCCGACGACGACGATCCCGTCCGTGCCGACGGCTTCGATCGCGGTGCGGGCGACGCGGCGGCGTTCCTCGTCGGTGAGCGAGGAATACTCGCCGAGGGAGCCGTTCGGGCCGACGCCGCGGCAGCCGTTCGCGACGAGCCACCGGCAGTGTTCGGCGTAGGCGTCGTAGTCGACGGCCAGCCCGGCGGGCGCGGCGTCGTCGGCCCGGTAGGGCAGCGCGGCGGCGACGACCACGCCGCCGAGGTCGCGGGTGCTCATGGGTTCTCCTTCGGCTCGGCGAGTTCGCCCAGGCGGATCGGCTGGGCGATCGGACGGTGGTGCCGCTCGGCGCCCCCGCCGAGGTCGGCGACGCTCGCGCCGCACATCCGGCCCTGGCACGGGCCGAGGCCGGCGCGGGTGCCGAGCTTGAGCGCGTGCGGCCCGGGCGCGGTGGGGTGCGTGACGGCGGTTTTCAGTTCGCCGTAGGTGGTTTCCTCGCAGCGGCAGACGACGGTGTCCTCGCGTAGCCAGCCGGGCCACGCCCCGCCCACGGGGTGCGCGGCCGCCAAGCGGCGGGCGAAGGCCCGGGTGCGGTCGCGCCGCTCGAGCAGCGTCCGGTCCGGCGTGCGGCCGGCGGCGGCC
Organism: Amycolatopsis sp. cmx-4-61; assembly: GCF_046548775.1. NCBI lineage: Bacteria > Bacillati > Actinomycetota > Actinomycetes > Pseudonocardiales > Pseudonocardiaceae > Amycolatopsis > Amycolatopsis sp. cmx-4-61. Next base: position 210,449 of record NZ_JAEBEI010000018.1, on the reverse strand, counting down.
CACCCGGCGACCGCGCCTTCCGCCGCGGCGGCGCCCGCCCCGCCGATGCCGGTGATCTCGCCCGCCGCGAACACGCCGTCGACGCTGGTGCGCTGGTCGTCGCCGACCCGCACGAAGCCGCCGTCGAGGACGCAGCCGGCCGCGACGGCCAGTTCGGGTTGCGGCACGAAGCCGTGCCCGACGCAGAGGGCGTCGACTTCGCAGGTGCGCTCGGTGCCGGGGACGACCGACCAGTCGGCGCGGACGCGGGCGGTGACGGCTTCGCGGACCCGGTCGTCGCCCCGGGCCTCGACCACCGCGCGGCCCAGGCGGTACGGCACGCGGTGCCGGGCCAGCGTGCCGGCGTACCGGACCAGCTCGGTCACCTTGCCGGCGTGCGCGGCCGCTCGCCACGACCATCCACGAAGGACAGTGCGGGCCGGGTTGGCCTCGAGGACGGCGGCTATTCCGGCGCCGACGTCCAGCACGGACGCGGCGACGGGCAGCAGGAACGGTCCGGCTCCGGCGACGAGCACCCGCCGTCCGACGGCGACCCCCTCGCCTTTGGCCAGTGCCTGCGCGGCGCCCGCGGTGAAGACGCCCGGCAGCTGCCAGCCCGGGAAGGGCAGGACGCGGTCGTGGGCGCCGGTGGCCAGGACGAGCGCGTCGGGCTCGAGGGTGCGGCGGCGCCGGTCCGTCCCGTCGGCCGGGCCGCGCAGGACGTGCACGCGCCGGCCTTCCAGGGCCCAGACGGTGCTTTCCGGCCACCACGCGCACCGGGCCAGGAGGCCCTCGAACCGGTGCGAGGCGCCCCGGTGGTACTGCCCGCCCGGCGCGTCCGCCTGGTCGAGGACGGTGACGTGGGCTCCGGCGGCGAGCGCGTGCCCGGCGGCCGCGAGCCCGGCGGGCCCGGCGCCGACGATGACGACGTGCGTCACGCGCGCTCCTCCCGGGACTGGGTCCGGATCTCGTCGCCGTCGGCGGCCCGGCGGCGGCAGGCGCGGACGTCGGCGACGCCGTTGACGGTGAGCAGGCAGTCGAAGCAGGCCCCGATCCCGCAGAACACCCCGCGTGGCGCTCCGGACCGGGTGGTGCGCCAGGACAGCCGCCCGGCGGCGAGGAGCACGCCGGCGACGGTCTGCCCGGCGACGCCGGTCACCGTCTCGCCATCGACGGTGATCGCGATCGGCCGGCTCACGCCAGCACCGCCGGACGGTCCACGGTGAACTCCTGCACCGGCAGCGACGGCGGCTCCCCCGTCAGCAGCTCGCGCACCAGCCGGGCCGTCCCGACGCTCAGGCCGATCCCCGCCCCTTCGTGCCCGGTCGCGTGCCAGAGGCCGGGGAGCCTCGGGTCCTCGCCCAGCACCGGCAGGTGGTCGTCGACGTACGGCCGGAAGCCGCCGTACGCGCGCATCACCGCCGCGTCGGCCAGGGCCGGGAACAGCCGGACCGCCTTGGCGGCGATCGCACCCAGCACGGCCGGGCGGATCGTGTCGTCGAAGCCCACGCGGCGGCGGGACGAGCCGATCAGGACCGTGCCGCCCCAGGTCGACTCCACCACCGCCGACGTCTGCAGCTCGCCGCTGCCCGTGCCGACGGCGCCGACGTAGTCCGCGTCGTAGACCTTGTGCCGCACCACGCCCGGCATCGGCGTGGTCACCAGGACTTCGCCGCGGCGGGGCCGGACCGCGATCGGGGCGCCCAGCCGGGCCGACACGGGTCCCGACCAGGGTCCGGCCGCGTTCACCACCACGTCCGCGTCGACCACCCCGCCGGCCACCCGGACCCCGGTGAGGCGGCCGCCCCGGACCCGGGGGCCCGTCACTTCGGCCTCGGTGCGCAGGCGGGCGCCGTGGCGCAGCGCCGAGCCCAGCAGCGCGAGCGCGGCGCCGGCCGGCTGCACCTGGGCGTCCTGCGGGTAGCGGACGGCCGCGGTCACCTCGCGGGTCAGCGCGGGTTCGGCGGCCGCGACCGCCGCCGCGGACAGCCGCTCGGTGCGCACCCCCGCGCCGGACTGCGCCTCGGCGAACGCGAGGAGTGCGGCGCCACCGGCCTCGGTGGTGGCGACGACGACGCCGCCCTTGGGGTCGAACTCCGTCGCGGCGGCCGCGCGCGGGTCGTCTTCGGCGATTTCGGCCAGCAGCCGCGGCCACAGCCGGGCGGACAGCTGCGCGAGCGCGAGTTCGGCACCGGGGCCCTTGTCGGAAACCAGGAGGTTGCCTTCGCCGTGCGAGGTGGTGCCGCCGGCCGGACGGCCGCGGTCGAGGACCAGGACGTCGAAGCCGGCCAGGGCCAGTTCCCGGGCGCACGCCGCGCCGACGATGCCGGCGCCGATCACCACCACCCGCGTTCGGTTCATCGACCCTCCAGCGTTCGGTATAGCGAACGATAGGTCTCGGTCGAGAGCCGTGTCAATCCTGCAGGACGGGGTGCGGCCTGCCGTCGAGCCGTTCACCGGCGCGGTACTGCAGCAGCAGCACCGACTGCACGGGACCGTCGGGAGCGGTGTAGCTGTGCGGCTCGCGGGCGTCGAACGCGACGTAGTCGCCGGGCCCGAGGTCCACGGTCCGGCCGCCGACCTCGACCCGCAGGCCGCCGGTCTGCACGATGGTGTGCTCGACGCCGACGTGCCCCTGCGAGCGCTGCGGCGCGTCCCCGCGGACGAGCTGGTCGTAGACCTCGAAAACGCTGTTCTCCGCGTCGATCCGGCGCAGCGGCCGCAGGTCGACGCCTTCGCCGCGGAGCACCTCGACCTCGGCCGCCCGCACGACGGTCAGGCCGCCGCGCGGCCGGTGGTCGAGCAGGTCGGAGATCGCCACCTCCAGCACCCGGGAGAGGCTGAACACCGTCTCGATGGTCGGGTTGCCGGTGCCCCCCTCCAGCTGCGACAGCGTCGCCTTGCCGATGCCCGACCGCCGCGACAGCTCGGACAGCGACAGGCCGCGCGCCGCCCGCGCGGCCCGGAGGTTCTCCGCGAGCATGTCACGGATCGAGGGGCTGTCGTTCGGTAAAGCGTCCATCAGTCGGCTCTTTCGTTCGGTTTGCCGATCGACGTCATGATGCCACGGCGCTAGGCTGCCCCGGTGCAGCAGCCGATCCTCGCGTTGGCCGATCTGGCCACGCCCATGGCCGTCCGGGTGGCGGCGACACTCGGTCTCGCGGACCACGGGGAAGCGACCGCCGTCGAGCTCGCTTCCGCGACGGGGGCGTCCGCCCCGGCGCTGGCCTGCCTGCTCGACCACCTCGTCACGGCCGGGGTCTTCGCGTTCGACGCGGAGTCCGGCCGCTACCGGCCCACGGAGCTGGGGACGCAGCTGCGCTCGGAAGGCGCCCGGCGCCTGCTCGACATCCGCTCCGCCGGCGGCCGCGCGGACCTCGCCTTCGCCGACCTGCTCGAGACGATCACGACCGGCCGGCCCGCCTACGAACACCGGTACGGGCGCGACTTCTGGGCGGACATCGACGCCGACCCGCGGCTGCGGCGGTCGTTCGACGCGCAGATGAACTGGCGGTTCCGGGTGCAGGCGCCGCAGATCGCCGCGCGATTCGGCTGGGGCCGGTTCGGCCGGATCGTCGACGTCGGCGGCGGGGACGGTGCCGTGCTCGCGGAGATCCTGCGCGCGCACCCGGCGGTGCGCGGCGAGGTGCTGGACCTGGCGCCGTCGGCCGGGGCGGCGGCGCAGCGGTTCGCGGCCGAGGGCCTCGCCGACCGGGCGAAGGCGGTGGCCGGCAGCTTCTTCGACCCGCTGCCGCCGGGCGCGGACGCGTACGTGCTGTCCGACATCCTCCACGACTGGGACGACGACCACGCCCACCGCATCCTGACCGGCTGCCGCGAAGCGGCGGGCGAGCAGGGCACGGTGGTGGTGATCGAGCCGCTCCGCGCGGCCGCGGGCACGGCGATGGACCTGTTCATGCTGATGTGCTTCGGCGGCCGCGAGCGGACGGCGGCGGAGCTGGCGGACCTGGCGGCGGCCGCGGGGTTGGTGCTGCGCACGACGACGGAAGTGGCGGAGGGCCGGACGGCCCTGGAGTTCGGGACAGCACCCGGACCCGGCTGATCCCCCGCGGCGCGATCACCGCGGGGGATCCCCGGCCGAACCCCTACCTGCTGTAGGTCAGGCAGTTGGCCGCGTGGCCGCCGTCGCCCGGGCCGACCCGGATGCTGTCCGCCGTGCACTCGAGGGACGAGTTGTGCCGGCAGTCCGTCCGGGAACACGCGCCGACCTGGGCCACTACCCGGTCCAAGCCACCCTTCGTGTTCAGCGGGACGAACGTGCCGCAGTCCGCCGACCCGTTGCCGCCGCCGACGGTGATCGCGAAGGCGTGGCAGCCGTCGTGGTTGTAGGAACAGCCGCTGACCGTGCACTCGTGCACGGCCGGCATCTCGGTGGTGGTCATCCGCTCTCCTGGTTCCGTGGTGGGAAAACAGTCGGTTCCCCGACGCTCCCACCCGGACCCGGGCCTCGCAACGGACGCCGCCACGGCCGGGTGACAAACGCCCCCGATCGAGCGGAAACCTCAGTGCGAGAGCGTGTTCGGGTCGCTCGTGCTCGGCCGCCCGGTCTCGACGTGCCCCGCCAGGCGGCGCAGGAACCGCGGATCGCGGTCGGAAACGATCGAGACGTCGTACCAGTTGCCGCTGCGCCGCGTGTCCACCACTTCGACCACCCGCGCGCCCGGCCGCAGCAGCCGGGACGTCGAGCGGCGGCCGTACGCGTCGGTCAGCGTGAGCCGCACCGGCGTGGGACCGCTGTTGGTGAGGACCAGCGCGAGGTTCCCGCTGCGCCCCTCGGGACGGGCGCTGACCTCGGGCCCGGCCACCGCGCCGCCGCGGAACTGCCGGACGAACCCGTTGGGCCCGTGCACCGTGTGGTCGTACCCGCCGGAGACGGGCAGCGCGGCAGCCAGCGACGCCCCGGCGCCCGCCGTGTAGGTCCGCGGCTCGCCACCCGGAGAGGTGACGTAGAACGTCGCGCCCGCCCCGCCCTGGTTGACGAACGTCAGGTTCAACGCCGTCCCCAGCCGGGCGTCGGCGGCCAGGTCGTACGGCAGCGCCCGCGCGGGCCGCACTCCCGGCTCCTGCTTCGGCAACACGGCGTGCGCCGGGACCGCGGGCACGTAGTCCGGGTGCCGCTTGCGGTCCGGCGGCTCGTAGCCCGCGGTGTCCGGCAGCGCGGGCACCCGCGCGTCGGTGCGGGCGAAGTCGAACGCCGACGTCAGGTCTCCGCACACCGACCGGCGCCAGGGGGTGATGTTCGGCTCGTGCACGCCGAACCGCCGCTCGATGAACCGGATGATCGAGGTGTGGTCGAACGTCTCCGAGCAGACGTAACCGCCCTTGCTCCACGGCGAGACCACGAGCATCGGCACGCGCTGGCCGAGCCCGTACGGGCCGGCCGGGTTCGCGGCCGACCCGGCGAAGATCTCCCCCGCGGTATCCACAGTGGACTGACCGGCCGTCGCGTACGGCGGGACGACGTGGTCGAAGAAGCCGTCGTTCTCGTCGTAGGTGATGAACAGCGCGGTCTTGCTCCACACGTCCGGGTTCGCGGTGAGCGCGTCGAGGACCTGCGCGATGTACCAGGCGCCGTAGTTCACCGGCCAGTTCGGGTGTTCGCAGAACGCCTCCGGCGCGGTGATCCACGAGACCTGCGGCAGCTTCCCCGCCTTGACGTCGGCGCGCAGCCGGTCGAAGTAGCCTTCGCCCGCCTTGGCGTTCGTGCCGGTGCGGGCCTTCTCGTAGAGGGCGTCGCCGGGCTTGGCGTTGCGGTAGGAATCGAAGTACAGCAGCGAGTTGTCGCCGTAGTTGCCGCGGTAGGCGTCGTCGATCCAGCCCCAGCCGCCGGCGGCGTCGAGGCCGTCGCCGACGTCCTGGTAGATCTTCCACGAGACGCCGGCCTGCTCGAGGCGCTCGGGGTAGGTCGTCCAGGAGTAGCCCTTTTCGTCGTTGCCGAGGACCGGACCGCCGCCTTGACCGTCGTTGCCGGTGTACCCGGTCCACATGTAGTAGCGGTTCGGGTCGGTCGAGCCCATGAACGAGCAGTGGTAGGCGTCGCAGATGGTGAACGAGTCGGCGAGGGCGTAGTGGAACGGGATGTCCTCGCGGGTCAGGTACGCCATCGTGGTCGAGCCCTTCGCGGGCACCCACCTGTCGTACTTGCCGCCGTTCCAGGCCGCGTGCGTGTCGTTCCAGCCGTGCGGCAGGTCCTGGATGAACTGCAGGCCCAGGTTGTCCGCGTCGGGGCGGAACGGCAGGATGTCGCGCTTGCCGTCGGACTGCGCCCAGACCGGCTTCCCGTTCGCCAGCGTGACCGGCCGGGGGTCGCCGAAGCCGCGGACCCCGCGCAACGTGCCGAAGTAGTGGTCGAACGACCGGTTCTCCTGCATCAGCACCACGATGTGCTCGACGTCCCGCAGCGTCCCGGTCCGGTGGAACGCGGGGATCTCCGCCGCGCGGGCGATGCTGGTGGACAGCGCGGAAAGGGCGGCGGTACCGCCGGCCAGCTGCAGAAAACGTCGTCGGTTGACGTCCGTCATGGGGACTCCGGGGGTGTCGTGGTGGCGAGCCGGGTCAGTATGGGCGGCGAAGAGCGAACCTGTCCCGGGACCGAGGCTAACGTCGGGCGAAACCCTGGTTAACGCCTGCGAGCGGACAGGCCGTTGACAGAGATACGGAAGTACGTACTAATGTAGCTCTTCACTATGAACGACGTACCCAACCTCGCCCGGGACGCGGACGACCGGCTCTACTCCCCCGAGGTCCGCAGCGCGCTGGCCGGGTTCGCCCCCGGTGAGGACACCGGCGTGCTCGAGGCGGCGGCCGCCGTCCGCGCGGCCGCGCGCAGCCTCGAGGCGCTGCGGTCCCGGGGCACCGGGAGCCGCGGCCTGAGCCCCGGCGCCCTGGACATCCTGATGCGGCTTCACGCCGGCAGCTCGAACATCAAGGACCTCGCGGCCTCCGCGGGGGTGAGTTCGCGGAACGTGACCGGCCTGGTCGACACCCTCGAACGCGCCGGGCTCGCCGAGCGCGGCCCCGACCCGCGCGACCGGCGGGCGGTGCAGGTCCGGATCACCCCGGAGGGCCGGACCTGGCTCGAGGAGTTCCGCCGGCCCTCGCAACGGGCCATGGCCGCCCTCTTCCGGGGGTTCACCGCCGCCGAAACCACCCAGCTGCGGCACCTGTGCCTGCGGCTGGCCGAGAACCAGTACCACCTCACCCGCCACCTGGAGGACCGATGACCACCGCGACCAGAGAAACCGTGCAGGCCTACCACCGCGCCCGCTTCGGCGGCGACGTGACCGCCGCGGCCGCGCAGCTGGCCGGCACGTTCACCTTCCGCAGCCCGCTGATCGAGTCCGCCGACGCCCGCGGCCACCTCGACGAGCTGGCCGGGTTCGTCGGGATCGTCACCGGGGTGGACATGATCAGCGAGCTCTACGGCGAAACGGAAGCCACCTTGGTCTACGACGTGCACACCGCCACCCCGGTCGGGGTGCAGCACACCGCCGAGCACTTCCGGCTGCGCGACGGGAAGATCGAAGCCATCACCCTGATCTTCGACGCCACGCGCTGGCACCCGCTGATGGCGGCCGTGCAGCGGTGACCCGCCCGGGGGCCGGGTGGCGCGGAGACCACGGGCGGGTGACCGCCGCCCGGTGGGCCCGGGGCGAGATCCGGCCACCGCCCTTCGCGGCGGTCCGGCTGCGGAATCCGGCTGCGGAATCCGGCGATGCCGGGCAGAATCCCGGTGTGCCCGACGAACCGCGCTGTCCCCTGCGTTCCGGAGCACGCTGACGTGGGCCGCGCGGAATACCTGCTCGTCCTCGGCGCCTGCGTGCTGGTGACCCTGCCGATCGAGCTCGCCGGCGCCCGGGTGTACCGCCGGCCGGGCCGGCTGGCGCGCGCGGTGCTGCCGGTGGCCGCGGTGTTCCTGGTCTGGGACGCCCTGGCCATCGCCGCCGGCGCCTGGCACTTCGACCCGGCGTTCGTCACCGGGCTGCGCGTCCCGTTCGGGGTCCCGCTCGAAGAAGTGCTCTTCTTCGCCGTCATCCCGGTGTGCGGGGTCCTGACCTACGAAGGGGTCGAGCTGACCGGGCGGTTCCTGCGGCGGGTGCGGCGCTGATGCCTTGGGGCTACACGGTTCCGGCCGTCGCCGCCGTGCTCGTCGTGGTCGCGGCGGAGCTGCTGCTCCTGCGCACCGGGCTGTTCCGGCGGCCGGCGTACTGGATCACGATGGCGATCGTCGTCGCGTTCCAGATCCCGGTGGACGGCTGGCTCACGAAGCTTTCGGCGCCGGTCGTCCGGTACGCCCCGGACGGCATCACCGGCTGGCGGTTCCCGTGGGACATCCCGGTCGAGGACTTCCTGTTCGGCTACGCCCTCGTGACCGCCGTGCTGTTGTTGTGGGAGCGCGGAAAGTCCCGGGAGGACGGGAGTTGAGGCCCGCCTCCGCTCAGCGGAGGTCCGAGGGGGGTCGACCTGCGAGCGGAGACGGGAGTTTTGAAGCCGGTACGGGGGCCGCCTCGCGGCGGAAGGCTCAACACGGCTCCAGCGTCACCGGTATTCCGTGAAGGCAAGGGGTGAGGCCCGGGGGCACCGCCGTACCGACACCCTGTACAACGTCCTGCCCCCGTCGGTGTTCCGGACCGCGGGGGTGACGTGCGTCGCTCAGCGCGCGGGCGCGGGTTCGGCCGGCTGCCGCGTCCGGACCGCCCAGCGGGTCAGCGCGGGCACGGGCGCGACGGCCGCGAGGAACACCACGGCGACCAGCAGCCACCCCGCGCCGCCGAGGCCGCCGATCGCGAGGGTGAACACCCCGGGCCCCACCATCTGCACGGTGGCCGTGGCGGCCTCGGTCGCGCCCTGGTAGGCGCCTTTGGCGTCTTCGCGCATGAGCCGCACGGAAAGACCCCAGTTGGCGGCCACGTACCCCAGCTCCCCGAGGACGTGCAGCAGCGCGGCCAGCCCCACCACCGCGACGGCAGCCGTCCCCGACCCGCCGGAGGTCGTGGCGAGCAGCGCGCAGCTCGCGGCCAGCACCCCGCCGGACACCACCGCCGTCCTGGCGGCCTGGCCCGCGGTGCGCGCGAACCGCGCGAACGGGACCTGGAACACCGCGATCCCGAACGAGCTGATGACGACCACGACCCCGCCCAGCCCCAGCGGGAGGTGGGTGCGGCCCGACAGCCACAGCGGCAGCCCGGTCGACAACATGGCCCAGCACAGGGAAAGCACGGCCGTGGCGGCGGTGACGCCCAGGTAGGGCCGGTCGCCGAGCACCACCCGGATCGCCGGCTGTTCCGCGGTTCCCGGGGTGCGGGCGGGCGCGGGCACGAGCAGGGTCGCGCCGGCGAGCACCAGGAAGCTGACGGCGTTGCCCGCGATGGCCAGGGTGTACGCCCACCGCGTGTCGGCGGTCAGCACCAGGGCACCCAGCCCGGCGCCGGCGGCGTACCCGACGTGCTGGGCCACCCGCTGCCGCGCCAGCGCCCGCACCCGCTCGGCGGGCTCGGCGACCAGGCCGGTGACCAGCGCCGTCCGCACCGCGGTGCCGCCGGTCGCCAAGGCGGTGAACGGCACGGTCACGGCGAGGAACGACCAGGTGCCGCCGACCGCGAGGTACCCCGCCATCGCGACCGCCCGGACGAGCGTGAGGACGACGAGCACCGGCCGCGCGCCGGCGCGGTCGGCGAACGCGCCCAGCGGCACCGCGGCGACCATGCCGACGGCGCTCGCCACGGCGAGTCCCGCCCCGACCGTGACGGCCGGGAGCCCGGCGATCCGGGTCAGGTACAGCGCCCAGATCGTGAACCAGAGACCGTCGCCGAGCGCGGAAACCCCGCGGCCCCAAAGGAGGCTTCTCATACATCCACCCTTCACGAAGACGTGAATGGTAGCGAAACGGATTCGGACTGCGCAATCACCATTCACGGAGTCGTGAAGCGTGTTAGGATCGCGGCCGGAGGCCGTCGGAAGGGAACGTGATGGGCGGGCTGGTCGATGCGGGCAACGCGGTCCAGGGCGCGATCGTCGAGCTGACGCGCGAACTGGCCGACCCGGTGCGGCTGACGGCCCTGCAGGTGCTGGCGGCCGAAGGACCGCACACGATGGTGCAGCTGGCCGACGCGCTCGGCGTCACCGCCCCCCGCCTGGGCAACCACCTGGCGCGGCTGCGGGCCGCCGGGCTCGTGACGGTGGAGCACACCGGACGGCACGCGCTGTACCGCGTCGGCCGCGAGGACCTGCTGGGGGTCTTGACCGCCCTCGCGCACTACGCGGGCAACGAAGGCATCACCCCGCCGGATCGCGCCGCCTCGGGCGCGGACATCGCCCACACGTGTTACGACCACGCGGCGGGACGCCTCGGCGTGGCGGTGTTCGCCCTGCTCGTGTCGCGCGGAGCCCTGCGGCCGCCGGACGGTTCGGCCCCCGAGGTGGAGCTGGGCGAGGACCTGTCGGCGTTCCACGACCTGGGTGTGTCCCCGGCGGAGGTGGCCCCGGGCCGCCGCCGCCCGGCCACGGCGTGCCTGGACCGCACCCACCGCGTCCCCCACTTGGGCGGCGTCCTGGGCCACGAGGTGTTGGCGGCGTTTTTGGCCGGGGGGCTGGTGAAGCGGGGGGTGGAGGACCGCGAGTTGCGGATCACCCCGCGCGGCCGGCGGCGGTTCGCCGAGCTGCTGCCGGGATTCTGACGGCTGCCGGTGCTGGTTGCCGCCGAACACCGTCCGCTCAGCCCGAAAACCGGGAGCTCCGCCTCCCCAAGCAGCCACCGCGGTTCGCCGCGCGGCAGGCGGGGTTCGACCGGCCCTCAGCGGCGGCCGCGGGTGGCCGCGAGGAACTCCCGGTTGAGCGACGCGATGCTCGCGAACGGGATCCCCTTCGGGCACGACGCCACGCACTCCCCCGTGTTAGTGCAGCCGCCGAAACCTTCGGCGTCCATCGCGTCCACCATGTCGAGCACCCGGCTCGCGCGTTCCGGGGCGCCCTGCGGCAGCAGGCTCAGGTGGGTCACCTTCGCCGCCGTGAAGAGGGTGGCCGAGCCGTTCGGGCACGCTGCCACGCAGGCGCCGCAGCCGATGCACGTCGCGTTGTCGAACGCCAGGTCCGCGTCCGGCTTGGAGACCGGTGTCGCGTGCGCGTCCGGGGCGCTGCCCGCGGGGGCGGTGACGTAGCCGCCCGCCTGGACGATCCGGTCCAGCGCCGACCGGTCGACCACCAGGTCCTTGACGACCGGGAACCCCCGGGCGCGCCAGGGTTCCACGTCGACGACGTCGCCGTCGGCGAAGGCGCGCATGTGCAGCTGGCACGCCGTCGTGCGCTCGGGGCCGTGGGCCCGGCCGTTGATCACCACGCCGCACGACCCGCAGATGCCCTCGCGGCAGTCGTGGTCGAACGCCACCGGCTCGTCGCCGGCCTCGATCAGCCGCTGGTTCAGCACGTCCAGCATCTCCAGGAACGACATGTCCGGGCTGATGCCTTCCACCGGGTAGGCGACCAGCCGGCCTTCGGCAGCCGGCCCGGCCTGCCGCCAGACGCGGACGGTGAGGTTCATGTGTAACTCCGCTGGGTCGGGTGGACGTGGTCGAAGACCAGTTCTTCGCGGTGCAGCACCGGCTCGGGACCGTACTCCCACGCGGCGACGTACGCGAAGTTCTCGTCGTCGCGCCGGGCTTCGCCTTCGGCGGTCCGGTGTTCCTCGCGGAAGTGGCCGCCGCACGATTCCTCGCGGGCGAGCGCGTCGACGAGCATGAGCTCGGCCAGCTCCAGGAAGTCGGCGACGCGGTGGGCCTTCTCCAGCTCCTGGTTGAACTCCGCGCCCCCGCCGGGGATCCGGACGTCCCGCCAGAACTCCGCGCGCAGCTCGGGCACCCGGTCGAGGGCCTTGCGCAGGCCTTCGCGCGTGCGGGACATCCCGCAGTGGTCCCACAGCAGCAGGCCCAGCTCGCGGTGGAACGAATCGACCGTGCGCGTGCCCTGCACCGCCAGGAGCCGGGAGATCCGCTCGCGTACCTCGGCCTCCACGGCACCGACCGCGGAAGCGGAGACGTCGCCGAGCCGCGTGCTGCCGAGGTAGTCGTTCACCGTCGTGGGCAGCACGAAGTAGCCGTCGGCGAGCCCCTGCATCAGCGCCGACGCGCCGAGCCGGTTGGCGCCGTGGTCGGAGAAGTTCGCCTCGCCGATCACGAACAGCCCGGGGATCGTGCTCTGCAGGTCGTAGTCCACCCACAGCCCGCCCATCGTGTAGTGGATGGCCGGGTAGATCCGCATCGGCACCGCGTACGGGTCTTCCGCGGTGATGCGCCGGTACATGTCGAAGAGGTTGCCGTAGCGGGCTTCGATCGCCGGACGGCCCAGGCGCGCGAGCGCGTCCGCGAAGTCGAGGTAGACGCCCAGACCGCCGGGACCGACGCCGAACCCGGCGTCGCACACGTTCTTCGCCGCCCGTGAGGCGATGTCCCGCGGGACGAGGTTGCCGAAGCTCGGGTACCGGCGCTCGAGGTAGTAGTCGCGCTCGTCCTCGGGGATCTCCCCCGGCGGCCGGGGATCGCCCTTGCGCTTCGGAACCCAGATGCGGCCGTCGTTGCGCAGCGACTCGCTCATCAGCGTCAGCTTCGACTGGTGCTCGCCCGAGCGCGGGATGCACGTCGGGTGGATCTGGGTGAAGCACGGGTTCGCGAAGTAGGCGCCGCGCCGGTGCGCCCGCCAGATCGCGGTGGCGTTCGAGCCCTTCGCGTTCGTCGAGAGGTAGAAGACGTTGCCGTAGCCGCCGGTGGCGAGCACGACGGCGTCCGCGAGGTGCGTGGTGATCTCGCCGGTGACCAGGTCGCGCGCGACGATGCCGCGGGCGCGGCCGTCGGCGACGACGAGGTCGAGCATCTCCGTGCGCGCGTGCAGTTCGACGTTCCCCGCGTCGATCTGCCGGGACAACGCCTGGTACGCACCGATCAGCAGCTGCTGGCCCGTCTGGCCGCGGGCGTAGAACGTGCGCTGCACCTGCACACCGCCGAAGGACCGGGTGTCCAGCAGGCCGCCGTATTCGCGGGCGAACGGCACGCCCTGGGCCACGGCCTGGTCGATGATCTGCGCCGAGACCTGGGCCAGCCGGTACACATTGGACTCCCGCGCCCGGAAGTCGCCGCCCTTGACCGTGTCGTGGAAGAGCCGGTACACCGAGTCGCCGTCGTTGCGGTAGTTCTTCGCCGCGTTGATGCCGCCCTGGGCCGCGACCGAGTGCGCCCGCCGCGGCGAGTCCTGGAAGCAGAACTGCACGACGTGGTAGCCCTGCTCGGCCAGGGTCGCCCCGGCCGAGCCGCCGGCCAGCCCGGTGCCCACGACGATCACCCGGTGCCGCCGCCGGTTCGCCGGGTTGACCAGCTTCGCGGCGAACTTCCGTTCGTCCCAGCGCTTTTCGAGCGGCACCGCCGGTGCCTTGGTGTCGGCGATCGGGTCGCCCACGCGGTGGGTGTCCATGTCAGTGCACCAGTCCCGTCATGATCGCGATCGGGACGAGCGCGTACCCGCCCGCGACCACGACCGCCGTCGTGCTGCCGAAGATCTTGATCGCCCGTTCCCGCCGCGGGCGGGTGAGGCCCAGCGTGCGCGCGGCACTGGCGAAGCCGTGGTGGATGTGCAGGCCCAGCATGGCCAGGGCGGCGAGGTAGACCAGGTTCACCCACCAGACCCGGAAGTCCGCGACCAGGTTGTGGTACGGGTCGCCGGGGACGAAGTCGCGGTTCACCGCGCCGACGGTGAAGTCGAGCAGGTGCCAGACGACGAACACCGCGAGCGTCGCCCCGCCCCAGCGCATGGTTCGCACCGCGAAGGTCGCGCGCGCCGGCGGCCGGTGGACGTACCGGACCGGCCGCGCCCGACGGTCCCGCCGGGCCAGCTGCACCGCCGCGGTGACGTGCAGGACCAGGGCGGCGAGCAGCACCGCGCGCTGGAGCCAGAGGAACCATTCGCGGCGCAGCACCGGTTCGCCGATCGTGCGCAGCCAGCTCGCGTAGTGGTTGAGCTCGGCGGCGCCGAGGAATGTCTTGAGGTTGCCCACCATGTGCGCGAACACGAACGCGAGCAGGAGCAGGCCGCTCACCGCCATCACGGCCTTCTTGCCGATCGTCGAAGCCCAGAAGCGCCGGACGGCGGAGTGCCGGTGCGGGGCGAGCGTGGTCACCACCCGATCGACGTTAGGAGCGGACGGACCAGAGGTCAAAGACATGATGACTCTGCGCTCGATAGGCAACAGCTATGGTAAGGGGATGCAGTTCCACCAGCTCGCCTACTTCGTCGCCGTCGCCGAACAGCGGCACTTCACCCGCGCCGCCGAACAGGTGCGGGTGGCCCAGCCGTCGCTGTCGCAGCAGATCCGCGCGCTCGAACACGACTTGGGCGCCCCGCTCTTCCACCGGATCCGCGGCAACGTCACCCTCACCGAAGCCGGCGAGACCCTGCTGCCGATCGCGCGGCGGATCCTCGCCGACACCGAAACGGCCCGGCTGGCCATCCGGGAGCTGGACGAGCTCGACCGCGGCCGCGTCCGGCTGGGCGCGCCGCCGAGCCTGTGCACGGGCCTGCTGCCCGCGATGCTCGCCGCGTTCCGCCGCCGGTACCCGGGCATCCGGCTGGAGCTGCACGAAAGCGGCTCGGGCGATCTGCGGCAGCGGCTGGCCGAAGGCGCGCTGGACCTGGCGCTGCTGGCCGGCGCCCGGACGAGCGCGGACGCCGGTCTGGCCGCGACCCCGCTGCTGCTCGAAGAGCTGGTGCTGATCTCCGCTCCGGACGCGCCGGTCGCGGGTGACCGCCTGGGCATCGGCGAACTGGCCGACGTCCCGCTCGTGATGTTCCGCCGCGGCTACGACGTCCGGGAAGCGACGGTCAACGCCTGCCGGGCCGCGGGGTTCGAACCGTCGTTCGCGATCGAGGGCGGCGAGATGGACGCGGTGCTGGAACTGGTGCACGCGGGCGTCGGCGCGGCGGTGGTGCCGAGCACCGTGGCGAGCGGCCGGTTCCGGAGGACCCGGTTCACCCCCGACGCGGGGATGACGCGCGTGGTGCAGCTCGCCCACCGCGCCGACGTGGAACCCACGCGGGCGGTGCGCGCGCTGCGTTCGGCGATCGCCGGGTTCGTCGCGGACCCGGCCCGGCGGGCGAGCCTGCCGCCGGGCATCGAGTCCCTTGTGGACGACGTCAGCTGAGGCCGAACCGCGCGGCGAAGGCCGCCATCTCCGCCCGCCGCCGTCCGGGTTCCGCCGTGCCGGGCGTCACGACGATGCGGGTGACGCCCTGCCGGGCGAGCTCCTCGACGTCCTCTGTGGACATCTCGAGCGTCCCCCACCGCGTGTGCGCCAGGCCGTCCGGGTCGCGGCCCGCCTCCGCCGCCGCCGACCTGGCGAGCTCGAACTGGCGGCGCCGCTCGTCGGCCGTCAGCCGGCCGCCGGGGAAGTAGCCGTTCCCGCGCCGGCCCGCCCGCCGGGCCGCGGCCGCGCTCGAACCGCCCACGTGGATCGGCAGCTCCCGCCCGCCCACCGGTTTCGGGAAGCTGCAGACGTTCTCGAAGGAGAAGAACTCGCCGTCGTGGCTGACCCCGGCTTCGCCGCCGGCCCACAGCAGCCGCAGGACGTCGATGGCCTCGTCCGCCCGGCGGCCGCGGGTGGCGAAGTCGACGCCGGCCGCACGCGCCTCGCCGGGCAGGGCGCCGACGCCGACCGTGAGCAGCCGCATGCGGCCGCCGGAGAGCACGTCGACCGTCGCGAGCCGCTTCGCCAGCACCACCGGGTGGTGGTAGGGCAGCAGCAGGACGCCGGTGCCCAGCAGGATCCGGCGCGTGACGGCGGCGACGAAGGTCAGGCACTCCAGGGGGTCGGGGTACGGAAGCGACGGCGGCAGCTCCATCGGCCCGATCTTCGCGCCGGGGTACAGCGCGACGTGCTCCGGCAGGTACAACGACTCGAACCCGCACTCCTCGGCGTCCCGGGCGAACCCGGCGAGCACTTCCGGGTCCGCGCCGAAAAAGGGGGTGCTGTAACTGATCCCGAACTCCACGCCCCCGACGCTAAACGTTGACGCCGACGGCAAGGCAACAACGGACGGGGGTCGCGCGATCGGGCGGCCCGGAGTTTGGCCACCGCCCGCCGGGGAACGCCGGGTGGACGGTCGGCAGGCGGAGGTTCGGGTGCTCGGAGGGTTGTTCGCGGTGACCAAGGCCGGGGCGGTGCTGGCCCTGGCCGGCCCGGTCCTCGTGACGCAGCAGGCGAAGAAGGCGGTTTCGGCGGTCGCCCCGCTCGCCGGGGAACTGGCCGCGGGCACGGCCGGGACCGCGGCGGAAGCGACCCGGACCGGCAGCCGCACCGCCGTGCGCGCCACGCGGGTCGTCCGCAACGCCGCCGGGCCCCGCAGTGCCGTCTGGCGGGCCGGACGGCGGCTGCACGTCCCGCTGCGGCCCGCCGGACGGCACTGCGGGGCCGGCCGCCCGGACGGCGCCGCGTTCGCCGCCGAGCTGGCGGAGCACGCCGACGTCGCCGGTGCCTACTGGGACGGCGGGCTCGGCAGCGTGGTCCTCCACCTCGCCGAAGAGGCGGCGGCCGGGCGCGTGCTCGCCCGGGTCGCCGACCGCTGCGGGCGGCACGGGCTGACCCCGGCCGAGCCGGGCGACTGCGCCCCCGCCCACCCGGGTGACACCTACGGGGTGCGGACCGCGGCGCTCGCCTTGGCGCTGGACGTCGCCGGCCTGGCCGTTTCGGTCGGGACCCGCGCCGCGCGCTCCCGGCGGCTGCACGAGACCGTGCGCGCGGCCGCCTCCGCGGCCCGGGAACACCCGGCCGTCCGCGCGGCACTGGACGAGCGGTTCGGCTGGTACACGGCCGAACTGGCGCGCTCCGGCGTCTCCGCCGCGGTGCGGGGGCTGAGCCAGGACCCCCTCGAACTGGCGCTGGACGCCGTCCTGCGCGCCGGGCAGCTCACCGAGGCGATCGCCCGCCTCACCGCGTTCGACGCCGCGCACGACGACCTCTGTTCGCCGGCGCGGCCCAGCCTCGGCGTGGCACCGCCGCCGCGCCGGGTCCGGATCCCGATGGAGGACTACGCCCGCAACGCCGTCGGTGGCGGCCTGCTCGCCGCGCTCGCCGACCTGGTGGTGCGCCGCAACCCGCGTCAAGCCGCCGAAGCGTTCCTCGCGGCGTCCCCGCTGCCCGCCCGGTACGCCGACACCGCCTTCCACACCGCGATGGGCACGGCGTTCGCGCGCGAAGGCGTGCTCGTCCGCGACCCGGACCGGGTCAAGGCACTGGACACAGTGGACACCGTGGTGCTGCACGCCGATGCGCTGCACGGAAAGGACGGCCTGGACCCGCACGCCGAAGCCGTGCTGGACGCGGCCCGCCGGGCCGAGGCGCGGGTGGTCATCACCGGCGACGGCGCCCGCGACCGGCTCGGCGAGTTCGCCGCGCTCGCCGACGACGTCGCCGAGGAACCCTTCTTCGGGCTGGTGACGCGGCTGCAGGACGAAGGCGGGGTCGTGCTGACCGTCGGGCGGCCGCCCGGCCGCTGCACGCCGAACTGCGACGAGGTCGCGGGCCTGCTGGCCGGTGACCTCTG
The DNA here is from genome assembly GCF_046548775.1 of Amycolatopsis sp. cmx-4-61. Taxonomy (NCBI): domain Bacteria; kingdom Bacillati; phylum Actinomycetota; class Actinomycetes; order Pseudonocardiales; family Pseudonocardiaceae; genus Amycolatopsis; species Amycolatopsis sp. cmx-4-61. The sequence goes on along the minus strand of NZ_JAEBEI010000018.1, from coordinate 192,872 downwards.
CGTCGCCCTCGCCGACCGCGGCGCGCCGGTGCTGTGGGGCGCCGACCTGATCGTCCCGGCGGGGCTGCCGGGGGTGTGGCGGGTCCTGCGGGCGGCGGGCGCGGCGCGGGCGAACAGCAAGCGGGCCACCCGGGTGGCCACCGCGGGCGGCCTGATCGGGGGCCTGCTGCTGATGTCCCGTCGCCGCCGGACGCTGGTGCCGCTCGTGCCCCGGCTCGACCCGGTGCTGGCCGGCGGCCTGACCGGGCTGGTGATGGGCACGCTCGCCGCGGTGCGGGTGGCCGCGGCCCGGCCCCCGGCCGGACGGCCGCGGATCGCCTGGCACGAGCTGACCGGCGAGGAAGTCCTCCGGCGGCTCGCCGCCGCGGAAACCGAGCCGACGCAGCGGGAGCTCACGACCCGGCGGGTGCGGGCGGTGGCCGGCGCGGTCGCCCGGCACCCGGCCGCGGCGCCGGTGCGGTTCGGGACGGGCTTCGCCGCCGACGTCGTCGCCGAGCTGAACGACCCGCTCACCCCGGTGCTGGCCCTCGGCGCGGTCGCGTCCGCGGTGGTCGGCTCGCCGGTGGACGCGCTGCTGGTCGCCGCGGCGATGGGCCTGAACGCCGTCGTCGGCGGGGCCCAGCAGTTCCGCGGCCGCCGCGCGCTGGCGAAGCTGCAGGACGGCGAACGGCCGCGGGCGCGCCGGGAGGGCGGCCGGGTCGTCGACGCGCGGGCGCTGCGGCCCGGCGACCGGATCGAACTGCGGGTCGGCGACGTCGTCCCGGCCGACGCCCGGCTGCTGACCGCCCACGACCTCGAAGCGGACGAATCCGCGCTGACCGGCGAGTCGCTCCCGGTCGCCAAGCAGCTGGCCCCGGTGCCGGGCGCGCCGATGGCCGAACGCAGCTGCCTGGTCTTCGCCGGCACGACGGTGGTCAGCGGCGAAGGCACGGCGGTGGTCGTGGCGGTCGGCACGGAGACCGTGGCCGGCCGGGCGGTCGAGCTGGCCACCCGGACCGCCGCGGCGGTGGGTATCCAGGCACGGCTGCAGGACCTGACCCGCCGGGCCCTGCCGCTGACGATGCTCGGCGGCGCGCTCGTCACCGGCCTGGCGGCGATCCGGGGCCGCCCGCTGCGCCGGGCGCTGGCCGGCGGCGTGGCGATCGCCGTCGCCGCGGTCCCCGAGGGGCTGCCGCTCGTGGCCACCGTGGCCCAGCGGGCGGCCGCGCGCCGGCTGTCCGCGCGCGGCATCCTGGTCCGCGCCCCGCGGGCGCTGGAAGCTTTGGGCCGCTTGGACGTCGTGTGCTTCGACAAGACGGGCACGCTGACGGAGAACCGGCTGCGCGTGGTCACCACGACCGGGCCCGACGGGCACGCGCGCGAGCCGGAACCCGGCGACGTCGTGCTGCGGGCCGCCGCCCGGGCGTGCCCGGGCACGCTCGACGACCCCCACGTGCGGGCCCACGCCACCGACCACGCCGTGCTGGACGCCGCCGGCCCGGACGAGGGCTGGACCGAGCTCGCCGGGCAGCCGTTCGAAGCGAGCCGGGGCTACTCGGCGACCGTCGGCCGGGACGGGGACGGCGAGGTGACGCTGGTCGTCAAGGGCGCCCCGGAGATCGTCCTGCCCGCCTGCGCCGGCGCGGGCGGGCTGGCGCGGGCCGCGGAAGCGTTGGCGGACAACGGGTTGCGCGTCTTGGCGGTGGCGTCCCGGAAGGCCGGGCCGTCGCTCGAAGGCGACGACGACGCGGAGGTGCTGGCGGACCTGGAGTTCCTCGGCTTCCTCGGGCTGGCCGACACGCTGCGGCCCACGGCCGGGCCGCTGATCGGCGGGCTGCGCGCGGCCGGCGTGTCCCCGGTGATGCTCACCGGCGACCACCCGAACACCGCGCGGGCCATCGCGACGTCGCTCGGCTGGCCGTCCGACGCCCCGGTCGTCACCGGCGACGAGCTGGCGGCGCTGGACCGCGCCGGCCGGGCCCGGCTGCTCGACGGCGCCGGGGTGATCGCCCGCGTCGCACCGGAGCAGAAGCTGCAGGTCGTCGAGGCGCTGCGCGAGGCGGGCCGGGTGACGGCGATGGTCGGCGACGGCGCGAACGACGCGGCGGCCATCCGCGCCGCGGACGTCGGCATCGGCGTCCGCGCCCGGGCCTCGACCGCCGCCCGCACCGCGGCCGACGTCGCGCTGACCGACGACGACCTGACCGTCCTGCTGGAAGCGGTCGCCGAGGGCCGCGCGCTGTGGCGGAGCGTGTCGGACGCGGTGGTGATCCTGGTCGGCGGCAACGCGGGCGAGATCGGCTTCTCGGTGCTGGGCACGCTGCTGTCCGGCGATTCGCCGCTGGGCACCCGCCAGCTGCTGCTGGTGAACCTGCTGACCGACCTGTTCCCGGCGATGGCGGTGGCGGTCACCCGCCCGGACGACGACGGCGGTTCCGCGCCGGGCGGCCTCGGCGAGGACCTGACGCGCGCGATCACCAGCCGCGGCGTGACGACCGGCGTCGGCGCGACGACGGCGTGGCTGATCGGCCGGTTCACCCCGGGAACGGTGCGCCGCACGAGCACGATGGCGCTGTGCGGCCTGGTCGGCACCCAGCTGGCCCAGACCCTGCGCGGCCGCCGCCGCAGTCCCCTGGTGGTCGGGACGGCGGTCGGCTCGGCCCTCGCCCTGGCGGCGATCGTGCAGACCCCGGGGGTGAGCCAGTTCTTCGGCTGCACCCCGCTCGGCCCCCTGGCCTGGGCCGGAGTCGGTGCCGGCGTGGCCACGGGAGCGCTGACGTCGTCCCTGCCGATCCTGCACCGGCCGTAACCCGCGTGATCAGCCCCGTAACTCGCGTGATGGCGGCCGGAACGGCTTCGATCACGCGAGTTCCGGCTTCGATCACGCGGCTGACGGGTCCGGGCACGCGAGTCGCGGGGTAGCGCTGGCGCTACCCCGCCTTCGGTGGCAGGCACTCCTGATCTTCGGGCCGGATCCCGGCATCGTGGGTGATGTCCGATTCCGGTGACGAAGGAGCACAGAAGATGCGCAAAGTGGTGGCGATCTTGACCGTGGCGGGGCTGCTGGGCGGGACGGCCACGGCGGCCGAAGCGAAGCCGCCGCGGAACCCCGTCCTCCAGGAGCAGCTGGACGCGCTGGTGGGCCAGTTCCCGGCCGCGCTCGCGTCGGTGACGCGCGGCGGCCGCACGGAGTCGCTGGTCGCGGGCTCCGCGCGGCTCGGCAGCCGGGTCCCCGTCCCGGCCGACGGGCGGGTCCGGGCGGGCAGCAACACGAAGACGTTCACCGCGGTCGTCGTGCTGCAGCTGGTCGCCGAGGGGAAGGTGGCGCTGGACGCGCCGATCGAGCGGTACCTGCCCGGTCTGGTGCCCGGCGGGTCGGCGATCACCGTCCGCCAGCTGCTGCAGCACACCAGCGGCCTGCCGAACTACACCGAGTACCTCGGCCTCGAGGACATCGCGAAGCTGCGGCACCGGTACTTCGAGCCGCACGAGCTGCTCGCCGTGGCGCTGGCCCACCCGCCGAAGTTCGCCCCCGGGACGAAGTGGGAGTACAGCAACACGAACTACGTGCTGGCGGGGCTGCTGATCGAGCGGGTGACCGGCCGGCCGGTGGCGGAGCAGGTCACCGCGCGCGTGATCCGGAAGGCGGGGCTGCGGAACACGTACTGGCCGCAGGTCGGCGACGAGGGGATCCGGGGCCCGCACCCGCAGGGGTACGCGCGGTCGGGCGGCGAGGTGATCGACGTGACCGAGCTGGACCCGTCGTGGGGCTGGGCGGCGGGCCAGCTGATCTCCACCCCCGGCGACCTCGCCCGGTTTTCCCGCGCGCTGCTGGACGGCACGCTGCTGCCGGCCCCCCAGCTGGCCGAGATGCGCAAGACGGTCGAAGCGCCGTTGCTGCCCGGCTGGCGCTACGGCCTCGGCCTGTTCCGCGTCCCGTTGAGCTGCGGCGGCGAGTACTGGGGCCACGGCGGCGACATCCACGGCTTCGAGACGCGCGGCGGCGCCACCGAGGACGGCCGCTCGGTCGCCCTGGCGGTGACGGCGCTCCCGGGCACCTTCGGCGACTCCGACCGGGCGGCACAGGCCGTGCTGTCCACAGTGGACGCGGCGTTCTGCCGCTGACCGCGCGGCTCCCACTCGACGCCGGGCGACCGGCGGCTCCCCGAAGTGCCGGGCGTGCCTCACCGGGCGCGGGCGCGCAGGTGGGCGCGTTCCCCCTGCCTGCCGAACAGGATCAGCAGCTCGACCGCCTTGCCGTCGGCGCTGCCGAGCCAGTGCGGGATCGTCGTGCCGAACTCCGCCGCCTCGCCCGCGGGCAGCACCAGGTCGTGCTCCCCGAGGACCAGCCGCAGGTTCCCGTGGAGCACGTAGAGCCATTCGTGGCCTTCGTGGGTCCGGTGCTCCGGAACCGGCGGCGTGCCGGTGCCCGGGATGATCATCTTGTACGCCTGCATGCCGCCCGGCCACCGGGACAGCGGCACGAAGGTCATGCCGTGGCGGTGGATCGGGGTCAGGTGGATGCGGGGGTCGCCGGTGGGGGGCGCGCCGACGAGGTCGTCGAGCGGGACGTCGTAGGCGCGTGCCAGCGGCAGCAGCAGTTCCAGGCCGGCCCGCCGCTGCCCGCTCTCCAGCCGCGACAGCGTGCTCTCCGACACGCCGGTGGCCGCGGCGACGTCGGCCAGCGTCATCCCGCGGCGCCGGCGCAGCGCCCGCAGCCGGGGGCCGACCGCCTGCAGCACGTCCTCGAAGTCGTCGCCCATCCGGCCATCTTGCCGGAACCGCAAGAACGCGTGCCGATCCGGCCGCCGCCGGGTCAAGGTGGGGCCATGACCGCATCGGACACCGAACCGCCCCGGCCCGGGACGGCGACCAGGCGAGCCGCCTCCCGGACGGCGAGCCGCGCGCCGACACCGGCGCGCCACCGGCCCGGACCGCCGAGGTCGCCGACCACCGGCCGCTGATCCGCCGAGGCCCCGACCCGGCGGACGCACTCCCCACTGGCCGAACCATCCCGACCCACGAACGAGCAACCACCTGCCGCTGATCCGCCGGACCCGCCGAGGCCCCGACCCGGCGGCCCCAGTCCCCACCGGCCGAGCCATCCCGACCATCGAACCAGCGACCACCTCCCGCCGAAAGGACCACCCGTGCCCCGAACCCGCCGCCGGGACACCCCGCCGCCGCGCACCGGACCGGCCGAAAAGGACGTGCTGCGCGGCTTCCTCGACCACCTGCGGGCCGCCGTGGCCGCCAAGGCGCTGGACGTTCCGGAACCCGCCGTGCGGACGCCCGGTGTGCCGTCCGGCACGTCGCTGCTGGGCCTGGTGCGGCACCTCGCGCACGTCGAGCGCTTTACCTTCCTCGGCGAGGACGTCGCCGACTGGCCCGGCACCTTCCGGCCGCGGCCGGAGGAAACCGTCGCCTCGGTGGTGGCGGACTACCGCGCCGCCGGCGAGCGGGCGAACGCCGTCATCGACGCCTGCACCGACCTGACGCAGCCGGTGGCGCGCCCCGGCCGCGGCGCGCCGTCGATGCGCTGGGCGCTGGTGCACATGATCGAGGAGACCGGCCGCCACGCCGGGCACGCGGACATCCTGCGCGAGCTGATCGACGGCAGCACCGGCCGCTGATCGCACTCGGCCGATCTTGCGCGTTTCGCCTTCCGGGCGGGCGCCGGCGGCGATTCCACTGTGGAACGGGCGACCGGACGGGGAATTCCGGAGCGCGGACGGCGTCCGGCCGAGCCGGCCGCTACGGCTCGCCGTGCGGATCACCCGGAGGAGTGCTATTTGATCCGTTATGAGTGAATCACTGAACTACCCGCAGTCGTCCTCGTCGGCCGAGCCGGCGACCGCCCCGGCCCGGCCGGGCACGGTCGAAGGAGCCTTCTGGGCGTTCATCGCGGCCCCGGTCATCGGGCTGATCGGCGGTCTGCTGATCTTCGCCAGCCGGGACCAGATCGCCGCGACCCTCCGCGACACGAACCGGCAGCGCGGCGGCAACCTGACCGACGCGCAGATCGACCAGGCGGTGAACGTCACGATGATCACGGCGGTCGTGATCGCGGTGATCTTCGCCGCGCTGTACGTGCTGTTCGCCTTCAAGCTGCGCGCCGGCCGCAACTGGGCGCGCATCGTGCTGACCGTGCTCACCGCCCTGCAGCTGCTCTCGCTGCTGATCGGCCAGAGCACGATCGGCGGCTACCTGGCGGTGCTCGCCGCGGTGGTCGGTGTCGTGCTGTCGTTCACCGGTCCCTCGAACGCCTACTTCGCGGCGGCCAAGGCCCCGCGCTGACCGGACCCGCGCGGCGGCCCGGTGCGGACCGCCGCGCGGATCACCACGGCTTTCGCCGGACAGACAAAAGATCCCGCTCCGGCGCAAGCCGATTTCCCTTCCACGGCGGGAATTCCGTGGCGGTCACATCACGGTCCGTGTTTTCCGGCCCCCGTCCCGGCAATCACCCGACCGTGTCGGATCCGCCGTCCGCCTCCCCCGGATGCCGCAGCGCGCACTACCGACCGTCGGCGAACGCCGGGAAAACCCCGGCGAGAACGGCCACTTCACGGTGGCGCCGGAGTGCGTGATCACTTTTCGCGCACCCACCTCCGCCTCCGCCACCCCGCGACTTCCTTGCCCGCATCGGCGATTTTGGTAGCTTGGCCGAGCTTCTCCGGCGAACCGGTCGTCGTCACCGGTGCCGCGTCCCCGCTCGTGTTCCGGCATCCGTTGCCGCGGAAAGGAATTCCTCATGCACCACTCTGCTCCGGGCCGGGGGCGTGGCTGCTGCCGTGCTCGCCGCTTCCGCCGGTACCGCGGCGGCGGACGACGCCGTCAGCGGGTCGGCGTTCGGCGCTTCCGCGAGCGTTTCCCTGGCGCCCGGCGGCAAAGCGACCGGCACGGGCCCGCTGGCCGCGTCCAGCAGCCGGGGCCCGGCCTCGGCCAGCGCGGTCGACGCGCCCCTCGCCGGCCTCGTCACCGCGAAGGCGATCACCAGTTCCGTGGTGACCGGCGCCGGTTCCACGGCGGCGAAGGCCGCGGTCGCCGAGGCGGCACTGCCCCTGCTCGGCCCCGTCGCCGGCCGCGTGCCGGCCATCCGGCTGGTCAGCGCCCGCTGTGCGGCGGCCGACGGCCACGTCACCGGCGGCAGTGACCTCGCCGGCGCCACCCTCGGCCGCCTGGGCACGCTGCCCGCGGCCACCACGCCGAACCAGCGGCTCGGCGTCCCGGGCGTGGCGGAGGTGATCGTCAACGAACAGCTCCAGCGCTACGACGGCCACCTCGAGGTGACGGCGCTGCACATCAAGCTGCTCGGCGGCGAGCTCGGCCGCGGGGACGTGAAGCTGGCCTCGGTGGTCTGCGGCCCGTCCGGCGAACGCGCGCCCGCGGCGCCGCCGCGGCCCGACCAGGCCCGGCAGGTCACCGTCGTCCCCGCCGGGGCGCCGCAGACCGGTGACGGCAGCCTCGCCGCGGAGGGCTGACCGTGTTCCGCCGCGCCATTCCGATCCTCCTGGCCCTGGTCCTTTCCGGGTGCGCCGCGCCGGCGGCACCCACGCCGCCGCCGGCACCCGTGCCCGCCGGACCGGCGCGGTCCCTGCCGTCCGCGCTCGACGTCCCGGCCATCGGCGCCCAGTCGTCACTCGTGCCGCTCGGCCTCAACCCCGACCGCACGGTCGAGGTCCCGCCGGTCGACCGGCCACTGCAGGCCGGCTGGTACGAGTACGGCCCGGCGCCGGGCGAAACCGGGCCCGCGGTGCTCCTCGGCCACATCGACGGCGGCCACCGGAAGGGCATCTTCTGGCGGTTGCACGAGCTGAAGCCGGGCGAAGAGGTGTACGTCGACCGCGCCGACGGTGGCCGGCTGACGTTCGCCGTGACGAAGGTGGAGCAGGTCGCGAAGGACGCGTTCCCGACCGAAGCGGTGTACGGCGACACGCCCGATCCGCAGCTGCGCCTGATCACCTGCGGCGGCCGGTACGACGCGGCGAACCGGAACTACCTCGACAACGTCATCGCCTACGCGGAACTCAAGCGGTGAGAACGTCCGATGTGGACGGTCAGCTGTGCCACATCCGGGCGGCCAGCCGGAGGAATTCGCGGCCGTCGCCGGCGCTCAGTGCGGTATCGCGATCGGGGTAGACGTCCAGCACCCGCTCCGCCCCGGTCAGCCGCAGCGCCCGGCTCACCACGGCGTTGCCGCCGGTGACGACCCGCAGCCGGGCGTTGCGGGCGGCGGCGCGGTCGGTCACCGCGCTCAGCACCCGGACCCCCGCGGCGCCGAGGAACTGCAGGCCGCCGAGGTCCAGCACGATCACCTGCGGTTCCGGGCTCACGGCCAGCGCCGCGGCCACCGCCCCGACGACGACGAGCACCGTCCCGGCGTCGAGCTCGCCGGCCAGGGCCAGGAACGCCGGCTCGCCGTGCGAGCACGAAACCCGCAGCCGCCGGGTCGGGGAACCTGAGGACGCCACGCGAAAACACCCCATCTTCGGAAGAGACCGGCCGGGTTCGGGGACTGCGGCTCCGGCGCCACCCGCCCGCGCCAGGTTAATGACGGTCACCAGCTGCTCACAAGCCGTGACCACGCGACTCGACCCGATCGTGTTTCACCAGGGCAAGCGGGGGGAAGTCACGCGGGGCGATCTGCTCTCAAGGAGGTTGTCATGGCGGCAACACCCGATCCGGCGCCGACCGGGGTGCGCACGCTCATCCCGGCGCGCATCGACCGGTTGCCCTGGTCCCCGTTCCACACCCGGATGGTCGTGGCCCTCGGGGTGGCCTGGATTCTCGACGGCCTGGAGATCACGGTGGCCAGCGCGGTCGCCGACACCCTGACCAAGCCCGAGACGCTGCACATGTCGTCGGCGGCCGTCGGGCTGCTCGCGACGATCTACCTCGCCGGCGAGGTGGTCGGGGCGCTGTTCTTCGGCAGTCTCTCCGACAAGCTGGGCCGGCGGAACCTGTTCATGCTGACGCTGGCCGTCTACCTGGTCGGCAGCGGGCTCACCGCGCTGACCCTGGGCAACGGTGTCGGCTGGGTCATCTTCCTCTACGCCACCCGGTTCGTCGCCGGCATGGGCATCGGCGGCGAGTACGCCGCGATCAACTCCGCCATCGACGAGCTGATCCCGGCCCGCTACCGCGGCCGGGTGGACATCGCCGTCAACGGCACCTACTGGGCCGGCGCGGTGCTCGGCACGCTCGGCACGTTCATCCTGCTCAACCAGCTGAACCTGTCGCTGGGCTGGCGGCTGGGCTTCCTCATCGGCCCGGTGCTCGGGCTGGTCATCCTGCTCGTGCGGCGGCACCTGCCGGAGAGCCCGCGCTGGCAGATCATGCACGGCAAGGCCGACGCCGCCGAGGAGTCGATCGCCCAGATCGAGCAGGAGGTCGAGCACGGCGGCCGTACCCTGCCCCCGGTCGACGAGAAGAAGGCGATCGAGGTGACGCCCGCCGAGCAGATCGGGTACGTGGCGCTGGCCAGGGTGCTGTTCCGCGAATACCCGTCGCGGGCGGTCCTCGGTGCCTCGCTGATGATCAGCCAGTCGTTCCTGTACAACGCGATCTTCTTCACCTACACGCTGGTGCTGGGCAAGTTCTACGGGGTGTCGTCGGCCGCGACGCCGATCTACCTCATCGCGTTCGCGGTGGGCAACCTGGTCGGCCCGTTCGCCATCGGGCACCTGTTCGACACCCTCGGCCGGCGCAAGATGATCTCCGGGACCTACATCGTGTCCGGCGTCCTGCTGGCGATCACGGCGGTGCTCTTCTACGCGGGCGCGCTCAACGCGATCACCCAGACGATCGCCTGGTGCGTGATCTTCTTCTTCGCCTCCGCCGGCGCGAGCGCGGGTTACCTGACGGTCAGCGAAATCTTCCCCCTGGAAGTCCGGGCGAAGGCGATCGCGGTGTTCTTCGCGATCGCGCAGTGCTTCGGTGCGCTGGGCCCGGTGATCTACGGCGCGCTGATCGGCACGGGCGACCACCCGGCCCGCCTGTTCGTCGGCTATCTGCTGGGCGCGGCGGTGATGGTCGCGGGCGGCCTGGTGGCCCGGTTCCTGGCGGTGGACGCGGAGGGCAAGTCCCTCGAGGACGTCGCCCAGCCGCTGGCGGCCGCCGGGCGCCGTGGCCGGACGCGGGCGGAAGGGGCGTCGTCGCCCTTCTCCACCTGACACCTGACGACCCAAGCCTGACGACCCACGCCTGACGACCCACGCGGAAAAGGCCGCCACCGGTGTTGCCCCGGTGGCGGCCTTTTCCGTTTCCCGGACCCGTCCGGGGTTATCCCCCGCCCACCCGCGGAACGGAGGGCCGACATGAGCAGGCGCACCGAACCGGCCGTGGCCGCCTCCGACCGGTGGGTCGACGAGGACGGCGTCCGCGCACCCGGCGGGTCCGTGCACGCCTGGCGGCCGGGCACCAACCAGACCCTCTGCGGCGTCCCGCTGCACAAGGCCGGCCTGCAGCGCTTCCCGCACGTCCTCTGGATCGACGCGCGGTGGCTGGCGGAGACGACCGAGGAGCGGATCGTCCTCTGCCACCGGTGCGCCGCGGCGGCCGGGGACCGCCCCGGACGGCGGTGGACGCGTGTCCATCCCCGGCCGTGACGGCCGGATCGGTTTAAGCTGGGGGCACCCGGGTAGCCGTCCGTCGGAGAAGCGGCGCCGGGCACGGTTCGGGAGGTGGGCGTGGGACCACGGAAGTGGCTGGAGTCCTGGCCCGTCTACCGCCAGCTGACCGGCACGGATCCGCTCGGCCGGGGCAAGGCGGCGGAGTCCCCGCACTCGGCGGCGCTGACCCCGCGCACCGCGAGCGCCGACCGGGTCGCCAAGTCCGTCTGCCCCTACTGCGCCGTCGGCTGCGGGCAGGAGGTCTTCGTCAAGGACGAGAAGGTCGTCCAGATCGAAGGCGATCCGCACAGCCCGATCTCCCGCGGCCGCCTCTGCCCCAAGGGCTCGGCGAGCAAGCAGCTGGTCACCGGCCCGCAGCGCGAGCAGAAGGTCCGCTACCGCGCGCCGTACGCCACCGAGTGGACCGAGCTGGATCTCGCCACGGCCATGGACATGGTCGTCGACCGCGTGCTCGATGCCCGCCGCAAGGGCTGGCAGGACAGCGACGAGCACGGCAAGCCGCTGCGCCGCACGATGGGCCTCGCGAGCCTCGGCGGCGCCACCCTGGACAACGAAGAGAACTACCTGATCAAGAAGCTCTTCACGGCGCTGGGCGCGATCCAGATCGAAAACCAGGCGCGTATTTGACACTCCGCCACGGTTCCCGGTCTGGGGACTTCCTTCGGTCGCGGTGGCGCGACGGACTACCAGCAGGACCTGCAGAACTCCGACTGCGTCGTCATCATGGGCTCGAACATGGCCGAGGCGCACCCGGTGGGGTTCCAGTGGGTGATGGAGGCGAAGGCCCGCGGGGCCGAGGTGCTGCACATCGACCCGCGGTTCACGCGCACCAGCGCGCTGGCCGACGCCCACGTCCCGCTGCGGGCCGGCACGGACATCGCGTTCCTCGGCGGCGTGATCAACCACATCCTGAGCAACGACCTCGACTTCCGCGAGTACGTGGTCGCCTACACCAACGCCTCCTTCCTGGTGAGCGAGGACTTCCGGGACACCGAGGACCTGGACGGCCTGTTCAGCGGCTATGACGAAGCCAAGGCCGCCTACGACCCGGCGACCTGGCACTACGAGAGCATCGCGAAGAAGGAAGGCGGCGGGCACGGCAAGGAGACGTCGGCGTCCGACCAGCACGGCTCGGGCGGCCCGGTGCTCGAAGGCGGCAGCGAGGAGATCGCCGCCGACCCGACGCTGCAGCACCCCCGCTGCGTGTTCCAGATCCTCAAGCGGCACTACGCCCGGTACACGCCGGAGATGGTCGAGGCGACCTGCGGGACGCCGAAGGAGCTGTTCCAGCGCGTCTGTGCCGCCTGGACGAGCAACTCGGGCCGGGAACGCACCGCCGCTCTGGTCTACAGCGTCGGCTGGACGCAGCACAGCGTCGGCGCCCAGTACATCCGGGCCGGCTCGATCATCCAGCTGCTGCTCGGCAACATCGGGCGCCCCGGCGGCGGGGTGTTCGCGCTGCGCGGGCACGCGAGCATCCAGGGCTCGACCGACATCCCGACCCTGTTCAACCTGCTGCCCGGCTACCTGCCGATGCCCACGCCCGAACAGGCCACGCTGGCCGACTACCTGGACACCGTCAGCGGCGACAAGCAGAAGGGCTTCTGGCGCAACGCCGACGCCTACACCGTCTCGCTGCTCAAGGAGTACTGGGGCGAAAAAGCCACCGCGGACAACGACTTCTGCTTCGACTACCTGCCGCGGATCAACGGCGACCACGGCACCTACCGCACGGTCATGGACATGGTCGACGGGAAGGTGTCCGGGTACTTCCTGCTCGGGCAGAACCCGGCCGTGGGATCGGCGCACGGCCGGCTGCAGCGGCTCGGCATGGCCAACCTCGACTGGCTGGTCGTCCGGGACCTGACGATGATCGAGAGCGCGACCTTCTGGAAGGACTCGCCGGAGATCGAGACCGGCGAGATCGTCACCGAGCAGTGCCGGACCGAGGTGTTCTTCTTCCCCGCCGCCTCGCACGTGGAGAAGGAAGGGACGTTCACCCAGACCCAGCGCATGCTGCAGTGGCGCGAGAAAGCCGTCGACCCGGCCGGGGACCAGCGCTCGGAGCTGTGGTTCTTCTACCACCTGGGCCGGCTGGTCCGTGACCGGCTGGCGGGGTCGGCCGACGAGCGCGACCGGCCGGTGCTGGACCTTTCCTGGGACTACGCGGTCCACGGCGACGAACCGTCCGCCGAGGACGTGCTGCGGCGGATCAGCGGCCGGGACCTCACCACCGGCAAGGAGGTCGGCGGCTACCTGGAGCTCAAGGCCGACGGCAGCACGTCCTGCGGGTGCTGGATCTACAGCGGCGTCTACGCCGACGGCGTCAACCAGGCCGCGCGCCGCAAGTCCCGCTTCGAGCAGGACCTGTACGCGCGGGAGTGGGGCTGGGTGTGGCCGCTGAACCGGCGGGTGCTCTACAACCGCGCTTCGGCCGACCCGCAGGGGCGGCCGTGGAGCGAGCGCAAGGCCCTCGTGTGGTGGGACGCCGAGCGCGGCGAGTGGACCGGTCACGACGTCCCCGACTTCGAAAAGACCAAGCCGCCGGACCACGTCCCGCCGCCGGACGCCGTCGGCCCGGCCGCCCTGCGCGGCGACGACCCGTTCATCATGCAGTCCGACGGCAAGGCCTGGCTGTTCGCGCCGACGGGGCTGGCCGACGGGCCGCTGCCGACGCACTACGAGCCGCACGAATCGCCGTTCCGCAACCCGTTCTACGCGCAGCAGGCCAATCCGACGCGGAAGGTCTACGGGCGCAAGGACAACCCGTCGCACCCGTCGCCGCCCGAGGCGCACGGCGAGGTGTTCCCGTTCGTGTTCACCGCCGCGCGGCTGACCGAGCACCACACCGCGGGCGGGATGAGCCGCACCCTGCCCTACCTGTCGGAGCTGCAGCCGGACCTGTTCGTCGAGGTCTCCCCCGAGCTGGCCAAGCTGCGCGGGCTCTCGCACCTGGGCTGGGCGCACGTCGTCACCGCGCGGGCGGCCGTGGAGGCGCGGGTGTTCGTGACCGACCGGATGGCGCCGCTGCGCGTACAGGACCAGGTCGTGCACCAGGTGTGGATGCCCTACCACTGGGGCGGCTCCGGGCTGGTCTCCCGCGACGTCGTCAACGACCTGCTGGGCGTGGTGGTGGACCCGAACGTCTTCATCCAGGAGAGCAAGGTCGCCACGTGCGACGTCCGGCCCGGACGGCGGCCGCGCGGCGGCGAGCTGCTCGCGCTGCTCGAGGAGTACCGCACGCGGGCGGGGATCACGCCGGAAACGGGCACGCAGGTCGCGACCGTGCACGACACGCGGCACGTCGAACCCGGTCACGCCACGGAGGACCGACCATGAGCATCGAAGACCGGCTGTCCGGGCCGCTGCCGGACGTCGCCGGCGAGGCCGGGCACACCGGGCACCCGCCGCGGGTCGGGTTCTTCACCGACACGTCGGTGTGCATCGGCTGCAAGGCCTGCGAAGTCGCCTGCAAGGAGTGGAACAACGTCCCGGAAGACGGGCTCGACCTGCTGGGGATGTCGTTCGACAACACCGGCGCGCTGGGCGCGAACTCGTGGCGGCACGTGGCCTTCATCGAGCAGCAGCGCCCGCTCGGGGAGCAGTCGCCGGGGCTCGAAGGGCTGCCGACCGGCCCGTCCGCGATCGACGTGACCACCGCCTTCGTGGCCGACGAGCTGCGCGACGCCCCGCGCGGTGGCGGCGGGCTGGGCACCACGCCCCTGCCGCGGGCGCCGGAGAACCTCGGGATGCCGTCGTTCGACCTGCCGGGCGCGCAGACCGGGGCCGAGGGCCGGACCGACTTCCGCTGGCTGATGGCGTCGGACGTGTGCAAGCACTGCACGCACGCCGGCTGCCTCGACGTCTGCCCCACGGGCGCGCTGTTCCGCACCGAGTTCGGCACGGTCGTGGTGCAGCAGGACATCTGCAACGGCTGCGGCTACTGCGTTTCCGGCTGCCCGTACGGCGTCATCGACCGGCGCCCGGACGACGGGCGGGCGCAGAAGTGCACGCTCTGCTACGACCGGCTCCACGACGGTCTCGAACCGGCGTGCGCGAAGGCGTGCCCGACGGACTCGATCCAGTTCGGCGAACTCGACGAGCTGCGCGAGCGGGCGGCCCGTCGCGTCGAGCAGCTGCACGAACGCGGGGTGCCGGAAGCGCGGCTGTACGGCCACGACCCGGCCGACGGCGTCGGCGGCAACGGCGCGTTCTTCCTGCTGCTGGACGAGCCCGAGGTCTACGGGCTGCCGCCGGATCCAGTGGTGCCGACGCGCGACCTGCCCGCGATGTGGAAGTACGCCGGGATGGCGGCCTCGGCACTGCTCGCCGCCGCGGTCGCGTCGTTCGGCCGGAGGCGCCGGTGACCCCGCACGCCGCATTCGGAGGACACCGCCGATGAGTGAAGACCCCCTGCTGCGCGAACCCCGCAGCGACGCCCAGGCCGCGGACACCGGCGCCCGTGTCTTCGGGCGGCGGCGCAAACGCGGCGGTGGCGACGGCACGCGCGAGGAATCCATGGTGCCGCGCGCCGAATTCCGCTCCTACTACGGGCGGCCGGTGCTCAAGCCGCCGGTGTGGGAGTGGAAGGTGCCGGCGTACCTGTTCACCGGCGGGCTCGCGGCGGGGACGTCGCTGCTGGCCGCCGGAGCCGACCTGACCGGCCGTCCCGCGCTGCGCCGGGTGGGCCGCACGGGGTCGATGGCGGCGCTGCTCGCCAGTGTCTACCTGCTCGTCGCCGACCTCGGGCGGCCCGAGCGGTTCCACCACATGCTGCGGGTCGCGAAACCGACGTCGCCGATGAGCGTGGGGACGTGGATCCTGAGCGCGTTCGGGCCCGGGATGGGCGTCGCCGCGGCCGCCGAGGTGCTGCCCGCCGGGCTGCGCCGCTCGCTGCCCGGCCGGCTCCTGGGCGCGCTGGCCCGGCCCGCGGGGCTGTCGTCGGCGGTCGTCGCCCCGGCCGTCGCGTCCTACACGGCCGTCCTGCTGTCGCAGACGGCGGTTCCGGCGTGGCACGAGGCCCACGCGGAACTGCCGTTCGTGTTCACCGGCTCGGCGGCGGCGAGTTCCGGCGGCTTCGCGATGGTGCTCGTCCCCGTCGAGGAGGCGGGCCCGGCCCGCACATTGGCGGCCCTCGGCGCGGCGACGGAACTGGTGGCGGCGAAGGTGCTGGAGAAGCGGCTCGGCCTCACGGCGGAGGCGTACACGACGGGCAAGGCGCACCGGCTGCGCAAGTGGTCGGAACGCCTGACCGCGGCGGGGTTGCTGGGCGCGCTGTTCGGGCACCGCAGCCGCGCGCTGTCGGTGGCGGCCGGTTCGGCATTGTTCGCCGGGAGCGCTTTGCAGCGCTTCGGGGTGTTCGAGGCCGGCGTCGAGTCCACGAAGGACCCCAAGTACGTCGTCGTGCCCCAGCGGGAGCGCCTGAACCGGCGGTGACGACCGCGGCGAGCCCGCGTACCCGGACGGGTCGGACTGCGGTCAGCCGCGGGTGGTGGCCCGCAGGCGGGGCAGCAGGGCCAGCCAGTCCGCCGCCGCTTCGACATCGCGGTGGATCGGGAGCACCTGCTCCAGGCCGAGGACCTCGAGCGGCCGCAGTACCGCGCGTCCCCGGGCCGCGATCGCGAACGGCACCCCGCTCACGTGCGCCTCCGAGGCCGCCACCAGCAGCTCCGTCACCCCGCCCGCGCCGCAGAACGACACTTCCGACAGGTCCAGCACCAGCGCCCGGGGCGCGAGGTCGATCTCCTCGCCCAGCCGCGTCCGGAGCCGGCCCAGCACCGGCAGGTCGATCTCGCCGCGGACCGCGACGATCGTCGCCTCCGCCGTGGCGGTCACCCGCAGGGTCATCGCGGACGGGACGTCGACGCGGAACCGGGGAGCGGCAATCTGGTCGAGCACACAGGCCTCCTCGAAGCGAGGGACGGCCGGGAAGGCGCTCCGCCTCCCGGCCCACCCACGGGACGGACGCACGGGCGAGCTGGCGGGCGGCTGCCGGTTGAACCGCGATGCCCCACACCGTACGCCTCCACGGCCGCGACTTCCGCCCCGCCACCGAATTCGTCGAATTCGGACCCGGGTGCGGCGCATGCCCGGATCGGGCGGCCGCCGGTGCGGGTAACGGTTGCCGATCCAGTCGACTCCGAACGCCCACCGCACCGCCGTCTTCTGCTAGAAAGTGCCTCGTTTCGCCGACGACGCAGGGGTACGGGTGGCTTTCGAGGAACAGCTCGTCAACGGGCGCTACCGGCTCCTGGGGCACCTCGGCCGCGGCGCGATGAGCCTCGTGTGGCGGGCCAGGGACGAGCGGCTGGACCGCGTCGTGGCCGTCAAGCAGTTCCTGCACGAGCCGGGCGCGGGCGGCGACGTCTGCGAGCGGGCGATCCGCGAGGCGCGGCTGGCGTCGCGGCTGCGCCACCCGCACGCCGTGGCGGTGCACGACGTGTTCGAAGACGCCGGCTCGATGTACCTGGTCATGGAGTACGTGCCCGCCCGGTCCCTGACCGAGCTCCTCCTCGACCGCGGGCCGCTGCCGCGCTGCGACGTGCTGCGGCTCGGGCGGCAGGTCGGCGCCGCGCTCGCCGCCGCGCACGGCGACTGGATCCTGCACCGGGACGTCACGCCCAACAACGTCCTCGTCACCGCCGACGGGACCGCCCGGATCACCGACTTCGGCGTGTCGCGCGCCCTCGGCGAGCACCCGGCGGCCGACGACGGCGTCATCGTCGGCACGCTCCCCTACCTGGCGCCGGAAGTCGCCGGGGGCGGCGAGGCGGGCCTGCCGTCCGACGTCTACTCGCTCGGCGCCACCCTCTACACCGCCCTCGAGGGCACCCCGCCGTTCGGCACCAGCGACGACCCGATCACGTTGCTGCGGCGGATCACCGAGAACCAGCTGAGCCCGCCACCCCACGGCGGTCCGCTGACCGCCGTGCTGCTGCGGATGCTCGAACGCGACCCGGCCGCGCGCCCGTCGATGCAGGAGGCGGTGGAACTCCTGGCCGCCGTGGGCAGGCCGGCCACGGCCGCGCCGCGGCGCCGGTCCGGGTGGCGCCGCGCCGCCGTCACCGGGGCCGCGGCGTGCCTGGCGTCGGTGAGCGTGGCGGCCGGCCTCGCCCTCGCCGACCGGCCCGGGACCACGACGGCGGCCCCCGTCGAGGCGCCGCCCGCGACCGTCACCGCCGACCACACCGTCCGCAGCACCACCACGGCCCCCGCGCCGGTGCCGGCCCGCGCGTCCGACGGGCCGGCACGGCACTCCACCCCGCCCGCCTCCGCCGCGACGCCGGGGTGCACCGCCCGCTACGAGGTCACGAACGCCTGGCCGGGCGGCGCCCAGGCGCAGGTGACGGTGCACAACGACCGGCCGACGCGGCTCACCGGCTGGACGGTGACCTGGGTGCAGCCCGGCGGGGCCGACATCCGGGACCTGTGGAACGGCACCCTGGCCCGGACCGGTTCGTCGGTGACCGTGACCGACGCGGGCTGGAACGCCCTCGTCGAACCCGGCGGCTCGGCCACGTTCGGGCTGAACCAGGACATCACGGCCGGGCACCCGGGCGTTCCGGTCGTCGGCTGCCGGACGAACTGAGACCGTTATCGATCCGTCACAACCGGATCGCCATTTCTTCCGTAGCGCCCGCTCTGTTTTCCGGCATCCGGAACGAATACGTCGAACGCAATTTTCGGCCCCACCCGGGTGAGTGAATCGGGCCGACGCGCCGAACTGCGCGTCGCGACCGGCCGTGTCCCTTCACGACGAACGAAGAGAGGGGAGCGTGCCCGTGCACGAAGGGGCAGTGATCGCCGGCCGCTACCGCGTGCTCGGCCGGGCGGGGCACGGCGCGATGGGGGCCGTCTGGCGGGCGAAGGACGAACGGCTCGACCGCCTGGTGGCGATCAAGCAGCTCTTCCCCGACTCCCCCGCCGACCCCGCGGCCGCGGAGCGCACGCGCGAGCGGACGATCCGGGAGGCCCGGGTCACCGCCCGGCTGCGCCACCCGCATGCGGTCGTCGTCCACGACGTCGTCGAGGAGGGCACCGCGGCCTACATCACGATGGAGTACCTGCCCGCCCGCACGCTGACCGACCTGCTGGAGGAGCACGGCCCGCTGGTGCCGGAGTACGCGGCCGAGCTGGGCGCCCAGCTCGCGTCGGCGCTGGCCGCGGCGCACGCGGAAGGCGTGGTGCACCGCGACATCAGTCCCAACAATGTCCTCGTCACCACCGACGGCTCGGCGAAGATCACCGACTTCGGCGTGGCCCACGCGCGTGGCGAAGGCACCGCCACCGGGCGCGGGCTGGTCGTCGGCACGCCGGCCTACCTCGCCCCGGAGGTCGCGGACGGCGCCGAGCCCGGCTTTCCCGCCGACGTCTACTCACTGGGCGCCACCCTCTACACGGCACTCGAAGGACGGCCGCCGTTCGGCACCGACGAAAACCAGCTGGCTCTGCTCAAGCGCGTCGGCGCCGGCCACATCCGCCCGCCCGCGACCAGCGGCCCGGTCACCGACGCCGTCCTCCGGCTGCTCCACCGGGACCCGGCCGCCCGGCCCGCGATGGCCGGGGCGGCCCGGCTGCTGAGCCGCGCCACCGCGCCCGTCGTGGCCCCGGTGGCGGCGCTGGCCGGCCACACACCCGCACCGGTCCGCCGTCGCCGTTCCCGGGTGGTCTTCGCCGCGACGGCGGTGGTCCTGGCCGCGGCCGCCGTGGTGCCGGCGACGTCGCTCCCGCCCGGCCGGGAACCCGCGAGTGCGGCGGCCCAGCTCGCTTCGGCGCCGTCCGTGACCCCGTCCGTGAACCCGTCCGTGACCCCGTTGACGGCGCCGCTCACGACCCGGTCCGCCGCCCCGCCGGCCTGCGCCGCGCGCTACCAGGTCGTGAAGTCGTGGAACGGCGGCTTCCAGGGCCTGGTGACCGTCCGCAACAGCGGACGGGCCGAAGTCAGCGGGTGGACGGTCAGCTGGGCGACGCCGGCCGGGACGAGCATCGACGACCTCTGGAACGGCAGGCTCGTGCGGACCGGCACCACCTCGGCGATCGCGAACGCCGAATGGAATGCGGCCCTGAAGCCGGGCGAATCGACCACCTTCGGCTTCATCGCCCTGGCCCGCGGCGGCAACCGCGGGATGCCGGTGACCGACTGCCGTCCCGGGGCGTGAATCGACGCCCGCGCCGTTTTCGATCATCCGACGAAGGTGTCTTGACCGGTCGCGTTGAGCGGCATTATGGTCGACGTCCACCCCTTCCTGTTAGCGCTAACTTCCGACCGGACAACGGATCGGACAATGGGTCTCGAGAAAGTCCTCACGAAGATGACGAATTTCCGCGACGTGGCGGACGAGCCATCCGGCGGCGGCCGCGGCGCGGTGACGATCACCGACGTGGCGAACGCGGCCGGCGTCTCGGCGAGCACGGTCTCCTACGTGATCACCGGCAAGCGGACGATCTCCCCCGCCACCCGGCGCCGGGTGGAGGAAACCATCCGCGCCCTCGGCTACCGGCGCCGCGGCGGCTCGCCGTCGCCCCGCGCCGGTGTCCTCGCGGTGGCGGTGCCGCTGCTCGGGGACCGGCAGCTGGGCATGGAGATGGAGTTCTTCTCCGCGGCCGCGGGCGCGGCCCGCGAGCTCGGCTTCGACCTGCTCCTGGTCACCGGCGACGAAGGCACCGCCGGCCTGCACCGGGTGACGGCGGCCGCCTTGGCCGACGCGGTGATCGTGCTCGACGCCGGCGACGACGACCCGCGGGTGCCCGTCCTGCTGGCCTCCGGGCGCCCCGCGGTCCTGGTCGGCGCGCCGGCCCGGCACCGCGGCCTGGCGTCGGTGCCGCTCGACCTCGCGCCGGCCGGGCGGGCCTGCCTCGCCCACCTCGCCGGGCTCGGCCACCGGTCGGTCGCGTACCTCGCGCCGCCGGCCACCTCGCCCGGCCCCCGGCTCCGGTACCTGACGGAGTTCGTGGCCAGCTTCCACGCCGCCGCGGCGGAACACGGGGTGAAAGCGGTTTCCCACTCGTGCGCGCCGACCGCCGACGGCGTCGGCCGGAGCCTGGACAAGCTGCTCGCCGACGGCGGTCCCACCGCGCTCGTCGTGCCCGACGAAGCGGCGCTCCCGCTCGTCATGGGCACCCTCCGGCAGCGCGGACGCGAGGTCCCCGGCGACGTCTCCGTCGTCGCGGTGTGCTCGGCCACCGTGGCGGGGCAGCAGCGGCTCCGGCCCACCGCGGTGGTGGTCCCGGCGGCCGAGCTGGGCGAGCTCGCCGTCCGGCGGGCGGTGCACCAGCTCGACGGCGGTCCGGACGCCGAGCCCGCCACCGTGGTCCCCGCGTTCGTCGCCGGGGAAAGCACCGCTGCGGTCCGGGAAGGGGCGACGCTGTCCCGCGGGTGAGAATTCCCGGCGAATCGAACCCGCTGCGCGTTTCGGCCGTATTTCTCTTCGAGGGCGGTAGGCGTCGAAGAGGGGTTTACGGCTGGCAGCGAAAAAGGGAACTCTCGCCGGGCGTTACCGGCTGCTCGAACCGGCCGGTCACACCCGGCGGGACGGCGTGGCGGGCCAGGGACGAATTGCTGGACTGGTCCGTCGTCATCGACCGGCTGCCCGTTCGACGCTGCCCGGGCGATCCGCGACTCGCGCGTGGCCGTCCGGCTGTACCACCCCAACGTCGTCGTGCACGACGTCTTCGAGCACGACCTGACGCCGTACGTGGTGACGGAGGCCGCTCCTTGGCCCGGCCGCCGAGCGGCGGCTCGTCGAGCTCACGGTTTCCCGTCCGCCGGGCCGGAGGGCGCGGGCCCGTGTCCTGGTGGGCACCGTGCTCGTCGTCGCCCTCGGCACGGCGGTCACGACGCACGCGGCCCGGCGCCGTCTCGCTTCCTGACCCGGCGCCGCTATTCGTTCCGGAACACCGGATCGCCATTCCGGCCGTCTCCGGGAAAATCCGGCCGATTCACGCGTGCCGCGATTCCGCCGCACCCCCGCACGATTCCCGCACCACCAGCGTCGGCCACAGCTGCACCCGGTGCACCGGACGCTCGGTCGTCTCCGCCAGGCGGGCCAGCGCCAGCTCCGCCGCCACCGCGCCGAGCCGGTGCTTCTGGGGGCACACCGCCGTGAGCGGCGGGTCCGAAGCCGCCGCCACCTCGTCGTCGTAGGAGACCACCGCCAGCTCGCCCGGGACCGCGATGCCGCCGTCACGCGCCCGCTGGAGCAGGCCGATCGCCTCGCGGTCGGCGTGCACGAGCAGGGCGCCGACGCCGTCGCGGCGGCAGCGGTCCAGCAGCGTGTCGTACTCCACCGCCCAGCCGGGGGTGCCGTAGACCGGGACGTCGAGGTCCGGCGCCGCCGCGGTGTCCAGGCCCAGGGAGGCGATCGCCTCGCGCCAGCCGGTGCGCAGCGCGCGGCTCGTCGGGCTGGACCGGGACGTCACCAGCCCGACCGCGCGGTGGCCGAGCGAAACCAGGTGCCGGACGGCCAGGCCCGCCCCCAGCGCGTGCGCCGTCGTGGCCGCGTCCAGGGCGAGCGTGGGCAGCTCGGGCGGCGGCAGGCGTTCGACGAGCACCACCGGGACGCTCAGCGAACCCAGCCAGCGCAGCAGGTCCAGCGCGCCGCGGCCGCGGGTGGCCGGCGCGACCAGCAGCGTCTACACGCCGCGCTCGAGCAGCGTGGTGACCTGGCGGCGGTCCTCCCCGGCTTCGTAGCTCGACGCCCGCAGCACCAGCCGTCCGCCCGCGGCGGCCACCGTGGCCTGCGCGCCCTGGATCACCGCGGGCCAGTAGTACTCCACCGACGGCGCGACCATGCCGACCAGCGCGCCGGGCGCGGCCGGGCCGAACACCGAAGCGGCGCGGCCCGGCTCCGGCGGCCCGCCGCGAGGCCGGCTCAGCGTGACCCCGCCGTGGACCCGCGTCAGCAGGCCGCGGTCGGCCAGCTCGGTGACGTCCCGCCGGACGGTGACCGCCGTGACGCCCAGCCGCTCGACCAGTTCGGCGAGCCGGACCGCGCCGTGCTCGCGCACCAGCGCGAGGATCAGCTGGTGCCGTTCGGAGGCGAGCATCACCGGACCTGCTCCAGCCGGACCCGCGCCGGGCCCGCGGACACGACCAGGGTGAGCCGGCTCAGGTGCGTGCCCCACGACGCCCGCAGCAGCGGGTCGTCCAGCGGCCGCCGCTCGAGTTCGGCGGTGGCGGACCGGGCGTCCCAGCTCAGCCGCAGCACCCGCCGACCCGCCCGCGACACGAACGCTTCCCCCGCCCGCAGCTCGACCTCGCCCGCGAAGACGTGCCGGAGCCGGACCGGCCGGACGCTGTCGTCGTCCGCCACGAGGACGTGCGCCGGCGTGCCGCGCACCAGCCGCACCGAACGGAGCCAGCGCGGCACTCCCGGGTACGCCCCGGCGAGGTCCGCCGACAGCACCGCTGCGGCCGCGGTGAGCTCGACCCGGACGTCCCGTGCCCCGAAGGCCGCCCCGGGTTCCTGCGTGACGCCCGGCTCGGGGACGTTGTGCCACTCGCTGCGCACGGGCCAGGCCCGGTACCGGTCCGGCCCGAAGCTGGCCGCCGTGTACGTCGGCTGGCCGACGTCGGCCACCACCGGCACCCCGTCGACCGCCACCCAGTACGACCCGACGTCGAGGTGGTTGTGCCGCTCGCCGTTGTGCCCGGCCTTGACCGCCACGGTCAGCCCGCTCGACGTGCCCGCCGTCTCCCGGGCGACGAGCACCTGCACGCGCGGCAGCCACTGTTCGCGGGCCAGCCAGGTTCCGCGCGGGTCGTCCGCGAGTGCCGTCCGCCAGCCCGGGTCGGCCAAGGCGGCCAAGGCGCGGCCGAGGCCGGCCGACGGCCACACGAGCCGTCCGCCCGCCCGCGCCCGGCTCACCGCGTGCGCCCGGACGTCGGCGTCGCCGAGCCGCTCGCCCCACCGGTGCAGGACGTGCCACGGCTGGGCCGGCGGCAGGCGGCCCGGGGCGTCCCCGGCGTTGACGTAGGCGTCGCCGCCCAGGTGCATCCGGTGCGGGAAGCGGACCAGCGGAGCCAGCACCGGGAGGTCCCGCGCGTCGGCCCCGGTCGCACCGGCCAGCAGGTCGAGGCACTCCAGCAGCCGGCAGGCGCCGTGCCACCAGTAGGCGACTCCCTCGTCGATGCCGCCGTCGTCGGGCAGCACGGCGACGTAGTGGCCGAGGCCCTCGACGACCAGCCGCACGAGCCGCCCGCGCTGCGCTTCGTCGTCGACGAGCAGCAGCGCGGCGGTGAGGACGGCACTGTGGATCCACGGGTTCCAGTTGTGCGCGTCGCCGTCCAGGCCGAGCCAGTGCCAGTCGCGGATCCGCTCGAACGGCGTCAGGACGCGGAGGTCGACCTCCCGGCGCAACCGCTTGCGCAGGCCCGGGGCGCGGCGGTCGAGGTGCGGGCCGAGCACCTGGTCGGCCCAGGCGAACAGGGACGCGACCTCGGCCGCGCCCAGGTCGAGGAAGGGGTCGTCGGGGTCGGCCAGCACCTCCCCGCGGCCGGCCGCGTGCCGGTCGTGCGGCGCCCAGCACCAGGTGGTCGCCTCGGCGAGGGCGACCAGCCCGTCGATCGCGCCGTCCAGGAACGGCACGTCGGCCGGCGGCGTTTCGCCGGTCAGCACGGCGGCCAGGACCAGCGTGGTGACGCGGTCGCGCAGCTCGCGCGCGGCGTCTTCGTAGTCGGTCCGGACACCGTCGCGGAACGTCCGGGCCCACGCCGTGGCCGTCAGGACCGGCGCGGGCCGGGCGAGCACGGCACGGGCTTCGGCGAGCAGCGCGACACCGTCGGCGGCGGCCCAGACGGCCCGGTCGCGGACGTCCGGAAAGGCGGGCCGCACCACCCGACGGCCCTCGAAGAGCGCGCGCAACACCACGGCGTTCCCTTCGGTCCTGATCGGTTCTGATCGGTTTTGACCAGAATTGTTGACTCGAACTATGGCACACCCCGACAGTGACAGCCATCACTTCGACGGAGGAGCAATGACGCTTCGGGGATCGGCGGGATTCGGCCGCCGGACGTTCCTTTCGGCCACGGCCGGGCTCGCGGCCGGCGGGCTGCTCGGCGGCTGCGCGTCGACGACCACGGCCTCCGGTGCCACCCGCGTGACCATCTGGTCGTGGCTCACCGGCATGGACAAGTACGTCGCCGCGTTCAACGCCGCGCACGCCGGCATCTCGGTGGAGCTCAACGTGATCGCGTCCGGTCTCAAGGGCGGTTACGCCCAGCAGGCCAACGCCCTGCGCGCCCACAACGCCCCCGATATCCTGCACGCCGAGTACCAGGGCCTGCCCCAGCTGCTCACCACGGGCGGCCTGCGTGACCTCACCGACGACCTCGCCGACCTCGAACGCGGCTACTCCCCCGCCGCCTGGCAGGGCGTGCGGCCCGGGGCCCGCACCTGGGCGGTCCCGATGGACCTCGCCCCGATGGTGCTCTACTACCGCAAGGACCTGTTCGACCGCCACGGCGTCGCGGTTCCGCGTACGTGGGCGGAATTCCGCACCGCCGCGCAGGCCGTGCGGCAGGCCGACCCGGCGGCGCGCGTGACGACGTTCCCGCTCAACGACGGCTCGTTCTTCGCCGGGATGTGCTGGCAGGCGGGCGATCCCTGGTGGCGGGTCGACGGCGGCTCGTGGCGGGTGGACATCGACGGCCCCGGCACCCTCCGCACCGCGGACTACTGGCAGGGCCTGATCCGCGACGGCCTGGTCGCCACGGCACCGACCGGTGACCAGGACTGGATCGGGGCGATGCACACCGGACGGCTCTGGGGCCTGCTCGGCGCGTCCTGGAGCGTCGGCTCGCTGGTCAAGTCCATTCCGAACGACAAGGGCCGGTGGGCGGTCACCACCATGCCGACCTGGGACGGCGTCCCGGCCAACGGCGTCCAGGGCGGCAGCGCGTTCGCCGTTTCCGCCGAGAGCAAGGTGCCGACCGCGGCCGTGGCGTTCCTGCGCTGGCTGAGCACCGACCCCGCCGTCGCGAAGCTCGGCACCACGTTCACCACCCCGTTCCCGGCTTACCTGCCGAGCCGGGACATCGCCCGCAGGGCCTACAAGGGCGGGTACTTCCTCGGCGATCCGGTGTACGACGTGCTCGACGAAGCCGCCCGGCGCGTTCCGGACTGGACCTGGGGCCCGAACGCGCTGCGGACGTTCTCCACCGTCGTCGACCGGATGGGCGGGGTGAAGACGGGCGGCACGACCCTGGCCGCCGCCGTCCGGCAGACGCAGACCGGCGTCGTCGCCGAACTGCGCGAGCGGGGATTGACCGTGCTGGAAGGGAAAGCCTGATGACCGTCGTCACCCCCGAACGCGCGACGAACGTCCCGGCGCCGCCGCGTTCCGGCGTCCCGAAGCGGAACCGCCGGGGCCGCGGGCACGCCGGGCTCGTGCTGGCGGCGCCGTTCGCGATCCTGCTGACCGCCACCGTCCTCGTCCCGATCGGGTACGCGCTCTACCTGAGCCTGTTCACCGATCGCCTGTCCGGCCTGGGTTTCTCGGGGCCGCACCAGGCGTTCATCGCGCTCGGCAACTACGCCGACGTCCTCACCGACCGCGCGTTCCACGCGAGCCTCGGCAACGTGGCGCTGTTCGTGGTGGTGCACATCCCCGTCATGCTCGGCCTGGCGCTGGTGCTGGCCCTGCTGATCGACTCCGCCGTCGTGCGGCTCAAGCGCCTGTGGTCCCTGGCCGTCTTCCTGCCGTATGCGGTGCCGACGGTGATCACCGGGCTCGTCTGGGCCTACCTGTACAGCCCGAATTCCGGGCTGACCGCGTTGCTGCCGCTCGACCCGCTGGGCAAGAGCGGCATCCTGCCTTCGATCGTCAACATCGCGACCTGGCAGTGGGTCGGCTACAACATGATCATC
The DNA here is from genome assembly GCF_046548775.1 of Amycolatopsis sp. cmx-4-61. NCBI lineage: Bacteria > Bacillati > Actinomycetota > Actinomycetes > Pseudonocardiales > Pseudonocardiaceae > Amycolatopsis > Amycolatopsis sp. cmx-4-61. Next base: position 166,396 of record NZ_JAEBEI010000018.1, on the reverse strand, counting down.
TTCTACACCGCGTTGCAGGCCGTCCCGCGGGACGTGCTCGAAGCCGCGCGCGCCGACGGCGCCGGGGGCCTCCGGACGGCGTGGTCGGTCAAGGTCCCGATGATCCGGCCGACGGGGTTCGTCGCCCTCGTGTTCACCGTCATCGGGTCCCTGCAGCTGTTCACCGAACCCCTGGTGCTGCGCGGGTTCACCGGCTCGGTGACGAGCACGTGGTCCCCGAGCCTGTACGTGTACGAAGCCGCGTTCATCGCCAACGACTACGGCCGCGCGGCCGCCGCGTCCGTGCTGCTGGCGCTGGTGTCCGCCCTGCTCTCGGCGCTGGTCATGCGCCTGTCGAACCGGAGGTCCCGGTGACCCTGTCCCCTGGCGGTGCTGTGACATCCGGTGCTGTGACATCCGGTGCTGTGACATCCGGGGCTGCGCCTCGGGCCGGGGGCGCCGCCACCCGGAACCCCCGGAAAGCAGGTTCGCGGTGGACGTCCCGCACGGTCGTGCACGTCCTGCTGGTGCTGGCCGCGCTGTACGCGGTCCTGCCGCTGGTCTGGCTGGTCACCTCGGCCACCAAGTCCGTCGGCGACTTCTCCACGACCGGGGCGTTCGAGTTCGGGCAGTTCAACCTCGGAACCAACCTCAGCGCGCTGTTCACCCAGGAGAACGGCGTCTTCCTCGCCTGGATCCGCAACTCGCTGCTTTACGCGGGCCTCGGCGCGGTGCTCGGCTCGCTGATCTGCGCCGCCTGCGGGTACGCGATCGCGAAGCTCGACTTCCCGGGCCGCCGCGCGTTGTTCGCGGTGACGCTCACCGGGGTCCTCGTGCCGACGACCGCGCTCGCGCTGCCGCTGTACCTGCTGGCGTCGCAGCTGGAGGTCGTCGGCACCTTCTGGGCGGTGTTCATCCCGTTGCTCACCAACCCCTTCGGGGTCTACCTCGCCCGCGTCTACGCCGAGGCCGCGGTGCCCGGCGAGGTCCTCGAAGCGGCCCGGACCGACGGCGCGGGCGAGCTGCGGACGTTCTTCACCATCGGGCTGCCGATGATGCGGCCGGGGCTGGTGACGATCTTCCTGTTCCAGTTCGTGGGGATCTGGAACAACTTCTTCCTGCCGCTGGTGATGCTGACCGATCCCAAGCTGTTCCCGATGAGCCTCGGCCTCTACCAGTGGAGCACGCGCGTGACCCAGTTCCCGCAGTACAACCCGCTCGTCATCACCGGCTCGCTGCTGGCCGTGCTGCCGCTGGCCGTGGCCTTCGTGCTGCTGCACCGGCAATGGCGGTCCGGGCTGGCGGCGGGCAGCGTCAAGTGACCCGCCGCCCGGAGACCCTGCTGGTGATGGCGCGGGACACGATGGCGGTGCAGTTCGGGCCCGCGGAACTGGCCCGGTTGCGCGCCACGGCCCGGCTGGGCGAGCCGGTGTGCACCGACGAGCTCGGCTCGGCGCCGGTGCGCGCGCGGCTGGCCGAGGTGGAGGTGCTGCTCACGTCGTGGGGTTGTCCGCCGCTCGACGACGCGGTCCTGCGGGCCGCGCCGCGCCTGCGGGCGGTGCTGCACGCGGCGGGCAGCGTCCGCGACCACGTCGGCGCGGCGGTCTTCGACCGGGGCCTGCTGGTCACCACGGCCGCCGACGCCAACGCCGAACCGGTGGCCCAGTACACGCTGGGCGCGATCCTGTGGGCGTTCAAGAAGGTGCCGTTCCTCGCCGCCGACGCCCGGGAGTTCCGCGAGGACTGGAGCTACCGCGACCGCCGGGGCGAGCTGTCCGGCCGCGACCGGACGGTGGTCCTGGTCGGGTTTTCCCGCGTCGGCCGCCGCGTCGCCGCGCTGCTGCGGCTGCTGGACCTGGCCCGTGTGCTCGTCGTCGACCCGGTGATCGACCCGGCCGAGATCCGGGCGGCCGGGGCCGAGCCCGCGTCACTGGTGGAAGCCCTGCCCCGGGCGGACGTGCTGAGCCTGCACGCACCCTCACTGCCGGAGACGCGGCACCTGATCGGCGCCGCCGAGCTGGCCGCCCTGCCACCCGGCGCGGTGCTGGTCAACACCGCGCGCGGGGCACTGGTCGACACCGCGGCGCTCGAGCACGCCTGCACCGCCGACGGCCTGCACGCGGTCCTGGACGTCACCGAGCCCGAGCCGCTGCCCGCCGGCTCGCCGCTGTACGCGCTGCCCAACGTGGTGCTGACCCCGCACGTGGCGGGCTCGCTGGGCGCGGAGACCCGCCGGATGAGCGCCGAGGCGCTGGGCGAGCTCGAGCGCTACGCCGCGGGCCTGCCGCCCCGGGCCCCGGTGACCCGGCACTCCCTGGCGGTGCAGGCATGACCGCCGCCGAAGACCGGCGGCTTTCGCCGTACACCGGCTGGACCCGCGAGCACTACGCCGCCCTGGCGGACCGGCTCCTCACCGCGGCCGGCCGGTACCGCTCGCCGACCGGGGCGCGGATCGACCTGCCCGGTCCGGCCAGCCGCAACGGCCGGGCCTCCGACGGCCTCGAAGGGTTCGCCCGGACCTTCCTGATCGCCGGGTTCCGCGTCGCCGGGGAGGGCGGCGCGGATCCGGGCGGCTTTCTCGAGCACTACGCGCGCGGGCTGGCCGCCGGCACCGATCCGGCGTCACCCGAAGCCTGGCCGCGGCCCGACGAGCTCGGCCAGTCCAAAGTGGAGGCCGCGTCGATCGCGCTGGTGCTGCAGCTGACCCGGCCGTGGCTGTGGGACCGCCTGGCCGACGCCGTCCGCTACCGGGTCGTCGCCTGGCTGGCGACGGTGATCGGGCAGCCCTACCCGCCGATCAACTGGGTGTGGTTCCGGATCGTCGTGGAGTCGTTCCTGCGCGAGGCGGGCGGGCCGTGGTCGGCGGCCGACGTCGAGGAGGACCTCGCCGTGCACGCGTCGCTGCGGCGGCCGGGCGGCTGGCTCAGCGACGGCGACGAGCGCGCCTACGACCACTACACGGGCTGGGCCCTGCACCTGTACCCGCTGCTGTGGACGCACCTGTTCGACGTCACCGGCACCCTCTGCCCCGGTTCCGTGCGCCTGCGGTGGGCGGCGGACCTGCGGCGGTACCTCGACGACGCCGTCCGGCTGGTGGGCAGCGACGGCTCGCCGCTGCTGCAGGGCCGCAGCCTGGTCTACCGCTTCGCCGCCGCGGCGCCGTTCTGGGTGGGCGCGGTCACCGGGACGTCCGCCTTGTCCCCCGGCTTGACGCGCCGGGTGGCGGGCGGGATGGTGCGGCACTTCGCCGACCGCGGCTGCGGCTCCGGCGACGGCCTGCTCTCCCTCGGCTGGCACCACCCCTGGCCCGCGATGCGCCAGGCCTACTCCGGACCCGGTTCGCCGTACTGGGCGGCGAAAGGCCTGCTGGGCCTCGCCCTCCCCGCGGACCATCCCGTGTGGACGGACGTCGAGGAGCCGCTGCCGATCGAGACGGGGGACGTCTCCCGGGTCATCGCCGCCCCGGGCTGGCTGGTTTCGGGACGGCGCCGCGACGGCATCGCGCTGGTGGTCAACCACGGCACGGACCACGCCCGCCCCGGCGACCCGCGCGCCGACTCGCCGCTCTACGCCCGGCTCGGCTACTCCACGGCCACGGTGCCACCGCGGGGTTCCGTCCCCGACAACACGGTGGCCGTCCTGGACGCCGACGGCCGGGCGAGCGACCGGGCGGGCTTCTCGGCGTGCTACGCGATCGAGCTGCCGGGCGGGGTGCTGGCCGCGGCGTCGCAGGGCCGGGTCCGCTGGGTCGACACGTCGGCCGACGACTCCCCCGACCACGGCGCCGGCCGCAGCGGCCCGGTGGTGCCGGGGCCGGTGCTGACGGTGGCTTCCGTGGTGCGGGGCGGCATCGAGGTGCGCTTCGCGCGCCTGGACACCGCCGACGGCCCCGTCCGCTCCCTGCGCCTCAGCGGCTGGCCGGTGTCGGCCGCCACCCGGCCGGTGACCGAAGCGGGCGTCGCCGCGGCGCGGACACCGGACCTCCGGTCGGCGGTCCGTCCCCTGCGCGGCTTCACGACGGCGGACGTGGCGGTCGAGCCCGGCACGTCGCCACTGGGCGAGTGGACCGCGATCCCTTACGTCGCCAGGGAAAACCCCCGGCCGGGAGCGGTGCTCGCCGCCGTGGTGGTCCTGGACCGCGACGGCCCGGACGAACCCGACCCGGCCCTGACGATCGCCGCCGACGGCCGCACCGCCACGCTGACGTGGCCCGACGGCGTCACCGCCCGAGTCGCCTTGCCCGCCCCGGAGCAGCTCCCGTGATCGAGAGGCATCACGGCGATGCCCGCTCGATCCCACGAGATGACCCTCCAATCACGCGTGCTGACCCTCCAATCACGCGTGCTGACCGTTGGATCACGCGTGCTGCCCGGGCCGGGCCGGTCAAGCGGCCGCGAGCGGCGCCTCGGCCGGGACGATGTGACGGCGCCGGGTCGGCGCCATCGCCGTCGGGTGGGTGACGCTCCACGCCGCGCTCCGGCAGATCATCTCCTTGAGGCGGGCGGCCGGCTTGCCGGTGACCGCGGACGGCTTCGGGCGGTCGTCCGGGGTCACCCACTGCACGACCGCGTTGCGGCGGCCGAGGCTGATGCACTGGGCGGTGTAGCCGATCTTGTTCTCCGGGACCGGGCGGCCGGTCAGGCGGGCGGCGATGACGTCGGCCGCGTGGTAGGCCGACGGGACGCCCGAGGCGCAGGACATCCGCAGCGGCGCGCCGTTCGCGCCCGGGGCCAGGGCGGCGTCGCCGACGGCGTAGACGTCCTCGTGCGAAACCGACCGCATCGTCTCGTCGACGACGATCTGCCCGGTCTCCGAAACCGTGAGCGTCGTGGCCGCGGCGATGGGGTGGACGGCGAAACCGGCCGTCCAAACGGTCACCCCGGCGGGAATCCGGGCGCCGCCGTCGACGATTGCGGCGGCCGGCTCGACCGCCGTGATGCCGGTGTTCTCGTGCACGGTGACGCCGAGCCGGTCGAACGCCTTCCGCAGGTGGGTCCGCGCCTTTTCGCTCAGCCAGTCGCCGAGGCCACCGCGGGTCACGAGGGCGACCTCGAGGTCCGGACGCGCTTCGGCGATCTCGGTGGCGGCTTCGATGCCGGTGAGGCCGCCGCCGGCGACGAGCACGGTCTCCCCCGCGGGGAGCTCGGCCAGCCGCGCCCGCAGCCGCAGCGCGGCCTCCTTGCCGGCGAGGTGGTGGGCGTGCTCGGCGACCCCCGGAACACCGCTCTCGGCGGCCGTGCTGCCGAGGGCGTAGACGAGCGTGTCGTAGCCGAGCTCGCCGCCGCCGGCGAAGGCGACGGTCTTGGCCTCGGCGTGGACGGCGGCGACCCGCGCGACCCGCACCTGCACGCCGGTGCCCGCGAAGAGCTCGCTCAGCGGGCGGGGCTTGAGGTTCTGGCCGGTCGCCAGCTGGTGCATCCGGACGCGTTCGACGAACTCGGGGTCGGCGTTGACGAGGGTGATCTCGGTGTCGGCCGGGTGCAGCCGCTTGGCGAGGCGCGCGGCGGCGTTGGCTCCGGCGTACCCGGCGCCGAGGACGACGATGCGGTGCTTCATTGGTTTGCCTCCTGTCCGGTCGGTGTGTGCCTCCTGAACCGGGCAGCGGCGGAAAACCTGACAGGTCCCCGCTGTGACCTGCGTCACCAGATGTCGGGCAGCGGCTCCGCGTGTTCGACGGTGGCCCACCGGCCGGCCGCGCGCTCGAGCTTGGCCGGGTTGACCTGGGCGTGGACGGCCGCGATGCCTTCGGTCGTCACGTCCAGCGTGACGACCCCGGCGAGCCGGCCGTCGACGAGGAGCACCAGCGCGGGCGCGCCGTTGACGACCGCGGTGTACAGCACCGGCCGGCCGCCGATCATCGCCCACTTGGCTTCGCTGGGCTCGAACAGCCCGCGCAGGAACCGCGCCACCCGGACCACGCCCGTGACCGGCCGCGGCAGCGAGAAGAGGACACCGCCGCCGTCGCCGACGCTGACGACGTCGTCGGTCAGCAGCTTCACGAGCGAGTCGGTGCGGCCGCTGAGCGCCGCGGCGAGGAACTCTTCGACGATCTTGCGCGCGGCAGCCGCGTCGACCTCGACCCGGCGCCGGTCGGCGGCCAGGTGCTGCTTGGCCCGCCGGTGGATCTGCTGGCAGTTCGCTTCGGTGAGGTCGAGCACCTCGGCGATCTCGGCGTGCGCGTACCCGAACGCCTCACGCAGCACGTAGACGACGCGTTCCTTGGCCGAAAGCCGTTCCATCAGCGTCAGCATCGCGATCGAGACGGATTCCCGCTGCTCGACCGTGTCGGACGGGCCGAGCATCCGGTCCCCGGCGAGGACCGGCTCGGGAAGCCACTGGCCGACGTAGGTCTCCCGGCGCGCCCGCGCCGAGGTGAGCCGGTTGAGGCAGAGGTTGGTGAGCACCTTCGTCAGCCACGCCTCGGGCGTCTCGATGCGCTCCCGGTCGGCGGACTGCCAGCGCAGGAAGGTGTCCTGCACGGCGTCCTCGGCATCACTGGCCGAGCCGAGCAGGCGGTAGGCGATGGCCTCCAGCCTCGCCCTGGCGCTTTCGAAGACCTCGACCTCGTGCACGGCGACCGACATGCCCCCAGTGAACCACCAGCGCGTGCGAAGATCCGGGAGTGTCTTCCACTTCACCCCGCCCGCGCTCGTTCTGGGACGACGCGGTGGTCTACCAGCTCTACGTCCGTTCGTTCGCCGACAGCGACGGTGACGGCGTCGGCGACCTCGGCGGGGTGATCGGGCGGCTCGGCCACATCGCCGGGCTCGGCGCCGACGCGATCTGGCTGAACCCCTGCTACCCCTCGCCGCAGGCGGACCACGGCTACGACATCGCCGACTACCACGGCGTCAACCCGGAGTACGGCAGCCTCGAGACGTTCGACCGCCTGGTCGCCGAGGCCCATGACCGCGGCCTGCGGATCCTCATGGACCTGGTGCCCAACCACTGCTCGGAGCGGCACCCGTGGTTCACCGCGGCCCTGGCCGCGGGCCCCGGCTCGCCCGAGCGGGCGCGGTTCGTCTTCCGCGACGGCCGGGGCGACGAGCCGCCCAACAACTGGCAGTCGGTGTTCGGCGGGCCGGCGTGGACCCGCGTCACCGAGGCCGACGGCACGGCCGGGCAGTGGTACCTGCACCTGTTCACCCGCGAGCAGCCCGACTTCGACTGGCGCAACCCGGAAGTCCTGGCCTACTTCGACGACGTCCTGCGGTTCTGGTTCGACCGCGGCGTGGACGGGTTCCGCATCGACGTCTGCCACGGGCTGGTCAAGGACGCGGCCCTGCGCGACTGGGACCCGGCCGAGGGCAGCTACAACGCCTACAGCTGGAACCGGCCGGAGGTGCACGACATCTTCCGCCGCTGGCACGCGCTCGCCGCCGGCTACGGCCCGGACCGCGACCTGCTGCTCGTCGGCGAGGTCTGGGTGCCGGACCCGGCCGACCTGGACCGCTACCTGCGCCCCGACGAGCTGCACCAGGCCTTTTCGTTCGACCTGCTGGTCCAGCCGTGGGAGGCGCGGGCGCTGCGCGCGGCGATCGGCCGCGCCACGGCCCGCACGGCGGGGCACGGCGCCCCGGCGGCGTGGACGCTGGCCAACCACGACGTCCACCGGGCGGTCACGCGCTACGGCATCGTCCGCCCGGAACCGGCCCCGGCCAGCAACGACGCGTTCGCCGCTCTCATGCGCCCCCGCGGCGAAGTCGACGCGGACCTCGGCGAGCGCCGGGCCCGCGCCGCACTGCTGCTGGTGCTGGCCCTGCCCGGCTCGGTGTTCCTGTACCAGGGCGAAGAGCTCGGCCTGCCGGAGGTCCAGGACCTCCCGGACGAAGCCCGGCAGGACCCGGTGTTCCACCGCACGGGCGGCCGCGAAAAGGGCCGCGACGGCTGCCGGGTCCCGCTGCCGTGGACGGCGGACGCCCCGGCGTTCGGGTTCGGCACGGGGGTGCCGTGGCTGCCGCAGCCGGCGTGGTTCGCCCGGTACGCGGCCGACGTCCAGGAGAAGGACGACAAGTCGACACTGCACCTGTACCGCCGGGCCGTCGGGCTGCGGCGGGAGCGGCGCCTCGGGCGCCCCGGCCCGGTGGAGTGGCTGGAGACGGCGGACGACGCGGTGCTGGCGTTCCGGCGCGGCGCGCTGGTGTGCGCGGTCAACACGGGGAGCACGCCGTTCACCGCGCCGGCCGAGTGGGGAAAAGTCGTGCTGGGCAGCGCCGCGGCGGACGGCGTGCCGGGCGATTCGGCGGCGTGGTTCGTTTCGGAGCCGGACGGTGAGTGAGCACGGACGGCCCCCGGAAACCTCTTCACCGCCCGGGTTTCACGCCGGGGCCGCCGGTTCGACGCCGAGCGCCGCGACCAGGTCGGCCACCCGGTGGTGCGCCTCCAGCGGGTGGCGCAGCCGGCCTTCCGGGTGGATCTTGTAGTGGTTGCGCCGCCCGACGCGCTCGCGCTCGAGGTAGCCCTCCGCGATCAGGTCCGCGAGGATCAGCTGCACCCCGCGTTCGGTGATCCCCACCCGCTCGGCGATGTCGTGCAGCGTGCGGTCCGGATCCGCGGCCACGCACAGCAGGACGTGCGCGTGGTTGCTGAGGAACGTCCACGATGCCATACCGGCCACAGTAGACGTCCGAACTTGACAGACGAAGTGCAGTTCGTCATTCTGGAGGGGCGGAGGGGAGTACCCGCCCGGTCCGGCATCGTCAATCCGGCTGCCCCAGTGCAGTCCGGTGCCGGCGTCACCTTCGGGTGACCGGGGAGACCTCCGGTTCGTCACCGAACCGGAGGAGTGTGCATGACCGTCCCCTTTTGGGCCTGGGCCGCCGTGCTCGGCGTCATCCTGGCCATGCTCGCGATCGACCTGGCGGCCCACCGCAGGACGCCCGTCGTCGGCGTCCGGTCGGCGCTGGCGTGGTCCGGGGCGTGGGTGGTGCTCGGGCTCGCCTTCGGCGCCGTCGTCTGGTGGGTCTGGGGCGCGGAGTTCGCGGGCCAGTACTTCGCCGGGTACGTCATCGAGAAGTCCCTGGCCGTCGACAACGTCTTCGTGTTCGCGATCATCTTCGGCTACTTCGCCGTCCCCCGCGAGTACCAGCACCGCATCCTGTTCTACGGCGTGGTGGGCGCCCTGGTCTTCCGGGCGGTGTTCATCGCCGCGGGCTCGGCGCTGATCGCGAGCTTCGCCTGGATCCTCTACGTCTTCGGCGCGTTCCTGGTCATCACCGGCGTGCGGATGGCGCTGCACCGGGACGGCACGGTCGACTACGGGCGCAACCCGGTGCTGCGGGTGTTCCGCCGGCTGGTCCCGACCACCGACGGCGACCACGGCGGGAAGTTCCTGGTGCGGCAGGCCGGCCGCTGGGTGGCCACGCCGCTGCTGGCGGTGCTGGTCCTGATCGAGGTCACCGACGTCGTCTTCGCGGTCGATTCGATCCCGGCGATCTTCGCGGTCACCCAGGAACCGTTCCTGGTGTTCACGTCCAACGCCTTCGCGGTGCTGGGCCTGCGGGCGATGTACTTCCTGCTCGCCGACGTCATGCACCGGTTCGTCTACCTGAAGCTCGGCTTGGCGCTGGTGCTGGTCTGGGTCGGCGTGAAGATGCTGCTGCTGGAGGTCTGGAAGATCCCGACGGCCCTCTCGCTCGGCGTGGTCGGCGCGATCCTCGCGACGGCGGTCGCCGCCAGCCTCCTCAAGACTTCGGCTCTCTCCCGGAAGGAATGACGATGCGCCTGATCACGACGGTCCTCGCCGGAGGACTCCTGCTCACCCTGGCCGGCTGCGGCGTGGCCGCCGAAACGGCGGGCCAGGTGGGCAACGCGGCCTCGACGGCGGCGGTCTGCGCGGACGCGGTCCGGATCGCGACGGCCACCCCGGACCCGGCCGACCCCCGGGCCGCGGCCGAGCTGACAGGCCTGGCCGCCAAGGCGGCGAACACGACGGCAGCCGAGGCGATCAACGGGTTGGCGACGACGCTGCGCGAGACGACGGTGGACGAGCTGGTGAAGACGCCGGCGGAGTGGGTGCAGCGGAAGGCGGACCAGGTGGCGGCGCTGACGAAGGCCTGCGCCGGGTGACCCGACGGCCGCGGCCGCCGGGGTCGCCGGGTGGGCCATCGGGCTCATGGAACCACTCGGGATCCCGGGGCCGCGCTCGCCGTCGGGGTGTTCGCGATCCACCGGGTCCGCGGGCGCATGCGGCGCTAAAGCCGGCCCGGCAGCCCCGCCGCCGTCACCAACCCCGGATCGTGGAACTTGACCGCCCGGGAGAAGCGGCCGCCGGTCACCGTGAACACCCACAGCCCGTCGGCCCGCCGGACTCCGTCGTCGCCGAGCCGGTAGCTGCCCGCGGCCGGCTGGCCGTTCGCGCGGGTGGGCCGCAGCCGGGCCGCGCCGCCCGGTGCCGCGAACACGCGGTCCAGGAACGGCAGGCACACGGCCACGCCCCGGAACCACACCGGGTGCGGCACCGCTTCGAGGCTGAAGTCGTCCTGGATGACCGCCCGCAGCGCGGTGGTGTCCTCGGCCTCGAACGCCGCGATGTAGCGGTCGAGCAGCGCGCGCTCGTCCGCCGGCTCCGGCGGGGGCCGGTCGTCCAGGTCGAGTTCGTCGAGCCGGGCGCGGGCGCGCTGCAGGAGGCTCTTCACCGCGGGCACGCTGAGGCCGAGGAGGTCCGCGATCTCGGCGGCCGACCACGACAGGACCTCACGCAGCAGGAACGCCGCGCGCTGCCGCGCCGGCAGGTGCTGCAGCGCGGCGACCAGCGCGAGCCGGACGGACTCGCGCCGGACGACGACCTCCCCGGGGTCGCCGAGCACGGCGTCGGGCAGCGGTCCGAGCCACGCGACCGAGTCGTCGGCGAACGCCGGCGTCCGCGGATCGCCGGACGGCGGGCCGAGCCCGGCGGGCAGCACCCGGCGGCTGCGGTGGTTCAGCTCGGTGAGGCAGGTGTTGGTGGCGATCCGGTAGAGCCACGTCTTGAGCGACGACCGCCCCTCGAAGGCGTCCACCCCCCGCACGGCCTTGAGGTAGGTCTCCTGGACGGCGTCTTCGGCGTCCTGGTGGGACCCGGTCATCCGGTAGCAGTGCGCGACCAGCGCCGGGCGCAGCGAGCCGAACTCGTCCCGCAGCCGTTCCTCGTAAGACACCACACGGGAAGACACCACACGCTCCTCGTTCGTCATGGACATCGTCGGTCATCCCGCCCGAGCGCGGCCAGCAGCCGGACGCCGGGTGGGCGCCCCGGCGGCACGGCGACGGGCTCGGCGAACAGGCCCCGGCGGATGCCGCCGTCGAGCACCGACGGCAGTTCGGCGAGCAACCGGGTGGCGAGCTCGCCGGGGATCGGCGCGGCCGGGTTGGCGTCCCAGCCGTGGACGGCCGCTTCGAGGGCACCCACGACGATCAGCTGGTGGCACGGCAGCGGCAGCCCGCCGACGTCGACCGCGCGCCGGCCGCGCAGGTCTCCCGCGGCGGCACCGAGCGCGGCCGCGGCCCGGCCGAGGTCGCGCCGGACGGTCCGAGCGGTGGCCGGCCGGCTTCGCGGCGACGCGGCCGGCGGCACGGCACCGGCGGCGAGCGCCGCCGTCACGCTGCGGAGGGAGCGCGTGAGGTGCGCGAGCGCCTCGGCGACGGTCCAGCCGGTACAGGCCGACGGGCGCCCGAGGTCCGCCAGCCGGAGTCCGGCGGCCGCCGCGACGGCGTAGTCGAGCGCGGCGGCGAGCATCGCCTCATCGGCCGGCCGGCCGGGCACCGGGCACCTCCAGCCCCGCCGCGCGGCGCAGTTCTTCGAGGCCGCTGCGCATCGATGCCCACCCCGCGCGGTGGAACCGCGGCCCGAAGGACACCCTGGCGACCCCCAGCGACGCCAGGGTGTCCAAGTCGAGCTCCGCGCCCGTGTTCCCGTTGACCGGCCCCGGCACGCCGGCCACCACCCGTTCGAGGTCGGCCGCGGTCGACACCCCGATCGGGTAGATGCAGTCCGCCCCCGCCTCGCGGTAGAGCCGGCCGCGCCGGATCGCCTCGGCCACCCGCACGGCGCCGGAAAACCCGCTCGGCGGCAGGAAGGTGTCGATCCGCGCGTTGAGCACCAGCGGCACCCCGGCCGCGTCGGCCGCCGCGCGGACCCCGGCCAGGCGGTCCGCCTGGGCCGCCGCGTCCACCAGTCCCCCGGCCCGGTGGTCGGTGTCCTCGAGGTTGCAGCCCACCGCCCCGGCGGACAGCAGTTCCGCCACCAGCCGTTCCGGTTCCAGGCCGTAGCCCGCTTCGGCGTCGACCGTCACCGGAACCGGGACGGCCCGGGCGATCCGCGCCACGACCGCGAACATCTCCCGCCACGGCGCCCGTTCGCCGTCCTCGTGTCCCAACGAGGCCGCGACCGCGGCGCTCGACGTCGCCACGACCGGGAACCCGGTCTCGACCACGAGTTCGGCGCTCGCCTCGTCCCAGGCGTTGGGCAGCACCAGCAGCTTCCCGTGGTGCAGTTCGCGCAGCAGATCGGCGTTCGACATCGCTTCACTCCTCGATTCGGCGGCGGGGGATGACGGAACCGGCCAGCGCGCCCGCCGCGGCGAGGACGGCGCTGACCACGGCGGCCGCGGTGAAGCCCGCGGAGAACGCGGCGCTCGAGGCGTAGCTGCCGGCCAGCGAGAAGCCCGCGACCAGGACCGCGACGCCGAACGCCCCGCCGAGCTGCCGCATCGCGCTGAAGGCACCGGAGGCCTTGCCGAGCAACCGCGGCGGGACCGACGTCAGCACCGCGCTCTGCGCCGCGGGCAGGCACATCGCGATCCCGGTGCCGGACACCACGAGCGGCCCGGCGAGTGCTCCGTAACCGGTCGCGGGCCCGGCGACCGCGGCGATCCAGAGCATGGCGAGGGCGTGCAACCCGAGCCCCGCCACGATGAACGGCCGTTCGCCGAACCGGCCGGCCAGCCGGCCCGCCAGCTGCGGGACGACCGTCGTCGTCAGCCCCCACGGCGCCAGCCCGAGCCCGGCGGCCAGTGGCCCGTACCCCAGGCCGTCCTGCAGGAACTGGGCCATGAAGAAGACCGCACCCAGCGCGGACGCCCAGTGGAAGAAGATCACGGCGTTGCCGGCGGCGAACCGGCGGGAGCGGAACAGGTGCAGCGGCAGCATCGGGTGCGCGGCCCGCCGCTGCCACGCCACGAACACGCCGAAGGCGACCAGGCCGGCCGCGAGCGGCCCCAGCACCGCGCCGCTCGTCCAGCCGGCCGAGTTGCCCTGGGCCAGGGCCCACACCACGCCGAAGGAGCCCGCGCCGGCCAGCACCAGGCCGGGGACGTCGAGGGCGGCGTCCGGGCCGTGGCTCTCCCCGATCCGGGTCAGCGCGAAGCCGGCCAGCGCGAGGCCGATCGGGACGTTGATCCAGAAGATCCACGGCCACGAGACGCCGGCCACGACGGCGCCGCCGAGGAGCGGGCCGAGGGCCACCGCCACCCCGCTGACGCTCGCGAAGACCCCGAGGGCCTTCGGCCGCAGCTCGGCCGGGAAGGCGGCCCCGAGCAGGGCGAGCGCGAGCGGCATGACGAACGCGGCCCCGGCGCCCTGCAGCACGCGCCCGGCGATCAGGACTTCGACGCCGGGGGCGATCGCGCAGACCAGCGACGCCGCCGCGAAGAGCGTCAGCCCGGCGGCGAAGACGCGGCGCCGTCCCCAGCGGTCCCCGGCCGCGGCGGCCGTCATGAGCAGGACGGCGAAGCTCAGGCCGTAGGCGTTGACCGTCCATTCGAGTTCGGTGACCGACGCGCCGAGGTCGGTCCGGATCGCCGTCAGCGCGGTCGCCACGACCAGCGCGTCGAGGACGACCATCAGCGACGCCACCGACGCGATCGCCAGTACCCATCTTCGCTGCGCCGGCCCCGCGGCCGGGGTCACCGGCGTGGGTGAAGTCCTGGTGTGCACTCGCGTCTCCTTGCCTCCGGTCACCGGCGTCGTGCCGCTTCCGAAGACATGGACATCGCGCGGGCCCCGGAGGAATCGGTGTTCCGCGCACACGGCGGCGTCACCGGATCGGCTGATCCGGGAACCCGCGTCCGGCGGCTTGCCCCGGCGGGCGCCGGTCAGCGCAGCGGCTCGAGCACCTTCGCCAGCGGCTCGAGCACCGCCGGGGTGTGCGGCGGCGACAGGTACACGATCGCCAGGTCGACGCCCGCCTCCCCGAGCGCCGCCGCCTCGGCGGCGACCTTCGCGTATTCGAGGTCCGGCCCGAGGCGCACGTGCGAGGACAGCATGATCTCGGCCGGGTCGCGGCCGACGTCCGCGCAGTGGCGGTGCAGCACGTCACGCTTGCGGGTGAACTCCTCGGGTGTGCCGCCGACGAAGTTCCAGTGCTGGGCGTACTTCGCGGTCGTGCGCAGCGTGCGCTTCTCGCCGCTGCCGCCGATGCAGATCGGCGGGTGCGGGCGCTGCACGCCCTTCGGCTCGCAGCGGGCGTCGGTCAGCTGGTAGTGCTCCCCGCGGAACGTCGTGGTTTCCTGCGTCAGCAGGCCGACGAGCACCTCGCACGCTTCCTCGAACCGGTCGCTGCGCTCCTTGACCGAGCCCAGCTCCATGCCGTACGCGCCGGATTCCTCTTCGTTCCAGCCGGCACCGATCCCGATTTCCAGCCGCCCGCCGGAAACGATGTCGAGCGTCGCCGCCATGTTCGCCAGCAGCGCCGGGTGGCGGTAGTGGATGCCGCTGACCAGCGTGCCCAGCCGCAGCCGCTCGGTCGCCTGCGCGAGCGCGGTGAGCGTCACCCAGCCTTCGAGGCAGGGGCCGGTCGAATCGGAGAAAATGGGGTAGAAGTGGTCGAACGTCCAGCCCGACTCGAACAGCTCGATTTCGTCCGCGGCCCGCCACACGGCGAGCATGTCGGCCCATTCGGTGTTCTGGGGCGAAGTCTTGAAGGCGAATCGCATGATCGTCACCCTAACCCCGGAGCGGCTCCGGGACGGCCGTTCCACCGGCCGGAGCGACGGCGATCGGGTTTTGTCGGTGGTGGGCGGTAACGTCCTCGGCGTGAACGCTCAGGAACGCATCCGGGAACTCGCCGACCGCGTCGTGGTGCTGCGTGACGCCTACTACCGCGGCTCGCCGCTGGTGGCCGACGCGGAGTACGACGTGGCCGAGGACGAGCTGCGGAGCCTGATCGAGGCGCACCCCGAGCTCGCGCCCGACCCGAACCCGCTCGACCAGGTCGGCGCGCCCGCGGTGCTGCACGCGCCGATCCGGCACTCGCGCCCGATGCTGTCGCTGGAGAAGGCGACCAAACCCGAGCAGGTCGAGGCGTTCTTCGACCGCTTCCCCGGCCAGCCGGTGGTGGTCATGCCGAAGCTGGACGGGCTTTCGCTGGCCGTCGTGTACGAGAACGGGCGCCTGGCCCGGGCGGTCACCCGCGGGGACGGCACGACCGGCGACGACGTCACGGTGCTGGTGCGGGCCCTGACCGACGGGATCCCGGAGCAGGTGGAGGCGCCCGGCCGCGTCGAGGTCCGCGGCGAGGCCGTCATGCTGCGGTCCACCTTCGCCGCGTACAACACCGCCCACCCGGACAAGCCGCTGATCAACCCGCGCAACGCCGCGGCCGGCACCCTGCGCGCGAAGGACCCCGCCACCGTCGCCGAGCGGCGGCTGCGGTTCTTCGCCTTCGACCTGTACACCGAGCCGGACAGCGCGGAGACCGACCTCGGCCGGGCGCTGCACACGCTCGGGTTCACCGCGGCCGACATGCGCCGCTGCGCCGACGCCGCCGCGGCGCAGGAGGTGATCGGCGAGATCGAGCGGCAGCGCAACGACCTGGACTACGACCTCGACGGTGCCGTGCTGCGGCTGGCGAGCCGGGACGCCTACGCGGCGGCCGGCACCCGGTCGAGCTCGCCCCGCGGCGCGCTGGCGTTCAAGTTCGCGGCCGAGGAGAAGACCACGGTGCTGTCCGATGTGGTCTGGGACGTCGGCAAGACGGGCAAGATCGCGCCGGTCGCCTGGCTGGAACCGGTGTTCGTGGGCGGCACCACCGTCACCCGCGCGACGCTGGCCAACCAGGAGGTCATCCGCGCCCGCGGCATCAAGATCGGCGACACCGTGCTGGTGCGCCGGGCCGGTGACGTCATCCCGTTCGTCGCGGGGGTGCTCGACGCCTCGAAGCGCACGGGCGCCGAGCGGGAGATCGTCCCGCCGAGCGCGTGCCCGTCGTGCGGGCAGCCGCTGACCGAGCAGGGCAACAGCCGGGAACTGTTCTGCACCAACGTTTCCTGCCCGGCCCAGACCGTGCGGCGGCTGATCCACTGGGCGTCGCGGGCGGCGGCGGACATCGACGCCATCGGCGGCGTGTGGATCGAGCGGCTGGCCGAGGCGGGGATCCTCGAGCACCCGTCGGACTTCTACGGGCTGACGAAGGAGAAGCTGCTCGAGTTCGAGCGCATCGGCGAGGTGTCGGCCACCCGGATGATCGAGTCGATCGACGCGAGCCGGTCGGTCGGCCTGCGCCGGGCGCTGATCGGGCTGGCGATCCCGATGGCGTCGGAGGGAACGGCGGCCCGCCTGTGCCGGGCCGGGTTCGGCTCCCTGGAGGACGTGGCGGAGGCGGGCGTCGACGGGCTCGTGGCCGTGGAGGACATCGGGCCGAAGGTCGCCGCGTCGCTGATCGAGCACCTGACCCGGCTGCGCCCCGAGCTGGCGCGCCTGCGGGAAGCGGGCGTTTCGCTGGACGTGCGCGAGGAGGACCTCCCGCCGGTCGTGGCGGCGGGCGCGCCGCTGGCGGGCAAGACGGTGGTGGTCACCGGCGCGATCAGCGACCCGCGTTCGGGCGAGAAGGTGCCGCGCCCGACGTTCCAGCGGCTCTGCGAAAAGGCGGGCGCGACCACGGCGACGTCGGTCTCGGCGAGCACGGACCTGCTCATCACGGGCGCGGACGTCGGGGCCAGCAAGCTCACCAAGGCCGAGAAGCACGGCGTCGAGGTGGTCGACCAGGGCGAGATCTGGCCGCTGCTCATCGCGGCGGGCATCGTGTAGCCGGCCCGGTGTCTCGCTTCTCGGACGCGGGTCACCCGGTCGTGGAAACCACCCGGGCGCGACACTGAGCGTGAGTACCCGACTTCGTCCGAAGGGACCGCGATGACCACCGACCTCATGGTCGCCCGCCAGCTCGGGGTGCACGAGTTCCTCACCGCCCGCGGCTGGCTCCTCGACGGCGACAGCGATCCCGCCCGCGTCTGGTTCACCGACGACGTCCACGCCGGCTGGCACTACCCGCACACCTACGGCGGCCGGCAGATCAACGACGTCGCCGACACGACACCGGTCCGCCTGCAGAGTTACTTCACGTTCGACAACGAGGGCAACGAAGTCTTCACCCTCGTCCCGGCGGGCAACCTCCGCGGAAGCGGCTGCCCGGAGCACGACACCCAGGAGAGGTTCTACCCCTTCACGGCGGCGGGTGTGGTGGACCTGGAGGAGATCGCGACGGAGCTGGACAAGCTGGAGCCCCGCGCGCGAGAACTCGACCCGCGAGCGTTGATCGAGTGCCGTTACTTCGGGCCCTGCAAGCGGTGACCCGAGCTGGGCGGATGGCCGGGTAGCCGGGCCGGACGCAGGGTGGCTGGGCGAACGGGCGCCGGGCGGCCGGGAGCGGACAAGGCGCGACTTCGCACCCCGCCGCCACCAAACCCGGCGCCGAGCCGCCAGATGGGCGGCCGGCGAGCGCCCACCGGCCCGCGCCCGGCCGCCGGAAAACCCGGCCTCCCCGGGCGCAACCGGCCGACCGGCCGACCTGCCGACCTGCCGACCTGCCGAGGGTGACCCACCCCTGGACCGACCGATGTTACGCCCGTAACGTCACCGTGTGACCTCCGAACCCGACTGGCTGCTGATCAGCGTCTCCACCGCCGGCGCTCCCGACTCGCTTCGCGTCCAGGTGTGGCGGAAGCTCCGCTCCCTCGGCGCCCTCTACCTGCAGCAGTCGGTGTGCCTGCTGCCCGCGAAACCGCCGGTGGTGCGGGACGTCCGCCGCCTCGCCGATCGGGTTCGCCACCAGGGTGGGACCGCGCGGGTGCTGTCCATGGCCTTCACCGATCCCGCCGAGGAACAGTCCGTGATCGCCGAACTCGATGCGGCCCGGGACGCCGAGTACGCCGAGGTTCTCGACCGGCTGCCCGAACTGCGGAAGGAACTCGCCGACGAACGGGCCCGCGGCAACGCCACCTACGCCGAGGTCGAGGAATCCGAGGCCGACCTCGAGCGGTTCCGCAGCTGGCTGGCCAAGATCGCCGCGCGGGACTACTTCGGGGCGCCGGGCGGGCAAGCCGCCCGGGACGCCGTCGAACAGGCCGCCGCCGAGCTCGCCGTCTTCGAAGATGCCGCGCTGCGTGCCGAAGTGAAGCACCCGTGATCGGCGAACTGCTGCTCGGTCTCGGCGGTGCGCTGCTGCTGACCTGGCTCGTCCTGATCGCGGCCCTGCTCGTCGCCCGGCCGCGCGGCGGGCTCCTGCGCGAGGCGGTGCGGCTGCTGCCCGACGTCCTGCGGCTCATCCGGCGCCTGGCCGCCGACCGGACCCTCCCCCGCGGCGTTCGCGTCCGGCTCGGGCTGCTGCTCGCCTACCTCGCGCTGCCCATCGACCTCGTGCCCGACTTCATCCCCGTCCTCGGGTACGCCGACGACGCCATCGTCGTCACCGCCGTCCTGCGCGGCGTCGTCCGGCGCGCGGGGCTCGACGCCGTCCGCGCCCACTGGCCCGGCACCGACGACGGCTTCGCCGCCCTGGTCCGGCTGACCCGGCTCGGCTCCGCCACACCGTGATCCGACGCGGGCATGGTTGCGCATGGGTAACCGATCTCACCCGCGATGCACCCGAATGCCCCGTTCGACGTCTTCCCTGTAACCGTATGTAGCAGGGGGAGGCAACCGGATGTTCGCGTCACGGATGGTGCGGCGGCCGGGCACCTGGCTCACCGTCGCCGTCGCGCTGGTGTTGGCCGTGGTGCTGATCGTGCACCTCGACCGCGGGCAGCCCGAGCCCGGCTCGGCGGCCGGCGGCGCGCCTCCCACCACGTCGGCCACGGCTCCGCCCGCCGTCCAGGCCCCCGAGTGGATGCGTCCGCTGCGCCCGGGCGAAAAACCGCCGCAGTTCGTGCTCTTCTCCTTCGACGGGGCCGGTTCGCACGAACACTGGAGCCGCTACCTGGCCCTCGCCGAATCGGTCCACGCCCACTTCAGCGGCCTGCTCTCGGGCATCTACCTGCTGACCGACGAGCAGCGCGCGCACTACACCGGACCCGGCCACCGACCGGGCACCGCCTCGATCGGCTTCGGCGGCAGTGCGGCGGAAGTGGCCACCCGCGTCCGGGACCTCAACGCCGCCGTCGCCGCGGGACACCAGATCGGCACGCACTACAACGGGCACTTCTGCACCGGCGCCGAGCCGAGCGTCGGCCGCTGGACGACGCCGGGCTGGACCGGCGAAATCGGGCAGTTCAGCCGCTTCGTCGACGACGCCCACGCGCACCTGGGCCTGCACCTGTCGGCCAAGGACGTCACCGGCGGCCGGACGCCGTGCCTCGAAGGCAACTGGGCCCAGGCGTTTCCCGCCATGCGCGCCGCCGGCTACACCTTCGACTCCAGCCAGCCGTCCGACGGCGTCAAGTGGCCCACCCGGCTCGACGGCATCTGGGAGTTCTGGATGCCGTACGTGAAGGTGCCCGCGCTGCACAAGAAGGTCATCATGATGGACTACAACCTGTGGTACCAGCTGGGCCACGCGAAGAACGACACCGGCCAGTACACCCAGGCCACGCTCGAGACCTACCGCGGCGCCTACCGCGCCGCCTTCGACGGCAACCGCGCCCCGCTCGTCATCGGCAACCACTTCAACGACTGGGCCGGCGGGGCGTTCTCGCGCGCCGCGGAAGGCTTCATGGGCGAGGTGTGCACCAAACCCGAGACGGTGTGCGCCACCTACGCCGAAGTGACCGAGTGGATGTCGTTGCAGGATCCCGCCGTCCTGGACCGGTTCCGGGCGATGCCCCCGGCCCAGGTCGGCTGAGCCGGGACCGGCGTGTGACGTTGGCCACCGGCGTCCCCGCGGTGTCCCGGTTTCCTCGGCAAACCCGGCCGGACCAGGCGACGCCCCGGAAATCTGCGTACGTTGACACCGGAATGCGGGCCGCGACCCGTATCGTCTGTGACCAACCGCTTAGTAGGCTCGCGGGTACGAGCCCGCTTCTCAACGACGAGGAGGTCCCCCGTGACCGATTCCCCTTCCCGTGTCGCCGTGGTCACCGGTGCCGGCCGCGGCATCGGTGCCGCCGTCGCCGCGCGGCTGGCCGATGACGGCTTCGCCGTCGGGCTGCTGGACCTGGACGAGACCGGGGTCAAGCAGGGCGCCGAAGCCATCGTCGCCAAGGGTGGCAAGGCCATCGGGGTCGCCCTGGACGTCAGCAACGCCGAGCAGGTCGAAGCCGCCGTCGCCCGCGTCGCCGACGAGCTCGGGCCGCCGGTCGTGCTGGTCAACAACGCCGGCATCACCCGCGACAACCTGATCTTCAAGATGACCGAGCAGGAGTGGGACTCCGTGCTCGACGTGCACCTCAAGGGCTCGTTCCTGATGACCCGCGCGGTGCAGAAGCACATGACCGAGCAGAAGTACGGCCGGATCGTCAACCTGTCGAGCACGTCGGCGCTCGGCAACCGCGGCCAGGTCAACTACTCCGCCGCCAAGGCCGGCATGCAGGGCTTCACCAAGACCCTCGCGATCGAGCTGGGCAAGTTCAACGTCACCGCCAACGCCATCGCGCCGGGCTTCATCGCCACCGACATGACCGCCGCGACCGCCGAGCGGCTCGGCATGAGCTTCGAGGACTTCAAGGCGGCGGCCGCGTCGCAGATCCCGGTGCAGCGCGTCGGCACGCCCGACGACATCGCCCACCTGGCCTCGTTCCTGGTCAGCGAGGGCGCCGGGTTCGTCTCCGGCCAGGTCATCTACGTCGCCGGCGGACCGAAGGACTGAGGCCGATGCGGGAATTCTCCAACCTCGACGAGTTCGCCGCCGCGGCCGGCGAGCACCTGGGCTACAGCGAATGGCTGAAGATCACCCAGGACCGGGTGAACCAGTTCGCCGACGCCACCG
Organism: Amycolatopsis sp. cmx-4-61; assembly: GCF_046548775.1. Lineage (NCBI taxonomy): Bacteria > Bacillati > Actinomycetota > Actinomycetes > Pseudonocardiales > Pseudonocardiaceae > Amycolatopsis > Amycolatopsis sp. cmx-4-61. The sequence goes on along the minus strand of NZ_JAEBEI010000018.1, from coordinate 145,305 downwards.
ACGACCACCAGTGGATCCACGTCGACGAGCCGATGGCGACCGCGGGCCCGTTCGGCGGCACCATCGCCCACGGCTTCCTGACGCTCTCGCTCCTCTCGGCGTTCGGCCCGAAGATCTACAAGGTCAACGGCATCCGGATGGGCATCAACTACGGCCTCAACAAGGTCCGCTTCCCGCAGCCGGTGAAGGTCGGCTCGAAGGTGCGCGCCGGGGCGGAGCTGGTGGAGATCACCGACATCCCGGGCGGCAAGCAGGCGGTGTCCAAGTGGACGGTCGAGATCGACGGCGAAGCGAAGCCCGCCTGCGTCGCCGAATGGGTGACGCGGTTCCTCGCGTGACGCTCCGGGAAGCGGCACTTTCCCGGGAAGGTGCCGCTTCCCGGTGGCCTCTGTACGTCATACCGACCAGTCGGTATGCTCCCTTCGACGAAGAGGAGGCTGGATGAACCCGCCAGGACTCGACCTGGGCCGTCTGCGCGCCCACCTGGACGCGGCCCGGCCCGGCCTGGTCGCCGGACCGCTGTCCGCGGACGTCGTGGAGGGCGGCCGGTCGAACCTCACCTACGTCGTGGGTGACGGGCGGTCGCGCTGGGTGGTGCGCCGGCCGCCGCTGGGGCACGTGCTGCCGACCGCGCACGACATGAGCCGCGAGTTCCGGGTGATCTCCGGGCTGCGCGACACCGCCGTGCCGGTGCCCGAAGCGCTGCTGCTGTGCGAGGACGCCGACGTCGTCGGGGCGCCGTTCTACGTGATGAGCTTCGTCGAGGGCACGCCGTACCGGACCGCGGACCAGCTGAGCGAACTCGGGCCGGACCGCACCCGGGCGATGGCCGACGCGCTCGTCGACACACTCGTCGCCCTGCACGCGGTGGACCCGGCCGCGGTCGGGTTGGGCGACTTCGGCCGCCCGGACGGCTTCCTGGAGCGGCAGCTGCGGCGCTGGAAGAAGCAGCTCGACGCCTCCCGCAGCCGCGACCTGCCGGGCATCGACGAGCTGCACGACCGGCTCGCCACGGCGGTCCCGGTGTCCGGCGCGCCGGCGATCGTCCACGGCGACTACCGCCTCGACAACGTCCTGGTCGACGAAAACGACACCATTTCCGCGGTGCTCGACTGGGAGATGTCGACGCTGGGCGACCCGCTGACCGACGTCGCGCTGCTCGTGGCCTACGCCGAGCGCGACAAGGTGTCGCTGCCGTTCGTCTCCAACGCCAGCTCGGCGCCGGGCTACCCCGGCACCGACGAGGTCATCGCCCGCTACGCCGAACGCTCCGGGCGGGACGTCTCGCAGCTGAACTGGTACGTCGGCTTCGCGTTCTTCAAGCTGGCCGTGATCCTGGAGGGCATCTACTACCGCTTCAGCAAGGGCCAGACGGTCGGGGCGGGTTTCGAAGGCGTCGGGGCCGGGGTCGCGCCGCTCGTCGCGCACGGCAACGAGATTCTCAAAGAGGAGAACTAAATGGACTTCGCGTTCGACGAGAAGACCGAGGAGCTGCGCGGGCAGCTCCTCGAGTTCATGGACTCCCACATCTACCCCGCCGAGCCGGTGTTCGAGCAGCAGCTCGCCGAACGCGACGACCCGTGGGCCATTCCGCCGGTCGTCGAGGAGCTCAAGGCCGAGGCGCGCAGGCGCGGGCTGTGGAACTTCTTCCTCCCCGGCGACCACGGCGCCGGTCTGACGAACCTGCAGTACGCGCCGCTGGCGGAGATCACCGGCCGCAGCATCCGGCTCGCGCCGACCGCGCTCAACTGCGCCGCGCCGGACACCGGGAACATGGAAGTGCTGGCCATGTTCGGCAACGAGCAGCAGCAGAAGCAGTGGCTGGAACCGTTGCTGAACAGCGAAATCCGCTCCGCCTTCGCGATGACCGAGCCGGACGTCGCCTCCTCCGACGCCCGCAACATCGAGACCGCGATCCGCCGCGACGGCGACGAGTACGTCGTCAACGGCCGCAAGTGGTACATCTCCGGCGCGATGAACCCCGCGTGCAAGATCTTCATCGTCATGGGCAAGACCGATCCCGAAGCCGCGCCGCACAAGCAGCAGAGCATGATCCTGGTCCCCCGCGACGCGCCGGGCGTCACGGTCAAGCGCGGCATGCACGTCTTCGGCTACGACGACAGCGACCACGGCGGTCACGCCGAGGTGCTGTTCGAGGACGTCCGCGTGCCGGTGGAAAACCTCATCGCCGGCGAGGGCGACGGGTTCGCCATCGCCCAGGCCCGCCTCGGCCCCGGCCGCATCCACCACTGCATGCGCGCCATCGGCATGGCCGAGCGGGCGCTGGAGCTGATGTGCCGCCGCGCGATCTCGCGCGAGGCGTTCGGCAAGCCGATCGCCCAGCAGGGCGTGGTGCAGGACTGGATCGCCGAGTCCCGCGTGAAGATCGAGCAGCAGCGGCTGCTGGTGCTCAAGACCGCGTGGCTGATGGACACCGTCGGCAACCAGGGCGCGCACACCGAGATCCAGGCGATCAAGATCTCCACCCCGAGCACCGTCGAGTGGATCCTCGACAAGGCCGTGCAGGTGCACGGCGCGGGCGGCGTCAGCCAGGACTTCCCGCTGGCCGCGATGTGGGCCGGCAACCGCACGCTGCGCCTGGCCGACGGCCCGGACGAGGTCCACAAGCGCTCGCTGGCCCGGCGCGAACTGAAGAAGTACCTCTCGGAGGGCGCGAAGTGACTGTCACCGCCGAAGACCTGACCCGCCAGGCGACCGGGTTCCTGGCCACGCACGACCCGAAGACGACCGACCACCTGGAGTTCCTCCGGGCCCGGTTCGACGCCGGGCTCGCCTGGATCCACTTCCCCGCCGGGCTCGGCGGGCAGAACGCCCCGCGCGCGCTGCAGTCCGTTGTGGACACCGTGTTCACCGAGGCGGGTGCGCCGGACAACAACCCGCGCCGGATCGGCATCGGCCTCGGCATGGCCGCGCCGACCATCCTCGCCTTCGGCACGCCGGAGCAGCGCGAGCGCTTCCTTCGTCCGCTGTGGACCGGCGAGGAGGTGTGGTGCCAGCTGTTCTCCGAACCCGGCGCCGGCTCCGACCTCGCCGCGCTCGGCACGCGGGCGGTCCGCGACGGCGACGACTGGATCGTCACCGGCCAGAAGGTGTGGACGTCGGGCGCGCACGAGTCGCAGTGGGCGATCCTGGTCACCCGCACCGACCCGGACGTGCCGAAGCACCAGGGCATGACGTACTTCCTGTGCGACATGACCGCCCCCGGCGTCGAGGTCCGGCCGCTGCGCCAGATCACCGGCGAGGCCGAGTTCAACGAGGTCTTCCTGACCGACGTCCGGATCCCGGACACCCAGCGCCTCGGCGCGGTCGGCGAAGGCTGGAAGGTCGCGCAGACCACGCTGATGAACGAGCGCGTCGCGATCGGCGGGCACGTCCTGCCGCGCGAGGGCGGCCTGATCGGGATCGTCGCGAAGACCTGGCGCGAGCGGCCCGAGCTGCGGACGCCGGAGCTGCGTGACCGGCTGGTGAAGCACTGGGTCGAGGCGGAGACGCTGCGGCTGGCCGGCACCCGGCTGCGCCAGCAGCTGACGGCGGGGGCGCCCGGCCCGGAGGGCTCGGCCATGAAGGTCGCGTTCTCCGAGCTGAACCAGGCGCTGACCGGACTGGAGGTCGAACTGCTCGGCGAAGAGGGCCTGGCCTACGACGACTGGACGTTCCGGCGCCCGGCCATCGTCGACTTCACCGGCCGCGAAGCCGGGTACCGCTACCTGCGCGCGAAGGGCAACTCCATCGAGGGTGGCACCTCGGAGGTCCTGCGCAACATCATCGCCGAGCGCGTGCTGGGGCTGCCCTCGGAGCCGCGCGTCGACAAGGACGTCGCCTGGAAGGACCTCCCCCGATGAGTCAAACACCGCCCGACTTGCTGTATTCAGACGTCGAAGAGGACCTGCGGGCCTCGGTCCGCGACCTGCTCAAGGCGAAGGCCGGCGCCGAAGCGCTGCTGGCGCGCGTGGAGACGGCCGAGCCGTACGACCTGAAGCTGTGGCGCACGCTGGCCGACGAGGTGGGCGTGGCCGGGCTGGCGGTGCCGGAGGACCTGGGCGGGCACGGCGCGTCGGCCCGCGAGGTCGCCGTCGTGGCCGAAGAGCTGGGGCGCAGCGTGGCGCCGGTGCCGTTCCTCGGCAGCGTCGTGCTCGCGACGACGGCGCTGGTGGCCGTCGGCGCCCGCGACTTCGTCGGCAAGCTGGCGGCGGGCCAGGCGATCGGCGCGCTGGCCGTGCCGCTGTCGACGGCGCCGGGCGCGGGTTTCCCGTCGTCGGTGACGGCGTCTCCGGACGGCAAGCTGAGCGGCCGGGTGGGCACGGTCGCCGACGCGTCGGTGGCGGACCTGCTGGTCGTCCCGGCCGCCGGCCCGGACGGCCCCGCGCTGTACGTCGTCGAGGCGTCGGCCGCGACGGTGTCGGAGCTGGTGTCGTTCGACCTCACGCGTCGCGTGGCCGACGTGACGCTTTCGGACGCCGCGGCCACGCTGGTCGCCTCCGGTCCGCAAGCCGCCGCGGCGCTGGAGCAGGCGCTGCTGTTCGGGGCGGGCATTCTCGCCTCCGAGCAGACGGGGGTGGCCGAGTGGGCGCTCACCGAGACGGTCTCCTACCTCAAGGGCCGGTACCAGTTCGGCCGCCCGGTCGGCGGGTTCCAGTCGCTCAAGCACCGGCTGGCGAACCTCTACACGGACCTGGTCCTGGCCCGCGCGGCGGCCCGCAACGCCGCCGACGCGCTGGCCACCGGCACCGACGTGCCGATCGCGGTGGCCGTCGCGCAGGCCCGCAACGCGCCGATCGCGGTGAAGGCGACGGAAGAGGCCATCCAGCTGCACGGCGGCATCGGGATGACGTGGGAGCACCCGGCCCACCTGTACCTGAAGCGGGCGAAGGCGGACGAGATCGCCCTCGGCACGCCGGGCCGGCACCGCGCCCGCCTCGCGGAGCTGGTCGACCTGCCTGCCTGAGTGCTTCCGTAAGCGGCCCGTTCCCCCGGGGGAACGGGCCGCTTCCGCGTTCCGCCACTCATCCGGCGTCGCGCCCGAACGCCGACGGCCGCAACACGCCGCTTTCATGAAGAACATTCAGTTTCTTGGGATCACTTTGCTCATCTGAGCGAGATTTTTGTGAGCCGGGCCACTTCGCGGGCAAAAGGGTGACAAAAATGCCCGTCTTCCCATGGTTCTCGTCGACGGTCGGATCTAACCTGTGCGCCATGGAAACAGCCGTCGCGCCGGCCGATCCCGGCGCGCTGGAGCGAGTGACCGTCACGGTCGGCGACCACCACCACAGCGCACTCGCGGCCGGGCCCGCCTCGGGCGAGCTGGCCCTGCTGCTGCACGGCTGGCCCGAGTTCGCCGACGCCTGGACCGAGCAGCTGCACGCCCTCGGCGAGGCCGGCTACCGCGCGCTGGCCGTCGACCAGCGGGGCTACGCCGAGGGTGCGCGCCCGGAGGGCGTCGAGCACTACACGCTCGAGCACCTGGTCGGCGACGCCCTCGCGTTCGCCGGCAGCCAGGGCGCGGACCGGTTCCACCTCATCGCCCGCGACTGGGGCGGCATGGTGGCCTGGGCCCTCGCCGCGGCGCACCCGGACCGCCTCCGGTCGCTGACGGTGCTCTCGACGCCCCACCCGAGCGCCCTCCAGCGCGCGGTCGCCACCGACGACGGCCAGTTCCACGACCTCGGTTACATCCGCTTCTTCCGCCGCGCCGCGGGGAAAGCCGAGAAATACCTCTTACGCGACGAAGCCGCGCAATTACGCGCGGTTTACAACCGCCGCATTCCGAAGGCGATCGTCGAAGGCACGGTGACCCGCCTTTCGCAGCCGGGCGCCCTGACGGCGACGTTGAATTGGTACCGCGGGGCGACGAACGACGACTTCGACATCCCGGCGGGCCGCATCAAGGTCCCGACGATGTACCTGTGGGGCCGCGAGGACCCGTACCTGGGCCAGAGCGCGGCGGAGCAGACGGTCCACCACATCGACGCGGAGTACCGCTTCCAGATCATCGAGGGCGCGAGCCAGTGGATGGCGATGGAGGCCCCGGACGAGGTGAGCGCCCTGCTGCTGGACCACCTCCGGCGGCACTAGGCCACCGGCGGCCGCAGGGCGTCCAGGAGCAGGTCCGCGTAGTGGTCGCCGATCTGGCGAGCCGTCAGCGAGCCGCTGCGGCGGTACCACGAACCCAGGTGGTGCACCGAGCCGAAGAAGAAGTCCACCACCACGTCGGCCGGCTTGTCCGTGCGGAACTCGCCGGACCGCTGGCCCTCCTCGATCAGGCCGCGGAACCGCTCGTGGTACTTGCGGCGCTCCGCCCGCACCGCCTTCTGCTTGTCCGGGGACAGCTGGTGCATCGACTGCAGGAAGATCGTGTTGTCGTCGAGGTTGTCGATGCTCGACACGACGACGTCGGACGCCGCCGCCGCGAGCCGCTCGCGCAGCGGTGCGTCCGAAGAGGCCACGCTCTCCAGCTGGCGGGTCTGCTCCCGCAGCACGCGCGCGTAGATCTCGTAGAGCAGGTCGTCCTTCGAGCCGAAGTAGTGGTACATCGCGCCCTTGGTGACGCCCGCCGCCTCGACGATCTCCTGGACCGACGTGCGGTCGAAGCCCTTCTTGGCGAACAGCTTCGTGGCGTGCTCCAGCAACCGCCGCGGCACGGCGGCCTGGTCGTCGCCGGTGGCCTCGCCCGGCTTGCGGGTGCTTGCTCGGGTCACCGCAGTACCCCCTCTCAGGACGCACCAGGATAACGCCACGACAGGAACCGCCGCGGGTTGTCCACCAGCATGGTCGTGATGTCCGCTTCGGACACCCCACGCTCCCGCAGCGCCGGCAGCACGTCCCGGGTGATGTGCAGGTAGTGCCAGTTCGGCGCGATCTCGGGCAGCTGCGCCGAGGGTAACCAGTCGATGTAGCAGGACGCGTCGTGCGAAAGCACCATGCTGCCCGCGTAACCGCGCTCGCACAGCGCCGCGACCGTGTCGACCCGCTCCTCGAACGGCAGCAGCAGGTCCAGCCCGAAGCGGTCCATCCCGAGCAGCGAGCCGCGGTCGGCGAGCTCGGTGAGGTACCCGAGGTCCGTCGAGTCGCCCGAGTGCCCGATGAGCACCCGGCTCAGGTCGACGCCTTCGGACGCGAAGACCTCCTGCTGCTCCAGCCCGCGGCGGGTGCCCGCGTGCGTGTGGGTCATGATCGGCGCGCCCGTCTCGACGTGCGCCTTGGCCACCGCGCGCAGCACGCGTTCGACCCCCGGGGTCACGCCCGGTTCGTCGGTCGCGCACTTGAGCAGGCCGGCCTTGACGCCGGTGCCCGCGATGCCGTCGCGCAGGTCCCCGACGAACATCCCGACCAGCGGGTCCTCGCCCTGCAGCAACGTGCCCGGCCCGCGGAAGTGCAGGTAGTGCGGCACGTCGTTGTAGGTGTAGAGGCCGGTCGCGACGACGATGTTGACGTCGACCTCGGCGGCGACCCGCTGCACGCGCGGGATGTAGCGGCCGAGGCCGATCACCGTCGGGTCGACGATCGTGTCGATCCCGGCGTCCTTCAGCTCCGTCAGGCGCCGGATCGCTTCCGGGACGTGTTCGTCTTCGCGGAACCCTTCGTGTTCGGGGTAGTTCTGGACGAACTCGGGGCTGAGCACGAAGAGGTGTTCGTGCATCAGCACCCGGCCCAGCGCTTCCGGCGCGATCGCGCCGCGAACCGTTTCGATCATCAGCCGCGCGCCCGCAGCTCGCGGCGCAGGATCTTGCCGCTGGTGGTCTTCGGCAGCTCGTCGAGCACTTCGATGGTGCGCGGGTACTTGTAGGCGGCGAGCCGTTCCTTGCACCAGGCGACGAGTTCCGCGGGATCGGCGGTCGCGCCGGGCGCCGGGCTGACGTACGCCTTGACCGTCTCGCCGCGGTATTCGTCGGCGATCCCGACGACGGCCGCTTCGCGGACCGCCGGGTGCGTGTACAGCACGTCTTCGACCTCGCGCGGCCAGACCTTGAAGCCGGACGCGTTGATCATGTCCTTCTTGCGGTCGACGACGTAGACCCAGCCGCGCTCGTCCATGAACCCGATGTCGCCGGTGAGCAGCCGCCCGCCGGGCAGGGATTCCGCGGTGGCGTCCGGGCGGTTCCAGTAGCCCGAAACGACCATCGGGCCCTCGACGGCGATCTCGCCCGCCTCGCCGGGCGGCAGCTCTTCGCCGTTCTCGCCGAGGATCCGGACGATGGTGTCCGGCACCGGCAGGCCGATCGAGATGGTGCCGGACGCCGGGTCGATCGGCGCCTCGAGCGTGCCGGGGACGACGACGCAGCCGGCCGTGGTTTCGGTGAGGCCGTAGCCGTTGTGGATGTAGTGCCCGGTCTTCGCGCGGAACGCCTCGACGACGGCGGGCGGCAGGGCGGCGCCCCCGGAGTACAGCAGCGCGAACGACTCGAAGTGCGCGCGGCTGAACGACGGGTGCGCCATCAGCGCCATGTAGGCCGTCGACGGCCCGACCGTGTACGACGGCTTGTGCTCGAGGAACGCGTCGAGCACGACCCCCGGTTCGAAGCGGTAGGCCAGGGCCAGGGTGCCTTCGATGTCGATCGCGGAACCGAGCTCGCAGACCATGCCGGTGATGTGGAACAGCGGTGCGAGCCCGAAGAGCGTCGAGCCGGCGGGCAGGCCGCTGAACGAACCGAGCCCGGCGGCGTTGGTGCCGATGTTGCCGTGGGTGTTGGTGGCGCCCTTCGGCGCGCCGCTGGTGCCGGAGGTGTAGCTGATCAGCGCCGTGTCATCGAGGGCGAAGGCGGGCTCCGGGGGCTTGGGCCCCGGCGTCGCGGCGGCTTCGAGGAGCTCGGTCGCTCCCGGCGTCTCCTCGCGGTCGACCTTGGCGAGCACGCGCTCGTCGTCGCGGGTCTGGAACTCCAGTTCGCTGGTGGTGAGCGCGATGCCGACGCCGTTCGCGGCCGCGGTTTCACCGATGTAGGCGTTCCAGCCGCGCTGCGAGCAGACGACCGCCTTCACCCCGGCGTCGGTGAACACGTGCGTGAGCTCGCGTTCGCGGTACATCGGGTTGACCGGCACCACGATCCCGCCGGCCTTCCACGCGCCGAGCAGGGCGATGACGAACTGCGGGATGTTCTGCAGCACCAGGGCGAGCCGGTCGCCGCGGGCGAAGCCGTGGGCGCTCAGGTACCGCGCGACGCCGTCGGAGAGCTCGTCGACCTCGCGGTAGCTCAGCCGGGCGTCGAAGTAGGCGATCGCGGCCCGGTCCGGAACGTGGTCCACGGCCCGGCGGAACGCCTCGGGCAGCGTCGTCGGCTTCGCCGGTTCCGCGTCCCGCACGCGTTCGTCGTAGCTCGCGAGCCAGGGCTTCGCGTCGTACCAGCTCATCCAGCGACCTCCTTTGGACACCGACCGGTCGGTATGCCGACGCTAGGAGGACACGGCGGCCCGCGTCAAGCCCGGCCCAGCACGCCGAAATGGCGCACGACAATTCTCGTGCGCCAAAACCGGGCCGAAAAAACGCAGCCAGATGCCGCCGTCACCGGGATACACGTCCCGCGGTTCGGAATGGTTCACATCTTCTTTTCCGACCCGATCACACTGGACAAACCCCTGGTCCAGAGGCCACCATGGGCGACGGCGACCAGTTCGGCCCGCCCCATCAGAAACCCCGCCGTATCCCCCGAAGGCGGCGGAGTACCCCATATGTTCACGCTAACTCACGCACGAAAACGGAGTCATTCATGCCTGCTTCCGGTGGACGACACCGCCTGTCCCGGCGGACGAAGATCGCGACCGGGGTCTTCGCCCTGGCGATCGCGGGCGGCGCACTGGCGGTCGCCACGACCTTCGGCGACCCCGGCGCCGCCAACGCCGCCTCGGGCGGTCAGGCGGCGGCCGGCCAGATCAGCTGTCCCGACGTGGCGAGCAAGCTCCCGGCCATCCCCGCCCAAGCCCAGGCCGAGGTGCAACGCAACCTGGACCTCCTGAACACCCAGATCAACGAAGCCAACAACCGGCTCCGCACGAGCGTCGGCCAGGGCGGCCCCAACTTCGTCCAGAACGCCATCCTCGGTCCCCTGGCGGACAAGCGGAAGTCCACGATCGACCGCATCGCCATCTCGATCGGGCGCCGGGCCGAGAAGCCGCAGGGCCTCGACAGCCTGGCCACCTGCTCCGTGGGCGGCGCGGGTGCCGCTGCCCCGGCACCCGCCCAGGGCACCGGCACCGGCGGCCAGAACGGGAACAACGGCAACAACGGCCAGAACGGGAACAGCGGCAACACGGGCAACGCCGGGGTCGGCCAGATCTCCTGCCCCGACGTGGCGAGCAAGCTCCCGGCCATCCCCGCCCAGGCGCAGGCGGAAGTGACGCGCAACCTCGAGCTGCTCAACACGCAGATCGCGGAAGCCAACAACCGCCTCAAGACGACCGTGGGCCAGGGCGGCCCCAACTTCGTCCAGAACGCCATCCTCGGCCCGCTGGAAGACAAGCGCGTGGCGACGATCAACCGGATCGCCACCGCCATCGGCCGCACCGCGGCCAAGCCGCAGGGTCTCGACGCACTGGCCCCCTGCAGCCGGTGACCACCGGGTCCGGCGGGGGGTGCGCCCCGCCGGGCCCGCGGTCACCGGGCCAGCAGTGCGCTGATCCGCAGGAAGCCGCGCGCGGTCATCGTCACCCGCACCTCCGTGGTGACGACCGGATCGAACGCGAACGACGTCGGGTCGTTCGACCCGGTCCCCCACGTGATCCGCAGGTTCCGCACCGGCTCGAAGCCCCGGGCCGTGCGGTGGACGACTTCGACGGCGGACGGCAGCGCCAGCTTCGCGTCCACGACGAAGTTCGCCGTGACGGCACTGATCCGCTGGGCCGCCGGCCACGCCAACGACACCCAGTCCTGCGCTCGCGGCCGGCTCACCGCGTTCAGCGTCGCCGTCGCCTGCTTGACGTAGTAGTTGGACCAGCCGGTGGCCGGGTTGCCGTCCAGCATCGCGGCCGGCAGCGTGTCCGGGGCGCCCGAGTAGCTCGCGTCCGCGGTCGAAGCGGCCGGCACCACCGGCGTCTCGATCGCGCGCGCTCCCGGGCCGTTGCGCCGGCCGAGGGAGGAGCCGGGCAGGCTCAGCTTCCCCGGTGCCAGGCCCGGGGCGCTCGCCGTCACGGTGATCGACCCCCGCCCGCCGGTGGCCGCGATGACGGCGACGGCCAGCCCGTTGAACGCCGGGATCGTGGGCTGCTGGTAGCTCTGGGCGAATTCCTGCCGCCCGTTGTCGACGCCGGCGACGCGGCCGGGCCCGGCGACGGTGAACCGCAGCACCGGTCCGGCGCCCGGGACGACGACCCCGTGGGCATCCACGACCGACGCCGTCACGAACGTCATCGCCCCGGCCACCACCCGGTTGCCCGGCGCGGCGACGCTCAGCTCGACCGCGCGCGGCGGCCCGGCCGTGACGAGCTCGTCGCGGGCCACCTCGCGACCGCCGGCCCGGGCGATCGCGGTCAGCGTGCCGGGTTCGAAGGGCACGGTCCAGCTCAGGTGCAGCTTGCCGGTGCCGCCGTTCGGGCTGGTGTAGCTGCCGGAAGGGTCGTTCTTGTCGTCACCGGACGGCTCGCTCGTCTCCAGGTACGGCCGTCCGTCCACTGTAGTCTTCCGGTCGAACTTCCGGACGCCGAGTGACTTCCCGTTGAGCACGAGCTCCACGGTGTCCACAGTGGAGTAAACCCACACGGCGACGGGCTCGCCGGGCCGGTGGTTCGTCCAGTCCATCGGGACCAGGTGCACCATCGGCGCGGTCGTCCACTGGCTGCGGAACAGGTGGAAGGCGTCCTTGGGCAGCCCGGCGCTGTCCACCGCGCCGAAGAAGGACGTCTTGACCGGGAAGACGTCGTACGGCGTCGGCTCGCCGAGGTAGTCCTGCCCCGACCACAGGAACTGGCCCTGGCAGAACCTGCGGTCGCGGTCCTTCTTCAGCGAGTACTCGCCGCTGAAGGTCCACGAGGCGAGGTTGTTGTCGTAGGACGACGTCGCCCGCTTGCCCGGCGTGTGGTTTTCGCCGGTGTTGAGCAGGTCCGGTTCCTGGTAGACGCCACGCGTCGACGTGGCCGACGACGACTCCGACTCGAAGAAGAACTTGTCCGGGTACCGCTCGTGCAGCCCGTCGAGGGACTGGGCGGTGTTGTAGTTGACGCCGAGGCCGTCGAGCTGCTTCAGGATGAGGTCCTGCGGCGACCCGGGCGCGGGCACCCCGCGGTAGCGGTCCGAGCCCATCACGATCGGCCGGGTGGGGTCGATCGCCCGGACCGCGGCGATCAGCCCGGCGGCGATCTCCGGGCCGCCGGCCATCGACGCGTCCGGCACCTCGTTGCCGATCGACCACAGCACGACCGCGGGCGAGTTCTTGGCCGCGTGCACCATTTCCGCGATGTCGCGCCCGCTCCACTCGTCGAAGTCGCGGTGGTAGTCGTACTCGAGCTTGCCGGTCCGCCAGCAGTCGAACGCCTCGACCATCATGACGATCCCGAGCCGTTCGCAGACCGTCACCAGCTGCGGGTCCGGCGGGTTGTGCGCGGTCCGCAGCGCGTTGACGCCCATCGCGAGCATCAGCCGCATCTGGTGCTCCAGCGCGGCCGGGTCGATCACCGCGCCCAGCGCGCCCTGGCTGGCGTGCAGGTTGACCCCGCGCAGCTTCGCCGGCACGCCGTTCAGCGAGAACCCGTGGTCCGGGTGGAACTCCGTGAAGCGGAAGCCGAAGTCCGTGGTCGTGGTGTCGAGCACGCGCCCGGCCACGACGACGTCGGTGCGCAGCCGGTACAGCCGGGGGGTGCCGAACGACCACAGCTGCGGGCGCTCGACCCGCAGCGCCGTCACCGCGGTCACCGTCTGCCCTTTTTCCGTCGCGACGGTCGTCGAGCCGGTCGCCACCTCGCGGCCCGCCGGATCGGTGACCGTGGTGCGCACCTCCGCGGTGACCGCGGCGCCGGAGTCGTTGACGACGTCGGTGGCCACCCGCACGGTGCCCCGGCCGGCGGCGATGTCGGGCGTGGTGACGAACGTGCCGTGCCGGGCGACGTGCACCGGCTCGGTGACCACCAGCCGGACGCGGCGGTAGATCCCGCTGCCGGAGTACCAGCGGCTGCTCGGCAGCGGGTTCGTGGCGCGCACGGCGAGGACGTCCGGCGTGCGGCCGTCGGTGTGCAGCCGTCCGGTGAGGTCGAAGGCGAACCCGGTGTAGGCGTAGGGGTGGTGGCCGAGCAGCTCGCCGTTCAGGTACACGTGGGCGTCCGAATAGACGCCGTCGAACTCCACCGACACGCGCTTGCCGGCCAGCGACGACGGCAGCGTGAAGGTCTTGCGGTACCAGCCGAGGCCACCGCGGAAGAAGCCGGAACCGCTGTCGGTGCCCTTGTCCGTCGGGGGAAGCTCGATGCTCCAGTCGTGCGGGACGTCGACGACCTGCCACTTCGAGTCGTCGAAGCCGGGCTTCGGGGCGTCGGCGAACCGGCCGCCGGGATCGGTGACGCCGTCCGGGTTGGCCAGGGCGAACCGCCAGCCGGTGCCGAAGTCGGTCTCCCGCGCCTGTCCCGGCTGCGTGAGCGCGTCGGCGGCCCGGGCGACCGGCGCGATGACCGACGTGGCGACGGCGGCGCCGGCCCCGCCCAGGACGACTCGTCTGCGAAGTCCGCTCGGTTCTGCTTCCGGCATCGGGCGAGCCCCTTCCAGCGCGGCGACGTGCGGGCGGAACGCACTATGGCACAGAGTTTTCCGGACGACCAAAGGGTTCGATGATTTCGAACCGCGGACCTGTTCCGGACGTGACTTTACGCCAAGCGACCGCTTAGTATGATGGCCGACCATCGAGGAGGCGGCGATGTCCACTGTGGACGGTGTGCGGTACGAGACGGACGGCGCGGTCGCGACGTGCACGTTCGACAGACCGGACCGCAGCAACGCGATGGACATGCCGATGCAAGCCCGCTACGGCGCCCTGCTGCGGCAGGCCGACGCCGACCCGGCGGTCCGCGCGGTCGTCGTCACGGGCGCGGGCCGGGCGTTCTGCCCCGGCGCCGACCTCGGGCTGCTGGACACCGTCGCCACGCGACCCCCGGTGGAAAACGGTTTCCGCGACGTGCTGGCGGCGGCCTCGGCGAGCGTCCCGGTGGTGGCGGCGATCAACGGCGGCTGCGCCGGCCTGGGGTTCGTCATCGCGTGTTCGGCCGACGTCCGGTTCGCGGCCGCGGGCGCGAAGTTCACCACCGCGTTCGCCCGGCGCGGCCTGATCGCCGAGTACGGCATCGCGAAGCTGCTCCCGGAGCTCGTCGGCCAGGGCCGGGCCCGCGACCTGCTGCTGTCCGGGCGGACGTTCACCGCGGAGCAGGCGCTGGAGTACGGCCTGGTCCAGGAGGTCGTCCCGGCCGGCTCGCTGGCCGGGCGCGCGCACGCGTACGCGGCCGAACTGGCGACGCACAGCGCACCGCGGTCGATGGCGGTGATGAAGGAGCAGCTCGCGCGCGAGCCGCTGCTGCCGCTCGACTCGGCCGCCCGCGAAGCGACGGCGTTGATGCTGGAGTCCTTCGGCCGTCCCGAGCTGGCCGAGGGGCTGGCCAGCTGGAACGAGCGCCGTCCGCCGCGGTTCCCCCCGCTGTCTCGCGACCGATGAGTTTTCGCGGGACCGGCCGTCAGTACCTGCGTCCGACGACACGGAGGTGGGTTCCATGGCCAAACTGCTCTACGCGTTCAGCTGTTCGATCGACGGTTTCATCGCCGGCCCGGGTGGGGACATGTCGTGGCTGACGCCGTACCTGGGGCCGCCGCCGGTGGACCTCGTCCCCCGCATCGGGGCCCTGCTGGTGGGCCGCCACACCTTCGACGGCGACGATCCGCACCGGGGTGGGCCGGGTGAGGGGCAGGCCTTCGGTGGTGGCTGGGAGGGGCCGCAGTTCGTGCTCACCCATCGGCCGGCCGAGCCGGTTGCCGGGGTGAGTTTCGTCGGCGATCTGGCTTCGGCTGTTTCCGCCGCTTCCGCTGCTGCCGGGGAGAAGTACGTCAACGTTCTCGGGGCTGATGTTGCTCGGCAGTGTCTCGATGCCGGTTTGCTCGATGAGGTGCTGGCTTTGCCTGTGCCGGTTCTGCTGGGGTCCGGGGTCCGGGTGTTCTCGCGGGTCGGTCCTGCTGTTCGGCTCTCTCAAGTGGGACCTTGCTGGTATCGGGTCGTTTCTTAGAGATACGGCTTCGCCGTGGCGTGGATTCTTTGCCCGATCGAGTGATGACAGGTGTTCGAATCCCGGTAGCTTGGCGGTATGACCAGCAACGCGGCTCCCTCGCCTGAAGCGGTGGCTCTCGCCGACCGTTTCGGTGAGCTGCTCGCGCGCAAGCGGGCCACCGAAGCCGAAATCGGCGCGCTCGTAGTGGAGATCGAGCAGCGTGGCGTGCTGGAGCTGTTCGGCTACCGGTCCGTCACGCAGCTGCTGGAACACCTGGCCGATATCCCGAAGTCAGCGGCGGAGCGGCTGGTGCAACGGGCTCGGACACTCAACCCAGGCCGGGCTTTGGACGGGACCCCGATTCCCGCGGTCGCTCCCGCCACCGGTGCTGCGGCACTGGCGGGGCGGTTGAGTGACCCGATGATCGACGTGATCACCGGAGTCCTCACCCAAGTCCCGGCCGAGCATCAGGACAGTGCTGAGCAGCACCTGCTGACCTTCGCCGAAACCGCCGGATACAGGCAGGTCGCTGCTCTTGGGGCCCGGATTCTGGCCCATCTGGTTCCCGATGGCGCCGAGCCCGACGACACCGAACCTGCCGTTCCCACGCGGGAACTGTTCCTGCGCCGGAAAAGAACCGGGGTGTGGGAGCTGACCGGCCGGTTCGACGACGAAACCGGCACCCGCGCCAGCGCCCTCCTCGATGCCCTGGCCGAACGCCGCACCAGCGACGACGGGCCCGACACCCGCACCCACCCCCAACGCTACGGTGATGCCTTCTCCGACGCGATCGACCTCGCGTTGAAGTCCCCTACCCTGCCGATGCAAGCCGGGGAACGAGCCCACGTCATGGTCGCGGTCTCCCTCGACTCGTTGAAGACCGGCCTCGGCCAGGCCACCCTCGGCGACACCGGGCAGATGACGGCGGCTGAGGCGCGGGTGCACGCCTGCGACGCGATGATCATCCCCGCGGTACTGGGGGAGAAAAGCGAACCCCTCAACCTCGGCCGACTGCGCCGCCTGATCTCCCCCGGCCTACGCCGGGCCCTGTTCCTGCGCGACCGTGGTTGCGCGTTCCCCGGCTGCCACCGCCCACCACGCCACTGCCAGGGCCACCACATCCACCACTGGGCCGACGGCGGCCCCACCGATTTGGCGAACCTCGTCCTGATGTGCGCCCACCACCACCGGCTCCTGCACCGCTCCGGCTGGGAAGTCCGCATCGCCCCTGACGGCCTGCCCGAGTTCCTGCCGCCGGTGTTCCTCGACAAACGCCGAAAACCCCGACGCAACAACCTCCACCAACCACTCCCACACGCAGCCTGAACAACGGGAAAGGCCCGCAGCCAGACGGCTACGGGCCCACACCCACGTGCGCACCCAAGAAGACACTCCGGGACCCCGTTTGCGGCCGCATACCGAAGCGACGGCCGCCCATCCGGCTTCGGCAGTGTCGCGTCAGGGTGCACCACTCGCACGACCGGGCTCGTGTCTCGCGGGAGACGATCACGTCCGCCATCGACACCTGGCCCGGTACACCGCCGTCGCCGCGTCCTCGATCCGGGTTGTCACTTCCCGATCCGGCCGGAGGGCAGGAACGGCCGACGCGTCACAGCTCTCCGACGGCCTCTTCGACCTTGCGCTGCAGCTTGTTCATCCCGCCGAGCCACCGGTCGGTCTCGGTGGCGCGCGCCGCGTAGTAGCCCGCTACCTCGGGGTGCGGCAGCACCAGGAACCGCTTCTCCTCGATGGCCGCGAACAGCGCGTCCGCCACCTGCTCCGGCTCGATCGCCGAGGCTCCCATCAGCAGCTGGCCCGCCGTGCCGGTGCTCTCCAGCATCGCCGTGCGCACGCCCTGCGGGCAGATCGCCTGCACCGTGAGCCCGCGGTGCCGGTAGGTCGCCGACAGCCACTCGGCGAACGCCAACGCGCCGTGCTTGGTCACCGAGTACGGCGCCGAGCCCAGGCTGGTCAGCAGGCCCGCCGCCGACACCGTCGCGATGAAGTGGCCACGGCCGCGCTCGAGCCACGCCGGCAGCAGCAGGTTCGCCGCGCGGACGTGGGACATCACGTTGACTTCCCAGGTGCGCGCCCACACCTCCTCGCCGCTTTCGGCGCCGCCGAAGGGCGCGATGCCCGCGTTCGCGCAGAAGACGTCGATCTCGCCCAGCGTCGAGCGTGCGCTGTCGATCAGCTTCGAGACGCCTTCGAGGCTCGCCACGTCTCCGGCGAACGCCGTCCCGCCCACTTCGGCGGCCACCTCCGCGGCCTTGTCGCCGTCGAGGTCGGCCACGACGACCCGCGCTCCGTCCGCGGCGAACCGGCGGGCCAGCGCCGCGCCGATGCCGCCGCCACCCCCGGTGACGACGACGCCGGTCACAGGCCACCGCCCAGGGTCACGCCGCCGTCGAGGACCACCGTCTGGCCGGTGATCCAGCCCGCGTCGTCGGAGAGCAGGAACGCCACCGCGCCCGCGATGTCCGACGGCACGCCGAGCCGCTTCATCGGGTACGCCGAGGCGACCTCCTCTTCGCGGCCCTCGTACAGCGCGGTCGCGAACTTCGTCTTCACCACAGCCGGCGCGACGGCGTTGACGCGGATCTTCGGGCCCAGCTCGGCGCCGAGCTCGACGGTCAGCCGGATCAGCGCCGCCTTGCTGACGCCGTACATGCCGATGCCCGGCGAAGCGCCGAGCCCGGCGACCGAGGCGACGTTGACCACGGCGCCGCCGTGCTCCCCCATCCACGCGTCGCGGGCGCGCTTGGTCCAGCCCAGCGGGGCCAGGACGTTGACGCCGAGGATCTTCGCCGCCGCGGCGGGATCGATGTCCAGAGTCGGGCCGTAGACCGGGTTGATGCCGGTGTTGTTCACCAGGTAGTCGAGCCGGCCGAAGGTTTCGATCGTCTTGGCGACCGTCTCGTCCTGGTGGTCGGTGTCGTCGGCCTTGCCGGCCACGAACATGGCGACGTCGGGGCCGCCGAGCGAGCTGACGGCCTCCTCCAGGGCCTCCGGCTTGCGCGCGGTGAGGCAGACCTTGGCGCCGCGCTCGACGAGCGTCTTCGCGATCCCCAGGCCGATGCCCCGGCTGGCCCCGGTGACGATCGCGACGCGATCCTTGAACGAGTTCACGGCAGGGTGTCTCCTTCGGCTGTGGTGCCCGGCACATACCAAGCAGTCGGTCAGTGGCCCATTATGCGCGATGCGGCCGCGGTCTCAAGCCGGACGCCCGTCACATCCGGCCGTTCACCGCACGCGGAGCACCAGCTTGCCGGTCGTCGATCCCGATTCGATGCGGCGGTGCGCGGTCACCGCGTCCGCCAGGGGCAGGGGCTCGACGTCGACGCGCAAGGTGCCGTCGGCGACCGCCGCGACGGCGCGGCGCAGGGCCTGCCCCGCGGTGGCCGGCGCCAAGCCGGCGAAGGCCGCCAGGTTGAAGCCGGACACCGTCTTGTTGGTGAACCACAGTTCGTTGGCCGGGATGCCGACGTCCTCGGCGCCCGAAGCGTTGCCCATGACCACCAGGCGTCCCATCGGGGCCAGCCGGTCCAGGCTCGCGCGGCGCGCCGGCCCGCCGACCATGTCCACCACGACGTCGAACTCGCCGGTGCCCTCGACCTCGTCGCGCAGGACGACCTCGTCGTAGCCGAAGGCCTTCGCGGCGGCGATCTTCGCGGCGCTCCCGACCGTGCCGACCACCCGGCCGGCCCCGAGCAGCCGCGCGACCTGGCCCAGCTGGCTGCCGACCCCGCCGGCGGCGGCGTGCACGAGCACGCGCTCGCCGGGCGCGAGCCGGGCCACCCGCTCCAGCACGAGGAACGCCGTGGTGCTGTTGGACGGCACCGCGGCCGCCACCTCGAACCCGGTCCCGGGCAGGGGCGCGACGAGGTCGGCGGTGGTGGTGACGACCTCCGCGTAGCCGCCGCTCGCCACGATCGTCAACGCGGCGACCGGCTGTCCCACCGTCAGGCCCGAGACTCCCTCGCCCAGCGCGCGGATCCGGCCGGAAACCTCGATGCCCGGGACGAAGGGCAGCGGGACGTCCACGACGCCCTGCCGGTAGAGGACCTCGGCGAAGTTCGCGCCGGCGTAGGCGACGTCGATCGAGACCTCGCCCGGGCCCGGTTCCGGGACCGCGACGGCGTCGAGCCGCAGGACCTCGGCCGGGCCGAACTCGGGGATGGTGATCGCCTTCATGCTGTTCGTCATGCCCTGATCCTGCGGCGGCCGCGGGCACCGGGCCAGGTCCGGCTCAGCCTGGGTCCGCCAGGACCAGGTTCAGCGCGGAACCAGCGAGAGCACCGCCCCGACCAGCTGCGGACCGTCGAGCAGCGCCGGGTCGTTGTGGTCGGCGCCGGGGACCTCCACCAGCCGGGCCGACGCCGCGACCGCCACCGCCCGGCTCTGCGACGGCGGGACGAGCGAGTCACGCGCGCCCACGACCACCACGGCCGGCACGCGCAGGCGGGTCGCCTGCTCCTCGACCGGGAAGCGGTCACGCAGCAGCAGGCGCACCGGCAGGTACGGGTAGAGCCGCGCGCCGACGGCCGCGAGGTCCGTGAACGGCGACCGCAGCAGCAGCCCCGCCGGCGGGTGCTCGAGGGCCAGCCCGGTCACGACGGCGGAGCCGAGGCTCTCGCCGTAGTACAGCAGGCGCCCGGGCGGCACCCGCCGGTCCTCGGTCAGGAAGCGGTGGGCGGCGCGGACGTCGAGGGCCAAGCCGTCCTCGCTCGGGCTGCCGGGGTTGCCGCCGTACCCGCGGTAGTCGAGCAGCAGCACGGCCAGTCCGGCCTGTGCGAGCTTCGCGGCCAGCGGGGTGCGCCCCGCCCGGTTGCCGCCGTTGCCGCCCGCGACCAGCACCGTCGCCGCCGGATCCCGGCCGGCCGGCCGCAGGTACCAGGCGCCCAGCTCGAGGCCGTCGGCCGTGCGGAGGCGGACGTCCTCGGCACCGGGCAGCACGCTCGCGGCCGCGGGCACCGGCGCGGCGTCCGGGACGTAGATCAGCCGCCGCTGGACCGCCCAGAAGGCGGCCAGCAGCAGCACCACGACCACGACGACCACCAGCAGCAGGCGCAGCAACACGGTCCTGGTCACCGTGACCTCCAGCGCGACGGGAAACAACGGCGGGCCGGCCACGTTGTACCCGGTGATGACTCAACCACTCCGATTCTGCGTCCTCGGGGACTCGCTGGCGGCCGGCGTCGGCAGCAGCCGGGAAGACGACACCCTCGGCCGCCGGCTCTCCCGACGGCTGCGCGACGCCGGTCACCCCGTGCACCTGCGGAACTTCGGCGTACCCGGGGCCCGCTCGGCCGACCTCGAGCGCCAGGTCGGCGTCGCCCTCGGCGAGGGCGTGGACCTGGCGCTGATCGTGATCGGCGCGAACGACCTCGCCGGGTTCGTCTCCCCCGCCGTCGGCGCGCGGCAGCTGCACGACGCCGTCGCGCGGCTGGTCCGCGCCGGCGCCCGGGTCATCGTGGTCCCGGCGCCGGACCTGGGCATCGTGGCGCGGGTGCCCGGGCCGTACCGGCAGCTGGTCTCCGCGGCCAGCGGCCACTACGCACAGGCCCAGGCCGAAGCGGCCATCCGGGCCGGGGGTGCGGTGGCCACCGCCGGTCCCGAACTGGCCGCCCGCTTCGCCGCCGAACCGGCCCTGTTCTCCGCCGACCGCTTTCACCCCTCTTCGGCCGGTTACGCCGCGATCGCCGAAGGCCTGGCGCCGCACGTCCTCGCCGCGGCCGCGCACCTCGCGGCCTGAGGGAGTTCCGCGGCACGCCGGTCTCGTGACCGGGTCAGCGGCGCGTGGACAGCTCCGCCGGGTGCAGCTCGTACAGGGCGTACGCCTTGCGGATCACCGGCTGCGCCACGTTCCGCACGCGCACGCCGCCGGGGGTCACGCCCTGCTCGCACCCGAAGTGGGCGTGGCCGTGCAGGGCCAGGTCGGCGCCCACCTCGTCGATCGGCTCGCCCAGCAGGTACGAACCGAGGAACGGGTGGATTTCGGGGGGCTCGCCGTGCAGGGTGCCCGGGATCGGCGCGTAGTGCGTCAGCGCGACGACGACGTCCGTGTCGAGGCTTTGCAACGCTTTGCGCAGCGAATCCGCCGACGCCATGGTGGTCTCGACGAAGTCCTTCATCTCCCGCTCGCCGAAGCGGCTGGCGCACTTGCCGGCGAACCCGCCGCCGAAGCCCTTGACCCCGGCGACCCCCAGGGAGCCGTCCGGCAGGTCGAAGCGGACCGCGTCGCCCTCCAGCACCTCGACGCCGGTCTCCCGGAGCAGGTTCGCGATGACCTCGCCCCGGTCGCTGTGGTGGTCGTGGTTGCCCAGCACCGCGGCGACCGGCACGCCGAGCCCGGCGAGCTCCTCGGCCACCACGCGGGCCTCCTCGACGGTGCCGTGCCGGGTGAGGTCCCCGGCGAGCAGCAGGACGTCGGCGGTACCCGCGAGGTGCTCCAGGGCCGGCCGGAGCAGGCCGCGGGAGTCCTCGCCCAGGTGCACGTCCCCGACCGCGGCGATCCTCATCGGCCGATCTCCTCCGCGCTCGCCGGTTCGCGGACGTCGGCGACCCGGACGTCGTTGTGCACCAGCTCCCCGGTCAGGTACTCGCCGACGACGGCGTCCACCTCCGCCTTGCGCTCGGAGCAGACGACTTCGCCGGTCAGGTGGACGTGCTCGCCCCGCACTGTCACGTGCACGCCGAGCTCGGCGGTGCGCGGGTCTTCGGCGAGGGCCCGGCTGAGCCGGGCGACGAGGTACTGCGGTGGTTCGGGCACGAGTGCCTCCTTCGGGTCGATCACGGCCAGGTCGCCGAGCAGCGCCAGGAACGCCCGGGCGTAGGGGGACGCCGACACCTGCACGGCGACGTCGGTCCAGTCGACCTGTTCGCGCAGGTCCCGGGCGATCCGCAGCAGCGGCGCGAAGTCGCACCGGTGCGCGCTCAGCACGAGCAGCTTGTCCACCAGCAGGTCGGTGCCGGAGACGACCGGCGCCGCGGTGGACCCGATCCGCATCAGCGCGGCGCGGTCGAGCAGTTCGTCGGTCACCGGCCGGTGGTTGGGGCCGTGGATGAGGTCGACGAGGATGTCGCCGTCGTAGACCTTGGTCAGCCAGTCCTCCGGCGGGTGCACGCGGCGCAGCCCGGCGGCGGTGAGCACCTCCGCCGCGCGGTCCGCGTCACCGGGCTTGAGGAACAGGTCGACGTCGTGGTCCGACGGTGGGCCCCCGCGGGCGTAGACGGCGAGGCCGCCGGCGACGGCGAACCGGATGCCGGTGCCGTCGAGGGCGGTCACCACGCGGGTCAG
Source organism: Amycolatopsis sp. cmx-4-61 (assembly GCF_046548775.1). Taxonomy (NCBI): domain Bacteria; kingdom Bacillati; phylum Actinomycetota; class Actinomycetes; order Pseudonocardiales; family Pseudonocardiaceae; genus Amycolatopsis; species Amycolatopsis sp. cmx-4-61. The sequence goes on along the minus strand of NZ_JAEBEI010000018.1, from coordinate 122,828 downwards.
GCTCTGCAGCAGCGCCTCCGCTTCCATGGCGGAGGACTACCCGCGACCGGCCCCGCCCTAACCGCCGGCCACCCCGGCAGCGCCGGGCCGCTGCCGGATCCACGCGCAGGCGCGGTCCACCGTCGGGTGCAGCGCGAGGGCGCCGTCCAGCCGGGTGACCTGCAGGGACCGCAGTACCGGACGCCCGGCGGCGACCACCGCGAACGGCAGGTCGGCCGCCGCCGTTTCGCCGGCGAGTTCGATAATGACCTGCAGCCCGGCCGAGCCGCAGAACGTGATCGCGCCGAGGTCCACGATGAGCGCGCCCGGCCGGCCGGCCAGCGCGTCGCGCGCCCGCGTGCGCAGCACCGGCGCGGTGCCGAGGTCCAGGTCGCCGGCCGCCGCGACCACGACGGCCTCGGGCACGGTGCGGACGCGAACCGTCAGTGCGGACGTCCGTTCGTCGGTCACGGGGGGCTCCTTTCCGTCGCTGATGTTCGACCCTAAAGGTGTTGCATCGTTTTGTCATCGATTTGCCCGGGTAACCCGGGGACCAGACCGGCAGTACGACCGAACGAGGAGAGGACAAGCCGCGATGAGCACCGTCACCGAATCCGTGGACGTCGAGACCGACGTCACGACCGCCTACAACCAGTGGACGCAGTTCGAGTCGTTCCCGCAGTTCATGGAGGGCGTCGACGAGATCCGGCAGCTCGACGACACCCACACCCACTGGAAGATCAGCGTCGGCGGGCAGACCCGGGAGTTCGACGCGACGATCACCGAGCAGCACCCGGACGAGCGCGTCGCCTGGAAAGCCGACTCCGGCCCGACGCACGCCGGCGTCGTGACGTTCCACCGCCTCGACGACCGGCAGACCCGCGTCACCGTCCAGCTCGACATCGACCCGGACGGCTTCGTCGAGAACGTCGCCGACAAGCTCGGCATCCTCGACCGGCGGGTCAAGGGCGACCTCGGCCGGTTCAAGACCTTCATCGAGGAGCGCGGCGGCCGGGAGACCGGCGCCTGGCGGGGTGATGTCGCCCGCCCCGGGAACTGAGCCTGCCGGTGGACCGGCCCGCGACCGCCCCCGCCGTCACCTGGACGGCGGGGGCGGTCGCGCGCATGCTGGGCGTGCCCGCGTCGACGTTGCGCGCCTGGCACCGCCGCTACGACCTCCCGCTGTCCGCACCGCAGCCCGGCCGCCACCGCCGCTACGGCCGGGCGGACATCGAAGCGCTGCTGCGCATGCAGCACCTCATCGAACACGGGCTCAGCACGGAAACGGCGGCCGCGCGGGCGTTCCACCCCGGCGCGACCGACGTCGGCACGCTGCTGACCGCCGTCCGGCGCCTGCAGATCGACACCGTGGCCGCGCTCCTCGACGCGCACCTGGCCGACCGCGGCGTCCCGGCCACCTGGGACGACCTCTGCCGCCCGGCGCTGACCGCACTCTGCGGCCCGGACGCCGACCGCTGCATCGACCTCGTGCACGGGCTGGCCTGGGCCATCGCCGCCGCCCTGCACCGCATTCCGCCACCCACCGGCGCCGCGCCCGCGGCCCTGCTGGCCTGTGTGGACGGTGATCGGCACACGCTGCCGCTCGAGGCCCTGCGCGCGGCACTCGCCGAACACGGCCGCGAGGCCCTCTTCCTGGGCGCTTCCGTGCCGGAAACCGCCCTCCGGCACGCGATCGACCGGGTCCGGCCCGCCGCGCTCGTGCTGTGGAGCAGCCAGCCGGCAACGCCCCCGCGCGGCCTCCCGGTGCCGCGGCTCGTCCTGGCCGGCCCCGGGTGGCCGGCGGAAGCCGGCGGGCCGGGCAGCCTCCGCGACGCCGTGTCGCTGCTGACGAGCGACGCCGCCGTCCGGTTTATGCCACGGCCACCCGGGTAGCCAGCCGCCTTACCAGGCCGATGCTCGCATCGGCACCACGAAGGCGCGCCAAGTGCCTCTCGCGCAGGAGGTCGAGATGACTCAGGGACCCGGTGGTCAGTCACCGCCGCAGCACGCCTCCGGATCGCCGTCGATGCCGGAAACCGCCAAGGACGAAGCCCGCGAGGTGGCCACCACGGCCGCCGACCGGGGTGGCGAAGTCGCGCAGACGGCCGCGGACCAAGCGAAACACGTCGCCGCGCACGCCCAGCAGGAAGCCCGCGACCTGGTCCGCGAGGGCCGGGACCAGCTGCAGGCGCAGGCCAGGGACGGCCAGCGGAAGGCGGCCGAGAGCCTCCACCAGCTGGCCGGTCAGCTCGAGCGGATGGCGGAGCAGACCGACTCGCCCGGCCTGGCCGGTGACGTCGCCCGCCAGGTGTCCGACCGGACGCGGACGGTCGCCGACTGGCTCGAGCACCGCGAACCCGGTGACCTCCTCGACGAGGTGCGGCGCTTCGCCCGCCGCCGTCCCGGCACGTTCCTGGTCGGCGCGGCCGTCGCCGGTGCCCTCGTCGGGCGGCTCACCCGCGGCGTCGTCGCGCAGCATAAGGAGGACTCCTCGGACACCGGGGCGGGCATCCCGCCGCAGCACGCCGGTCCCGCCGCGACCCCGCCGGTGCCCCAGCCGGCCGACGCCGAGTACGCGACGCCCCAGCAGGGTTTCCCGCAGCCGGGCTACGCGGCCTCCGGCGGGTACCCCGCGTCCCAGCCCGCCGGCGGTCTCCCCCAGCCGGGCTATGCCACCCCGGGTGGCTACAACGCGCCGCAGCCGGTGGAAGGCCTTCCGCAGCCGAGCCGTCCGGGCGCCGCGCCGGGCGGGTACAACGCGCCGCAGCCGCCGGAACACCTTCCGCAGCCGGGTCCCCGCTTCTCCGGGCCGGGGCAGGTGCCGTGATGACCCAGGCACCCGGACCCGCGCCCCGCGCCGGTGAACCCGTCGACGTCGCCGACACCTCGGTCGGCGAGCTGATGTCGAACGTCATGAAGGACATTTCCACCCTGGTGCGGCAGGAAGCGGAGCTGGCGAAGGCCGAAGTCAAGGCCGAAGCGGGCAAGGCCGCGAAGGGCGCGGGCATGCTCGGCGGGGCCGGGTTCGCCGGCTACATGGTGTTGCTGTTCCTCTCCATCGCCCTGTGGCAGGGCTTGGCGAACGTGATGGACGCGGGCTGGGCGGCCCTGATCGTCGCGGTCGTGTGGGCGATCGCCGGCGCCGTGCTCTACACGACCGGGCGGCGCGAAGTCCGCCGGGTCAACCCGAAACCCGAACGCACCGTCGAGACCCTCCAGCAGGTCCCGGACGCACTGAAAGGCGAACGACCATGACCGAACCGGAGCGCATCCGGCGTGAAATCGAAGGCACGCAACGCAATCTCAGCACGGACGTCAACGCGCTCACCGAAAAGGTGAGCCCCGGCCGGATCGTCGAACGCCGCGTCGGCCGGGTGCGCACGGCGTTCGGCAACGCGCGGAACCGCGTCATGGGCACCGCGACCGACCACGCCTCCGCGGCGGGCGACAAGGTGGGTTCGGTCGCGTCCACCGCCGGGGACAAGGTCAGTTCCGCCGCCGGCACCGTCGGCGACAAGGTCAGTTCCGCCGCCGACGCCGTCGGCGAGGCCCCGGCGGCGATCCAGCGCGGCACGCAGGGCAACCCGCTGGCCGCGGGCCTGATCGCCTTCGGCGCCGGCTGGCTCGTGTCGTCGCTGCTGCCCGCGAGCGAGCCGGAACGCAAGCTCGCGAGCCAGGCGACCGACCTCGCCCGCGAGCACGTGGCCCCGGTGGCCCAGCACGCGGCCGAGGAGCTGAAGGAGAACCTGCGCGAACCCGCGCAGCAGGCGGCCGAGTCGGTGAAGTCCGAAGCCGCCGACGCCGTGTCGACGGTCAAGGACGAAGCGCAGTCGGCGACCGGGGACGTCACCGATCGCGCCCAGGAGGCCCGGGAAAACGTGCGGTCGCAGAGCTGAGCCGCGGGGCGCGGCCACCCCGGCCGCGCCCCACCCGGATCCCCGGGTACCCGGAGTACCGGTGGAAAGGACTGCCCGTGCCCTCGTTGGACCCGCCCTCGTTGGACCCGCCCGCGTTCGACCCGCCCGGCGGTGACTCGCTGATGTTCGTCGGGACCGCGACCACGGTGCTGCGGCTGGGCCCGTTCACCCTGCTCACCGACCCCAACTTCCTGCACCGCGGCCAGTGGTCCTACTTCGGCCAGGGCCTGTTTTCCCGGCGGCGCACCGAACCCGCGCTGCAGCCGGCGGACCTGCCGCCGCTCACCGCCGTGATCCTTTCGCACCTGCACGGCGACCACTTCGACCGGATCGCCTCGCGTGAACTCCCGCGCGACACCCCGATCCTGACCACCGAGCACGCGGCCACCCGGCTGCTGCGGCGGGGCTTCCACGCCCCGCTCCCGCTGCCGACGTGGACCACGGAGACCTTCACCGACGGGGACGCGCGGCTGACGGTGACGTCCGTGCCGGCGCGGCACGCCCCGGGCCCGGTGCGGCGGCTGCTCCCGCCGGTCATGGGCAGCGTCCTGGAGTACCGCGCGACGCCGGAAACCGGCCCGCTGCGGATCTACCTCAGCGGCGACACGGTGATCCACGACGAACTCCGGCGGATCCGGGAGCACTTCCCCGACCTCGACCTCGCGGTGGTGCACCTGGGTGGCACGCGCGCGTTCGGCGTGCTGGTCACGCTCGACCACCGCGGCGGGGTGGACCTGCTGAACCTGCTGGAACCCCGGCGTGCGGTCCCCGTGCACTTCGACGACTACGGCCTGTTCCACTCGCCGGTGTCCAACTTCCTCGAAGAGGTCCGGCAGCGGCGCCCGCCGACGCGGGTGCAGTTGCTGCAGCGGGGCGAATTCCTCTCCCTGTGAACCCGGTGCGGTCCCGGTGCCGGTGGACGGCACCGGGACCTCCGGAGGAACCTGCGTGTCGAAACCGTTGTCCGTGCCCTGCGCGAACTCGACGGCTCCCGGCACGCCGGCGTCGCTGCCGCAGGATGCGCCTGGAGGCGCGGTGGCCGGGCCTTCGCTGGGTCTCACCGGCCGCTGTCGGGGCAGGCGGCGTACGCCGGCGACGGAGTGCAGCCGGGTGCCGTCACGGCATCACTCCCCTTTCCTCGTTCTTCGTTCCCTGCGCGCTTTCCGTGCGCCGCGGCGGGGCTCGCTCCCGGCGCGGCCCCTTCCCGGCGAGCCGCCGGGCACCCGGGCACCGGCGCGGCCCACCGGCGACCGCGGCCGGGCGGCGGGGCAGCCCCGGACCGCGGCGGGCGGGCGGCACCGGCGGTGGCGGTGGCGGTGGCGGTGGGCGGAAGTTCGCGGCCACGATCGCGTCGAACTCCGCCCGGACCCACTCGGGGTCGGCCAGCACCAGCTCGCTGAACGCGTCGGCCGCGGCCGAACGGGCGCTCTTGTCCGGCATCGTCGTCCACTCCCCGGATCGTCTCGCGATGTCACCAGGTCCTGGTATTCGTATAGCACCGGACGGAGATCGGTTCAAGTCCTCAAAGGACGGCAACCGACGGCGGCCCAGCGCACCCGGCGGTGAGGATTTTTCCGGATGCACCCGTGCGGAGCAGCCGGCCGGGCCGGCGTTCACCAGGCGTTCCCGGCGCGGGACCGATCGGGCGGCCCGGCACCCGCGCACCTGCGCCGTTCAGTGACCGTTCAGTCCGGGTTCGTCGGCGGAAAGCGGCGCACCGCAACGGTTTCGGGAGAGCACGCACCGGCCGGGGGCGTATGGTCACGACCTCGGGAGCGCTCCCCGAAACCGGCCCCGACGAAGGAGGACAGTGTGGTTCCCCGACGGATCCGCCCCCGCAAGACCCTGCTCTCCCTGGTGGTGACGGCCGTGACCGCCGTGCTGCTGGGCGGCGTGCTCACCGGCGTCGCCGACGCGCACGGGTCCGCCACCGATCCGCCCTCGCGCAACTACGGCTGCTGGAACCGCTGGGGCAGCGACTTCCAGAACCCGGCGATGGCGACGAAGGACCCGATGTGCTGGCAGGCCTGGCAGGCCGACCCGAACGCGATGTGGAACTGGAACGGGCTCTACCGCGAAGGCGTCAAGGGCAACCACCAGGGCGCGATCCCGGACGGGACGCTGTGCAGCGGCGGCCGCACGCAGGCGCCCCGGTACAACGCCCTCGACACGGTGGGGGCGTGGCAGATGGCGAACAAGGACAACCGGTTCACCCTCACCGTCACCGACCAGGCGCACCACGGTGCCGACTACCTGCTGGTGTACATCACCAAACAGGGCTTCGACCCCGCGACCCAGCCGCTGGGCTGGGGCAACCTGGAACTGGTCGCCCAGACGGGCCGCTACGCGCCCGCCGGGCAGTACCAGGTCGCGGTGAACGCGGGCACCCGGACCGGACGGCACGTCGTCTACACCATCTGGCAGGCGAGCCACCTCGACCAGTCGTACTACTTCTGCAGTGACGTGAACTTCTCGGGTCGCTGATCGTCTCCGGCCCCGCGGGTCCGCCCGCGGGGCCGGTCGGCGGTCGTAAGCTGCGGGGCATGGAACTCACGCTGCCCGGCGGCCCGGCGTGCGAGCACGCGACCGAGGTCGCGACGGCCTACTCGTCGCCGTCCCTGCTCAACCATTCGCTGCGGGTGTACGCCTGGGCGGTCGCGCTGGGTGGCGTCCACCACGTCGACTTCGATCCCGAGCTGCTGTTCGTCGCGGCCATGCTGCACGACGTTGGGCTGGCCGCGGTGTTCGACAGCCACACCGAGCCGTTCGAGGTGGCCGGCGGGCACGTCGGGTGGGTGTTCGCCGCCGGGGCGGGCTGGCCGCCGCAGCGGCGGGCGCGGCTGGCGGAGGTGATCGTCCGGCACATGCAGGCGGAGGTCGACCCGGCCGAGGACCCGGAAGGCTTCCTGCTGTCCCGCGCGGCGGCGGCCGACATCGCCGGGCGCGACGTGGCGGATTTGCCCGCGGACTTCCGCGCGGAGGTGCTCGAGCGCTACCCGCGGCTGGACCTGGTGACGGAGTTCCTGCGCTGCTTCGGCGACCAGGCGGCCCGCAAGCCGCAGAGCCTGGCCGCGGCCGCGATGCGCAACGACCTCGCCACCCGCATGGCCGCCAACCCGCTGGAGGGGCGGACCGTCACCGGCTGACCCACTCCGCGGCGGCGCGCAACGCGACGTCGACCGGAGGGAGGTCGGGGTACCAGGCTTTCTCCCATTCGAGTGACACCCAGCCGGACCACGACCGCAGCAGTTCACGGCACTCCCCGAGCGGCACGGCGCCCTCCCCCGGCGGCACCGGCGTCGGGTCTTCGCGGCGGCCGACGTCCTTGACCTGGAAGTAGCCGAGGTAGGGCCCGAGCGCGGCCCGGGTGGCGGCCGGTGCCTCACCGGCCCGCCACGGGTGGACGGCGTCCCAGAGCACGGCGGCCAGGTCGGGTGCCTCGAACCCGTCGACGAGCCGCCGGGCGGCGGCGCCGGTGGGGTGCGAGTCGTGCGTCTCGACGAGCAGCCGCACCCGGGCCGCCCGCAACTCGTCGAGAACGGCGGCGATGCGGGGCCGGGCATCCCCGTCCCCGCCGTCCCCGCCCGGGAAGACCCGGATCGCGGGCGCGCCGATCCGGTGCGCGAGGGCGATCAGGGCCTTGAGTTCGTCGACGACGGGCCGGTCCGCCCCGGGAGCGGCGACTTTGGCGTATCCGGCCAGACAGGAGACGGCGAGGCCTTCGCCGTCGAGGAGCGCCCGGACGGCATCGGTGGCGGGCCCGGAGAGTCCCAAGTGGACCTCTTCGTCGGGGTGCACGCGCAGTTCGAGGCCGGCGCAGCCATGGGTGCGCGCGATGCGCGCGGCTTCGCGGACGGGGACGCCGGGCATGCCCAGGGTGCTCACGGCGAACTGCCAGCCCATCGACGACCTCCCCGCTCGGGTGAGGGAAGTGTAAGCGCTTTCAGGGAGCAGGGCGGCCCCTACGGACCTTCGGGCTCGCTCGTCCCGGGCATGGCGGTGCCCGCACCCGTGATCACCTCGGGTGCGGGCACCGGGCCCCTGGCTAGTGGGCCTTGTTCTGCCCACGACCGGCCGGGGCGCGGCCGTTCGCTCCGTCGGCGGCCTTGGCCGCCTGCTGGGCCGGCTTCTCCGCCGACGGCTTGGCCGGCGCGGGTGCGGGCGCCGGCTTCGGTGCAACCGGGGCAGCCGGGGTAGCCGGCTTGACCTCCGGCGTCGTCGGGGCCGCGGCGGCCGGGGTCGGCGTCGCAGCAGCCGGCTTCGCGGCCGCGGGGGTCCCGGCCGCGGGGGTCGGGGCTGCGGGGGTCGGGGTAGCGGGGGTCGGGGTAGCGGGGGTCGGGGCCGGCTTGTTCTCCGTATCGACCGAGGCGTTCTTCTCCGCCTCCGCCAACGGGTTCGGCCGGCGGATCTTGACCACCGCCACGATCGCCGCGGCCACCGCGCCGAACGCCACCAGCCACGGCCAACGGGACCGCTTCGTCCGCTCGCCGCGGGCCACGCTCTTGGCCTCCTGCAGCGCGACCGCCAAGTCACGCTTCGCCGTCGCCACGGTCTTGCGGCGCTTGCGGCCGGACTCGCCCGCGGAACTCACCACCGTCGCCACCGCCTGGGCCGCCTTGCGGCCCGGGTCGCGCAGCTTCGCCGCACGGGCCAGGACCTCGTCGCGAGCGGCGCCCGAGTGGGACACCACGTCGCGGCGTGACGACCGCGTGCTCTTGTCGAGGTCCTTCGTCGCCGCCCGGCCGACCTTCGCGAGTTCGTCCTTGCCCTCGGCCAGCTTCCGGTCGGTGATTTCGACCGCCCGTGCGGCCGCGGCCGCACCCACCCGCGCGGCTTCCGCGGCGAGGTCCCGTACGCCGGCCGCCGCCGTCTTCACCGATCGCCCGACCGGGGCGTCGCCCTGGCTCATGTGATCACCTCTCACTCGTCGCAGCAGGCGTCACCTGCTCAGCTCACACCCGGGGGCTACCCAGAGAAGGCGCATCCGGAACGTCGGCCATCCGACGGCGCTGCCGGTACCCCGCCGACTTGGCCTTCGTGCCGCACGCGGTCATGTCGCACCAGCGGCGGCGGCCCGCGTGCGAGGCGTCGAGGAACAGGCGGCTGCAGTCCGGGTGGGCGCACTCTCGGATCCGGGACGCGTGCGGGCCGGTGAGCAGGTCGATCGCGTCCCGGGCGAGCGTCGAAAGGGCCTGGCCGAGGTCGCCGCGGTACTCGACCGCCGCGCCCGTCCAGTGCGGCACCAGCGGCGGCCGCGCGGCGAACGCGTTCAGCTCCGCGCGATCGGTGTCCCGCGGGGCCCGCCGGCACAGCCGGTTGACGGTTTCGCGCAGCGCGACGGTCCGGCGGAGCCCGTCGTCGTCGACGGCGATGCCGGTGCCGAACCCGGCTTCGGCCAGCCAGCGGGTGACGTCGGCGGGCGCGGTCAGCAGCTCGCGCGGGTGCTCCCGGTGGCGGACCTGCAGCGTGGTCGTCAGGTCCAGACAGGGGCGGCCGGCGAGGAAGGTGAACACGTCACCATATTGACCGGTGACGCGGATGTCTGCCAAGCTGCGTCACCAGACAGTGAGGTGACGACTGGGGTGACGACTGGGATGACGGGGGGTGCGATGTCCGGGCTGACGCGGTACCTGACCGCCGCGGTGCTGGTCCGCGGCGCCGACAGCGGCGCGACGGTCGGGCTGCTCCTGCTCGCCGCGGACCGGCACCAGTCCGCGGCCACCGGCGGGCTGCTGGTCGCCGCGCTCACCGCGCCGCACCTGGTGGGCCCGTGGCTGGCCGTGCGCCTCGACCGCGCGCGCGACCGGCGCCGGCTGCTGGCGCTCGCGTACCTGGTGTACGGGGTCGCGCTGACCACGGGCGCGCTGGCGGTCGGACGGCTGCCCGCGGCCGCGGCGCTCGCCGCGGTGGCGGTCGCCGGCTGCTGCGGACCGCTGCTCACCGGCGGGCTGAGCAGCGTGCTGGACGACGTCACCCGCAGCCGGCGCGGCCGGGGCTGGGACGCGCTGACCTACGGCGTCGGCGGCACGGCCGGCCCGGCGGCGGCCGCGGCGCTCACCGCGTCGGCCGGTCCCCTCGGCGCCGTGCTCGCCCTGGCCGTCGCGGCCGTGGCCGCCGGAGCGCTGGTCGTGACGCTGCCGGCGGCCGGCGCGGCCCGGCCGGAGGAGGCGGCGAGCCTGCGCGCCGGGCTGGCGGTCCTGATCCGGCGCGGGCCGCTGCGCCGGGTGACGCTGCTGACGTTGCTGGCGGCACTTCAACTGGGGGCGCTCCCGGTCGTGGCCGTGCGCTTCGGCACGGAGCTGCACGGCACGGCCGCGGCGGGCGCGACCCTCACGGTCGCCTACGGCGCGGGCAGTCTCCTGGGTTCGGCCCTGGTGACGGCGTGGCCGTTGCGCGGCGAGCCGGAAGTGCAGGCCGCGCGGCTGTTCGCGGCGATGGCGGTGGCCACGGCGGCGTGCGCGTTCGCCCCCGGCTACGCCGTCGCGATCGCCGGCTTCGCGGTGCTGGGCGTGCTCAACGCCGTGTCGTTCACGGCGACGTTGGCCGCCCGCGGCGCCTACGCCCCGGCGGGCGCGCAGGCGCAGGTGTTCGTGACGAGCGCGGGCCTGAAGGTGACGTCGGCGGCGGCCGGGGCCGCCCTCGCGGGTGCGGCGAGCGGCTTCGGCGGCCAGGCCCTGCTGCTCGCCGCGGCCGCGACCACCGGTCTCGCGGTGGTCGCGGCCCGGGTCGACGGGAAGCTCGCCCCCGCGTTCGTCCCGGCGCCCTGACGGGTCAGGCGCGCTGCACGTCCAGGGGCAGGTGCCGGACGCTCACGATCACCGACGGGTTCTGGAACACCACCGGCGCGTCCGTGGCCACCGCCATGTCCCGGTAGCGCTCGAACAGCACCTCGAACGCGATCCGGCCCTCCAGCCGCGCCAGCGGGGCGCCGAAGCAGAAGTGGATGCCGTGGCCGAACGTCAGGTGCGGGTTGGGGTTCCGCGCGGGGTCGAACGTCTCCGGCCGGTCGAAGGAGGCCGGATCGCGGTTGGCCGCCGCCAGGTCCGCCATCAGGATCGAGTTCTCCGGGATGCGGTGGCCGCCCAGCTCGACCTCGCGGGTCGTGCGGCGGCCCAGCTCCGGGAACGGTGGCAGCATCCGCAGCACCTCCTCCAGCGCCGGCGGCAGGGCGGCCGCTGAAGACCGCAACCCGGCCGCCGCGGCGGGGTTGCGGTCGAACGTCACCACGGCGTTGCCCAGCAAGGCCGTCGTCGTGATGTGGCCCGCGATCAGCAGCAGGGCGACGAACCCCACGATCTCCTGGTCCTCGAGGCGCTCGCCGTTGAACTCGGCCTCGACGAGCCGGCTCGTCAGGCCCGGCCCGGGGTGGGCGCGGTGGTGGCGGATGTGGTCGAGGATGTAGGCGTTCATCTCGCGGATCGTCGGCGCGATCGCGTCCAGCGCGCGCTGGATGTCCGCCATGTCCGCCGATTCGCCCAGCTGGTCGCCGCTGAAGAGCACCTGGGCCCAGCGGGTGAACAGCGGGCGGTCCGCCACCGGCACGCCCAGCAGCTCGGCGATCACGATGATCGGCAGCGGGTACGCGAGCACGTCGACCAGGTCGAAGCGGGACTCCCCGGCGACCTCGTCGAGCAGTTCGCCGGTGATGTCCCGGATCCGGGGCTCGAGGCCGGCCACCACACGTGGGGTGAACGCCTGGCTGACCAGCGTGCGCAGCTTGCGGTGGTCCGGCGGGTCCATCCCGACGAAGTTGCCCTTGCGGAAGGTCTCGAAGTCCTCCTGGACCGGCGTGAGCCCGCTGAAGTCCGACGAAAACACCGCCGGGTCGGACAGCACCCGCGACACGGAGGCGTGGTCGAGCACCCGCCACAGGCCGCGCTCCTCGTCGTGGTGCACCGGGCCGCGTTCACGCAGCTCGGCGGCACGGGCCAGCAGCTCCTCGAAAGCGAAGGAGAGGCCGGATTCCTGGGTTGTCATGAGGTTTTCTCCTCGGTCGTCGTCGGCTCAGGGGCGGGAACGAGCGTGTCGGCGCGGGGGAACCGGCGCAGAGTGGGGCTGACCGTGACGACCAGCGTCACCAGGGCGATCCCGGCCGCGCACAACAGGACCGCGTCGGTGCCGGGGAACGCCTGCACCACCACGCCGCCGAAGGCGGGCCCGGTCGCGGCCGACACGCCGCCGATCACGCCCATCACGCTGGTCAGGCGGCCGCGCAGCCGGTCGGGGGTGAGCAGCAGCTGGTAGGTGCCGATCGTCGTGTTGGCCGTCGGCGGGAGCAGGGCCATGGCCACGAACAGCGCGCCCAGCAGGTAGCCGTCGTGGATGACGGCCGCGAGCGGGGTGAGCAGGGTCAGCACCCAGAACACGCTGACGATCGAGATGTAGGGCCGCAGCCGCCGCTGCAGGTAGGGCGCGATGAGCGACCCCACCACGCCGCCGACCCCGAGCATCGCGGCCATCACGCCGATCTCGCCCGAGGTGACGCCGCGCTCCTTGGCCAGCACGATGATGACGATGTAGTAGGCGCTGAAGAAGAAGTTCAGGCTCACCGCGCACGCCACCGTCACGCGCACGTGCCGTTCGCTCCACACCCAGCGCAGCCCTTCGGCCATCTCCTTGAGGAGGTGGCCACCACCGGCCGGCGGGGCCTCGCGGCGCGGCGCCCGGACGAACATCAGCGCGACCAGCGAGACGAGGTGGACGAGCACGTCGAAGGCGAACGGGACGGCCCGCGCGACGCCGTAGAGGAACCCGCCGACCGCGGTGCCCGAGAGCTGGCCGAGCGCGCCGCGGGCGGAGTTCATCGCCACCGCCGTGGGCAGCTGGGCCGCCGGGACGACGCCGGCCAGCATGGCGCCTTCGGCCGGGCCGAACAGCGAGCGGCAGCAGCCCATCACCGCCGCGACCGCGACCACGTGCGGGACGCTCACCCCGTTCCACCAGATCGCCGCCACCAGGCTCGCCACCGCGAGTGCGTACACCGCCTCGCAGCCGAGCAGGATCTTCTTGCGCTCCCACCGGTCGGCGAGCGCGCCCGCGGGCAGCCCCGCGACCAGCTGGGCCATCGCGTCCACGCCGAGCACCAGCCCGGACAGCGCCGGCGAGCCGGTCACCGCCAGGACCAGCAGCGGCAACGCGATCATCGACGCGCTGAACCCGGCTTCGGACAGCGCCTGGCTGACCCACAGCAGGCCGTAGTTGCGGTTACGGGAAAGCCGCGTGGTCACCGCCGCTCCTTCCGGCGGGCCGGGGCCTTCGCGTCGGCGGCGATCTGCCGCAGCGCGGCCGCGAAGTCGCCGGCCACCGCTTCGACGGTCCGCCGGTCGTGCCGGGCAGGCTGGTAGATCAGGGAGAACACGAGCTCGCCGTCCTGCACCGCGCCGACCAGGTCGAGCAGGTGCGGGTGGTGCTCGGCGGGGTCGTGGTCGCGGCCGAGCGACCCGCGGACCGCGGCGTAGAGGCTGTCGGCCGCCGTCGTCCCGCCGGCCCCGTCCCACTGCCCGAGGTAGTTGAACGAGATCTCCGGCCGGTGGCCCGCCAGCCGCTCCCGGACCTCCGGGTCGCCGAGGTGGCGCAGGGCGCCGAAGCCGAACCCGTTGCCCGGCACGGCCCGCAGCTGTTTGCGGACCGCCTTGACGAGCGTCCGCCAGTCGGTGTCCTCGACGGTCAGCGCCACCGGGAACAGCGTCGTGAACCAGCCGACCGTCCGGTTGAGGTCGACGCCGTCGAGGACGTCCTCCCGGCCGTGGCCTTCCAGCGCGATCGACACGTCCGGGCGCCCGGTCCACCGGGCCAGCGCCCACGCCAGGGCGGTGAGCAGGACGTCGTTGACGCGCGTGCGGTAGGCCGCCGGTGCCGCGCGCAGCAGGGCGTCGGTGTCGGCGGCGTCCAGCGCCACGGTGACCTCCGCGGTGCCGGTGCCGGTGCCGGTGCCGGTGCCGTCGTGGTCGACCGGCAGCGCGCCCGCGGCGGGCAGGCCGGTCCAGTACGCCAGTTCGTCGTCGAAGCCGCCGGCGCGGACGTGCTCGCGCAGGCGGTGCGCCCAGTCGCGGAACGACGTCGTGCGCGGGCCGAGGTCGACCGGGACGCCCCGGGCGGCCTGCCGGTAGGCGGTGTCGAGGTCGTCGAGCAGGATGCGCCACGAGACGGCGTCGACCACGACGTGGTGCGCGGCCAGGAACAGCCGCGGCCGCCACGCCGGATCGGCGGTGACCAGGACGGCGGCCAGCAGCGGCCCCCGCGTGAGGTCGAACCCGGCGTGGACGCCGTCGGCGATCCGCTCCAGCGCGGCCGCCCGGTCGGCCGCGGGCACGGCGGTCAGGTCCTCGTGGCGCAGCCCGGGCACCGGGTCGACGTCGGCGTTGTGCTGCTCCCAGCCCGCTTCGGTGCGGGTGAACCGCATGCGGAGGGCGTCGTGGTGGGTCCACACCGCGGCGAGGGCCTGTGCCAGGGCGGCGGCGTCGAAGCCGTCCGCGAGCTCGACGAGCATCGACTGGTTGAAGTGGTGCGGGTTGACGGTGTGGGTGGCGAAGAACCAGTCCTGGATCGGGGTCAGCGGCGCCGGCCCGACGACGGGGCCGTCCGGTTCCGCCTGCTCGGCCACCGCGCCCGCTTCGGGTGCCAGTGCGGCGACCGTCTGGTGCAGGAAGATGTCCTTTGTGGACAGCTGCAGCCCGGCCTGCCGGGCCCGGGACACGACCTGCATGCTGAGGATGGAATCGCCGCCCAGCTCGAAGAAGTTGTCGGCGGTGCCCACCCGGTCCAGCCCGAGGACCTGGGCCCAGATCTCGCAGAGCACCCGCTCGGCCGGGGTCACCGGCTCGACGTGGCGGCCGGCCGGCTCGGCCGCGGCGGCGACCACGGGCAGGGCGCGGCGGTCGACCTTGCCGGAGGGCCCGAGCGGCAGCGCGGGCAGTTCCAGCAGCGCCGAGGGCACCAGGTGCCCGGGCACCGAGCGGGCCAGGAACTCGCGCAGCTCTCCGGCGCCGACCGGGTCCGTCCCCGGTGCGGCGACGAAGCAGGCGACCAGGCGCTTGTGGCCCGAGGAGTCCTGCTGGACGGCGGCCACCGCGGCGGCCACCCCGGGGTGCCGGGTCAGCGCCGACTCGACCTCGCCGAGCTCGATGCGGAAGCCGCGGACCTTGACCTGGTCGTCGGCCCGGCCGCCGAACTCCAGGTGCCCGGCGGCGGTCCACCGGACGACGTCGCCGGTGCGGTACATCCGCTCGCCCGGCGCGCCGAAGGGGTTGGCGGTGAACCGGTCGGCCGTGAGGCCCGGCCGGTCGAGGTAGCCGCGGGCCAGGCTCGGCCCGGCGACGTACAGCTCCCCCGCCACGCCGACCGGCACCGGCTGGAGGGCGGCGTCGAGCACGTAGACCCGCGTGTTCGGGATCGGCCGCCCGATCGGCGGCGGCGTGCCCGGGACGAGGGGTTCGCTCCAGGTGGCCACGATCGTCGACTCGGTCGGGCCGTAGGCGTTGATCATCCGCCGCCCGGGGGCCCACCGGTCGACGAGCTCCGGGGGGCACGCGTCCCCGCCGACGACGAGCGTGCGCAGGTCCGGCAGGTCCACCGCCGGGACGGTGGCCAGCGCGGCGGGCGGGATCAGCGTGTGGCTGATCCGGTGGGCGGCGAGGAACTCGGCGAGGGGTTCGCCCAGCAGCGGCTCGGGCGGCACGACGACGAGCGCGGCACCCGCGGGCAGCGCCAGGCAGAGTTCCAGGATGGACGCGTCGAAGCTGGGCGACGAATACGCCAGGACCCGGTCGTCCTCGGCGACCTGGAGGTGCTCGGCTTCGGCGGCGGCGAAGGACGCCAGCCCGGCGTGGGTGACGACGACGCCCTTGGGCCGCCCGGTGGAACCGGAGGTGTAGATGACGTAGGCGGGGTGCTCCGGCCGCACCGGGACCGGCGCAGCGGGCTCGCCCTCGAACAGCCGCGGGTCGTCCAGCGTCAGCACTTCGACGCCGTCGGGCACCGGCGGCGCGAGCTCCGGCAGGGTCAGGACCAGGGCCGGCCGGGCGTCCGCCAGCATGAACGTGATGCGCTCGACCGGGTAGGTCGGGTCGACCGGGACGAACGCTCCGCCCGCCTTCAGCACGGCCAGCTGCGCGACCACGATCTCCACCGACCGCGGCAGCGCCAGCGCCACGATCCGCTCCGGGCCGATGCCGTGCCCGGCCAGCACCCGCGCCAGCCGGGAAGCGCGGGCGTCCAGTTCGGCGTAGGTGAGCGTCTCGCCCGCGATCACCGCCGGGGCGTCCGGCGTCCGCCGGGCACGGGCCGCGATCAGCTCGGGCAGCGTGTGCGGCGGCACCGGGCGGGCCGTGTCGTTCCAGGCGCCCAGGACCAGTTCGCGCTCGGCCGCGCCGATCAGCGGCAGCCGGGACAGCGGCCGGTCCGGGTTGTCGGCGACACCCGCGAGCAGGACGCCCAGGTGGGCGGCCAGCCGGTCGATCGTGGCCGCGTCGAACAGGTCGGTGTTGTAGGTCAGGGCCGCGCGCAGCACTTCCCCGTCCGGCTGGAACTCCAGGGTGAGGTCGAAGTTCGCGGCCGTCGCCGGCTGCGGGAGCTCTTCGGTCTCCAAGCCCGGCAGCTTCGCCGTCTCGCGGGGGCCGTTCTGCAGCACCACCATCACCTGGAACAGCGGGGTGCGGCTCGGGTCGCGGCCCGGCTGGACCGCGTCGACGACCCGGTCGAACGGCAGGTCCTGGTGGTCGAACGCCGCTCGCACGCCCGCGCCGACCTCGTCCAGGAACGTCGTGAAGGCCAGGTCCGGGCGGACCTGCGACCGCAGCACCAGCGTGTTGACGAAGAACCCGACGAGACCCTCGAGTTCGGGTCGCTCGCGGCCGGAGGTGACCGTGCCGACGGCCACGTCGTCCTGGCCGGCCCAGCGGCCGAGCAGCACCTGGCACGCCGCGACGAGCGTGGTGAACAGGGTCGTCTCGCGCTGGCGGCTCACCTGCTCGAGCCGCGCGGTCACCCCCGCCGGGACGACGAGTTCGCGCGTCGCGCCGCGGGTGGTGCGCACCGGCGGGCGGGGCCGGTCGGTCGGCAGCTCCAGCGGGGTGAGGTCGCGCAGGCGCTCGGTCCAGTACTCGGTCTGGCCGGCCAGCACCCGCTCGGCGAGCCGGCCGCGTTGCCAGGCCGCGAAATCCGCGTACTGCACCGGCAGCGGCGGCAGGTCCGCCGGTTCGCCGCGCAGCGCGGCCGCGTAGAACGCGCCGACCTCTTCGGCGATCAGGCCGTTCGACCAGCCGTCGGTGACGATGTGGTGCACGGCCACCGTGAGCACGTGTTCCTGGGGCGCGAGCCGGATCAGCTTCACCCGCAGCAGCGGCCCATCGCTCAGGTCGAAGGGCTGTTCGCCGTCGGCGCGCAGGATTTCCGCGAGGTCCTCTTCGCGGGCGTCGACGACCGGCAGCGGGACCGGCGACGGCGGGTGCACGATCTGGACCCCGTGGCCGTCGGCCGAGCCGAACGTCGTGCGCAGCGGCTCGTGCCGGGCGACCAGCGCGGTGAACGCCCCGGCGAGCGCGTCGACGTCCAGTGCGCCGCGCAGGCGGACCGCGGAGCTGGTGACGTACTCGGTGCCGCCCGGCTCGAACTCGTCGAGGAACCACAGCCGCTGCTGGGCGAAGGACTGCGGCAGCTCGCCGTCGCGGGGCACCGCCGGGATCGGGTCCTGCGCGGTGGCCCCGACGGTTTCGATCGCGGCGGCGAGCCGGGAGACGGTCGGGTGGGCGAACACCGCCCGCGGCGAGAGCGACACGCCGCATTCGGCCAGCAGCCGGGACACCAGCCGGATGCTGAGGATCGAATCGCCGCCCAGCTCGAAGAAGTTGTCCGTCGCGCCGACCCGCTCGACGCCGAGCAGCCGCTGCCAGATCCCGGCGACGGCGCGCTGGGTCGGGGTGGCCGGCTCGACGTAGGGCCGCTGTGCCGTCAGCGGCCCGTCCGGGGCGGGCAGGGCCCGGCGGTCGACCTTCCCGTTGCGGTTCAACGGGAGTTCGGCCAGCACCAGCACGACGGCCGGGACCATGTACTCCGGCAGGGCGGCCGCGGCGTGCGCGCGCAGCTCGGCCGGGTCCGCGGCCCGTCCCGGTGCAGGGACGACGTGGGCGATCAGCCGCCGGGTGCCGGCGCTGTCCGTGTGCACCGTGGCGACCGCCTGGGCGAGGGCCGGGTGCGCGGCCAGCACGGCCTCGACCTCGGCGAGCTCGATCCGGAACCCGCGCAGCTTGACCTGGTCGTCAAAGCGGCCGAGGAACTCCAGTTCGCCGTCGGGCCCGCGGCGGACGACGTCGCCGGTGCGGTACATCCGCTCCCCCGGCGCGCCGAACGGGTCGGGCACGAACCGCTCGGCGGTCAGGCCGGGCCGGCCGAGGTAACCGCGGGCCAGGCCCGCGCCGGCCAGGCAGAGTTCGCCGGGGGCGCCGGCGGGCAGCGGGCGCAGTTCGGCGTCGAGCACGTAGGCGCGCATGCCGTCCAGCGGTCGGCCGATCGGCACCGGCTCGGGCACGTGCTCGCCGGTGATCCGGTAGGAGGTGGCGAAGGTGGTGGTTTCGGTGGGCCCGTAGCCGTCGACCACGACGAGGCCGGGGCAGGCGGCCTGGACCGCGCGCACCACGGCGGGCGGGACGACGTCGCCGCCGGTCCACACCTCGCGCAGGCCGCGCAGGCCGTCCGGGGCGTCCTGGGCGAGCAGCCGGAAGAGCCCGGCGGTCAGCCACGCCGCCGTGACGTCGTGGGTGGAAACCGCGCGCCGCAACGCTTCGACGGTCAGGTCGGGCCCGTCGGGCAGCACCGTGGCGCCGCCGTTGAGCAGCGGGACCCACAGCTCGTAGGTGGAGGCGTCGAAGGCCAGCGGCGAGTGCGCGAGCACCCGCGTGTGGGCGCCGCCGGCGAACCGGCCGTCCTGGGCCAGCGCGGTGATGTCGCGGTGGCGCACGGCGACACCCTTGGGGACGCCGGTCGACCCGGAGGTGTACATGACGTAGGCCAGGTTTTCGGGCCGCACGGACGGTTCCGGTGCGGTGCGCGACCGCTGTTCGCCCACGGTCCGCACCGGTCCACTGTGGACGGCTTCGGCCGTCGGCACCCAGGTGTCCCCGGCCACCACGACCGACACCCCGGCCTCGGCCAGCACGGCACGCAGCCGCTCGTGCGGCGCCCGGGTGTCCAGCGGCACGTACGCCGCACCGGCCTTGAGCACGGCCAGTTCCGCGACGACGTGCTCGACCGACGGCTCGAGCAGCAGCCCGATCCGGTCCTCGACGCCGACGCCGAGCTCGGCCAGCCGCCCGGCCAGGTGGTTGGCCCGCTCGTCGAGCTCGGTGTAGGTCAGGGTCCGGTCGCCGGCGAGCACGGCCGGGTCGTCGGGACGGCGCTGCACCTGCGCGGCGAAGAGCGCGGGCACGGTGGACGGCGTCCCGGCGGCGCCCGGGCCGTGGGCGTCGGCGAGCACCCGGGCGCGTTCGGCCGCGCCGACCCACGGCACCCGGGCCAGCGGCCGGTCGGCGTCCGCGGTGACGGCGTCGAGCAGCAGCACCAGCCGGTCGCTCATCGCCGTGACGGTGGCGGGGTCGAACAGCGCCGGGTCGTAGGCGAGGTCGAGGGCGAGGCCGTCGTCCAGCGACGCGCGCAGGCACAGCGGGAAGTTCGTGGCGTCGGCCGAGGCGACCTCGACCACCCGCGGCGCGCCCGCGGTGGCCGGCTCGCTGATCGGGTAGTTCTCGAACACGACCATGCTGTCGAACAGGTTCTGCCCCGCGGGGACGTCGCTGAGCGGGCGCAGCCGGGCCAGCGACACGAAGTCGTGGTCGCGGGCCTCGCTCTGGGCCGTCTGCAGCTGCCCGAGCCACCGCGCGACCGGCAGCGCGGCGTCCACCCGGACGCGGGTGGGGATGGTGTTGATGAACAACCCGATCATGGTCTCGACGCCGGCCAGGTCGGCCGGGCGCCCGGAAACCGTGGTGCCGAAGACGACGTCACGGTCGCCGGAGAGCATCGCCAGCAGCAGCGCCCAGCCGCCCTGCACGACGGTGTTGACGGTCAGGCCCTGCGCCCGGGCGAACTCCCGCAGCCGCAGCGTCGCGGCCGGCGGCAGCTCGATCCGGACCGAGTCGGTGGACCGGGACTGGTGGGCTTCGGCCGGCGGGCGGTCGTAGGGCAACGCCGTGGGCGCGTCGAAGCCGGCCAGGGCGGCCCGCCAGAACTCGTCGGCGGCGGCCTGGTCGCGGGCCGCCAGCCAGCCGAGGTAGTCCCGGTACGGGCGCCGGCTGACCAGCGCGGGCCGGACGCCGGCGGTCGTGGCGGCGTACAGCTCGCAGGCCTCGGCGAACACCTGCGCGGAGCTCCAGCCGTCGAACAGCACGTGGTGGGACGTCCACACGAGGTCGACTTCGCCGCCGGGCAGGGCGGCGATCGTCAGCCGGGTCAGCGGGGCCCGCGTCAGGTCGAACGGGACCGCCCGGTCGGCCGCCAGGGCGTCGGCCAGTGCGGCTTCCCGCTCGGCCGGGCCGAGATCGCGCCAGTCGTGCTGGGTGACCGGCAGGGTCGCGGTGCGGTCCACCACCTGGACGGGCTCCTCGACACCGGTCCAGACGAGCCGGGTGCGCAGCACCGGGGTCCGGTCGACCACCCGCTGCCAGGCGGCGGCGAGCGCGGCCGGGTCGGTGACGCCGGCGAGGCGGATGCGGACCTGCTCGAAGTAGGCCGGGGAGCCGTCGTCGACCAGGGTGTGGAACACCATCCCGGCCTGCAGCGGCGTGAGCGGGTAGACGTCCTCGACCGCGCGGCCGTCGCCGGCCACGGTGTCCAGTTCGGCCGCACTCAGCCGGGCCAGCGGGAAGTCCGACGGCGTGCGGCCGCCGGCACCCGGGGTGGCGCAGTGCGCGACGATCTCGCGCAGCGCCGTGAGGACCTGCTCGGCGAGCCCGCGCACGGTGTCCTCGCGGTGCACGCCGGGTGCGTAGGTCCAGGCCAGTTCGAGCGCGCCGCCGTCGACGATGCCGACGACGTCGAGCAGCGCCGTCCGCGGCCGCGCGGGGTCGATGTCGTCGCCGAGGTCGCCGCCCCAGCCCCGGTACAGGCCGTCGCCGTCACCGCCGGCGGTCCACTGCCCGTGGTAGTTCAGGGAAACCTGCGGCACCGGGCCGTCGCGCAGGGGCGAATCGGGGGTCAGCCAGCGCAGGGCGCCGTAGCCGATGCCCTTGCCGGGGATGGCCCGCAGCTGTTCCTTGACCGCCTTGAGCGTCGGGCCCCAGTCGCCGTCCGCCGGCAGGGTGAGGGCGACCGGGTACTCGGCGGTGAACCAGCCGACCGTGCGGGAGAGGTCGAGGTCGTCGAAGATCTCCTCGCGGCCGTGGCCCTCCAGCGAGACGAGCACGCGGTCGCGGCCGGTCCAGCGGGCCAGCACCCGGCCGAGCGCGCTCAGCAGGACGTCGTTGATCTGCGTCCGGTAGACCTCGGGTACGTGGTGCAGCAGGGCGTCGGTGGTGTCGGCGTCCAGGCGGACGGTGACCGTGCGGGCGCTCCCGGCGGTGTTCTCCCCCGCCGCGTCCACCGGCAGGTCCGGGTCGACGCCGTCCAGCGCTTGGGTCCAGTACGGCAGTTCCGTGTCGAACGCGTGCCCGGCGAGGCGGTCCGCCCACCGGAGGTAGCTGACCGGCGCCGGGCCGAGGTCGGCCGGCTGCCCGGAAACCACCTGGCGGTAGGCGGTGTCCAGGTCGTCGAACAGGATCCGCCACGACACGCCGTCGACCACCAGGTGGTGGACGACCAGCAGCAGCCGCGGCGGCCGCCCGGGCGACGTGATCAGCACGGGCGCGACGAGCGGGCCGTGCTCGGCCCGCAGCGTGGCGCGCGCTCCGGCCGCGACCACGCGGGTGTCCACATCGGACCCTTCGACGTGCCGCAGGGCCGGGATCTCCGCGTCGGGCCGGAATTCCTGCCGCCAGCCGCCATCGGTGCGCGTGAAGCGGGTGCGCAGGGCGTCGTGCCGGGCCAGCACCACCCCCAACGCGGTCTCGAGCGCGGGCAGGTCCACGTCCGGGTCGAGTTCGGCGAGCGTGGACATCGTGAAGTGGTCGTGGTGGCCGGTCTCGAAGAACCACCGCTGGATCGGCGTGAGGGGCGCCGCGCCGGTGAAGCCGGTCTCGGGCTCGGCGGCCGCTTCGGCGCCGGCGACGAGCGCCAGCTCGGCGATGCTCTGGTGGCGGAAGACGTCCCGGGAGGTCAGCCGCAGGCCGTGCCGCCGGGCGCGGGCGACGACCTGGATGCTGAGGATCGAATCCCCGCCCAGGGCGAAGAAGTTGTCGTCCACGCCCGGTTCCGCGGCGCCGAGGACGTCGGCCCAGATCGCCGCCAGCAGCCGTTCGGTGTCCGTGCGCGGGGCGGTCCGCCCCGCGGCCGGGGTCGCCGGAACGGCGGGCGCGGGCAGCGCGCGGCGGTCGACCTTGCCGCTGGTGGCCAGCGGCAGCCGGTCCAGGGCGACGAACACCGACGGCACCAGGTGGTCGGGGAGGGTCGACTTCAGCGCCGTCCGCAGGCGGGCCGCGTCCGCCGCCGAGCCGTCGGCCGGGACGACGTAGGCGACGAGCCGGGCGTGGCCGTCGTCGCGGCGGGCGACGACGACCGTGTCGGCGACCTCGGGCAGCGCGCGCAGGGCCGCCTCGACCTCGCCGGGCTCGATCCGGAAGCCGCGGATCTTGACCTGGTCGTCGGCGCGGCCGAGGTACTCCAGGTGGCCATCGGCGGTCCAGCGGGCCCGGTCACCGGTGGCGTACATCCGGCTCCCGGGCGGCCCGAACGGGTTGGCGCGGAAGCGATCCGCGGTCAGTCCCGGCCGGTCGAGGTAACCACGGGCCAGCTGGACGCCCGCGAGGTGGAGCTCGCCGGGCACGCCGATCGGAGCCGGGCGCACCTGCTCGTCGAGGACGTAGGCCCGCACGTTCCCGAGCGGGCGGCCGATCACTTCGCGGGCGGTCTCGCCGATCCGGCACAGGGTGGCGTCGACCGTGCACTCGGTGGGGCCGTACAGGTTGAACGCGGTGACGCCGTCGAGGTGGCTCAGCTCGCGCCAGAGCGCTTCGCCGACGGCTTCCCCGCCGATCAGCAGCACCGAGGGCCGGTGGTCCCCGAACCCGGTGTCGAGGAGGTGGCGGACGAACGACGGCGTCGAGTTGACCAGGTCGATCCGGTGCTCGGCGACGTAGCCGGCGAGCACGGCCGGGTCGAGCCGGGTGTCGGCGTCGATCACGTGCAGTTCGTGCCCGGCCGTCAGCATCAGCAGCACGGTTTCCCAGGACGCGTCGAAGGTGAACGCGGCGGTCAGCGCCACCCGCAGCCGGTCCTTCCCGGCCGCCGCGGTGAACCGGTCCGCGTGGTCGACGGCGAAGTTGGCCAGTGCGCGGTGGGTGACGACCACGCCCTTCGGCGTTCCGGTGGAGCCGGAGGTGTAGATCGCGTAGGCGGCGTGGTGCGGGGTGAGCGGCGCGAGCCGGTCGGCGTCGGTGAGGTCCCGGTCCGCTTCGTCGGCGGCGACCGGTTCGTCGACGACCAGCACCGGCCGGGCGTCGGCCAGCAGCGCTTCCCGCCGCCGGGCGGGCAGCTCCGGGTCCAGCGGCAGGTACCCGGCACCCGTCTTGAGGACGGCGAGGAGGGTGACGACCAGGTCGGCCGAGCGCGGCAGGACGACGGCGACGAGCCGCTCGGGCCCGGCGCCGCGGGCGACGAGGTCGCGCGCGATCCCGTTGGCCCGCCGGTTGAGCTCGGCGAAGGTCAGCGTCGTCCCGCCGCAGACCAGGGCGGTCGCGTCCGGCGTCCGGGCGGCCAGGGATTCGAACAGCTCGACGACGGTGGCGCCGGGCTCCGGCCGGTCGGTGTCGTTCCACGTGCCGACGACCGATTCCCGCTCGGCCGCGGGCAGCATCGGCAGCGCGTCGACGGGCGTGCCGGGGTCGGCCGTGACGGCGGTGAGCAGGACCGTGAGGTGCTCGGCGAACCGGCGCATCGTCGCGGCGTCGAACAGGTCGGTGTTGTAGTTCAGCAGGCCGCGCAGGCCGTCCGGGCGCTCTTCGAATTCGACGCTCAGGTCGAACCCGGCGGTGGTCATCGGCAGCGTGAGCTCGCTCGCCGTGAGCCCGGCGAGGGCGGGCAGGCGGTTGCCCGCGTTCTGCAGGGTGACCAGGACCTCGAACAGCGGGGTGCGGCTGGGGTCGCGGTCGGGGCTCAGCTCGTCGACGATCCGCTCGAACGGCACCTCCTGGTGGGCGAACGCGTCGAGGACGGTCCGGCGGACGGCGCCGAGCAGCTCCCCGAAACCCCGTCGTCCGTCCACTTGCGACCGCAGCACGACGGTGTTGACGAAGAGGCCGACGATGTCCTGGACCTCCGGGTGGTCCCGGCCGGAGGTGATCGTGCCCACGGCGACGTCGTCCTGGCCGGACCAGTGGCGCAGCACCAGCTGGCAGGCCGCGACCAGTGCCGTGAACAGGGTCGTGTCGCGGTCGTGGCTCAGCCGGCGCAGCCCGGCGAGGGCCTCGGCGCCCAGGGTGAACTCGTGTTCGGCGCCGTTCGCCGTCCGGGTGGCCGGCCGCGGGCGGTCGGTGGGGAGGTCGAGCGGACGCAGGCCGTCGAGCTGGCGCCGCCAGAAACCCAGCTGTTCGTCGAGGAACTCGCCGGTGAGGCGCTCGCGCTGCCACGCGGCGAAGTCCGCGTACTGCACCGGAAGCGGGCGCAGTTCGGCCCGCTCGTCACCGTAGAGCGCGGCCAGCTCGCCGACCAGGACGCCCATCGACCAGCCGTCGGTGATGATGTGGTGCAGCGCCAGGACGAGGGCGTGGTCGTCGGCGGCCAGGCGGACCAGCCGGGCACGCAGCAGCGGGCCACGGGCCAGGTCGAACGGCCGGGCGAGGTCCTCGGCCAGCAGCCGCTGCAGGTCTTCCGGCCCGGCGGCGTCGGTCACCGGCAGCGCGACCTGCCACGGCTCGCCCACTTCCTGCCGGGGCCGTCCGTCGGTGGCCGGGAACGTGGTGCGCAGCGACTCGTGCCGGGCGACGAGCGCGGTGAGCGCGCGGGCCAGTGCGTCCGGCCGCAGGTCTCCGCGCAGCCGCACGCCGAAGACGGTGACGTGGTCGGTGCTGCCGGGGGCGAAGTCGTCGAGGAACCACAGGCGCTGCTGGGCGAACGACAGCGGCAGTTCGCCGTCGCGGCCCACCGGGGTGATCGACGCCGACAGCGGCGTGGCGGACGCGGCGGGCAGGGCCGCGGCCAGGGCGGCCACCGTCGGGTGGTCGAACACCGTCCGCGGGGACACCTCGACGCCGAAGGCCTCGCGCAGCGCGGAGGTGAACCGGATGCTGAGGATGGAATCCCCGCCCAGCTCGAAGAAGTTGCCGTCCGCCCCGACCCGGTCCAGGCCGAGGGTGGCGGCCAGGACCGCCGCGACCGTGCGTTCGGTTTCCGTGCGGGGCTCGACGAACTCGGCGCTTTCCACCCCCGTCGCGGCGGGCGCGGGCAACGCCCGCTGGTCGAGCTTCCCGTTGCGGGTCAACGGGAGTTCGCCGAGCGTGACGAACGCCGACGGCACCATGTACTCCGGCAGCGTCCGGCCCAGGTGCTCGCGCAGCCGGGCCGCGCTCGGCGGGGCGTCCGGTGTCGCCGGGACGACGTAGGCGACCAGCCGCTTGCGGCCGGGTTCGTCCTCGCGGGCCAGCACCGCGGCCGAGCCGACGTCGGCCAGGGCGAGCAGGGTGGCCTCGATCTCGCCCGGTTCGATCCGGAAGCCGCGGATCTTCACCTGCTGGTCGGCGCGGCCGTGGTAGCGCAGGGCGCCGTCGCGGGTGCGGGAGACGCGGTCGCCCGAGCGGTACATCCGGGTGCCGGGGGCGCCGAAGGGGTCGGCGACGAACCGGGCGGCGGTCAGCCCGGGGCGGCCGAGGTAGCCGCGGGCCAGGCCGTCGCCAGCCACGTAGAGCTCGCCCGGCACGCCCGCCGGGACCGGGTTCAGGTCGGCGTCGAGGACGTACCCGCGCAGGTCGGGCAGCACCTCGCCGATGACACCAGGAGTGTCCACATCAGACGCCAGGTCGTGGTGGGTGACGTGCACGGTGGTCTCGGTGATGCCGTACATGTTCACCAGCCGCGGCGCGCGGTCGCCGTGGCGGGCGAACCAGCCGGTCAGCCGGCGCGTGTCGAGGGCTTCGCCGCCGAAGATCACGTACCGCAGCGCGAGCCGGGCGCCGGGGTCGTCTTCGTCGGCGCGGATGAGCTGGTAGAACGCCGACGGCGTCTGGTTGAGCACGGTGACCCGCTCGTCGGCCAGCAGGCGCAGGAACTCCCGCGGCGAGCGCGACACCGCGTGCGGGACGACGACGAGCCGGCCGCCGTGCAGCAGCGGCCCCCAGATCTCCCACACGGAGAAGTCGAAGGCGTAGGAGTGGAACAGCGTCCAGACGTCGTCGCGGCCGAACCCGAACCGGGCGGCGGTCGCGGCGAGCAGGCGGGTGACGTTGCGGTGCGGGATCACCACGCCCTTGGGCAGCCCGGTCGAGCCGGAGGTGTAGATGACGTAGGCGGGGTGCTCCGGCGTGCAGCGCAGCGGCGGGTCGGTGTCCGGACCGGTTTCGACGTCGACGTCTTCGGGCGCGAGAACGGCGACCGGATCGGTGTCGGCGAGCATCCGCTCGACGCGTTCGGCCGGGATGGCGGGGTCGATCGGCAGGTACGCGGCCCCGGCCTTGAGCACCGCGAGGATGGCGACGACCTGCGCGGCCGAGCGCGGCAGGCGCAGTGCGACGAACCGTTCCGGTCCGGCGCCGAGCTCGATCAGCCGGTGCGCCAGGCGGTTCGCCCGCGCGTTGAGCTCGGCGTAGGTCAGCGCGGTGCCCTCGGCGGTGAGCGCGACGGCGTCCGGGTTCGCGCTCACCTGGGCAGCGAACAGCTCGGTGATGGTCGGCGCGGGCAGCGATCCGGGCTCGTCCGCCACCAGCTGCGCGCGGTCCCCGGCCGACAGCCACGGCAGCCGGGCGATCGGGCGGTCCGGGTTTTCGGCGATCCCGAGCAGCAGGGTCTCCAGCCGGGCGGCCAGTGCGGCGGCGGTTTCGTCGTCGAACAGGGCCGGGTCGGTGGCCAGCTCCAAGCCCAGCCGCCGGTCGACGTACGCGCGCAGGGTGACCGGGAACGTCGTGGCGTCGAGCGCGGTCACCTCCCGCAGCGTCACGCCCGCCTGCGCGGCGGCGTTCTCGTCGAAGGGGTAGTTCTCGAACGCGACCATGCTGTCGAACAGGTTCTCGCCCGACGGGACGTCGCTGAGCGCCCGCAGTTTCCCGAGGGCGACGAAGTCGTACCGGCGCGCCTGGTTCTGCTCGTCCTGCAGCCGCTGCAGCCACGCCAGCACCGGCTCGCCGCTGTCGACGTGCGTGCGCGTCGGGACGGTGTTGATGAACATCCCGATCATCGTCTCGACACCCGGCAGGTCGTCGGGGCGGCCGGAGACGGTGGTGCCGAACACGACGTCGGACTCGCCGCTGGAGTGGGCCAGCAGCAGCGCCCACGCGCCCTGCACGAGCGTGTTGACGGTCAGGCTGTGGCGCCGGGCCACGGCCCGCAGCCGGGCGGTGTCCTCCGTGGACAATGAGGTGCGGGTGGTCCGCGACGAGCGCGTCCGGTGGGCCCGGTCCGGCGACCGGTCCCAGGGCAGCGGGGTCGGGGCGGCGAAGCCGGACAGCACCGCGCGCCAGTGGTCTTCGGCGGCCGTGACGTCCTGGGCGGCGAGCCAGCCGAGGTAGTCGCGGAACGGCCGGTGGGCCGGCACCCGCGGCGCCCGGTGTTCGGTCAGGGCCGCGTACTGCTCGCACACCTCGGTGAAGATCTGGGCGAGGCTCCAGCCGTCGAGGACGATGTGGTGCGAGGTCCACATCAGGAGCACCCGGTCGTGGGTCAACGCGATGACGGCCAGCCGCATCAGCGGCGCGGTTCTCAGGTCCAGGCCGGTGGCGGCGTCCTCGGCCGAAAGCCGGGCCAGCTGTTCCTCCTGCTCGGCTTCGGACAGCCCGCGCCAGTCGTGGCGGGTGATCGGCACGACCGCCCGGTGCCGCACGACCTGCAGGGGTTCCTCGACGCCGTCCCAGACCAGTTCGGTCCGCAGGACCGGGGTCCGGTCGGCGACCTGCTGCCAGGCCTGGGCGAACGCGTCGGGGTCGCGGACGCCGTCGAGCAGCATCCGGGCCTGGTCGACGTAGGCGTCGGCCGTGGGATCGAGCAGGCTGTGGAACAGCATCCCGGCCTGCAGCGGGGTCAGCGGGTAGATGTCGTCGACCTCGCGGCCGTCGCCGGCCAGCCGGTCCACGGCCGCCTGGTCGAGGCGGGCCAGCGGGAAGTCCGACGGCGTGCGGCCGCCGCTGCCGGGCTGCGCGCAGTGGGCGACGATCTCCCGCAGCGCCGTCAGCATCGCTTCGGCCAGGTCGCGGACGGTGGCCTCGTCGTTGACCTGGTCCGAGTACGACCACGTCAGCGACAGCGCGCCGGACTCGACCACGCCGGTCACGTCGAGCTGGTAGGTGCCGGCTTCGTCCGGGGCGATGTCCGCGCCCGGGCTGTCGTGCCGGCCGCGGAACAGGCCGTCGGCCGCGCCCTGGGCGTCCCACCGGCCGTGGTAGTTGAAGCAGATCTGCGGCAGCGGGAACGCCTGCAGCGCGTGCCCCGGCGCACCGGGTTCGCCGAGGTACCGCAGCGCCTCGTAGCTGAGGCCGCGGCGCGGCACGGCCCGCAGCTGTTCCTTGACCGCCTTGAGGGTGGCGCCCCAGTCCCGCGACGGCGGCAGGTCGAGTGCCACCGGGAACTGCGTGGTGAACCAGCCGACCGTGCGGGAGAGGTCGACGCCGTCGAGGACGTCCTCGCGGCCGTGGCCTTCCAGCGCGATCAGGACGCCGTCCTGCCCGGTGCGGTCGGCCAGTGCGCGGCCGAGCGCGCTCAGCAGCACGTCGTTGACCTGGGTCCGGTAGGCGGCGGGCACGCGGTGCAGCAGCGCGTCGGTGTCCTCGGCGCCGAGGGTGACGGTCAGGGTGCGGGCCGAGCCGGTGGTGCCCGCACCCGCGTGGTCGGCCACCAGTGCCGCCGGGACCCGGCTCGCCACGCGCGTCCAGTGCTCGAGGTCGTCGTCGAACCCGCCCCCGCGGACGTGCTGCTCCAGCAGGTGCGCCCACTGGGTGAACGGCGTCGCCGTGGCCGCGAGCCGGACCGGCGCACCGGCGACGACCTGGCCGTAGGCGGTTTCGAGGTCGCCGAGCAGCAGCCGCAGCGACACGCCGTCGGTCACCACGTGGTGCGCGGCCAGGAACAGCAGCGGCGGCCGGGTGCCGCGGGCGAGGAACGCCGCGCCGATCAGGGCGCCGGTGGCCAGGTCCAGGCCGGCGCGCACCTGCGCGGCCGCGGCCTCGATGCCGGCGCGCTGCCCGGCGTCGCCGAGGGAGGCCAGGTCGCGGATCCGCAGGATGCCGGTCGGCGGCTCCGGCACGACCTCCTGCCGCCACTGCCCGTCGACGGTGAAGAACCGGGTGCGCAGGGCGTCGTGGTGGGCGACGACGGCGTCGAGGGCGGTCCGCAGCGCCTGCTGGTCGACGTCGGCGGGCAGTTCCAGCAGCTGCGACATGGTGAAGTGGTTCTGCGGCCCGTGGGTGGCGAAGAACCAGTGCTGGATCGGGGTGAGCGGCGCCGGTCCGGCGATCGGCCCCGCCGCCGGCGCGTGGACCGCGGCCGTCTGCACGGCGGTCGCGAGCCCGGCGATGGTCTGGTGCAGGAAGATGTCCCGCGAGGTGAGCCGCAGGCCGGCCTGGCGGGCCTGGGCGACCACCTGGATGCTGAGGATCGAGTCGCCGCCGAGGCCGAAGAAGTTGTCCTCGACGCCGATGCGGTCCTGGCCGAGCACCTCGGACCAGATCGCCACCAGCTGGTGCTCGACGGCGGTCCGTGCCGGGACGTAGGTCTGCCCGCCGTCCGGGGGCGCGTCCGGGGCGGGGAGGGCCCGGCGGTCGACTTTGCCCTGCGGGGTGAACGGGATCGCGTCGATCGGGACGAACACCGAGGGCACCAGGTAGTCCGGCAGCGTGGCGCGCAGCGCCGCCCGCAGCCCGTCGGCGGTCGGCGCGACCTCGCCGGCGCCGACGACGTAGGCGACCAGCCGGGCGTGCCCGCCGTCGGGCCGGTTGGCCACGACGACGGCCGCGGCGACGTCCGGCAGGCGCACCAGCGCGGCCTCGACCTCGCCCGGTTCGACGCGGAAGCCGCGGATCTTCACCTGGTCGTCGAGGCGGCCCAGGTACTCCAGCTGCCCGTCGGCGGTCCAGCGGACCCGGTCGCCGGTGCGGTACATCCGCTCCCCCGGCGCGCCGAAGGGGTCGGCGACGAAGCTGCCGGCGGTCCGGCCCGGCCGGCCGAGGTAGCCGCGCGCGAGCTGGGCCCCGGCGAGGCACAGCTCGCCGGGCACGCCGGTGGGCACCGGCCGCAGGTCCTCGTCGACGACGTAGGCGCGGGTGTTCGCCAGCGGACGGCCCAGTACCGGGCGGGCCGTTGCGCCGACCCGGCAGGAGACGGCGTCCACTGTGTACTCGGTCGGGCCGTAGAAGTTGTGCGCCACGGTCACTTCGGCGGCGGCCAGCTCGCGCCAGAGCGTGTCGTCGAGGGCTTCGCCGCCGAGCATGAGGATCTTCGGCCGGTGCCGCGGGTCGGTCAGCAGCCCGGCGGGGATCAGCCGGCGCAGGTAGGTCGGGGTGAGGTCGAGGAAGTCGATCCGGTGCTCGGCGATGTGGTCGACGAGCGCGTGGGCGTCGAGGCGCACGTCGTCGCCGATCAGGTGCAGCTCGTGGCCGTCGGCCATGAGCAGCGGGCCTTCCAGTGACGTGTCGAACGACAGCGTCGCGGTCAGCGCGACCCGCAGCCGCCGCCCGGGCACGGCGAAGTCGTTGCGGTGGTTGAAGAGCAGGTTGGTGAGGTTGCGGTGCGGGACCGCCACCCCCTTGGGCCGGCCGGTCGAGCCGGACGTGTAGATGACGTAGGCCGTGTTGTCCGGCCGCAACGGCGCGGTCCGGTCGGCGTCGGTGAGGTCGGCGGCGGAGTACTCCGGCGGCACGGCCGCGAGGTCCGCCGGCCCGAGCACCAGCTCGGCACCGGAGTCGCGCAGCAGCAGCTCTTTCCGGTCCTCCGGGAGCGCGGGGTCGATCGGCAGGTACACCGCACCGGCCTTCAGCACGGCGAGGAAGGCCACGATCGCGTCGGCGGTGCGCGGGAGGGCGAGCGCCACCACCCGTTCGGGCCCGGCGCCGAGGGAGACGAGGTGGCGGGCCAGGCGGTTCGCCATCGCGTTGAGCTCGGCGAAGCTGAGCGCGATGTCCCCGGCGACCAGCGCGGTCTCGTCCGGGTTGCGCTGGGCCTGCGACTCGAACAGCTCGGTGACGGTCGCCGCCGGGACGTCCAGCGCGGTGTCGTTCCACCCGGTGAGCAGCCGGTCCCGCTCCGGTCCGGTCAGCAGCGGCAGGTCGCCGACGGGCCGCTGCGCGTCGGCGGCGATCGCGGTCAGCAGCACGGTGAGGTGCTCGCCCAGCGCGACGGCGGTCCGCTCGTCGAACAGGTCGGTGTTGTACTCGAGGGAACCTTCGAGCGCGTCCGCGGCCGGCTGGAACTCGACGGTCAGGTCGAAGTTGGCCGCGCGGCGGGCCACCTCGACCGGCTCGGCCGTCAGCCCGGCGAAGTCCATCGGGCCGCCCTGGCTCCCGTGCAGCAGCACCATCGCGTCGAACAGCGGGGTGCGGCTGGGGTCGCGCTCGAGCCGCAGCGCTTCGACGAGCTTTTCGAACGGGGCTTCGGCGTGCTCGAACGACTCCAGCACGGTGCCGCGGACGGCGTCGAGGAACGTCCCGAAGGGCGCGGCCCGGTCCACAATGGACCGGATGACGACGGTGTCGACGAAGAACCCGACCGTGCGCTGCAGTTCGGGCCGGTTGCGGCCGGAGACCACGGTGCCCACGGCGATGTCACTGCGGCCGGTGTAGCGGGCGAAGAGCACCTGGCAGGCCGCGACGAGCACGGTGTACAGCGTCGTGTCGTGGACGCGGGCCAGCTCGGCCAGCCCGGCCGCGACGGAGGCCGGGACGCTGAAGTGGTGCACGGCCCCGGCGGTCGTGCGGACCGCCGGGCGCGGCCGGTCGGCGGGCAGGTCCAGGGGTTCCACGCCGGCCAGCTGCGTCGTCCAGTAGGCGAGGTGCCGGTCGAGGGCGGGCCCGGTGAGCCGGTTCCGCTGCCAGACGGCGAAATCGGCGTACTGGACCGCCGGCTCGGGCAGGTCCGCGGGTTCGCCGCGGACGGCGGCCGCGTACAGCGCTCCGAGCTCGCCGACCAGGATGCCCATCGATTCGCCGTCGGTGACGACGTGGTGGGCGGTGATCAGCAGGACGTGGTGGTCCTCGGCCACCCGCACCAGCAGCAGCCGCACGAGCGGGCCGCGGCGGAGGTCGAACGACCGGCTGTACTCGGTTCCGAGCACCTCGTCGAGGTCGGCGGGCCGCAGCGCGGGATCGGTGGTGAGGTCGACCGTGCGCACCGGGACCTCCGGCGCCGGGTGGACGACCTGCACCGGGGTGCCGCCGGCGTCGTCGATCGTCGTGCGCAAGGCCTCGTGGCGGACCACCAGCTCCGCCAGCGCACCGGTGAGCGCACCGGTGTCCAGCGGCCCGGTCAGCCGCAGCGCCACGGCGCTGTTGTATTCGGCGTCCCCGGGGCGGAACTCGTCGAGGAACCACAGGCGCTGCTGCGCGAACGACAGCGGCAGGGCGTGCTCCCGCGGCGCCCGGCCGATGACGTCGGACCGCTCCGCCCGCCCGGCCAGCCGGCGCTTGAGCGTCTCCCGCAGTTCCGCGGGCAGCGCGTCGATGCGGCTCTTCCTCGAGGTGGTCATCGGTTTCTTTTCCTCACAACACGAGTCGGGGTGGGACGAGGAGCTCAGGAGGCGCGGCGGTGCCGCCGGGCGACGCGGCCGCCGGCCTGCATCGCGCTGACGGTGCCGGTGGCCGGGTCGGTCAGGAACCGGCCGCCGATGATCCGGCGGCCGGTGCCCGGTTCGCGCACCGAGAAGGAGCCGTCGCGCAGCAGCGCCAGTTCCGGGTAGACCTCGCCGTCGACGACGAGCACGGTGCCGCCGTCCGCGCGGACGTCCACCCGGTACTCCAGGTCGCCGTTGGTGTAGTGGCCGGTCAGGTCGGCGACCGGGCGGGCGGCGCGGTCGAGCTCGCCGGGCAGCTCGTAGTCGCCGACCGGGAGACCGTCGGCGCGCAGGGCGGCGACCAGGTCCGTCCACAGCGCCGAACCGGTGCTGCCGTTGGTGGTCAGCGCGACGATCCGCCCGTGCTCGGCGTCGATCCGCAGGTGGCAGGAGGTGCCGTCCGCGGTGCCGTCGTGGCCGGTCCAGTCGGCGTCGGCGCCGCGGTAGCCGGCCAGGCCCAGGCCCCAGGTGTCGGCCAGCCCGAACGGTTCCGCGCCCGGCACCGGACGGCGCATCAGCTCGAGCAGGTCCGCCGGCAGCGGGCT
Organism: Amycolatopsis sp. cmx-4-61; assembly: GCF_046548775.1. Taxonomy (NCBI): domain Bacteria; kingdom Bacillati; phylum Actinomycetota; class Actinomycetes; order Pseudonocardiales; family Pseudonocardiaceae; genus Amycolatopsis; species Amycolatopsis sp. cmx-4-61. Next base: position 89,349 of record NZ_JAEBEI010000018.1, on the reverse strand, counting down.
CTCGCCGCCGCAGAACATCCGGCCGAAGGCGGCGAGGTCCTCGGCGCTCAAGGCGAGCGCCCCGGCCGCGGCCTCGGCGGCGGTCAGGGTCTGCGCGACCGGCCGGGCGCGGCCGGTCGCCGCGTGCACGGCGTGCCCGCCGAGGTGGGCGCCGGTCCGGTGCCGCGCACCCGGCTCCACGACGAACGCGGCGTCGATGCCGAGTTCGCCGAGCAGCAGCGTGTCCATCGCCTCCCACCAGCTCATCCCGGTGATGGCCTCGACCACGTAGCCGGCGAGCACGTACCCGACGTTGGAGTAGGAGAAGCCCAGCCCGGGCGGCTGCACGAGCCCGGCGTCGCGGCAGGCCCGCAGGTACCGGCGGGCCGACCCGGCCCCGTCGGCGGCGGCGCCGAGCGCGGCCGGCAGCCCGCCGGTGTGGCTGAGCACCTGCCGGATCGTGGGTCTGCCGACCTGCGGGCCGAGCCCGTCCAGGTGCTCGCCCAGCGAGTCGTCCGGGTCCAGGTCGCCGTCGGCGACCAGCAGCATCGCCAGTGCCGCGGTGAAGGCCTTGGTGATGGAGCCGGCCGGAACCTTCGCCGCGGCCGTGATCCCGCCGGCCGTGGCGGAGTCCGTCCGGCCGCCGTCGGCGACGACCAGCTGCGCGGCCGGGACGCCGTGCTTGTGGGCGAGGCCGGTGAGCAGCCGCTGCAGCCGCCCGTCGGGGGTGGAGCGCTGGCCCGGGACGTCCCGGACCACGGGTATGGATTGGAAGAACGTCGATGGCGAGGGCATGGGGTGGGACCTTCCGCGTCGGTTCGGTGGGGACGGCAGGGGCGGCGGCTCAGCCGTCGGCGGCCATCTGGCGCTGCAGGCTCAGCGGCCGCATGTCGGTCCACACCTCGTCGACGTGGTCCATGCACTCCTGGCGGCCGCCGCGGAACCCGTCGGCGCGCCAGCCCGCGGGTACCTCGTTCGCCACCGGCCACAGGGAGTACTGGCCCTCGTCGTTGACCAGCACCTGGAATTCGGCGTCGTCCTGCATGGGTCTGTTCCTTTCCGTAACGGGGTTTGCTCAGTGGTCTTGGCCGGCGGCGAGCCGCTCGAGGTCCTGCAGGACCCGTTCTTCGACGAGCTCCGCCAGTGCCAGCACGGTGCCGGCGGTGAGCACGTCCTTGGGGGTGAGCTCGACGTCGAAGGCGGACTTCGTCATCGAGGTGATCCGCAGGCTGCGCAGCGAATCGCCGCCGAGGGCGAAGAAGTTGTCCAGGACGCCGACCCGGTCGAGGTCCAGCGCCTCGGCCCAGATGGCCGCGAGGACCTCTTCGGTCTCGGTTTCCGGGGCCGCGTACTCCGCGCTGTCCACCGGAACCTCCGGGGCGGGCAGCGCGCGCCGGTCGAGCTTTCCGTTGGCCGTCAACGGAAGCGCGTCGAGCGGGACGAAGGCGGCGGGCACGTAGTGGGCCGGCAGGGTGGCGGCGACGTGTTCGCGCAGGCCGGGACCCGCTTCGCCGACGACGTAGGCGATCAGCCGCTGGCCGTCCGCGACGACGGCCGCGTCACGGACTCCCTCGTGCTTGCGCAGCACGGCCACGATTTCGCCGGGCTCGATCCGGAAGCCGCGGATCTTGACCTGGTCGTCGGCCCGGCCGAGGAACTCCAGCGTCCCGTCGGCCCGCCACCGCACCAGGTCGCCGGTGCGGTACATCCGCGTCCCCGGCGCCCCGAACGGGTCGGCGAGGAACCGCGAGGCGGTGAGCCCCGGCCGGTCGAGGTACCCGCGGGCGAGGCCGGCGCCGGAGACGTACAGCTCCCCCGCGACCCCGATCGGCACCGGGCGCAGGGCCGCGTCGAGGACGCGGACGCGCGTGTTGCGGATCGGGCGGCCGATCGGCGGGGTGGCCCCGGGTTCGAGGGGTTCGCTCCACGTCGCGACCACGGTGGTTTCGGTGGGCCCGTAGGCGTTGATCATCCGGCGCCCCGGTGCCCAGCGGGCGACCAGGTCGGCCGGGCAGGCTTCGCCGCCGACCACCAGGGTGCGGAACGCGGGCAGCTCGACGTCCGGCACGCTCGCCATGGCCACCGGCGGGACGAGGGCGTGGGTGACGCCTTCGTCGCGCAGCACGGCGGCCAGGTGGTCGCCGAGCAGCGGCCCGGGCGGCGGCACGACCAGCGCGGCCCCCGCGGGCAGCGCCATGCACAGTTCCAGCACCGAAGCGTCGAAACTCGGCGAGGAGAACTGCAGCACGCGGTCGCCCGGCCGGACGTCGAAGTGGGCGATTTCGGCGCTCGAGAAGCTCGCCAGGCCGGCGTGGGTGACGACGACGCCCTTGGGCGTGCCGGTCGAGCCCGAGGTGTAGATGACGTACGCCGGTGCGGAGAGCGGCACCGACCGGCCCAAGGGGGCAGCCGGGCCCTGGGCCCCGGGGCCGTCCACCTCTGGGCCGTCCACCTCTGGGCCGTCCACCTTTGGGCCGTCGAGGACGAGCACGTCGTCGACGGGCAGCGGCGTGCCCGGCCGGGCCACGACCACGACCGGTTTCGCGTCGGCGAGCATGAACGCGATCCGCTCGGGCGGGTAGTCCGGGTCGACCGGCAGGTAGGCGGCGCCGGTCTTCAGCACGGCCAGCTGCGCGACGACGATCTCCACCGATCGCGGCAACGCGAGCGCGACGATCCGCTCCGGCCCGGCTCCGCGGGCGGCCAGCAGCCGGGCCAGCCGGTCGGCGCGCGCGTCGAGCTCGGCGAAGGTGAGCCGCTCCTCGCGCGAAACCACCGCGACGGCGTCGGGCGTGCGGGCCGCCTGGGCCTCGATCAGCTCGGTCAGCGTGACCGGCGGCACCTCGTGGGCGGTGTCGTTGAACGCCACGAGGACCTGCTCGCGTTCGGCGGCGTCGAGGACGTCGAACTCCCGCAGCGGCCGGGCCGGGTCGTCGGCGATCGCTTCCAGCAGGTGTTCGAGCTGCCGGGCCAGCCGCTCGACGGTGCTCTCGTCGAACAGCGCCGGGTCGTAGCCGAGGCCGAGCGACAGGCGCGGGCCGGGCGCGGCCACCACGGTGAGCGGGTAATTGGTCGTTTCCATCGCCTGCAGCTCGCGCAGCCGCACCCCGTGCGCCGCCACGTCGTCCGCGGTGACCGGGTAGTTCTCGAAGACCACGAGGCTGTCGAACAGGTTCCGGCCGCCCTCGACGCCGCTCCAGGCCTGCACCGCGGTCAGCGGGACGTGCTCGAACCGGCGCGATTCCGCCTGGGCCGTCTGCAGGCCGCGCAGCCAGCCGGCGACCGGGGCCGCCGGGTCGGCGGTGACCCGCACCGGCAGCGTGTTGATGAAGATCCCGGTGATGTCGTCGACGCCGGCCAGCCCGGCCGGGCGCCCGGACACGGTGGCCCCGAAGCAGACGTCGTCCTCGCCGCTGTGCCGGGCCAGCAGCAGCGCCCAGGCGCCCTGCACGACGGCGTTGACGGTGAGCCGCTCGCGCCGGGCGAACGCCGCCAGCCGGCCGGTCGCCGCCTCACCGAGGTCGCGGCCCACCCACGTCGACGAGCTCGTCTCGTGGGCGAACGCGGGCACGCGGTCGTACGGCAGCGGTGTCGGCTCGGTGACGCCGGCGAGCTCGCGGCGCCAGTACTCTTCGGCGCCCTCGGCGGTCTGGCCACTCAGCCACGTGACGTAGTCCCCGAACGGGCGGCGGTGCGGCAGGGCGGGCGGCGTGCCGTCGCGCAGGGCCGCGTAGGCGGTGCAGACGTCGGACAGCACCTGGAAGACGCTCCAGCCGTCCAGCAGGACGTGGTGGAAGGTCCAGACGAGCTGGACGGCGTCCCCGGGCAGCCGGGCCAGGGTGACCCGCAGCAGCGGGGCCGCCGCGAGGTCGAACGGCCGCGCGCGGTCTTCGGCGAGCAGCTCGCGCAAGGCCTCCTCGCGGTCGCGGTCCCGCCAGTCGAGCTCGGTGACCGGCACCCGCGCTTCGCGGTGGACCACGAGCAGCGGCTCGGCGACGTCCTCCCAGACGATGCCGCCGCGCAGCACCGGCGTCCGGTCGACGACGTGCTGCCAGGCTTCGGCCATGACCCGTGGCTCGGCGACGCCGTCGAGGACCGCGGTGACCTGTTCGAAGTAGACGCCCTGGGACTCCTGGGACAGCCCGTGGAAGACCATCCCGGCCTGCATCGGGGTGAGCGGGTGGATGTCGGCCACCCCGCGGCCGTCGCCGGCGATCCGGTCGACCTGCCGCTGGTCCAGCCGGGCCAGCGGGAAGTCGCTCGGCGTGCGGCCGCCCGCGCCGGGCTCGGCGCAGTGCGCGACGGCTTCGCCCAGTGCGGCCACCAGTTCGGCGGCCAGCCGTTCCACCGTGGCGGCGGTGTGCGTGTCGCGGGCGTAGTACCAGGTCAGTTCCAGGCAGTCCCGGTCCACCCGGCCGACGACGTCGAGCAGGTGCGCCCGGCCCGCGCCGTCCCCGACCGCCGAGTCGAGGCTGCCGGCCGCGCCGTCGAGGCGGCCCAGGTAGTTGAAGCTGATCTCCGGCGTGAGCGCGGGCGCGGTCCCGGTCAGGTACCGCAGCGCGCCGTAGCCGACACCGCGGCGGGGCACCGCGCGCAGCTGTTCCTTCACCGACTTGAGCAGCGGGCCCCAGCCCTCCTCGATCCGCAGCGCGACCGGGAACAGCGAGGTGAACCAGCCGACCGTGCGGGAGAGGTCGACGTCGGCGAACAGGTCCTCGCGCCCGTGCCCCTCGAGGTCGACCAGCACGCCGTCGCGGCCGGTCCAGCGGGCCAGCACCCGGCCGAGCGCGGCCAGCAGCACGTCGTTGACCTGCGTCCGGTAGACGCCCGGGACGTCCTGGAGCAGCGCCCGGGTCAGCTCGGCGTCCAGGCGGGTGGTCACCGTGCCGGCGCCTTCGCCCGTGGCTTCGCTGTCGACCGGCAGGGCCGGGTCGACGGCGAGCGCGGTGCGCCAGTACGGCAGTTCGTCGTCGAACCCGCCCGCCTCGGCGTGCTCCGCGAGCCGGTTGGCCCAGTCGCGCAGCGACGTCGTCTTCGGCGGCAGCGGGCCGCCGCGGTAGGCGGTTTCGAAGTCCTCCAGGAGGATGCGCCACGAGACGCCGTCGACGACGAGGTGGTTGACCGTCAGCCGCAGGATCGCGGGCTCCAGCAGTTCGGCGGTCAGCAGCGGCCCGCTCGTCACGTCGATCCCGGCGCCCAGGAACTCGGCCGGTTCGATCGGGGCGTTCTCCTGGCCACCGCCGGTGAACCGCATCCGGAGGGCGTCGTGGTGCCCGGCCAGGGTGGCCAGGGCCGCGCGCAGGGTGTCGACGTCGAAGGGCTCGGCCCGCTCGATCCGCACCGACTGCGTGAACCCGTTCGGGTCGCCGAAGTCCCCGGCGAAGAACCAGTGCTGGATCGGGGTCAGCGCGGCGGAGCCGGTGACCGGGCCCTGCTCGGCCACGGTCACCGCGGCCGAGCCCGCCGCGACGGCCAGCGCGGCGACGGTCTGGTGGGCGAACAGGTCCCGCGGGGTGAGCGCGAGACCGTGCCGCCGGGCCCGGGAGACGACCTGGATGGACAGGATCGAGTCGCCGCCGAGCTCGAAGAAGTTGTCCTCGACGCCGACGCCGGGCACGCCGAGCACGTCGGCCCAGACCCCGGCGAGCACGCGTTCGGTCTCCGTGCGCGGCGGCACGTACCCGGCCGCCGGCTCGGCGGCGGGTTCCGGGAGCGCCTTGCGGTCGACCTTCCCGTTGGCGCTCAGGGGAAGCGCGTCGAGCGTGACGAACGCCGAGGGCACCATGTAGTCGGGCAGGTCCCGCTGCAGCCACCCGCGCAGGTCCGGCTGCCCGGCCGTCACGACGTAGGCGATCAGGCGCCGGTCGCGGACGATCACCACGGCCTCGGCGACCTCCGGGTGGGCGGCCAGTGCCGTTTCGATCTCGCCCGGCTCGATGCGGAAACCGCGGATCTTCACCTGGTCGTCGGCGCGGCCGACGAACTCCAGCACGCCGTCCGAAGTCCAGCGCACGACGTCTCCGGTGCGGTACATCCGGGCGCCGGGCGCGCCGAACGGGTCGGCCACGAACCGGTCCGCGGTCAGTCCCGGCCGGCCGAGGTACCCCCGGGACACCCCGGCCCCGGCGACGAACAGCTCGCCCGCCACGCCCGGCGCGACCGGCCGCAACCCCGCGTCCAGGACGTAGGCGGCCATGTTGTCCAGCGGCCGGCCGATCGGCATCGCCTCCGGCACCGCGTCCTCCGGCGCCACGAAGAACCGGCTGGCGAAGGTGGTCGTCTCGGTGGGGCCGTAGCCGTCGACGACGGTCAGGCCGGGGCAGGCTTCGCGCACCTGGCGCACGGCGGCGGCGGGGACGACGTCACCGCCGGTCCACACCTCCCCGGCCCCGCGCAGGCACGCCGGGTCCTCCTGCGCCAGCAGGCGGAACAGCCCGGCGGTCAGCCACAGCGCGGTGACCCCCCGCCCGGCGACGACCTCGCGCAGGACGTCGGCGTCCACATCGCCGGGCGGGGCGACGACCACCCGGCCGCCGCTCAGCAGCGGCACCCAGACCTCGTAGGTGGAGGCGTCGAACGCCTGCGGCGAGTGCAGCAGCACCGTCCGGTGCGCCGCGCCCGCGAACGAGCGGTCCGAGGCGAGGGCCACGATGTCGCGGTGGGTCACCGCCACGCCCTTCGGCTGGCCCGTCGATCCGGACGTGTACATCACGTACGCCAGGTTTTCCGGGCGCACGGTGACCTCCGGCACCGCACCGTGGCCGGTTTCGCCGACCCGGACCACCGGTCCGGTGTGGACGTCCGAACAGGACCGGTCGGAAATCACCACGGCGACGTCGGCTTCGGCCAGCACCAGGCGCATCCGGGCCGCCGGGGCCCGCAGGTCGACCGGCACGTACGCCGCGCCCGCCTTGAGCACCGCCAGCTCGGCCACGACGACGTCGGCCGACCGCTCGAGCAGCAGCCCGACCCGGTCCTCGGCCCCGACCCCCAGCTCGGCCAGCCGGCACGCGAGCCCGTCGGAGCGGGCGGCCAGCTCGGTGTAGGTCAGGTCGTCGACCGCGAGGGCGTCCGGCGTCCGGCGGACCTGCTCGGCGAACCGGCCGACGACCGTGGCGCCGGCCACCGGGTGGGCCGTGTCGTTGAACGTCCGCAGCACGCGCTCGCGGTCGTCCTCGGTGAGCAGGTCGAGCTCGCCGACCCGCGCTTCCGGGTTCGCGCCGAGCCTTTCCAAGGCCAGCACGAGCTGGCCGGCCAGGCGCTCGATCGTGGCCCGGTCGAACAGGTCCGGGTCGTGGTCGAACGACACCGTCAGCCGCTCCCCCGGCGCGACGACGACGCTGAGCGGGTAGTTGGTCGGCTGCAGTTCGCCGTCCTCGTGCAGGCCGATCCCGTAGGCGGCCACGGCTTCGGTGTCGAACGGGTAGTTCTCGAAGACCAGGATGCTGTCGAACAGCGTGCTGCCGCCGGCCCCGGTCTGCAGCTGGGCCAGTGACACGAAGTCGAACCGGCGCGAGCGCGCCTGGGCCGCCTGCAGGTCACGCAGCCAGTCCGCCACGGTCAGTCCGTCGTGGACGGTCACCGGCGCGGGCAGGGTGTTGATGAACAGCCCGGCCATCGACTCGACGCCGGGCAGCTCGGCGGGCCGCCCGGACACGGTGGTGCCGAAGACCACGGCGGATTCGCCGCTGTAGCGGGACAGCACCAGGCCCCAGGCGCCCTGGACGATCGTGTTGAGCGTCAGGCCGGCGCGCCGCGCCAGCTCCCGCAGCCCGTCGGCGGGTGCCGACACCCGGACCGATGCGGCCGACCGCGCGCGGTGGGCCTCCACCGGACGGCGGTCGTAGGGCAGCGGCGTCGGGGTCCGCAGGCCGGCGAGCTGCTCGCGCCAGTGGATTTCCGCGGCCGTGGTGTCCTGCTCGCCGAGCCAGCGCAGGTACTCGCGGAACGGCGGGCGGTGCCCGGTCCCGGCGGCACCCGCGTAGCGCGCGCACACTTCGCCGAACACCTGCGCGGCGCTCCAGCCGTCGAGCAGCACGTGGTGGAAGGTCCACAGGAGCAGGACGTCGCCGCCGGGCAGCCGGGCGAACGCCAGCCGCAGCAGCGGGGCCGCCGTCAGGTCGAAGCCCTCGGCGCGGTCGGCTTCGAGGTACCGCTCCTGCTCCCGGGCGCGCTCGTCGTCGTCCAGTGCGGTCCAGTCGAGGTGCACGACCGGGACGGTGACGGACCGCTCGACGACCTGCACGGGCTCGTCGAGGCCGTCCCAGACGACCCGGGTGCGCAGCACCGGCGTGTCCGCGACGACCTGCTGCCAGGCCCGGGCGAACCGCTCCGGGTCGGTGACACCGGTCAGCCGCAGCCGCACCTGGTTGAGGTACGTCCCACCCGCCCCGTCGACGAGGCTGTGGAAGACCATGCCGGACTGCATCGGGGTGAGCGGGTAGATGTCCTCGACCGTCCGGCCGGTGCCGGCGAGGCGGTCCACCGCGGCCTGGTCGAGGCGGGCGAGGGGGAAGTCCGAGGGCGTGCGGCCGCCCGCGTCCGGCCGGGCGCAGTGCGCGACGATCCCGGCGAGCGCTTCGAGGAGGGCCTCGGCGAGCCGGCGCACGGTGGCCTCGGTGTGCACGCCTTCCGCGTAGTGCCAGGTCAGTTCCAGCTCGTCGCCGACGACCGCGCCGACGACGTCGAGCTGGTGCGCGCGGGTCTGCGCGGGGTGCGCGGCGCCGCCCAGGCCGCCGCCGTGGTCGAAGCGGCCCAGGTAGTTGAAGCTGATCCGGGGTTCGAGGCGCGGGGCGGTGCCGGTGAGGTGACGCAGGGCGCCGTAGCCGAGGCCGCGGCGGGGAATCGCGCGGAGCCGTTCCTTCGTCGTCTTCAGGGCGTCGCCCCAGTCCTCGCCGGACGAGGTCAGCTCGACCGGGAAGATCGAGGTGAACCAGCCGACCGTGCGGGACAGGTCGATCCCGGGGAACAGGTCCTCGCGGCCGTGGCCTTCGAGGTCGACGAGCACGCGGTCCCGGCCGGTCCAGTCCCCCAGGACACGGCCGAGTGCGGTCAGCAGGACGTCGTTGACCTGCGTCCGGTACGCCCCCGGCACGTCGTGCAGCACCGCGCGGGTGGGCCCGGCGGGCAGCCGCACGACCACCGAGCGGGCCGCGCCGTAGGTGTTCTCGCCGCCGGCGTCGACCGGCAGGGCCGGGTCGGCGTCGATCGCCGTCCAGTGGGCGAGTTCGTCGTCGAAGAACCCGTCGGCCGCGTGCCGGGCCAGCGTGCGGGCCCAGTCGCGGAACGAGGTCGTCTTGGCCGGGAGTTCGCCGCCGGCCAGCAGGGTTTCCAGGTCCTCCAGGAGGATCCGCCACGAAACGCCGTCGACGACCAGGTGGTGGGCGGCCAGCGTCAGCGTCGTGCCGGACAGTTCGGCGCGCAGCAGCGGGCCCTGCTCGAGGTCGATGGTGGCGTCGAGGACGTCCACGGCGTCGGGCGCGTGGTGCTGCCCGTCGGCGGTGAAGCGCAGCCGCAGGACGTCGTGGTGCAGCTGGAGATCGCGCAGCGCGCGGCGCAGCAGCGCCGGGTCCGGCGCAGCGGGCAGCTCCACCGAAACGGACTGGACGAACTGCTCGGGGTGCACCGGCCGCGGGTCGAGGTACCAGTGCTGCACCGGCGTCAGCGGGACCTCGCCGGTCACCGGCCCGGCGTCGGCGACGGCCGCGGCGGGGGCGGCCGGGGTGGCGGCGAGGGCGAGCGCGGCGACGGTCGGGTGGTCGAAGACCTGGCCGGGCATCAGGTCGAGGCCGGCCCGGCGGGCCCGGGAGACGACCTGGATGCTCAGGATCGAGTCGCCGCCGAGTTCGAAGAAGTTGTCGTCGGCGCCGACCCGCTCCGCCCGCAGCACCTCGGCCCAGATGCCGGCGAGCAGCCGCTCGGCCTCGGTGGCGGGCGCGCGGTAGCCCAGCCCGGAGACGAAGTCCGGGGCCGGCAGCGCCCGGCGGTCGACCTTCCCGTTCCGGTTGAGCGGCAACGCCTCCAGCGGCACGAACACGGCCGGGACGAGGTAGTCCGGCAGCGACCGCAGCAGGAACTCGCGCAGGTCCGGCGTTCCGGTCGCGACGACGTAGGCGACGAGCCGCTTGGTCCCGCCGGACTCCACCGCGACGACGACGGCCTCGGTCACCTCGGGGTGCGCGGTCAGCGCGGTCTCGATCTCCCCGAGCTCGACGCGGAAGCCGCGGATCTTCACCTGGTCGTCGGCGCGGCCGACGAACTCCAAGACCCCGGCGTGGGTCCACCGCACGAGGTCGCCGGTGCGGTACATCCGCGCGCCCGGCGTGCCGAAGGGGTCGGCCAGGAAGCGTTCCGCGGTCAGCCCCGGCTGCCCGAGGTAGCCGCGGGCCAGCCCGCTGCCGGCCAGGTACAGCTCGCCGACGGCACCCGGCGGCACCGGCCGCAGCCCGTGGTCGAGGACGTGGGCCGCCGTGTCGTCCAGCGGCCGCCCGATCGGCAGCACGTCCGGCACCGGCTCGCCCGGCGGCAGCGGGAACCGGGTGGCGAACGTCGTGGTCTCGGTGGGCCCGTAGACGTCCACCACGGTCAGGCCCGGGCAGGCTTCCGCGACCTGGTGCACCGCGGCCGGGCGGACCACTTCGCCGCCGGTCCACACCTCGCGGACCCCGCGCAGGCAGCCGGGGTCCTCCTGCGCCAGCACGCGGAACAGCCCCGCGGTGATGAACAGCGCGGTCACGCCGTGCGTGGTGATCGCGCGGCGCAGCACGTCGGCGTCGACGTCCCCCGGCGGGGCGACGACGACCCGGCCGCCGCTCAGCAACGGCACCCACAGCTCGTACGTAGAGGCGTCGAAGGCCAGCGCGGAGTGCATGAGCACGGTCCGGTGGGCCGGGTCGGCGAAGGACCGCTCCCCGGCCAGGCCGACGACGGCCCGGTGGCTGACGGCGACGCCCTTGGGCGTGCCCGTCGACCCCGAGGTGTACATGACGTACGCGAGGTTTTCCGGCCGCAGCGGGACATCCGGCGCCTCGGACGGCTCGTCGCCGGCCTCGTCGACCGCCACCACCGGTCCACTGTGGACGTCTTCGGCGAGCGCCCGGCCGGCGTCGTCGGTGACCAGCACGCGGACGCCGTCGAGCAGCGCCGTCAGCCGGCTCCGCGGCGCGCGGGCGTCCAGCGGCAGGTACGCGCCCCCGGCCTTGAGGACCGCCAGTTCGGCGACGACGACGTCGGCCGAGCGGCCCAGCAGCACCCCGACCAGTCCGTCCCGCTGCGCGCCGAGGGCGAGCAGGCGGTGGGCCAGCCGGTTCGCCCGGGCGTCCAGCTCCGCGTAGGTCAGGGTTTCGCCGCCGGTGACGGCGACGGCGTCGGGCGTGCGGCGGACCTGCTCGGCGAACAGCGACGGCACGGTCGCGTCCGGGAGGTCCAGCGCGGCACCGGTCCCGAGGCCCAGGACGTCCTGCTGTTCGGGGCCGGTGAGCATGCGCAGCCGGGCGAGCGGCTCCTGCGGCCGGGTCGCGAACTCGGACAGCAGGGTCTGCAGGTGCCCGGCGAACCCGGCGACCGTCTCGGCGTCGAACAGCTGCGGGTCGTAGCCGAACAGGAACTCCAGGCGCTCCGGTCCGGGGTAGGCGACGACGCTGAGCGGGTAGTTGGTCGTCTCGACGCCCCGCAGGTCGCGCAGCCCGAGTTCCGCGGTGACCGGGTAGTTCTCGAACACCAGCAGCGTGTCGAACTCCCCGCCCCAGTTCTGCAGGCGCGCCAGGGAAAGGTGGTCGAACCGCCGGGCCTCGGCCTGGGTGTCCTGGAGGGCGCGCAGCCAGTCCACGGCCGCCGCGCGCTCGTCGACGTCGGCGACGACCGGGAGCGTGGTGATGAACATGCCGGTGATCTCGCCGGCCCCGGGCAGTTCCGCGGGCCGTCCGGCGACGGTCGTGCCGAAGCAGACCTCCGGCCGTCCGGTGTGGCGGGCCAGCAGCACCGCCCAGGCGCCCTGGACGAGCGTGTTGAGGGTCAGCCCGTGGCGCTGCGCGGCGGTGCGCAGCGGCCCGGCGGGCAGCTCGATCCGCAGCGAGGCCGTCGATTCGACCGCGTGCCCGCCCGGCGCGCGGTCGGTGCGCAGCCGGGCCGGCTCCGGCCGCCCGGAAAGCCGTTCGCGCCAGTAGGATTCCGCCGCCAGTCCGTCCTGTTCGGACAGCCACCGGACGTGGTCGCGGAACGGCCGCCGCGACGGCAGCTCGCGCCCGGCGTGGGCCGCCGCGACGTCGGAGAGCACCTGGAAGAGGCTCCAGCCGTCGAGCAGCAGGTGGTGGAACGTCCAGACCACGCGGACCTCGGTCGCCGAGACGCGCGCGAGCAGCAGCCGCATCAGCGGCAGTGCGCCCAGGTCCAGGCCGGCGTCCCGGTCGGCCGCCAGCACGGCGTCGAGGTCGGCGGCCTCGCTCGTCCAGTCGCGGTACTCGATCGGCAGGATGACCTGCCGGTGGACCACCTGCACGGGCTCGTCGAGGCCGTCCCAGACCACCCGGGTGCGCAGGACCGGGGTGCGGTCCACCACCCGCTGCCAGGCGCGGCCCAGCGCTTCGGGGTCGGGGACGTCGCTCTGCACGAACGTCACCTGCTGGAGGTAGGCGTGCCGGCCGCCGCCGGTGAGCCGGTGGAAGAGCATGCCGGCCTGGGCCGGGGTGAGCGGGTAGATGTCCTCGACGTCGCGGCCGTCGCCGGCGAGCCGGTCCACCGCGGCCTGGTCGAGGGCGGCCAGCGGGAAGTCCGACGGCGTGCGGCCGCCGGCCCCGGGTCGCGTGCAGTGCGCGACGATCCCGGCCAGCCCGTCGACGAGATCGTCGGCGGCCGTGCGGATCGTGGCTTCGTCGTGCAGCCGGTCGGAGTAGAACCAGGAGATCTCCAGGCAGCCGTCGGTGACCCGGGCGACGACGTCGACGGCGTGCGCGCGGACGTCGGCGGGGTGCTGCTCGAGTTCCAGTTCCCGCTCGAGCCCGCGGTAGAGCTCGCCCTCGGCCTCGAAGCGGCCCAGGTAGTTGAAGCTGAGCCGGGGCGTCACCGCGGGCGCGGTCCCGGCGAGGTGGCGCAGCACGCCGTAGGACAGGCCGCGGGCCGGGATCGCCCGCAGCTGCTCCTTGACGGACTTGAGCCGCGCCGCAACGTCGCCGTCCGGGATGTCGCCGTCCGGGATGTCGCCGCCCGGGACGTCGAGCGCGACGGGGAACATCGAGGTGAACCAGCCGACCGTGCGGGACAGGTCGACGTCGTCGAACAGGTCCTCCCGGCCGTGGCCTTCGAGGTCGACCAGCACCTTCCCGGCGCCGGTCCAGCGGCGCAGGGCCCCGCCGAGGGCGGTCAGCAGCACGTCGTTGACCTGGGTGCGGTACACGCCCGGGACGTCCTGCAGCAGCGCCCGGGTCAGCTCGGCGTCCAGGCGGGTGGTCACCGTCCGGGTGCTCGCGACCGTGCCGGCACCGTCGGTGTCCAGCGGGATCTGGGCGCCGTCGACCGCCCGCCAGTACGGGAGGTCGCCGTCGAAGTCGTGCCCGGCGAGCCGGGCGGCCCACTCCTGGAACGACGTCGTCCGGGGGCCGAGGTCGCGGCCGTGGTAGGCGTGGTCGAGGTCCTCCAGCAGGATCCGCCACGAGACGCCGTCCACCACGAGGTGGTGCACGGCCAGGCGCAGGGTCGTGCCGGTGAGCTCGGCGCTGACCAGCGGGCCGTGCTCGACGTCGATCTCCGCGCCGAAGACGTCGGCCTCGCCCGGTTCGGCGTGTTCCTGCGTCCAGCCGCCGGCCGTCTTGCGGAACCGCAGCCGGAAGGCGTCGTGGTGGGCGACGACCGCGTTCACCGCGGCCCGCAGCCGGTCTTCGTCGACGTCGTCGGCGAGCCGGACGCTCAGCTGCTGGACGAAGTGGTCCGGGTCGGCCGGGTCGGTGTCCAGGAACCAGTGCTGGATCGGGGTGACGACCACCTCGCCGCTCGCCGCGGGCCGCTCGGCCGCGGGCGCCGCGGGCTCGGCCACCCCGGCCGCCGCGGCGAGCGCGGCGATCGTCTGGTGCCGGAAGACGTCCTTGGTGGTGATCCGCAGGCCGGCCTTGGCCGCCTCGGACACGAGCCGGATGCTGAGGATCGAGTCGCCGCCGAGTTCGAAGAAGTTGTCCTCGACGCCGACCTCGGGCAGGCCGAGGGCGTCGGCCCAGATGGCGGCCAGCAGCCGTTCGGTCTCGGTGCGCGGCGCGACGCGGGTGGCGCCGCCGGTGAAGTCCGGGGCGGGCAGGGCGCGCCGGTCGAGCTTGCCGCTGGGGTTGAGCGGCAGCCGGTCCAGCGGCACGAACGCCGACGGGACGAGGTGGGCGGGCAGCGAAGCGCCGAGGAACTCCCGCAGGTCGGCGGGGGCGGCGGGCACGACGTAGGCGACCAGCCGCTGGTGCCCGGCGTCGGTGCGCGCGACCACGACCGCCTCGGTCACGTCCGGGTGCTTCCGCAGCGCGGCTTCCACCTCGCCGGGCTCGATCCGGAACCCGCGGATCTTGACCTGGTCGTCGGCCCGGCCGAGGTACTCCAGCTCGCCGCGGGCGGTCCAGCGCACGACGTCGCCGGTCCGGTACATCCGCATCCCCGGCTCGCCGAACGGGTCGGCCACGAACCGGCCGGCGGTCAGGCCCGGCCGGCCGAGGTAGCCGCGGGCCACGCCGGCGCCGCCGAGGTGCAGTTCGCCGGGAACGCCGACGGGGACCGGCCGCATCCCGCGGTCGAGCACGTACGCGCGGATCCCGGCGATCGGGCGGCCGATCGGCGGCGTGCGGTCGGTGTCGTGGTACCACGCGGTGGCGTACACAGTGGACTCGGTGGGCCCGTAGATGTTCGCGATCCGGCTGTCCGGCAGGGCTTTCCGGATGTCGTGCAGCGCGTGCAGCGTGAGTGCCTCACCGGCGAGGACCACAGTGGACGGCCGCACCGACACCGCGCCCTGGGCCAGCAGCTGGGCGAACGCCGAAGGCACGCCGCTGACCAGGCCGACCGGCCGGCCGTCCTGCTCGCCTTCGCCGAGGGCCAGCACGTCCCGCACGACCTCGACGGTGGCGCCGGTCATCAGCGGCGCGAAGACCTCGAACACGGAGACGTCGAAGTTGAGCGACGTCGACGCGACCACGGTGGACCCGGGGCGGAAGACGTCCTTGAAGTCGCGTTCGGCCCAGGCCATCAGGTTCGCGGCACTGCGGTGGGCGATCACGACGCCCTTGGGCCGGCCGGTCGAGCCGGACGTGTGGATCACGTAGGCGGGGTGGTCCGGGTTCGTCGCGCGGCCCAGCGGCGAGTCCGCCCGGCCGTCGAGCAGGGCGGGGTCGTCGAACGCGAGGGCGGGCACGGAGCCCGGGCCGCGGCCGTCCGGGGTGAGCAGCAGGGCCGGGGCGGCGTCCTCGAGGATCAGCTCCTTCCGGTCGGCCGGGTAGGCCGGGTCGACCGGGAGGTAAGCGGCGCCCGACTTCAGCACGCCGAGCAGGGCCACCAGGATGCGCTCGGTGCGCGGCAGCGAGACGGCGACGAACCGTTCGGGCCCGGCGCCCCGCTCGACGAGGACCCGGGCGAGCCGGTTGGCCTGCGCGTCGAGCTCCCGGTACGTCAGCGAGCGGCCGTCGCAGACGACCGCGACCGCGTCCGGGGTGCGGGCCGCCTGGGCCTCGAACAGCTGCGGCAGCGTGGTGGCCGGAGCTTCGAGCACCGGCCCGTGCGCCAGCTCGCGCAGGTGGGCCAGCTCGGCGGCCCCCATCAGCGGCAGCTCGGCCACCGGCCGGTGCGGCTCGGCGACCACGGCCTCGGCCAGCACCCGCAGGTGCCCGGCGAAGCGGTCGATCGTCGAGGCGTCGAAGAGCGCGGTGTCGTACTCGATCGCGAAGCTGCGACCCTGCGGCTGGAACTCCAGCACGAGGTCGAACCGGGCCCGGGGGCGGGGCAGGTCGTGCTCGCCCAGGCGGAGGGCGCCCGCCTCCCGGGGCCGGACCAGGTCCTGCTGCAGTACCAGCAGGACCTGCACCAGCGGGGTCCGGCTCGGGTCACGGGCCGGCCGCAGGTCGTCGACGACCTGGTCGAAGGGGACTTCGGCGGCGGCGAAGGCCGCCAGCGTCGTCTCCTTGACCCGGCCGAGGAAGTGGTCGAACGGTTCTCCCCGGTCCACCGCGGACCGCAGGACGAGGGTGTTGACGAAGAACCCGGCGAGCCGTTCGAGCTGGTCGTGGTCGCGGCCGGACACCGCGGTGCCGACGGCGACGTCGTCCTGCCCGGCGTAGCGGGCCAGCAGCACCTGGACGAGCGCGGTCAGCGTCGTGAACAGGGTCGCGCCGGTGTCCTGGCCGAGTTCGGCGAGCTGCCCGGCGAGGTCCGCGGGCAGGGTGTACCGGCGGATCGCGCCCTCGGTGGCCCGCACGGGCGGGCGGGGCCGGTCGGTGGGCAGGTCGAGCGGTTCGAGGCCGGCGAGCTGCGCGCGCCAGTACCCCAGCTGCTCCTCCCGCAGGGAGCCGGCCAGCCGGTCGTGGTGCCAGCGGGAGAAGTCGCGGTAGCCGATCTCCAGGGGATCGAGCTTCTCCCCCGCGTACAGCGCGGCGAGCTCGTCGACCAGCAGCCCGACCGACCAGCCGTCGGTGATGATGTGGTGCTGGCAGAGCAGGAGCAGGTGCTCGTCCGGGCCGCGGCGGATCAGCAGGGCGCGGGTGAGCGGCCCGGTGGCCAGGTCGAAGGGGCGGTCCAGCTCGGCGGCGAGCTGCGCGTCCAGGTCCGCCTCGGCGTCGGCCTCCTGCAGCGGGATGGTGCCGTCGTCGGCGACGACCTGGACGCCCTCGCCGTCGACGGTGCGGAACGTCGTCCGCAGTGACTCGTGCCGCGCGGCGAGTGCGTCCAGCGCGGCGCGCAGGGCGTCGCGGTCCAGCGGGCCTTCGAGGGTGAGGCCGACCCCGGCGTTGTATTCGGTGCTGCCGGGGTTCTGCTGGTCGAGGACCCACAGGCGGCGCTGGACCGGCGACAGCGGCACCACGGCGTCGTGGGTCACCGGCTCGATCCCGCCGGCCGGGACGCCGTCGTCGGGCAGCAGCTCGGCGAGTTTCGCGATGGTGCGGGCGTCGAACACGACCCGCGGGGAGAGCTCCGCCCCGAAGCGGGCGCGGATGCGGGCGAGGGCGCGTGCCCCGAGGATCGAGTCGCCGCCGAGTTCGAAGAAGTCCGCGTCGACGCCGACCTCCGGTACACCGAGCACGTCGGCCCAGATCTCGGCGAGGGCGTGCTCGGCCGGGGTCCGGGGCGCGGTGTGGGCCGCGCGGACCTGGGCCTGCCAGTCGGGTTCGGGCAGCGCGTCGCGGTCGAGCTTGCCGTGGTGGGTCAGCGGCATCGCGTCGAGCACGACGAAGGCGGCCGGGACCATGTACGGCGGCAGCCGGTCGGCCGCGGCGGCGCGCAGGTCCGCCGGATCGGCGTCCCCGACGAAATAGGCGACCAGGCGCTTGACGCGGTCCTCGCGGGGGACGACGACGGCCTCGCGGACGCCTTCCTGCTGCAGGAGCAGCGCTTCGATTTCACCGGGTTCGATCCGGAAGCCCCGGATCTTGACCTGGTGGTCGGCCCGTCCGACGAACTCCAGCTCGCCGTCCGCGGTCCGGCGGACGATGTCGCCGGTGCGGTACATCCGGGCGCCGGGCTCGCCAAAGGGGTCGGCGACGAACCGGCTCGCGGTCAGGCCGGGCCGGTCGAGGTAGCCGCGGGCCAGCCCCGGGCCGGTGACGTAGAGCTCGCCGGTGGCGGCCGGGCGCAGGGCCTCGTCGAGCACGTACGCGGTGGCGTCCGGCAGCGGGTGGCCGATCGGCGGCGTGCCGCCGGGGACGAGCGGGTCGCTCCAGGTGGCCACGACGGTGAACTCGGTGGGGCCGTAGGAGTTGATCATCCGGCGGCCGGGCGCCCAGGTCCGGACCAGTTCGGGCGGGCAGGCGTCCCCGCCGACGATCACCGTGCGGAAGGCCGGCAGCGCGTGCTTCGGCAGCGTGGCCAGCGCGACGGGCGGGATGAGCGCGTGGGTGACTTCGTGTTCGGCCAGGACGTCGGCAAGCCGGTCGCCCAGCAGCGGGCCGGGCGGGGGCACGACCAGGGCGGCCCCGTGGGGCAGCGCCATGCCGAGCTCGAGGATGGCGGCGTCGAAGCTCGGGGAGGAGAACTCGAGGACCCGGTCGCCGGGGCGCACGTCGTAGTGCTCGCGCATCGCGGCGAAGAAGCCGGCCAGGCCGCGGTGGGTGACGAGCACGCCCTTGGGCACGCCGGTCGAGCCGGAGGTGTAGATGAGGTAGGCCGGGTGGTCGAGGTGCAGGGGGCGGGCGCGGTCGGCGTCGGTGGGGTCGGCGTCGGGATCGCTTCCCGTGTCGTCGAGCAGGCCCGGTTCGCCGAGGTCGAGGGTGGTGCTGCCGGTTCTTTCGCGGGTGACTTCGTGGGTGGCTTCGCGGGTGACCACGAGCACGGGGTCCGCGTCGTCGAGCACGAAGGCGATGCGCTCGGCGGGCTGGTCGGGGTCGACGGGCAGGAAGGCGGCCCCGGCCTTGGCCACCGCCAGCTCGGCGACGACCAGGTCGGCCGACCG
Organism: Amycolatopsis sp. cmx-4-61; assembly: GCF_046548775.1. Taxonomy (NCBI): domain Bacteria; kingdom Bacillati; phylum Actinomycetota; class Actinomycetes; order Pseudonocardiales; family Pseudonocardiaceae; genus Amycolatopsis; species Amycolatopsis sp. cmx-4-61. The sequence goes on along the minus strand of NZ_JAEBEI010000018.1, from coordinate 70,754 downwards.
CGGCAAAACGAGCGCGACGACCCGTTCCGGGCCGGCACCGTGCCGGATCAGCAGCCGCGCCAGCCGGTTCGCCCGCGCGTTGACCGCCGCGTAGGTCAGGGTGCCGTCGGCGCCGGTCAGGGCCGGTTCCGCCGGGGTGCGCGCGGCTTGCGCTTCGAACAGCCCGGCGAGGGTACGCGCGGGGACCGATCTGTCGTCGTCGGCGTCGGGAACCGAGACGTCGTATCGCGGCATTGCAGGAACCTTTCGAGCACGGATGAGGTCAGCGCAGGCGCGTCCGGGCGCTGGGAGACGACACGCAGGTGTGGCCGGCGACCGGGAAAACCGGGCCTTCGCCCCCACCCCGGCGGGCGGCTTTTTGCCACTCGTTCAACAAATCCGCCCGGGGTGCCCCCCACCGGGCGAACCTGCAGGAACGAGCGCGAGACACATTGATCCTTTCCACCGTGACAGCCGCGTGGCGACACCCGGAAACAGTTCCGTTTTCGACGGCACCCCCGCTGTGCCGATTAGGCCCCAGCGACCGCCGAACGCTCGCGACAACCGGCGTTCTTCGTGCAACAGGTCGGTCACCCGGCAGTCGAGAACCCCCAAGACCAGCCGGATTGGCATCACGCTACCGAGTGAACGCGTTGCTCGTACCGCCGAACGGAGCATTGGCGAAAATGTCCAAAAATCGCGCGGCTTTACCCGGACAGCGAGTAGTACACCGTTGATTAATGTTCACTCTTCTGCCGGAAAATGTTACCTCGATTGGGAGGTTTGACTTTACGGCAAGGCGCTCACCTGCGAAGACACCTCGGCACTCGGGTGGCTACCGGCCCCACGGGGCAAGGTACGCAAGTTTCGACAGTTGTGCTTCAGCTTACTGCACGTCACCCGATTGGCGGGTAACGCGGAAGGAAGGGCCAGTTCGGTGAAATGATCGATCCAACAGGCCGCAGGCGCAGATCCTGCACGGGAAGTCGTCAAGCGGACAAAGGTGACGCGGGAATGGCGTGGGAAGCGGTTTGAACGGCGGCGGCCTTGGGCATCCAGTTCGGTTCGGATCGGCGAACCGGAAGGTTAACGTCCCCTTCCGCAGCGGGACCCGTTCGCCCGCTTGGAGTCCGCGCCCGGTTCGGTAGCGCGCCCAAGATCGCGGGGCGTCTCCGTTCGGCGGCCACGGGGATATTGATCTCCGAGCCGGTCCGCCTGTCGTCACCCCCGGCCGCCCCGGGGACGAGTGAGGGTGCCGCCACCCGGACCGACGCAGAGCTCGCGCGACGGACGGAGGGCCGCGTGGATCGAGAGCGGCCCCGCGCGGTAGCCGGCGAGCACCCCGGAACGCCCCGGGCGCCGGGGGCGCGCGGCCAGTAGGGAAGCGGCCACGGATGAGGGCATGGGACCGCAGCGCGGGCGAGAGTCGGCGAGAGACCCGGAAGGACTCGGCCGGGGCGCCGCGTGCGTGCGGACCTGCGTGCCCCATGGATCCGCAGGACCCCCACAGGGGCTGGCGCGGAGCTCGGGCAACCGACGCGGCAGCGCGGAGCCACCGGGCCCGGCGCGGCCGCGGGCGGGGTGACGGGGCGGCGAGCGGCGCCGGCGGGGTGACGGGGCCGCGGGCAGCGCCGGGAGGTGACGGGGCCGCGGGCGGCGCCGGCGGGGTGACGGAACGCGAACGGCTGTCTGCGACACCCGGCGCCGCATCTCGGTGTAGCCATGGGCGCCTCGGCGAAGTCCGCGGGGTGGCGGAGGCAGAGGCACCCGGCCCCACAGATCGCCACCGAGGCTGCGGACGGTCGACGCGAGCCGACGCAAGGCACGCCCGGCGGGCGCACCCCGGGCACCCGCCGCAGCGGCGACGGGCCCACCACCTCCCCGTTTCCGCACTCCCACCCGTCACCCACCCCCAGCGACATTCCGGGAACGCAATGCCGCAAAAGACTCAGCCTCCACCCGATCGTCACCGGCCACGATCCCGAATGGACGTCCACAGTAGACCCATCCCACCAGCACGTTCACCCCCGCGACAGCCACGCCGCGACCCCGGCCCGCGGCCCCCAGCCGGAGGCGTTCTTCACCCATTGAGGCGACTTCGCCCATTTCCCCGCCGCCGCGCTGATCGGCTCCCGTGCCTGCTTCCTGGTCCGATGCCGGGCAATTACGCCGAACGGACCGCACCCTTTCCCTGTGAGTTGAATTCCCTTTCGCGCCGGTTGTGGATACACTTCCGGCGAACGCATTGTGCTGTTCGCGTTCTCGAGCGCACATCCACCGGAGGAGCACCCAAGTGGCCCAGAAAGTCTCGGTCGAGATCCTCGACGACCTCGACGGCAGCACCGCCGCCCAGACCGTCCAGTTCAGCCTCGACGGCGTCACCTTCGAAATCGACCTCTCGGACCGGAACGCGTCCGCCCTGCGGCACGAACTGGCGCGCTACATCGGCGCCGGCCGGCGCGTCGGCGGGCGGAAGGTGCGCGTGGCCACCGGGCAGTCCACCACGGCCGCCGATCGGGAGCGCAACCAGCGGATCCGGGCCTGGGCGAACGCGAACGGCTACGACGTCTCCGAGCGGGGCCGGCTCTCCTCCGAAGTCGTCGCCGCCTTCGAGCGGGTGCACGGCAGCGAGCCGGAATCGTCCGCGCCCTCTTCGCGAAAGCGCAGGAAAGCCGCCGCCTGACTCCCGATTACGGCAGTTCCTGCCGCGCGGACCGCACGAACGGTGTCGCGCGGCGCCGGAAAGAAGCGAGGCCGGAAAGAAGAAGACCGTTTCGCTCCGATGTCACCGATCACCGGATGACAGCGGGCGCTTGAGCGTGCCCCGGGAAACGACCGCGCCGGAATAGCACCGCAGCCGACGGCCGGGAACGCTCCCACCGGCCGATCGGCTCTTGCAGGCCGGACCCCGGACGCCCTACGGTCGGCGAAGTCGGGGTTTGCGCCGAGAGGAGCCGCGGGGTGCTGGGAACCGTTCTGGCGAGCGCACTCCTGCTCACCGGCGCCATTCCCGCCGTGACCGGCGAAAACTGGACACCGGCCCCGATCGTCTGGACGGCCTGCCCCGACGACCCCGACAGCCCCGGCCCGCCGGACGGCGAGTGCGGCACGCTGCGGGTGCCGCTGGACTGGAACTCCCCCGGCGGGCCGTCGATCGCACTCGCGGTGGCCCGGCACCGCGCCACGGATTCCGCGCACCGCATGGGAGTGCTGCTGGCCGATCTCGGGGGCCCCGGCTCGTCGAATGCGGAATTCGCATTGACACCCGGTTTCTTCAGCCCGGAGGTCCAGGCCCGGTTCGACGTCGTCGGCTTCGACGTGCGCGGCACCGGACACAGCGAGTTCATCGAGTGCCCGGACACCGGCAGGCCGCCGGGCGACGAGCCCGCCGACCGCGCCGCGTTCGCCGCGCTCCGCGAGTACAGCGAGCGGGCGGTCTCCACCTGCCGGGCCCGCAACCGGCCCGTCTTCGACCACGCGGACACCGCGGCCAACGCCCGGGACATGGACGCGCTCCGCCGCGCGCTCGGCGAGCCCCGGCTCAGCTTCCTCGGCCTCTCCTACGGCACGCTGCTCGGTCAGCAGTACGCCGAACTGCACGGCGACCGGGTCCGGGCGATGGTGCTCGACAGCTCCATCGACCACAGCGCCGGCCTCGACCGGTTCCTGGGTGACCGGGCCGCCGCCGCGGACGGGGCGTTCCGCCGGTTCGCCGCGTGGTGCGACCGGACGACGACCTGCGCGCTGCACGGCCAGGACGTCTTCGCCGTCTGGCAGAAAGCCCTCGCGGTGACCGAAGCGCCGGAGCGGAGCGACCTGCGCGACCGCGTGCTGAAGGACATGTACGGCCCGGACTGGCCCGACGCGGCCCAGGCGATCGCCGAAACCGCGGCCGGGAACCCGCCGGTGACCGCGCAGTTCTCCTACAACTACGCCTCGATCCGGCTGGCCGTCGTCTGCCAGGACTTCGACCTCCGGATCCGGGATTTCGCGCAGTACTCCGCGCTGCACGCCGAAGAGCTGCGCCGGGGGCCGATCATGCGCGGCAGCACGTTGAGCCACAGCGAAACGATGGCGTGCCTCGGCGTCCACGGTCCGCCGGCGAACCCGCCGCACCGGCTGGACATCCCGCGGGCGCCGCGCATCCTGCTGCTGAACTCCCGGTACGACCCGGCGACCCCGTACGCCTGGGCGCTGGCCATCCACCGCCAGGCACCTTCGAACACGACGCTGCTGACCTACGAAGGCGCCGGCCACGGCGTCTACCCGCGCAACGCCTGCGCCCGCTCGGCCGCCGACCGCTACCTGCTCACGCTGGCGGCCCCTGAGCACGACGTCAGCTGCCCGGCCTGACGCCGGCTCCCGGTACTCGGGCGTCCACTCACGACACTGCCGCCGGGACCGCCACGGGCCGGTCCGGTCACCAGCGGTAGCTGCGGCGCAGGGCGCGCTTCACGACCTTGCCCGTCGCATTGCGCGGCAGCTCCTCGACGAACACGACGTCGCGGGGCACGGCGAACCGGGCCAGGCGCTCACGGACGTGGGACCGGACCGTGTCGGCGTCCAGCTGGGCGCCCGGAACGAGCACCAGGTACGCCGCCAGGCGCTGGCCGTACTTGGGGTCGCGCACCCCGACCACCGCCGCCTCGCGGACCTCCGGCAGCGTGAGCAGGACCTCTTCCACCGGGGCCGGGGCCACGTTCTCGCCGCCGGACACGATCATTTCGTCCTCGCGGCCCTGGACGAACAGGAGGCCGTTCGCGTCGACGTACCCGCGGTCGCCGGTGTGCATCAGGCCGTCGCGGACGTCGAGCTGCTCGCCGTCGGTGTACCCGTCGAACAGCAGCCGGTTGCCGACGTAGAGCCGGCCGGTCGCACCGGGCGGCACCGGGGTGCCCGCGCGGTCCAGGACGCGGATCGCCGTGCCGATCGGCGGCCGGCCGGCCGTGCCGCGGGCCGCGCGGAGGTCGCGCGGCCCGGCGATCGCCGCCCACGACACCTCCGTGGAGCCGTACAGGTTGTAGAGGATGTCGCCGAAGGCGTCCATGAACTCCTCGGCCAGCCGGCCCGGCAGGGTCGCGCCGGAGCTGGCGACCACGCGCAGCGAAGAAAGGTCGTAGCGGGCGCGGGTCCGCTCCGGCAGGTCGAGCAGCCGCCGCAGCATCGTCGGGACCGCGAACAACGCCGTGCAGCGCTGCCGTTGGACCATCGCCAGCGTCGCTTCCGGGTCGAACCGCCGCAGCAGCACCAGCCCGGCGCGCAGCGCCATGCCGAGCTGGAGCGCGGCCAGGCCCCACGTGTGGAACAGCGGCGCGGCCACCAGGATCGGTTCCCCGGCCCGCAGCGGGATTTCCGACAGCACCGCGGCGGCGTCCGCGACGTTGTTCGGCGTCGGGCGGCGCGCGCCCTTCGGCGGGCCCGAGGTGCCCGAGGTGAGCACGACGAGCCGGCCGGGCTTCGCCGGTGGCGCGATCCGGGCGGGCGGCTCGGCCTCGATGAGTTCTTCGATGGTGGGCCCGTTCCAGCCGCCGGGCGGCCACGTCCACAACTGCGGGATCTCCGACGGCAGCCGCCCGCGCAGGGCCGCGAATTCGGCGTCGGCGAGCACCAGCCGGGATCCGTGCCGCAGCGCGAACTCGGCGGCCTGTCCCAGCGCCAGGCCGGTGTTCATCAGGGCGACGTCCGCACCGAGCTTGCTGCAGGCGATCATCGCCTCGACCATCGCGTTGTGGTTGCGGCACATCAGGAGCACGCGCGAACCCTCGGTGGTGCCGTGACGCTTCAGGACCGCGGCCAGCCGCGTGGTGCGGTCGTCGACCTCGCCGAAGGTCCGCTCGGACCGCTCGTCGCACAGCGCGAGGGCGTCGGGCGCGCGCCGGGCCACCGCTTCGTAGCCGCCGGCCAGCGTCGAGCCCCAGCGGCCCACCGACCGCAGCTGCCGCAGTGTCCCGGTGGGCTGGGCCGGGGTGAGGACCCCGGCCCGGACGAGGATCCGCGCGAGTTCGCGCTTCGACGGGCGCGGGGGCAGGGGATCCGCCGCGGGCACGCCGCCGAGGTGGTCGCTGATCGCCGCGACCGCGTCCAGGATCCGCTGCCGGATCCGCGGGGCCGCCGTCGACCGGCCGTCCAGCAGCGTCAGCAGGATGGTGAGCGCGCAGCCCTCGGGCACCGGGCGCAGCACGACGGACATCCGGTGCTGCGGGCCCGACCACGCCAGGTGCTCGTCCCGGCGGTGGACGAAGACCTCGGCCTCGCCCTCGCCGCCGGCGCGGTACCGGTAGCGGGCGCCCCGGCCGGTGGCCTCGGAAACCAGCTCGCACGCGGTGATCCCGCGGACGAACCGCGGGTACAGGTGCGGACGGCCGACGATCGTCCACACGGCCGCGGGGGTGTGCGGCACGGTGACGGTGATCTCGATGAGGTCCGGCTCCATCAGGACGCACCGGGAGGGTTCGCCGGCACGGTGGTCATGGCTCGGCTGTCTCCCTCTTGTCGGTCCGGGGTTCGGCCTTTCGGCCGGTACGCCGAGCATCCGTTTGCGCGGACGGTCGTGTCAACACGCGGTCGCCCGATTCGATGTATTCAATCGTGAAGCCCGCGCAAAGACCAGGGACCCGCGGAATGCTTCACACGCTTCTCACGCCGAACAACCACGGTGGCCGCTTGAAAGTCTCAGCGTCCCCGAAACGGGCGTTGTTCGCCGCCTACACCGGCTGGCTGTACCAGATCCGCCGTTCATCGGACGGCACCACCCGGAACATCGGCGTCCGCACGACCGGGGGCCAGGCGGACGCCGCGGCCCAGGATTCCTTCTGCGCCGGCGGCGCGGGCGGCCAGGACACCCCGGCCGTGGCGAACCGCGAAGCGCTGACCGTCGGCGGGTCCAAAGTGTACTCACTTTACCTCGCCCCGAAGAACAGCTACCGGCGCGACGGGTCCGCCCCCGGCGTCCCGAAGGGCAGCGCGCCGGAAGGCATGTACCTGGTGACCAGCGGCACGCACGTCCGAGGGCGCGATGGTGGCCGGCTACCCGTCGGACGCGACCGACGCCGCGGTCGGGGCGGACGTCGCCGCGGCCGGCTACCGCTGAGACGGCATCCGGGCCCCGTCTGCGGCGACTGCTGCTTCGGCCACGGCGACGGCGAACGCGGTCCAGCCGAACAGCACCTCACGCCGACTCGCGGACCACCAGTTTCGTCCCCAGCACCACGCGCCGCGGCCGGCTCGCCGTGCCGTCGATCACCGCGAGCAGTTCGCTCGCCGCCCGGGCGCCCAGTGCCTCGACCGGCTGGCTCACCGTCGTCAGCGGGGGGTCGGTCGTCAGGGCCACCGGGGAGTTGTCGAAGCCGACGACCGCGACGTCGTCGGGAACGCGGCGGCCCGCCCGGCGCAGGGCGCGCAGCACGCCCACCGCCATCACGTCGGACGCCGCGAACACCGCGTCGAGGTCCGGCCGGCGGTCGAGCAGGCGGTACATCGCGTGCTCGCCGGAGGCCTGGCCGAAGTCGCCGTGGGCGACCGATCCCGGGTCGACCACCCGGGTTCCGGAGATCGCCGTGGCGTAGCCGGCGAGGCGGTCCTGGCCCGGGGCCATGTCCTTCGGGCCCGCCACGGTGACGATCCGCCGCCGCCCGGCGGCCTGCAGGTAGCGCACGGCCGCCGCGGCGCCGCCGCGGTTGTCGACGTCCACGTAGGTGTAGCGGGCCGGGTCGGGGACCATCGGCCGCCCGGCGCTGACGACCGGGAAATCGGCCCGGGACAACGCCGTCGTGCAGCGCGCGTGCGTGCTCACGAACAGCGCGCCGTCGACGTGCCCGCCGCCGAGGTACCGGAAGGCGGGCGCCTGCGCCGACGCCTGCATCATCAGCACCACGACCTGCCGGCCGGCCGCGGTGCATTCCCGGTCGATGCCCCGCATGATCCGGCCGAAGAACGGGTCGGAGAACAGGCGCAGCCCGTCCTCGCACACCACGACGGCGACCGTGCCCGTCGCGGCGCCGTCGCCGGTCCGGGCCGCGCGCTGCCGGACGTAGCCGAGGGTGCGGACGGCTTGTTCGACCTGACGCCGGGTTTCCGCGCGGACCTGCGGAAATCCGTTGAGCACCCGCGACGCCGTCGCCGACGAGACACCGGCGGCGCGGGCCACGTCGGCCAGGGTCGGCCGCGGACCGGGAAAGTCGAGGACAGTCATGGTCACCTCCGTGGGGACGGCGAGCACCGGCGCGCGGGAACAACACAGCTCCCGTTCCGCGGATTCGACGGGAAAACGTCCGGTGTTAGCGCTAACATTCCAGCGAAAGAACGAGCTGGGCCACCGAGGGGGTGTCGGCGGTCCGGGCGTTCACCACGGGGCTAGGGGGGACCGGCGCGATGGGCGCCGGGATACCGGTTCTCGGTCACATCCGCACATCCTCGGGCGAGAGTGGTTCGAACGGGTGAGCCGCGGCCGCCACCGCACATCCGGTGATCTTTTGACCCGCGCTCGGCAGCATTGATGCTGGAACCCCGGGCCCCAATGTGTCAACGGGCTGGACGAAACTGCCCGAAAAGTCGGAAGCCGTCGTCGAATTCCGTCGAAATGCCGTCGAGTTCCGCCGCCGGCCCCGCGCCGCCGCCGTCCGACAGCCCGCTGTCCGGGGGAAATCCCGGCAACCGGTTTTGTTCAGCGCTTGTCGCCCCGGGCGGTGACGGTGTACATCTCGGGTGTGGCGCCACCGCACCCGGCAGCGCGGCCGGGGAACCACGAACGGGTCGTCGAGCTCCTGCGCACCCGCGGTCCGCTGACCCGGGCGGAGATCGCCCGGCTGCTGGACGTTTCGCGGGCGACGGTGTCGAACGTCGTCGGCGCCCTGTACCGGGACGGCCTGATCGTCGAGAGCGCCGGCCCGGAGCCGCCCGGGCCGCCGAAACAGGGGCGGCCGGGCACGCTGCTCACCCTCAACCCCGCCGCCGGCGCCGTCGTCGGCATCGACTTCGGGCACACCCACATCCGGGTGATCGTCGCCGATCTGGCCCACACGGTGCTCGCCGAGCAGCTGCGCCCGCTCGACCGGGACCACGACGCCCGGGACTCGCTGCGGATCGCGGCCACACTGGCGCGGGACACGCTCGCCGCCGCCGGCGTCAAGCCGGGCAAGGTGATCGGCGTCGGCGCCGGGCTGCCGGGCCCGGTCAACTCGCTGACGGGCACGGTCGGGTCGTCCAGCATCGCGCCGAGCTGGGTCGGGCTGCGCCCGGGCGACGAGCTCGGCGCCCTGCTCGGCCTGCCCGTGGTGGTCGACAACGTCGGCAACCTCGGCGCGCTGGCCGAAGTCACCTGGGGTGCGGGCCGGGGCGCCCAGGTCGCCGTCTACATCAAGCTCGGCACCGGTGTCGGCGCCGGGTTCGTGCTGGGCGGCAGGCTGTTCCGCGGGTCCTGCGGCACGGCGGCGGAGTTCGGGCACATGACCGTCGACCCGGCCGGGCGGATCTGCCGCTGCGGCAACCGCGGCTGCCTCGAAACCTACGTGAGCCTGCCCGCGCTGCTGGACCAGCTGCGGGCGCGCCACGGCACCGAGCTCACGGCCGGCGACCTGATCCGGCACGCCGCCGCGGGCGACCGCGCCTGCGTCCGCGTCCTGACCGACGCCGGGCACCGCCTCGGTACCGCGATCGCCGTCCTCGGCAACCTCGTCAACCCGGACCGGGTCATCCTCGGCGGCGAACTGGCCGCCGCGTACGAAATCCTCCTGCCACCGCTGCGCAGCGCGCTGATGCGCGACGCGCTGCCCTTCGCCGGTGCGCAGGTGACCGTCTGCAAAGGACAGCTGGGCGACCGGGCGGTCGCGCTCGGCTCGGTCGTGACCGTCCTGCACGCCACCGCGCGGCTGGCCGACCGCGCCCGCGCGGTGGCCGCGGCCTCGCGCTGACCGGAAGTTCCAGCCGGGCGAAGCGTTCCCCGCCGGAAGCCGGGTGCAGGTCCCGGCGGGTCCGCCCGCTTTCCGTGCCCCCGGACGGCGCCGGGCCCGGATCACCTTCTGTGCCTTGGCTTTCACGGCCTCGGCCGTGCCGAGGCGGGCATCCCCACCGACGCGGGCCGCCACGGCTGCGGCTACTGCCGGCGGTGGTCCTGCTCAACCGCGGCGGCACGACGGCCACCATCACGGCCCACCACGCCGGCCTCGGGCTCACCGGCCCGGCGCGAATGGGCGGCCCACACGTTCAGCGGCAGCTGTTTCCCGTGCTGCTCACCTCGACGACCGGCTGACCACGGGAACCGGGCCGCGGCAAGTGAAGGACTACCGGGCCGCGGCCGCCGGTTCGTCCGGTGCCCCTTCCGCGGCGAGGGCGGTGCCGGTGAATTCCCAGTCCGGGCGCGGCCCCGGGACGGCGGCCGGTTGCAGCTGCTCGTCGACGATCGACTCGGCGGTCGCGGCGGACAGGCCCGGGTGCAGCTTCAGCAGCAGGTCGACGTGCAGCCGGCGCAACGCCCGGAACTGCCGGTTCACCAGCCTCAGCTGCTGCCGCTGCTGGTGGTGCTCGACGAACTGCTCGCCCTGCGCCGTGACCGCGCCTTCCCAGTAGTCCGCTTCCCGGCGCAGCCGGTCGTGGTCGCGTTGCAGCTGCATGTATTCGCGCAGGACCTGGCTGAGGAGCAGCTTCGTCGTTTCAAGGTGGGCACTGTCGGCGCGGACGGCGGCCGGTTCCGGATCAGCTGCCGCCGGTTCCCCGGCGGCGGTTTCCGGCCCGGGGGCCAGCATGGCGGCCACGTCGGCGATGATCGCCTCGGTGGTCACGCGCGTGTGCCGGGCCCACGGCGGCAGGTGAACCGGCCCCGTGGAGTCCGGGTCCGGGCGGTCCTTGCCGTCGGCCTTGCAGAACAGGCCCGCGGCCGTCGCGCGGACCGGGGCCAGGTGCCGCGGCGGCACCTGCAGCCGCAGGAACTCCTCGATCCGCGGCCACGGCGGGCGGCGGACGGCCGCCTTGCCCAGCCACTTCGCGGTCGAGTTCGGCAGCTTGTCCGCCGGCCGTCCGGCGGCCCAGTGGTCCGGGTCGCGCGCCGCCGCGAGGGCCAGCCGCTGGTGCAGCGTGGCCAGCCGTCCGTGCTCGTCGGCCAGCACGACCAGCAGGAACAGGATCAGCATCCGGTCCGCGACCCCGAGGACGCGGTGGTTGGTGAACGCGTCGGTGTGCGGCAGCCTGCTCAACGCCGACTGACCTCGCTTGCGGCTCGAGCAGTCCGCTCGCACCAGGGGAAACCCGGCGACCGGGTCGGTCATGACAGTTTTCCTCGCACTCCAGGCCGTGCTCCCCCGAACCGGATCCCCCCTTTTCCGGCCCCCTTCGCCCCGGCTGCGAGCAAGGGAGATTCAATTGTGGATCTTCACGCGCGGGCGCCCTCAGGAACAGAGTCGTGACCCGGGGTGGCCGCCCCGCCGGGGAGAGCAACCGTATCCGGTGAATTGGGACAAGGTACTCCCCCGGCGGGACTACCGCACGTAGACCCCGGCGGAAAAGAACGGAAATCCGTTGCCGATCTTCGGGCGGTCACCTGCCGGTCACTTGCCGGATGCCGGACCGCACGGCGGGCCGCCTGCCGGGGGCCGGCCGGGCCGGGACGCCAAAACGGCCGGGCGGCTGGAGTTCCCCTTGCCCGGGGTACTCCAGTGCCCGGCCCCTCGATTCCCACCCGCTGGAGGAGCATCGAGCCGACGTCGGACGACGCGGAGGTCCACATCCTCGACGTGGTCCCGAATCTAGGGCGCCGGTGTCCGCCTGGCCAGACGCCGTCCGGGGCACCGGACAAGGCCCGGGGACCACCGTCTGTCACCTTTTTGGCAACCGCGAGCTTGACCAGCAAAAACCCCGGAGGGCAGCGCTGAAACGGAATAATCGGCGAGTGATCCGCATCACGGGGTCGCCGCGGTGGGGTTTCCGCCGGTTTTCCTGCCGTTACGGCCCGGACAGATCCGGACACCTCGGCGCTTGTGCCGGACCCGATTCTTCGTGTTCGATCAACGGCAACTCAGAACGCCACCGGAATGCGCCCAGCCGTCGAACCCGCGTTGCCCCGCGGACGGCCGGGCGCCATTGCCGGTGACGTGCTCACCCGCACCGAAGACATCGAGATTGGGTTGATCATGCCCCCTTGGGTTCCCCGCTACCCCGTCCCGGGCGTGGCCCGCCGGACACCGGCCCCGCACCGGCCCCGGCGCACCCGGGCCGCGGCCCTGCTCGTGGTCCGGGGACCGGCTCCCGGCCGCGCGGCCGTGTTCACCGCCGCGCGCGACCGGAACCGCCCGGGGCGGCGCCGGTGACCGCGGTGGCCACGCCCGGCCCGGCGCTGCGGGCCCTGCACGAAGCGATGGCGACGTTCCCCGTCGACAGCCACGTGTTCGCGATCATCTCCACGATGCCGGAAGTCCAGCCCAGCGTGTTGCACGCCGCGTGCGACCCCGCCTCGCCGCGGCTGCTGGCCTGGCCCGTCTACCGCGGCATCGTGCAGGCCTGCGGGGCCGGGGAAGCCGAAGCCAAGGTCGTGTTCACCCGGTACCTCGCGGCCAAGGCGGAACGGGACCGCGGCGCGGCCGTGCTCGACCCGCCGGCCCGGGGCCGGCTCGACGGCACCCCGGCGCCCCCGCCCCCGCCGGACGACCCGCCGACGATCCCGCGGCTGCAGCTGCCGGTCCCGCTGACGCGCCGGCCGCGGCCGGAACCGGCGGCGCCCCGGCTGCGGCAGATCACCAGCCGGTCGGACTTCGCCCGCTACCTCAAGGCGCTCGTCGACGAGAGCGGGCTGACCTACCGGGCGATCGAGGACCAGACCCGCCGGCTGGACCACCGGGCCGTGTCCTGCCGCAGCACCCTCTCGGAGAACCTGCGCAACAACAAACCGCCGACGAGCGAAACGGTCGTGACCATCCTGCTGGCCGTGCTGTACGCCGAACAGGCGGGTACCACGGCCGGTGACGAGCAGGTCCGCCGGCGCACGGCCGAGACCCTGCAGGTGTGGCGGGAGGTCATGCGGCCACCGCCCGGCGCGCCGGTGCTGGCCGCCCGCGCCGGTTACGACCCCTTGGTGCACACCGCACTCGCCACGCTCGCGCGCGCCGAGCAGACCGCCCGCGACATCGGCAGCCCCGACGCGCCGGGCCTGGCCCACGCCCGCCGGATCCTGCTGGAGCTGCTGACCTGAGCGAGCGGTGCGGCGGCGGGCAGGGGTCGCGACTGGACGGTCGCCGCACCTACCCCGAGCCGGGCTTGCCCGGCGCCGCCCGGCTCGGCCGATCCGGCTCGACGGTCGATCGCCGGCCGGGCGCGCACCTCCAGCCAGGCATCGTCCACAGTGGATCCTCCGATGACCGGGCGGACGCGGCCCGCGTTCGCCACGGTGGAGTACCCGCGGCGGTCGCGTGATCACCACTCCGTGCCCGCGCTCCGCCGGACGTCCGGCGTGACGGCCGATCGGCGCAGCCGAACGGCGCGTTTGGCCGCCCGGTCCCTCGGGTATCGCCCTGGTGCGGACGTCTTCAGCACCGAGGACGCCAGAGCCCGGAAAGGGTGAGTCACCATGCCCGACGGGACGGAAGCGCCGCCTTGGTCGTGGGATCTGCGCGGGTCCTCGGCCCCGGCTCTGGTGCAGGTGCGCCGGTGGGCGTCGCGCACGCTGACCGAGGTCGACGACGTCCACCTGGGCGACGTGCTGATGGTCGTCACCGAGCTGGTCACCAACGCCTACGACCACGGGCAGGGGCCGTTGGAAGTCCGGATGGACTACCGCCGGACGCCGTGCCTCGTCCACATCGAAGTCGACGACAGCTGCCCGGACCACCCGGTCGTCGCGGCCCCCGGGCACACCACCCCCGGCGGCCGGGGCATGTTGATCGTCGAGAAGCTGGCCGTCGGCTGGGGCGTGCGGGACCGTCCCGGAACGGGCGGCAAGACGGTGTGGGCCGACGTGGCCTGCGACGGACCCGAGGCCCAGCCGGACGCGCAGACCTGAGGCACCGCAGACATCACATGTCTGTCTCCGGACTTACCCCTCGAAACCGGTGAATCTCCGCCCCTCGCGGACCACAGCCGACTCCCTCGCGAGCAGACATCATATGGCTGCTAGAGTGAGCGCTCAGGTGTGCTGTCCAAGGAGGGCCATGGCCAGGTCGTTGACCGACGAAGCGATCGACCGGATCCGGGAGTTCGTCCGGTCCGGCCGGTTCCCGGCGGGCGCCAAGCTGCCTCCCGAGCACGAGCTGGCCACGGAACTGGGGATCTCCCGCAGCCCCACGCGCGAAGCCGTGAAGGCGCTCGAGCTGGCCAGGGTGCTCGAAGTCCGCCGCGGCGACGGCACGTACGTCACCAGCCTCGCGCCGAGCCTGCTCCTGGAAGGCCTCGGCAACGCCGTGGCGCTCATGCAGGACGGCAGCGTCCTGGGGCTGACCGAGGTGCGCCGGCTGCTGGAGCCCGCGGCCACCGGCCTGGCCGCCACCCGGATCACCGACGCGCAGCTGCGGAACGTCGGCGAGCTGCTCGACGCGATGCACGACGCGGTCGAGGACGTCGAACGCCTCACCGTGCTCGACGCCGCCTTCCACCGGGCCGTCGTCACCGCCACGGGCAACGAGACCCTCACCGCCCTGCTGGACGGGATCTCCTCGCGCACCCTGCGGGCGCGGGTCTGGCGCGGCACCGTCGAACGCGGCGCCACGCACGTGACGCTGTCCCAGCACAAGGCCATCTACGACGCGCTCGCCGACCGCGACCCCGCGGTGGCCACCGCGGCCGCGCTGATGCACGTCGACACGTCCGAACGCTGGCTGCGGGCCCACCTGGCCGAGGTCCGGGAGTTCGACGGCGGAGCGCCGTGACCGCCGACCGGTCACGGCACCCGGACGCACGTCACCCACCGGATGTCAACCGGTGCAGCAGTTCGCGCGGCACCTCGCGGCGGAACGCGGCGAGGTTCGCCCGCAGCTGGCCGGCGCTCGTGACGCCGACCAGGACCGAGGAGACGGCGGGGTGCGCGGCGGCGAACGCGAGCGCGCACGCGGCCAGGTCGTACCCCGCCGAGGCGGCGATTTCCCGCAGGCGCTGCGCGCGGGCCAGCAGGTCCGCCGGAGCGGGGGCGTAGTCGAACCAGGCGCCGGGCCGGGGATCGATGAGCAGGCCGGAGTTGAACACGCCGCCGAGCACGACGTCCACCCCGCGCTCGCCGCACAGGTCGAGCAGGCGCTCGCCGCTGCGGTCGAGCAGCGTGTAGCGGCCGGCGAGCAGGACCACGTCGACGTCGAACCGTTCGACGAAGCGGGCGGGCATTTCCCACTGGTTCATCCCGACGCCGATCGCGGAGACCACGCCTTCGTCGCGCAGCCGGCACAGCTCCGGCCAGGCCTCGGATGCGGCTTCCTCTTCGTGATCGTCGGGGTCGTGCAGGTAGACGACGTCGACGCGGTCGAGGCCCATGCGGTCGAGACTGCCTTCGATCCCCCGGCGGACGGCGGCCGCGGAGAAGTCGAAGACGCAGCCGCCGTCGGTGAGCGTCCGGCCCACCTTCGTCGAGACGGTGAACGAGCCTGGGGGCAGCCGGGAAAGTGCCCGGCCCAGCCGGCGTTCGGCCCGCCCGAAGCCGTAGTAGGGCGCAGTGTCGAAGTACCGGATCCCGGCACCGGCCGCCGCGGCGACGACCTCCGCGGCGGCTTCGTCGTCGACCTCGCCGAAGACGTCGCCCAGGCCCGCGGTGCCCAGGCCGAGGTCCGCCATCAGCTCTGCCGCTTGCCGCTGGTGATGCGGGACATCACCAGCGCGATGAGGATGATCGCGCCGTTGAGCGCGCCGATCCACTGGGCCGGCACCCCGGCCAGGGTCAGCACGTTCTGGATCATGTAGAGCAGCAGGATGCCGGTGAACGCGCCGAAGAGCGTGCCGCGGCCGCCGTTCAGGCTCACCCCGCCGATCACCGCGGCGGCGAACACCGTGAAGATGTAGCCGTTGCCCTGCGCCGCGGCCACCGAGGCGAGCCGCCCCGAGAGCAGCAGCCCGCCGAGCGCGGCCAGCACACTGGCCCCGATCAGCACGATCCACACGATCCGGTCGGTGCGGATGCCCGCGGCCTTCGCCGCGTCCTCGTTCCCGCCGATCGCGTACAGGCTGCGGCCGAACCGGGTGTAGCCGAGCAGGACGATCCCGGCGGCGAACAGCAGCACGCAGATCCAGATCGACGCCGGGATCCCGGCCCACAGCGTGGTGCCGAGGTAGAGCACCGAATCCGGCAGGCCGAAGAACGTCTGCCCGCCGGAGATCCCGGTGAGCAGGCCGCGCAGCACGATCAGCATGCCGAGGGTGACGACGAACCCGCTCAGCCCGAACCGGACGATCAGCAGGGCGTTGAGCGCTCCCACCACCACGCCGACCAGCAGGACCACCGGCACCGCGGTCCACGACGGCAGCAGCCCGAGCGAATGGCCGCCGCCGATCGTCAGCCAGGCGGCCACACCGGGCGCGAGGCCGAAGGTCGATTCCAGCGAGAGGTCCATCTTGCCGACGACCAGGACCATCGTCTGGGCGAGCACCAGCAGCGCGATCTCCGACATCGTCTGCAGGATGTTGATCACGTTGTCGTACTGGAGGAACACCGGGTTCACCAGCTGGCCGACGACGGCGATCGCGATGATCCCGGGCACCAGCGCGAAGTCGCGCAGGCGTGCCAGGGCGATGCGCCGGGGTGCGGCGGGAGATCCGGTCCGCGGCGGGACTCCCACCGCGGCGGGGCTGTCAGGCATCGAGGTCGACTCCTTCCATGGCGGCCACGACCTCGCGGTCCGGCCAGCCTGCGGGGATTTCGGTGGCGAGCCGGCCGTGCACCACGACCAGCAGCCGGTCGCACACGCGCAGGTCGTCCAGTTCGTCCGAGGCGATCAGCACCGCGGTGCCCGCCGCGGCGGCCTCCGCGACCTTGCCCAGGAGGAACTCCTTCGACCGCACGTCGACCCCGGCCGTCGGGGTGATGAGCACGAGCAGCCGCGGATCACCCGCCAGGGCACGGGCCATGACGACCTTCTGCTGGTTGCCGCCGGACAGCGCGGACACCGGCAGCTCGGGGCCCGGGGTCTTCACCGCCAGCCGCGTGATCAGCGACCCGGCGAGCCGGTCGCGCCGGCCGGTCCGGACGAAGATGCCGGGACCGAGCCGGTCCATGACGCTCATCGTCGTGTTGTCCGCAATGGACATCTCCGGCACGAAACCCTGGTGGTGCCGGTCTTCCGGGACGAACCCGACCCCCGCGGCCAGCGCGGCCGGGACGTCACCGGGCCGGGGTCGTCGGTCGCCGACGACCACCGTGCCGGACGTCGGTTTGCGCAGCCCGGCCAGTGCCTCGGCGAGCTCGGTCTTGCCGCTGCTGCCGGAGCCGGCCAGCCCGACGACCTCCCCGGGCGCGATGTCGAACGACACGTCCTCGAAGTGCGGGGCGAGGGTCAGGCCGGCCACGCGGAGCACGGGTTCGTCGCCGTACCGGGCCGACGACGCCCGGTCCTGCGTCGTGACCGCGTTCTCCCCGGTCATCGCCGCGACGAGGTCGGCCTTCGGCAGCTCGGAGACCGGCGCGGTGAGGACGTGCCGCGCGTCCCGGTACACCGTCACCGTGTCGCAGATTTCGTACACCTCCTGCAGGTGGTGGCTGATGAACAGGAAGGTGACGCCTTGGCGCTGCAGCTCGGCGACGTGGCCGAAGAGCCGGGTGATGGCGGCCCCGTCGAGCTGCGCGGTCGGCTCGTCCAGGATGACGAACCGGGCGCCGAACGACAGGGCCCGCGCGATCTCGACGAACTGCCGCTGCTCCACGCTCAGCTCCCGGGCCGGCCGGTGCACGTCGACGGCCACCGACCAGCGTTCGAGCAGCTCGGCGGCCGAGCGGCGCAGCGCGGCCCAGCGGACGAACCCGCCGCGGGTCTCCTGCCGGTTGAGGAACAGGTTCTCCGCCACCGACAGCTCGGGGATGATCGTCGACCGCTGGTACACGCACGCCACCCGGGACCGCCAGGCGTCCCGGTCGGCCAGGGCCGGGACCGGTTCCCCGTTCAGCCGCACGGTCCCGGCGTCCGGCTCGGTCAGTCCGGTGAGGACGGACACGAGGGTCGACTTGCCGGCCCCGTTGCGGCCGACCAGCGCATGCGTCTGTCCCGGGTGGACGGTCAGGTCGGCGTGGTCCAGCGCGACCGTGGCGCCGTAGCGCTTGACCACTCCGCGCGCCTCGACGACCGGCACGGTGCTCATGTTCGCTTCCTCTCGCCGGCCGGGTCAGCTCTTGCTGTTGCCCCACAGGGACGGGTCGTCGACCTTGACGCTGCTCACCGGCCCGAACGTGGCACCGTCCGCGGTGACCAGCGGCGCGGCCAGCTGGTCCTCCATCAGGCCGTCGCGGACCTGGATGATGGTGCTGTCGTGGTCGGTCTTGCCCGGGGTGGGCGTCTTGCCGGCGATGGCGTCCTTGACGTACTGCAGGGCGTACTTGGCGAACAGGTCCGCGGGCTGGGACACGGTCGCGTCCATCTCCCCCGCCCGGATCTTGGCCAGTTCCTCGGGGATGCCGTCGTTGGACACGATGAACACGTGCTTCGGGTCGCTCGCCGGGACCGCCAGGCCGCGCTGCTTCAGCAGCTGCAGCGTGCCGGAGAGGGCGAAGCTGGACTGCATGTAGACACCCTTGATGTCCGGGTTCGCGGTCAGCCGGGTCTGCAGTTTCTGCGCCGCGGTGTTGGCGTCCCAGTTGGTGGCCTCGCCGAACACCGTGATGCCCGGGAAGTCCTTCTTCATGCAGTCGTTGAACGCCTCGGTGCGGTCGCGGCCGTTGATCGAGGCCAGGTCGCCCTGCAGCATGACGACCTTGCCCTTGCCGGCGAGCTTGGTGCCGAGGAACCGGCACGCCTTCTCGCCGTAGGCGCGGTTGTCGGCCCGCACGACCATGTAGACGTTGCCCTGGTCGGGGCGGGTGTCGACGGACACGACGGGGATCTTCTTGCCCGCGAGCTGCTGCAGGGTCGGGATGATCGCCGCGGTGTCCTGCGGGGCCATCACCACGCCCTTGACGCCCTGGCTGATCATCGTCTGCACGTTCGCCGTCAGGTTGGCGACGTCGTTCTGCGAGTTGGTGGTCTTGAGGTCGAGCCCGAACTGCCCGGCGAACTGCGGCACGTACTTGATGTAGGCGTTCCAGAAGTCGGTGTCCGAGCGCGGGTAGTCGACGCCCACGACGGTTTTGCCGCCGGAAGCGGCGGTGGAGCCGCCACCGCTGCAGCCGGCCAGAGCGGCCGCGGTCAGGACGCCGGCGGTGACGACGGTCGCGGCGCGCAGGTGCTGGAACTTCATGACCTCTCCTCGTTGACAGGTTTCGGGCGGAGCCGGAGGCCGGCCATCCCGCCGTCCACGGCGAGATCGGTGCCGGTGGTGGCGCCGGCGGCCGGGCCGGCCAGGTAGCAGATCGCCGCGGCGACTTCGTCGGCGGTGACGAGCCGGCCGGTGGGCTGGCGCGCGGCGAGCGCGGCCAGCTCGGCGTCGGGATCGTCGGCTTGCGAGAGCAGCCGGTCGATCCACGGCGTGTGCGCGGTGCCGGGGTTCACGCAGCACACGCGGATCCCCTCGGCCAGGTGGTCGGCGGCCATCGCGCGGGTGAGCGCGAGGACCGCACCCTTCGTGGCGCTGTAGAGCGCTCGTTGCGGCAGCCCGGCGGTGGCCGCGATCGAGCAGGTGTTGACGATCGCCGCCGCGGGCGACTCGCGCAGGTGCGGCAGGGCCGCGCGGCTGACCCGCACCATCCCCACCACGTTGACGTCGAACACGCGGTGCCACTCCGCGTCGTCGTTGTCGGCGACCGTTCCCTGTGCCCCGATCCCGGCGTTGTTGACCAGGACGTCCAGGCCGCCGAGGCGCTCGACCGCCGCGGCGATCCCGGCCCGTACCGAAGCGTCGTCCGAGACGTCGGCCCGCACGCCGAGCAGCGGCGCCTCGACCTCGTCGTTCAGATCGAGGCAGACGACCCGCGCGCCCCGCCGGGACAACATCGTCGCGGTGGCGAGCCCGATCCCGGACGCCCCGCCGGTCACGACGGCGCGGACGCCGTCGAACTCACCGCCCGTCACGCGACCACCACCGCGTCCCGCTGCCAGACCGGCCCGTCGGGGAACCGGTACTGCGCCACGGATTCCGCGTGCAGCCGGGCCCCGAGCCCCGGCTCCCGCGGGGCCAGGTAGCGGCCCCGCTCGATCCGCACCGGGTCGACGAAGTGCTCGTGCAGGTGGTCGACGTACTCGATGACCCGGTCGGTCTGGGTGCCGCTGACCGCGACGAAGTCGAACATCGCCAGGTGCTGCACCATCTCGCACAGTCCCACTCCGCCGGCGTGCGGGCACACCGGGACGCCGAACTTCGCGGCCAGCAACAGGATCGCGATGTTTTCGGTGACGCCGGCGACCCGGCTCGCGTCGAGCTGGAGGACGTCGATCGCCTCCGCCTGCAGCAGCTGCTTGAACATCACGGCGTTGTGCGTGTGCTCGCCGGTGGCCACCTTGATCGGCGCGACCGCCCGGCGGATGGCCGCGTGGCCGAGCACGTCGTCGGGCGAGGTCGGCTCCTCGATCCAGTACGGGTCGAACTCCGCCAGCGGGCGCAGCCACTCGATCGCCTGGCCGACGCCCCAGGCCTGGTTGGCGTCGATGGCGATCCGGACATCGGGCCCGACGACGTCCCGCGCGAGCCGCAGCCGGCGGACGTCTTCCTCGAGGTCGGCGCCGACCTTGAGCTTGATCTGGGTGAAGCCGTCGGCGACCGCCTCCGCCGACAGCGCCGCCAGCTTCTCCGCCGAGTACCCGAGCCAGCCGGGAGTCGTGGTGTAGGCGGGAAACCCGGTTTCCAGGAGTTCGGCCTGGCGGGCCGCGCGGCCCGGTTCGGCGCGGCGGAGGATGTCGAGGGCTTCGTCGCGGGTGAGGGCGTCCTGCAGATACCGGAAGTCGACGAGGTCGACCAGTTCCTCCGGGGGCAGCTCGGCCAGGAGCCGCCAGACCGGCTTGCCTTCGCGGCGGGCCCGCAGGTCCCAGGCGGCGTTCACGATCGCGGCCGCGGCCATGTGGATCGCGCCCTTGTCCGGGCCCAGCCACCGCAGCTGGCTGTCCCCGGTCAGCCGGCGGGAGAAGCCGCCGAGGTCGGCGAGCGCGTCGGCCACCGGCATCCCGACGACCAGGGGCACGAGCGCCCGGACGGCGGCCACCTCGACGTCGTTGCCGCGGCCGACGGTGAAAGCGAGGCCGTAGCCCTCTTCGCCGGCACTCGTGCGGATGGTCACGTACGCCGCCGAGTAGTCGGGTTCCGGATTCATCGCGTCCGACCCGTCCAGGCTCAGTGAAGTCGGGAAGCGCACGTCCACGGCGTCGATGGCGCTGATCACTTCGGCCAACGGGGGCCCCTCTCATTCGGCGCAGACAGCATATGTATGGCTACGCGTCGGCTCGGCGATTGTCCAGACTCGGTCCGTAACACGGCAATAACTTGGACGTTAAGTCACTATCGACTACTCAAAGTGCTTTTACGTATGTTGACTGCATCAGCCTTTGAAGGAGACATCATATGTCTGCTACGGTCCCGCCATGCGCTTCCAACGCCTCGGCGACCCCGGCCACGAGATCCCCGTCGTCCTCGACGAAACCGGTGCGGCGCGGGACCTGCGGGCGCTGACGCCGGACGTCGACGGCGCGTTCTTCGCCGCCGACGGCGTCGCGCGGGCCCGGACGGCGCTGCGCGAAGGCACCCTTCCGGAGCTGGATCCGGCGGGCCTGCGCGTCGGGGCACCGGTGGCCCGGCCCGGCCTCCTGGTCTGCATCGGGCTGAACTACTCCGACCACGCCGCGGAAACCGGCGCGCAGCCGCCCGCGGAGCCGGTGGTGTTCCTCAAGGCCACCAACACGATCGTCGGCCCGCACGACTCCGTGCTCATCCCGCGGACCAGCACCCGGACCGACTACGAGGTCGAACTCGCCGTGGTGCTCAGCGGGCGCGCGCGGTACCTCGCGACGCCGGAGGACGCCGACGCGGTCATCGCCGGGTACGCCGTCTCGAACGACGTCAGCGAGCGGGAGTTCCAGCACGAACGCGGCGGCCAGTGGACCAAGGGCAAGTCGTGCGAGACGTTCAACCCGCTGGGCCCGTGGCTGGTGACCCCGGACGAGCTCGGCGATCCCCAGGACCTCGGCCTGCGCCTGGCGGTCAACGGGCAACCGCGCCAGGACGGCACCACGGCAAACATGCTCTTCGGCGTCCGGCACGTCGT
Organism: Amycolatopsis sp. cmx-4-61; assembly: GCF_046548775.1. Classification (NCBI taxonomy): domain Bacteria; kingdom Bacillati; phylum Actinomycetota; class Actinomycetes; order Pseudonocardiales; family Pseudonocardiaceae; genus Amycolatopsis; species Amycolatopsis sp. cmx-4-61. Next base: position 48,487 of record NZ_JAEBEI010000018.1, on the reverse strand, counting down.
CTGGTACCTCAGCCAGTTCATGGTGCTCGAGCCGGGCGACGTCGTGAACACCGGCACGCCGGCCGGGGTGGCGTTCGGCGCCAACGACTTCCCCTATCTGTCCGAAGGGGACGAAGTGACCGTGGAGATCGACGGCCTCGGCCGCCAGCACCACCGGATCGGCCGGGCGTGACCGGCCGGCGCGTCGACGCGCACCACCACCTGTGGCAGACCTCCGTCCGCCGCCACGCGTGGCTGGACGGCGACGGAACCGCGGCCATCCGCCGCGACTTCACACCGGCCGACCTGCGCGCGGCCGCCGCGGGGATCGACGCGACGGTGCTCGTCCAGGTCCTGCCGGACTTCGCCGAGTCGGTGGAGTTCCTCGCGATCGCCGCCGCCGAGCCGCTCATCGCCGGTGTCGTCGGCTGGGTCGACCTCACCGGCTCGCCGTCCCGGGACCTCGACCGGCTGCGGTCGGCGCCCGGCGGTGCGCTGCTGACCGGGATCCGGCACCTCGTCCAGGCCGAGCCCGACCCGCGCTGGCTCGAACGCGAAGACGTCCTGGCCGGGCTCGCGGCGGTGCGCGACGCCGGGCTCCGGTACGACCTGCTCGTGCTGCCGCACCAGCTCCCCGCGGCCACCGCGGCGGTCCGTGCGCTGCCGGACCTCACCTTCGTCCTCGACCACCTCGCGAAACCGCCGGTCGCCACCGGAGAGCTCGAACCGTGGGCGACCGACCTGGCCACGCTGGCCGCCGAACCCAACGTCGTCGCGAAGCTGTCCGGTCTGGTGACGGAAGCCGGCCGCCCTTGGCGCGTCGAGGATCTGCGGCCGTACGCGGAAACCGCGCTCACCGCGTTCGGCCCGGACCGGCTGATGCTCGGGTCCGACTGGCCGGTGTGCCTGCTCGCGGGCACGTACGCGGAAGTGATGGACGCCGCCGACAGTCTGCTCGACGGCTTGACCCCGGCCGAACGCGACGCCGTCCGCGGCGGGACCGCGAGCCGCGTCTACGGGCTGGCGTCATGACCGCCCCGACGGTCCGGCTCGCCTACGGCGAGACCGGCCTCGACCTGGCCATCGACCCGGCGGTCACCACCGTGGTGACCCCGGTGCACCACCCGGTCACCGAACCCGCGGCCGTGCTGCTGCGCCGGGCGTTGCGCGAACCGGTCGCCGGGCCGCCGCTGCGGGACCGGGTGCGGCCGGGGCAGACGGTCGCCATCTCGGCGTGCGACGGAACCCGGCCGCAGCCACGCGAGCTGATGATCCCGGCGATCCTCGCCGAACTCGACGGCGTCGTCCGCCTCGAGGACGTCGTCATCCTGGTGGCGACCGGCACCCACCGGGGCAACACCGACGCGGAGCTGCGGGCCATGTTCGGCGACGAGGTTTTCGACGCCGTCCGGATCGTCAACCACGACGCCCGCGACCGCGCGAGCCTGACCTGGCTGGGACGGCACGGCGACGACGTCCCGGTGTGGCTCAACAGCGAGTGGGTGGCCGCCGACGTCCGGATCACCACCGGGTTCGTCGAACCGCACTTCTTCGCCGGCTTTTCGGGCGGCCCCAAGCTCGTCGCGCCCGGGCTCGCGGCCCTGGAGACCGTGCTGGTCCTGCACGACGCCCGCCGGATCGGGCACGCCGACGCCACCTGGGGGATCACCGAAGGCAACCCCGTGCACGACGACGTCCGCGCGATCGCCGCGGCCACCGGCGTCACCTTCGCCCTCGACGTCATCCTCAACCGGGACAAGGAAGTCATCGGCGCCTTCGGCGGCGACCTCCCGGACATGCACGCGGCCGCGGCCCGCGCGGCCCGCGCCGTCGCCATGCGGCCGGTGCCGGCGCCCTTCGACGTCGTGGTGACGACCAACTCCGGGTACCCCCTCGACCAGAACCTCTACCAGGCCGTCAAAGGGATGTCGGCGGCGCACCGGATCACCAGGCCGGGCGGGACGATCGTCTGCGCGGCCGAGTGCCGGGACGGGTTCCCCGACCACGGCTCCTACCGCGAGGTCCTCGCTTCGGCGAGTTCCCCGGCGGCCCTGCTCGCGGAGATCGCGGCCCGCCCGGTGACCGTGCCCGACCAGTGGCAGGTGCAGATCCAGGCGAAGATCCAGGACGAGTGCCGGGTCGTCATGCACACCGGTTTCCTGAGCGAGGCCGACCTCGCGACGGCGCACCTGACCGGGACCACCGACATCGCGGCCACGGTGGCCGAGGCCCTCGACCGGGCCGGGCCGGGCGCGCGGGCCTGCGTGCTCCCGGAAGGGCCGCTGACGATCCCGTACGTGCCGGCATGAGCGCCGCCGACCTCGGGTTCGCGCGCGTCGACCTGGACCGCGAAGACCGCCAAGGACTTCCGGAAGTCGTTTACGGGCCGGGGAAAACCGCTTCGCAGATCGCGGCCATCGTGCGGACGCTGCTCGCGCACAACACCGGTCCGGTGCTGGTCACCCGGATCGAAGCCGAGCCGGCCCGGTCCGTGCTGGCCGAGGTGCTCGGCGGCCGCTACGCCGCGGGCGCGCGGCTGCTGGTCTGGCGCCCGGCTCCGGCGACGGCCTTCACGGTCGCGGTGGCCGCGGCCGGCACGTCCGACGGCCCGGTCGCCGAGGAAGCCGCGGAAGTCGCCGCGGCCGTCGGTCTTGCGGTGCGGGCGGTCACGGACGTGGGGGTGGCCGGGATCGACCGCCTGCTGGCCGAGCGGGACCGGTTGCGCGAGGCCGACGCGGTCATCGTGGTCGCGGGCATGGAAGGCGCGCTGGCTTCGGCGGTCGGCGGCCTGGTCGCGGGCCCGGTGATCGCGGTCCCGACCTCGACCGGCTACGGCGCGAGCCTCGAAGGCGTGACGGCGCTGCTGGCGATGCACGCGTCCTGCGCGGCGGGCATCACGGTGGTCAACATCGACTCGGGCTTCGGCGCGGCGATGGCGGCGTTCCGGCTCGCCCAGGTCACGCGGCGGCCGCGATGATCTGCGTTATCTCCCCCTTCACCGGCCTCGCCGGAGACATGCTGCTGGCCGCCCTCCTCGACGCCGGCGCGCCGCGGGAACCCGTCCGCACCGCCATCGCCTCGAGCGGGCTGACCGGGTGGGACCTGCACGTCGAATCCCTGCTCACCCACGGATTGACGGCGGCTCGCGCGCACGTGGCCGTCACCGACCACGCCACCAGCCGCCGCGCGGCCGAACTCATCGCCATGGCCGGGCGGGTCGAACCCGCGCCGGTCGCGGCACGGGCGGTCGCCGCGCTGCGGGCGATCGCCGAGGCGGAAGGGCGACTGCACGGGGCGGCTCCCGATCGCGTCCACCTGCACGAACTCGGCGGGCACGACACGCTCGTCGACATCGTCGGCGTCTGCGCCGCACTCCACGCCCTCGACGTGTCCACTGTGTACTGCGGTGCGCTGCCCCTCGGCACCGGCACCGTCCGGACCGCGCACGGCCTCCTCCCCTGCCCCGCCCCCGCGACCGCGGAGCTGCTGAAGGGCGCGCGGACGACCGGGAGCGACCTGACCGGCGAAACCGTGACCCCCACCGCGGCGGCGCTGCTGAAGGCCGTCGACGCCCGTTTCGAGCCGCCGCCGGAATTCCGCCTGCGGGTCACCGGCTACGGCGCGGGCACCCGGTCGCTGCCGGACCGCCCGAACGTCGCGGTCGTGCACCTCGGCGAGCCGGCGGACACCGGGCCCCGCGCCCTGGTGGTGCTCGAGACCAACCTCGACGACGTCACCGGCGAAGTGCTCGGGCACGTCGTCGCCGAACTCCTGGCGGCCGGCGCACTCGACGCGTGGATCAGCCCGGTGACGATGAAGAAGGGCCGCCCGGCGCACGTCCTGCACGTGCTCGCGGCCCCCGAGCACGCCGGCCGGCTGGGCGAGCTGGTCCTGGCCGAAACCGGCAGTCTCGGGCTGCGCGAGTACCCGGTGCACCGGACGGCGCTCGCGCGGGAGACCGAAACGGTCGACGTCCTGGGCTTCCCGGTGCGGCGCAAGCGCGGGCCGCACGGCGCGAAACCCGAGCACGACGACGTCGTCGCCGCCGCCCGCGAGCTCGGACTGCCGGCGCGGGTCGTCGCGGCGATCGCGGCGGGGCGCTGATGGACGGCACCCGGCTCGTCACGCACCTGGCCGGCCTCGGCCGGCTCGCCGTGGCGTTCTCCGGCGGCGCCGACTCGGCGCTGGTGCTCGCGGCCGCCGTGCGCGCCCTCGGCCCGGCGAACGTGCTCGCGGTGACGGCGGACTCCGCGAGCCTGGCCGCGGTGGAACTGGCCGGCGCCCGGCGGATCGCCGCCGACCTGGAGGTCCGCCACCTCACCCCGGAGACCGGCGAACTGGCCGAGCCCGGGTACGCCGCCAACGGCCGTCAGCGGTGCTACTTCTGCAAGTCCACCGTGCTCGCGACGATCGCCGAAGTCGCCGCCGCCCACGGTTTCCCGGCCCTGGCCACCGGCACGAACGCCGACGACGCGACCGACCCGTTCCGGCCGGGTATCCGCGCGGGCGACGAACTCGGCGTACACGCTCCACTGCGGACACTGGGTCTGTCCAAGGTGGACGTACGCGCCATCGCCCGGGGCTGGGGCTTCGACTGGGCGGACAAACCGGCGGCGCCGTGCCTGGCGAGCCGCGTCCGCTACGGCATCCCGATCACCACGGCCACGCTCGCGCGGGTGGAACAGGCCGAAGCGGCGGTGCGTGCGTTCCTGGCCGGGTGCGGGGTGCCCAGCCGGGACGTCCGGGTCCGCGACCTCGGCGGCACCGCCCGGATCGAGCTCGACGCCGCCGTGGCCGCCGCGGTCCACGACGACGAGCGGCTGCTCGGGGCCGTGCGGGCACTGGGGTTCTCCGAGGTCATCGTCACGACCTTCCGGTCCGGCGCCCTCAACCACTGACCTCCTCGCCGCGTGCCCTCGCGGGTCGCCCTCTGCCTCGCCGTGGGCCCCGGGCACGCGACGGCGGCCCAGGTCCGCGCCACGGCTGTGTCTGCCTCTCCACCCCGAAGCGCGATTGTGACTACGGACGGTGTTTCCGGCTTCGTATCGGGGTGGCGGCGGAGGTCTGGATGGGGGCGCCGGTCATGCTTCGGCGCGCCAGTCACGCTGTTTGCTGTCCCTCGCGTGCCGTTTCTGCCCTCTTCGCGCTGCCGCAGGCGTGCTGTGCGCCGCCCGTGTCAGCGTGGACGGCTGACCTCACCCGCCGCCTTCGTTGCGTGGGCGGCCAGCTCGGCGAACGCCGCCCGCAGTTGCGGTGGTCCCACCACCTCGATCTCGCACTCGAACCGCAGCAGGCTCGCGGCCAGCGCCGCCCACGACCAGGATCCGCTCAGCAACCGCGTTCTTCCGGAGGTGGCCTCCTCCGCCACGGCGTCCCCGGCGAACGGGGCCACTTCGGCGACCGGCCGGTCGAGGAGCACCTCGCCGCGGCACGGCCAGCGGTCGGTGTCGGACCCCTTGAACCGAGCGGACAGGAACACTGCGACGTCGCCACCGGGCACCTCCCGCGGGGTGAAGCGCGGCCCGTTCGGCACGCGCAGCCGCATCCGGTCGACGCGGTAGGTCCGCCAGTCCGCGCGCTCGGCGGACCAGCCGACCAGGTACCACCGTCCACTTCGGACGAGGAGGTGGTGCGGCTGGATCCGGCGCGGCGCGCCGTCCACCGGTCGGGATGGTGTTTCGTAGTCGAACCGGACTTCTTCGGTGGCGCGGATCGCCGAGCTCAGGGCGAGCAGGGTGTCCGGGGCGACCTGGACGGCGGACCCGCCCGCGGCGGCGATCTCGAGCACGTCGACGCGCTGCCGCAGGCGTGCGGGCAGCACCTGGCGCACCGTCGCCAGGGCGCGGGCGGCGGCTTCTTCGATGCCCGCGCCGGTTCCGACGGCGATCCGCAGCGCCACCGCGAGCGCGACCGCCTGCTCTTCGTCGAACAGCAGCGGCGGCATCCGGCCCCCGGCTTCGAGCCGGTAGCCGCCGTCGGGCCCCTTCACCGCCTGGACGGGGTAGCCGAGTTCGCGCAGCCGGTCGACGTCCCGGCGCACGGTCCGCTCACTGACCCCGAGGCGGCCGGCGAGCAGCGCGCCCGGCCAGTCCCGGCGGGCTTGCAGCAGGGACAGCAGCGAGAGCAGGCGACCCGAAGTCGCCGTCGAGGACGCGACCGGCACGCCGTTCATGATGCCACGAGAAGCGGACGTTCCCTGACCGCTACTGCTGCCACTGTGGGTCTCGTCGGAACACACTGAAGAACGGGAACAACCATGTCGCTCAGCGCTGCCGCCCACCTCAACTTCACCGGCCAGGCCCGCGAGGCCCTGGAGTTCTACCGGTCGGTCTTCGGCGGCCAGGCCACGATCGTCACCTACGGCGACTTCGGCATGCCTGCCGAGCTGCCCGACGCCGGAAAGGTGGTGTTCGGGCAGGTCACCGCGGAGAACGGCTTCACCGTCATGGCCTACGACGTCCCGGGCACCACCGGCCCGGCCGCCCCGGCCGCGCCCACCACCCGCCGCGAAAACGGCACCACGATCACGAAGGAGCCGTTCTTCCTGTCCGTCCGCGGGACGACGGTCGACGAGGTCTCCCCCGTGTGGAAGGGCCTCGCCGAGGGCGCGACCGTCATCGAGGAGTTCGGCCCGGCTCAGTGGGCGCCGGCGTTCGGGATGCTGACGGACCGCTTCGGCGTCACCTGGATCGTCGACGTCGCCGCGGAGTACCGGGGCTGACCCCGCGCGGGGTGCGGCCGGCTCCCGGACGCACCCCGCCCTTCACCGCGGCCGGAAGGTCTTCCGGTACGCGCTCGGGCTGACCCGCACGGTCTGCGCGAACTGGACGCGGAAGTTGCTCGGCGACGGAAAGCCCACCTGCCCGGCGATGCGGTCGATCGTGTGGTCGGTGAGCTCCAGCAGCTCCTGGGCGTGCCGGATGCGCACGCCGGTCAGCCACTGGATCGGGCTCTGCCCGGTCTCGGCGTGGAAGTGGCGGGTCAGCGTGCGGGTGCTCATGCCCGCCGCGTCGGCGATGTCGGCGAGGGTGAGCGGGCGGTGGGCGTTCTCTTCGATCCACACCAGGGCCTTTTCCAGCGTCGCGGTCTGGTACGTCGGGCGGTTGCGCAGGATGTACTGGCCCTGCCCGCCGGTGCGCTGCAGGGGCGCGACGGCGAGCCGCGCGGTGTCGGCGGCGACGGCGGCGCCGTAGTCGCGCTCCACGATGTGCAGGCACATGTCCAGCCCGGCCGAGGCGCCCGCGGACGTCAGGATCTGGCCGTTGTCGACGTAGAGGGCGTCCGGGTCGACGTCGACGGCCGGGTACCGCCGGGCCAGCTTCTCGTTGGCGAGCCAGTGCGTGGTCGCCCGCTGCCCGTCGAGCAGCCCGGCCTCGGCGAGGGTGAAGGCCCCGACGCAGATCGAGGCGACCCGCGTCCCGCGCGCCACCGCGGCACGCAGGAAGTCCGCCACGCCGTCGGGAGTCGGCCGGTCCGGGTCGTTCCGCCCGGGAACGACGACCAGGTCGGCTCGTTCCACCTCGTCGAGGCTCACGTCGACGGCCAGCCGCACCGGACCGGCGCCGACCACCGGCTCGGGCCCGGCGACGACGATCCGGTACCCCCCGCGGCCGTCCGGCAGCCGCACCCGCCCCAGCGTCTCGATCGGCGTGGCCAGATCGAACGCGATGACGTCGTCGAGGGCCAGCACCGCCACCGTGTACATGCCGGCGAAGGTACTCCGGGTGGCGTGATCCAGGCGTTCGGTTACCCGTTGGCCAACCGGCGCCGGACCGTGCGGTCCAGGATGCCGAGCGTCGCCTTGAGGGCCGACTCCGGCACCACCGGGAAGGTGAGGCGCCGCTTCCACTCCGGCGGGATCTCCGACCAGTCGTAGTAGGAGGTCACCCGCGTCCCCCCGTCGGCCGGCTCGAGCCGGTAGCCGTAGACGTGGCGGACGTGCGAGCCGGTCCGGCCCTCGACGGTCCAGGCGATCTCCTCGCCCGGGACGAACTTGGTGATGACGACCTCGACGTCGTACCGGCCGAGGGGGAGGTCGCCGAGGGCTTCCCGGTCCATGTGCACGACGAACCGGTCGCCGGCCCGCTCGACCGTCGGCCCTTCGGCGTCCATGAGCATGCCCGACGCGTCGATGTCGACGTGCCCCTTCGGGTCGGTCAAGACCGCGAAGACGGCGTCCGCGGGCGCCGGGACGACGCGGGACACCTCGAGGCGTTCGGCGTCCTCGCCCGGCGTTTCCGCGGTGGCGGTCAGGACCGCCCGGCCCAGGACGTGCCCGGCCATGGTGAAGCCGAGGACGGCGGGCGTCGCGTCGGCCGGGACGCCGATCGACTCGACGTCGAGGGCGTGCACCACGAAGAAGTAGCGGTGCGGGCCGTGCCCGGCCGGCGGCGCCGCGCCGAGGAAGCGCGCTTCGCGGGTGTCGCCGGGCAGCTGGAAAGCGCCTTCCGGGAGGCCGGCGCCGGTGGCGTCCCCCGCGCCCTCGGGCAGCTCGGTGACGGTGGCGGGGATGTCGGCGACCGCCCAGTGCCAGAACCCGGAGCCGGTCGGGGCGTCCGGGTCGTAGACGGTGACGGCGTAGCTCTTCGTGCCCGCCGGCGCGCCGCGCCAGGACAGCTGCGGCGAGCGGTCCGTCCCGGACCGGTGCTCGGCGGGCAGGGCGGCGCCCTCGGTGATCGTGGTGCTGGTGACGGTGAAGGAAGGCACCTCGGGCAGGCGGGCGAAGGGGTCGTTCATCGGATCACTTTCTGCCGGGTCTGACGGTCACCATCGACCATAACACCAATAATCGATTATCTCTCCGATCGTCTATGCTGAGGAGGTGACTGAGACGGCTTCACCGGGGCGGCAGATGCTCTCCGAGCAGGTCTACGCCCACCTGCGGGACGCGATCCTGAGCGGGCGCCACTCCCCCGGCGAGGCCCTCAAGCCGCAGGACCTGGCCACCGGGCACGGGGTGAGCCTGGCCGTCGTGCGCGAGGCCCTCGTCCGGCTGGTCGGCGACGGCCTCGCCGACCGCCTGCCCAACCGCGGCTTCGCGGTCCCGGCGGTCACCGACCGCCGCTGGCAGGAAGTCGCCGAGGCCCGCCGGACGGTCGAGCCGCTGGTGCTGCGCCTGTCCCTCGAACGCGGCGACCTCGCCTGGGAAACCCGGGTGCGGGCCGCGCACCACCGGCTGGCCCGCACCCCGGCGTTCACCTCCGGCGAGGACCGCCACTACAGCGCCGAATGGGCCGAGGCCCACCGGATCTTCCACCGCACCCTGCTGGAGGGCTGCGGCAACCCGGTGCTGCTGGACACGTTCGACCGCATGTGGACGGCGAGCGAACTGGCCCGCCGCTGGTCGGCCCACCGCAGCCCCGGCCGCGACCACCTCGCCGAACACGCCCTGCTGGAGCAGACGGCTTTGGCGCGCGACGCCGACGCCGCGGCCGAGGCGCTGACCCGCCACCTCACCCTGACCACGACGGCCCTGACCGGCGGCGAACCGCCGGAATGACCGTGCGTTCCGGGATTCGGGGCGGTGCCGGCCGGCCACTGGCGAGAGCGCCCCGACTCGGGCACAGCCCTCCGGGACAAGGGCGAAGCCGGTACGGAGGAGCCCCTAACGCAGGCTGACGTCCATCGGACGGCTCGGGACCGCGGCCAGCGCGGCCAGCGCCTCGTCGTCGAGCGCGATGCCCGCCACCGCCAGGTTCGCCTCCAGGTGCGCCGCGCTCGCGGTGCCCGGGATGAGGTGGACGTTCGGGGCGTGGTGCAGCAGCCACGCCAGGCCGATCTGCTCCGGCGTGCGGCCGAGCGCCTGCGCCACCGCCTGGACCGCGGGCTCGTCGGTCACCTTCGGCACCCCGGGGAAGGCACCGCCCAGCGGGAAGAACGGGACCCACGCGACACCCTCGGCGGCGCACAGCCCGAGCAGCTCCTCGTCGTCGCGGGAAACGAGGCTGTAGGCGTTCTGCACGCAGGCGATCCCCGCCGGGAGCGCGTGGCGCAGGGTGTCGAGGGTCACCGCGCTCAGCCCGAGCGCGCCGATCTTGCCCTCGTCGCGCAGCGCCGTCAGCACCGCGAGCTGGTCGTCGAGCGGGACGCGCTGGTCACCTTCGGCGACCAGCCCGGGCAGCCGGTCGCCCCGGCGCAGGTTGACCAGCGGGATCCGGTCGAGACCGAGCGTGCGCAGGTTGTCCTCGACACTGGCCCGCAGCTGTTCGGGTCGCTGCGCGAGGCGGATCGGGAGCGGGGCGCCGGGGTCGGGGTCGGCGCCGACCTTGGTGGCGATCACGACGTCGTCGCCGGAGCCGAGGGCGTCGCGGATGACGCCGTTGACGAAGCCGTTGCCGTAGAACTGCGCGGTGTCGACGTGGTCGACGCCGAGCTCGACCGCCCGGCGCAGGAGGCCGACGGCCGCGGCGCGGTCGTCGTGCAGGCGCTCGAGCTGCATCGCCCCGTACCCGACGCGGGAAACGGAGCGGCCGGCGAGCGCGCCGCGTTCGGTGGAAGGCATGGGTGTCCCCGTCCTCGTGCGATGATGGCGAAGCGGAGGAGCCTCCGCTCAAGCCCGACCGTAGCACAACCGGAGGTGCCTCCGCTTTGTCCTCGCCCGAACCGGCCCGTCCGGTGCGCTCCGACGCGCGCCGCAACCGGGACAAGCTTCTCGCGGTCGCGCGCGCCGCGTTCGCCGCCGCCGACGGCCCGGTCGCGCTCGAAGCCGTCGCCCGCCGAGCCGGCGTCGGGATCGGCACCCTGTACCGGCACTTCCCGACCCGCGAAGCGCTCGTCGAAGCCGTCTACGCGGCGGAACTCGACGACGTCACGGCCGGCGCACCCGCCCTGCTCGAAGAACTCGCACCCGAAGCCGCCCTCCGCGCGTGGATGAACCGCTACGCGGCCTTCGTGGCGACCAAGCGCGGGATGGCGGACGTCCTGCGGGCGAGCGTGGCGTCGGGCCGCATCGCGACCCCCGCGACCCGGCAGCGCATCACGGCGGCGATCGGCGCGATCCTCGACGCGGGAGCGAAGGCGGGCACGCTGCGAGCCGGCACCGACCCGGAGGACGTCACCCTGCTCGTGCTCGGCGTGTTCCTGTCGACGGCGGGCGAAACCGACGCCGAGCGGACCGGCCGGATGCTCGACCTGATCGTCGACGCCCTGCGGGTGCGAAGCTGAACGCCTGCCGCGCGCGCTTTCCTCCGGAAAGCGCGCGCGAACAGCCCGGCGACTCGGGGAAAATCGGCTTTCGCTGCGCCCGCGACGGCGGTCAGGACGCGGAAACGGAATAACTGTTGGACGTGAAGTTCAGCCCGCCGGAAGACGACGTGATCTCGAAGCCGAACTGCACTTCGCCGAGGGTCACGTCACCGAACCACCCGCGGGCCCTGATCCAGTTCAGGACCGCGAGCACGTCGACCGTGCCGGCGTTCGTGTTCGACGTGCGCAGGAACGAGAACACCGCGTTCGAGCCGTTCGATCCCTTGTAGACGTCCCAGGTGTGGCCGCCGACGGTCACCGTCGTCTGCTTGCTGCCGATCGGGCCGACCGCACCCTGCTTGTTGACCCACAGCATGATTTCGTAGGCGTTGTTGTTCGCCCAGATGTCATACGCGGTCTCGTACGCGCCGCTGCCCGGCCGGTTGACGTTGAAGCTGCTCGAGACCTGCCGCAGCGAACTCAGCGTCCGGCCGACGTTCTTCGCCGAGTGCGGGTACGACTTGACGCCGCCGGTGTTCGGGTGGTCCGCCCAGACTCCCCAGTTGCTGTAGGAGTTCGCCCAGATGGTCTGCGGGCCGGCACCGCTGCCCCAGACGTCGTTTCGGACGGTGTAGCCGCCGTTGGACCAGGTCGCCCACTTGTCGGACGAGGACCAGGTGGCCGCTTCGGCCACCCCGGCGGTGGTCGCCACCACGGCGGCCGCGGTCAGTGAGACGAGCAACGAACGCACCACGTTGTGCATGGGAATCGTCCTTTCCCGGAAATCGGAACGGGAGACGGTGACGACTATTGCAGCCGGTTGTGCACCGGTCAAGATTCGGTGCGTGATTTGCCGACACGCGGCCCGGAAGAACAATGGAATCGACGATTTCAATCGCGGCGATCGTCGATTTGATCGAACAACAGGGCGCATTATCCTTCGCAGGTCAGCCGTTGTTCGGCGTCGCCGGCGAGCAGGAGGTACGCGGCGGCGGTCCAGGTGTAGGCGCGGTCGCGCAGGCCGTCGCCGGTCAGCGCGTCGAAGTTCTCCGCGAACCCCGATTTCTCGCACACGGCACGGAACCGCGCGCTGACGCGGTCGGCGAGGTCGGCGGCACCCGCGCGGCGGAGACCGTCCTCGATCAGCACGGTGACGGGTGCCCACACCGGACCCCGCCAGTAGCCGTCCGCTTCGTAGAACGCCGACGCGGGCCGCTCGGTCGCCAGCCCGATGCCGGTGAGGTGCGCCTCGAGCCCGGCCACGACCCGGTCGCGGACGCCGGGCGGGAGGTGTTCGCCCAGCACGATCGGCATCAGCTCCAGCAGGCTCGCCCCGGAGTGCACCGCCCCGGTCGCGGCCGAGCGGCTGACGAACTTCGTGCCGTCCCACAGCTCCTCCAGCAGCGCCGCCAGCATGCGCTCGGCTTCGGCGTCCCACCGCGCCGCCGCCTCGGGATCGCCTTCGCGGGCGGCCAGCACGGCCAGTTCCTTCAGCTGCAGCACCAGGAACGCGGCCAGGTCGGGGGTCTGCACGAGCCGCTGCGCGGCGAACGGCGTCGCGTTGTCCCAGCCGCTGTCGTTGCCGTGTTCGTAGTGGGCGAGCGGCCGGCCGGGCACGCGGCGGTGCGTGAGCCAGAACGTCGTCCACGCCGCCAGCTGCCGGTAGGCCGGCCCGGTTTCCGGCAGGCCGCCGGGAAGGCGGCGGCGCAGGCGGCTCAGCGCCCAGCCGTGGACGGGTGGTTTGACGAAGTTGCGCAGCACCTCGGCGTGCGTGACCGAATCGGGCAGCGCGCCCTGGTCGTCCTGGTGGTCGAAGACGACCTGGAACTGGTGCCAGGCCAGCTCGGGCCGTCCGCCGGCCAGCGCGAGGGCGTTGAAGCAGTGGTCCCAGCTCCACACCTTGTCCATCCAGTGCTTCGACATCAGCACGGCCGGGCGGCCGACGAACCCGGCGGGCGCCACGATGGCCGACCACAGCACGTAACAGGCGAGCTCCGCCGCGGGAGCGCGTTCGCCGCGCCAGGGCGCCACCGAATCGGCGAACGCGGCGAACGCGGTCCGGGCGGTGGTGACCACGTCGTCGAACGTCGCCGACGGCACGTACGGCTCCCGGGCGCCGGGCAGCTCCTCGACCACCACCTCCCAGCCGGCACCGCTCACGACGACGGCGCGTTCGGCCGTCCCCAGCGCTTCGGCCCCGACGTGCCGCAGGTGTCCGGAAAGGACGGTGAGGCGGTAGCGCTGGCCGGTTTCGTAGGAGGTGAAGACGGCGGCGCCGCCCACCGGGTCGGCGAAGGAGTACGTCCCGGTGAACGGGGTCAGCGTGGGCTCCGCCGCGCGGATCCGGAGTTCGAGGCCGTGTCCGGCGATCCGGAGCGCGTCCGGCGCCGCGTACGCCGCCGTGATCCGCTGCTCGCCGCCGCCCCACGTGAGCGCGGACGGCGTGGCGGTGACCGGAACCGCCACGCGCTGCCCGTCGCGTTCGGGCACCAGTGCCAGCACGGCGTGCATGCCGTGGCGGTGCGACACCAGGTGCAGGTCGTCGGCGTAGGTGGCCTGGGCCACCACCGGGGAGACGCCGAACCACGACCCCGGGTGGCTGAAGGGGATCTCGCGCAGCGAAAACTCGCCCGTGGGCACAGAAACCGTCCTTTCCGAGGGGTTCAGTCCTTGACGGCGCCCGCGGTGACGCCGGCGGCGACGAACCGCTGCGCCAGCACGAGCAGCACCGCGGCCGGCACGGAGGCCACCACCGCCGTCGCCATGATGGAGTTCCACTCCTGGTTGTTGTTGCCGATGTAGCGGTAGATGCCCAGCGTCAGCGGCCGCATCGAGCCACCGCCGTCGAGCGTCGCCGCGAAGACGAAGTCCGACCAGGCCCACAGGAACGAGAACAGGCCCGCGGTGACGACGCCGTTGCGGCTCGCGGGCAGCACCACCGACCAGAACGCGCGCACCGCGCCGGCGCCGTCGATCGTGGCCGCCTGGACGAGCTCGTCCGGCACCGAGGCCATGAAGGAGGTCAGGATGAGCACGGCGAACGGCACCGCGATCGTCGAATCGGCGAGGACCAGGCCCCACGCCGTGTTCGTGATCCCCAGCGAGACGTAGCTGCCGTAGAAACCCAGCGCCATGATGATGCCGGGGATCATCTGGGCGACGAGCAGCACGAAACCCAGCGCCCGGTGCCCGCGCGGGCGCAGCTTGGCCAGCGCGTAAGCCGAAGGCGCGGCCAGGGCCAGCGTCAGCACGACTGTGCCGAGCGCGACGAGCAGGCTGGTGGCGAAGTACGGGAGCTGCTCGCGCAGCACCCGCTCGTAGCCTTCGAACGTCGGCGCGGCGGGGAACCAGTCGGGCGGCGACTTGCGCATCCGCCCGGCCGGCGTCAGCGACACGTTCACCATCCAGTAGACGGGGAACAGCATCACGGCGGTGAGGACCAGCCCCACCGCGGTGCGCCAGTGGCGGCTCACGCCTCCTCCTGCCTGCGCTGCGCGCGGATGTAGGCCAGGCCGGCCGCCAGGGCCAGCAGGATGAGCACGTTGCCCACGGCCGCACTGGGGCCGAACCGCGGGAGCAGGCTGCCGAACCCGAGCTGGTAGGACCAGGTGGCCAGGGTGGTCGACGCCCCGTCGGGGCCACCGCGGGTCATGATCCAGATGACGTCGAACACCTTCAGCGTGTAGACCAGCCCCAGCAGCAGGGTGATCGCCGAAACCGGGCGCAGCAGCGGGAAGGTGACGTGCCGGAACCGCTGCCACGCCCCGGCGCCGTCGAGCGACGCCGCCTCGTACACCTCGGCCGGGATGTTCTGCAGGCCGCTGTGCAGCACGACGAGGTTGAACGGCACGCCGATCCAGATGTTGGCGATGATCACCGACACCAGCGACCACGACGGCGACGTCAGCCAGTCGACCCGGCCGGCACCGAACCAGCCCAGCACGGCGTTGACCACCCCGGATTCGCTGTTGAGCAGCCACGCCCAGGTCGAGCCCGACACGATCAGCGGCAGCAGCCACGGCACGAGGAACAGAGCGCGCAACGTCGGGCCCAGCCGGAAGTGGCGGGCGAAGAACACCGCCATCGCCAGGCCGATGCCGTACTGGAAGAGCAGCGACGCGGCGGTGAAGACGAGCGTGTTCACCAGCGCCGTGCGAAAGGTCGGCTCGGTGAACACTGCGGCGTAGTTGTCGAACCAGACGAGCGGCGCGCCACCGTGCACGAAGGTGCGGACCGTGTAGCTGCGCAGGCTGAGATCGATGTTCGTCGCGAGCGGATAGCCGTAGCAGAGCAGGAGGTAGGCGACGAGCGGCGCGAGGAACGCCCACGCGAGCAGCTGCTGCCGGCGGCGCCGCCCGGCCCGCCCGGGCGCTCGCGCGGCCGGACGGGCGGTGACCGGTCGGCGGGTGTCCAGCACGACCACGCCTACTTCGCCGACGCGGCGGTCGCTTGCGCGGCGGCGAGCGCGGCGTCCGGGGCCTTCGCGCCGGTGAGCGCGGCCTGGACGGCACCCCAGAGCGGTTCGGAGATCCGCGGGTACCGCGTGCCGAGGTGGTCGCCGGTGCGGCCCTTGGCGACCTTGACCGCGTCGACCCACACCTTGAGCTCCGGCTGGGCGGCGACCTGCTTCTCCTGCACCGGCGGCACGGCGGAGACGTAGGTCAGCGCCGTGTCGGAGTCGAGCACGTTGGCCGGGCTGGTCAGGCAGGACGCGATCCGGCCCGCGGTCTTCTCGGCGTCCGGGCTGCTCTGGACGGGCACGGTGACGAACTCGCCGCCGGTCGGCGCCGGGGCCGCGCCCCCGGTGCGCGCGGGGATCGGGAGGACGCCGTAGTCGAAGCCGGCCTTCTTCGCGTTCTGCAGCTGCCAGGTACCGTTCTCGGCGAAGGCGTACTCACCCGTCGCGAACTCCTGCCAGCTGGTCGTCTGCGTGTTGCCGACCACCGAGTTCGGCGCGTATCCCTTGGCCAGCCACGACTTCCACTGCGCGAGCGCCGAGACGGCGTCCGCCGAAGCCAGGTCGGTCAGGTTCGCGCCCGAGCCCCAGAACCACGGCAGGAACTGGAAACTGCCCTCTTCGGTGCCGATCGCCGAGAACGTGATGCCCTTCTTGCCCGCCGCGTGCACCTTGGCCAGCGCCGCGTCGAGACCCGCCCAGTCCTTCACCGACGCCGGGTCGACGCCGGCCGCGGTCAGGACGGCCTTGTTGTAGTAGAGGGCGAGCGTGTTCGCCCCGACCGGGACGCCGTAGACCTGACCCTTCACGTCGCCGGCGGCGAGCAGGTTGGGCGCGACCTGCGTGGCGTCGAGCCCGGTGTCCGCGTTGGACTTGAGCACCCCGCCCTCGGCCAGGGTGGACACCACGGGGTTGTCCACCACGAGGACGTTGGGCGCGGTGTTCTGCTGGGCGGCGAGCAGCACCTTGTTGGTCAGGTCGGTCGTGTCGAACGCCTGCCGCGTGATCTTGACCCCGGCGTCGGCGCCGCACTTGTCGACGACCTTCGCCCACGCGGACCCCGCGTCGAACTGCGGGTACGGGTCCCACACGGTGAAGGCACCGGCGGCGGGGGCGGTCCCGGAGGAGCAGGCGGCCAGTGCCGTCGCGGTGACGGCCACGGACAGCAGCCGGACGATCGGATGACGCGGCATGGGGGGTCCTTCCTGTCGGCACCAGCGCCGACCTGGCGGCGGTCGATCCGTCATCGAACCGGTTCGATGGCGAAGGCCGCGTCACCGTAAACCCCGCGAACCCTCCTGCGCAATACTGCGTGTACTACGATCGAACCGGTTTCGAGCACCGGGGTCAGGAGTGGCATGAACATCGGGGAGATCGCGCGGCGCGCGGGGGTCTCGCGCAGCACCGTGTCGTACGCGCTGAGCGGCAAGCGCCCGGTGTCGGCGGCCACCGTGCAGCGCATCAACGACGTCATCGCCGAGCTCGGCTACCGGCCCAACGCCAGCGCCCGCGCCCTGGCCGAAGGCCGGACCCGCACGCTCGGCCTGGTCGTCCCGCCGGCCAGCCGGCGGCTGACCGACGTCCAGCTGGGGTTCGTCGGCAGCGTCGTCGACGCGGCCGCCGCCCACGACCTCGACGTCCTGCTCTCCCCCAGCGGCGGCGACCACGACCGCTCGTTCGAACGCATCGTGACCGGGCGGCGGGTCGACGGCGTGATCCTGATGGAGATCCTCCTCGAAGACCCGCGCGTCGAGCGGCTGAGCCAGGCGAGCCTGCCGTACGTCACCATCGGGCACGTGGAGCACCCGGGCGCGTCCTGGTGGGTCGACGTCGACTACGGCGCCCTGATCACCCGGTGCGTGCACCACCTCGCGGACCTCGGGCACGAGGAGGTGGTGCTGATCAACCGGTCGGCCGAGCTCGTCGCGGCCGGGTACGGGCCGGCACTGCGCTCGGCGACGGGGTTCCTCGACGCGACCGAGGCGCGGGGCTTGACGGCCCGCACGGTGTGCTGCGCGGACGACGCGGCGGCGGGGCTGGCCTGCTTCGAGCAGCTCCGGGCGCAGTGGCCCGCGGTGACGGCGGCGGTGACGATCAACGAAGCGGCCCTGCCGGGCGTCCAGCGCGCGTTGCACCGGGCCGGGCTCGAGGTGCCCCGCGACTTCTCGCTGACCGGGGTGATCGCCGAGCGCCTGGCGGAGGATTTCCACCCCCCGCTGACGGCGGCGGACGTTCCGGCGGTGGAGCTGGGCCGGCTGGCGGTGGACCTGCTGCTGGCGCAGATCGCGGACGCGGAAGCGCAACCGCGGCACGCACTCCTGGAGCCGCCGATCTCCCTGCGGTCGAGCACCGGCGCCCGGCGGTACCGCGGCTGACGCGCCGAATGGTCGAACCGGTTCGACCGAACGTCCGAGCGTCCCGGGTGTGCGCACCCGCACCGTTTTCCACTTGCCCGGCACGGGAAACTGGACATCGGGAGGGGGGTCACCGACTCGCGGAGAGGCCTCGATGTCGCCCATCGACCACCTGATCGTCACCGTCCTCGGCCACCGCCGGGCCCAGGCCCGGGAGCAGCGGCCCGTCCCGGCGCCCGGCCGGCGGCCACCGGACTCCCCGCCGGAGCGCCGGTCCTCGACGCCCGGCACCCCGTAGCGGGCCTGTCTCCGGCCTCGCTGGACTCTTCACCGGGGCGCCGGTCCTCGACGGCCGGCACCCCGGAACCCAGCGACTCAGCGGCTCAGCGGCTCGGCGGCTCAGCGGGCGAAGACCGCCAGGTCGATCGAATCCCCCAGCAGCCGGTCGCCCGCGGCGTTGGGGTGGTAGCAGTCGGTCCGCAGGTCCGCGCGGATCACCGTCGGGTCCGCCGGATCGCGCAGCACGGCGTCGAAGTCGAGCACCGCGTCGAACGTCCCGGAGGTGTGGATCCACTGGTTCACCGCGAGCCGGGCCTGTTCCTTCGGGCCGCCGGCGGCGTTGCACATCGGCAGGATCGTCGCGCCCACGATCCGGCGGCCGGCCGCGTGCACCCGCCCGGCGATGGTCTTCATCGCGGCGAT
This sequence comes from Amycolatopsis sp. cmx-4-61, assembly GCF_046548775.1. Lineage (NCBI taxonomy): Bacteria > Bacillati > Actinomycetota > Actinomycetes > Pseudonocardiales > Pseudonocardiaceae > Amycolatopsis > Amycolatopsis sp. cmx-4-61. Next base: position 29,812 of record NZ_JAEBEI010000018.1, on the reverse strand, counting down.
GACCTGCGCGGCCGGCGCCGGGGGCGCGTTGTCGCCGCCACCGAGGTCGTTCGTCCCCTCGAGCAGCAGCACGTACCGCACGCCGGGCAGGGACAGCACGTCCCGGTCGAGCCGGGCCGGCGCGGGCGGCCCACAGCACTGCCCGGTGGGGTCGTACGGGTTCGGCTGGACGCTGACGGTGTTGCCGCTGATGCCCGCGTTGGCCACCGACAGCCGCCGCGACGGCGGGAGGGCCGCCATGCGCTCGGCGAGCACGTCGGTCCAGCGCGGGCCGCCGCCGAAGGCGTTGTAGCCGTCGGTGATCGAGTCGCCGAGGGCGACGATCGTGCCGCGCGCCGGTGAGAAGGCGCTGATCGCGTCCGCCCACCACAGGACGCCGGGCGCGAAGGGCCCGTACGCACTCCCCGACTCGTCACCACCGGCGTCGCCCGGTCCGGCGGAGGTGAAGGACCCGGGCGTGGCGGTCTCCGGTGGCGGGAAGGTGTGGTCGTTGACCGGCGCCCCCGGCGCGTACACGCTCACCGCGACGTGGTCGCCCCGCCGGACCGCCAGCGGCAGCGGGTCGGTCCACGCGCTCGCGCCGGGCGGGATCGTCACCGCGTGCCGGAAACCGAAGGTGGCGCGGTGGTTCGACCCCGGCACCAGCGCGGGCGCGTTCGTCGACGGCTGCTTGCCGACCCACACCGACCGCACGGTCATCGCGGTGCCGCCGAACGGGTTGCTCAGCCGCACCCGCAGGGCCGCCCCGGGCGCGGTCACCGTCAGCACGTTGCGGATCGTGACGTCGGGGCTCGTGCCGTGCACGCCTTCCAGCGCGGACTCGGTCAAGGTCACCGGGCCCGGCGGCGCACCGCCCGTGGGCGATGCCCCCGCCGGTGCCGGGCTCAGCAGCGACGCGGAAACGGCCAGGACCAGCACGGTTCGGCGGATGGGCATCCCGAAGCGTCCTTTCCGGTGCTCAGACGACGACCGGCCAGCCGGCCGCGTCGTAGGTCAGGCGGTTGATGCCGAGGCGGGAAGTGCCGTTGTCGGCGTAGTAGTGGTAGACGAGCAGGTCGCCGTCGTTGTCGGCGAGCACGGCCTCGTGGCCCGGACCGTGGACACTGCCGTGCCCGGCAAGGATTTCGGTGCCACCACCGGAGGTCATCGGCACGCCGGAGCGGTCGGCGTAGGGCCCGGTGATGCTTGTGGACCGGCCGACCATGACGCGGTAGGTGCTCGCCGCGCCGCGGCAGCAGAGGTCGAACGACACGTACTGGTAGTAGTACTGGCCGCGTTTGACGATGAAAGGGGCCTCGATGGCGCCGCCGCCGCGGCCGGCGATGCCGGTCAGGCCGCTGCCCTGCCGCAGTCCCGTCGCGGGGTTCAGCTGGATCAGCTTGACGCCCGACCAGAACGAGCCGAAGTCCAGCCACCACCGGCCCTGGTCGTCCACGACCAGGTTCGGGTCGATGGCGTTGAAGTCGTCACCCGCGCGGGATTCGACGACCAGGCCCCGGTTCGTCCAGGTGCCGGCGCCGCCGGACGGGCTGGTGGCCAGGAAGATCGCCGAGTGGTTGGAGCCGAACGTCGAAGCCGAGTAGTACAGGTAGTACTGGCCGTTGTGGTAGGAGAGGTCCGGGGCCCACAGCCGGCGATCGCCTCCGGTGTAGGACGTGGTCCACGGTGCGCCGCCCGGGAACGCCGAACCGGCGCCGCGGAAGGCGATGCGGTCGGTGGAGGTCTCCAGCGTGATGCCGTCCCCGGTGTGCGCCACCAGGTAGCTGCCGTCCGGGCGCTTGACCACGCTCGGGTCGTGCACGCCGGTATCACCGGTGACGCGGCCGGGATCGGGGTAGGCGGCCGCGGCGGGCAGCGCCGTGGCCAGCAGTAGCGCGACGGCGGCCGAGCCGGCGGAAAAAGAGCTTCGAGCGGACAGCATGCTGCCTCCAACCTGGTCAGGACAACACTTTCCGCTGGAGCGCTCCGGGCCGAGGGTAACGCAGTGACAACCGGTGCGGCAACAGATTCGAGAAAGCGCTGTCACGCGCCCGGGCGGGCCGGGCGCGTGACAGCGGCCGCGATCAGGCTGCCCACGGTGAGCTGACGAGCCAGCTCACGTCATCGTTGTAGGCGTTGGTGTTGTCGAAGGTGTTCGAACCGCCGTTGGCGGCGATGTAGACGTTGTAGCTGTAATGGCGCACGTACCGGTCCGGGAAGTTCAGCGACCGCAGCGAAGTGCCTTGCCCGCTGCGCCCGGCCTCGGGGCAGAAGGTCGCGTCCTGGGCGAACAGCGAACTCCCGTCGTTGGCCTGGAGGGAAACCTGGTAGTTCTGGTGCCGCAGGTACTGCCCGGCCGTGTTGCGGGATTCGAAGGACACGCACGAGCTGTCGGCCAGCCCGGACCGGACGGTCCAGGAAGCGTTGCCCTTTTCCGTGGCCGAACTGCCGCTGGTGATGACCCCGATGTCCACAGCGGACCCGTTGTGGTGGATGTAGCGGTCGGTGCAGCAGCCGGTGGTCGCCTGCAGCGAAACCGTCGAGCCGGGGGTCAGGCCGGTGCCCGCGGAACCGGTGGTGTAGCCGGCCGCGGTGATGTTGGCCTGCACCGCGTTTTCCGTGGCGTCGGACGGATATCCGGACGTCATGACGCCTTCGTAGAAGGTGCCGCGGGCGCCGACGCTGTTGTCGCCGCCGATGCCCAGGATGATGGCGCCTTCCTTCTTCATCGGGTTGTAGCCCGAAACGTTCGGGCGCACGCCGTCGTAGAAGGTGGAAACGCCGCCGGACTGGGCGTTGCCGCCGCGGATCGCCCAGTGGTTCGGACCGCCCTTGACGATGGCGGTCAGGAAGCGGTGGCTGATGCTCGGATCGTTGGCGTTGTAGTGCTGGTTGACGCCGGAGAACAGGCCGTTCTCCAGGTCCGCCATGATCCACGGGCCGTTGCCGGCGCCGTAGCCCCAGACCTTGATGTTGCCGAAGTAGATCGCTTCCATGGTGCCGTTGCCGTTGTCGCGGCTGTTGCGCTCGGCGTTGCCGTAGTCGAAGCAGCAGCCACCGTTGTAGTGCGTGCCGTCGAAGATGGCGTACATGCCCTCCGGCTGGTCACCGGTGGCGATCCCGTTGGTGTTGTTGTTGCGGTAACCGGTTCCGGGCGCGATGTAGACGCCGTAGGCCTTGTGGCCGCCGACGGTGATCGGCGCGGAGGTGGCGTTGGCGAGGTTGTCGTACCCGCCCGCGGCCGGGCCGTTGAAGCCACCGGGCGGCGCCTGCGTGAGGCGGTTGTTCCGGCCGGACTGGTCATAGATGACCGTGATCAGGCAGGTGGTCCCGGCGCAGAAGGAGTCCTGCGCCGCGGCGTTGGCCACCCCGCCCGCGGCCAGCGGCGCGATGTCGCGCGTGGCGCTGTCGGACGCGCGCCGCACTTGGTACAGCGGCCCGGTGTAGGCGCCGTACAGGGCCCGGGTCGTGGAATGCGCGGCCACGCACGGGGTCCCGCCTGCGGCGTAGATGTCGCACGGCCCTTGGGTGGCCGCTTGGGCACTGCCGCCACCGGCGAGCAGACCGGTGACGAACGTGCCGGCGGTGACGAGGGCCGCGGTGAGGGCGCGTGGACGGGCGTATCTCGGCTGTCGTGCCATGGGTGATCTCCCGCTGGGGTACGGAGAAACGTCGAATCGACAGGTGCGCGGGCCGGCGACGGTGCCAACCTCCTCCTCGATCACCGACACGCAGGAACGGCACAGGCGGAGCGATTGTGAGCGCTAACATAACTCTCGCTCCGAGGCGGTGCAAGAGCCGGTTTTCCCGCTCGGATCCTTCGACGGTTTCGAGTACCGGCGCAAACCCGTTGTCCCGCAAGGGGTCGAGCCGCAGTGCCGGGGAGGGCGCCTAGCGTATGCGCCCGCGGGACCACCTGCGCTCAGCCCGGCCGTCCGATGAGCCCGCCCGGGCGGCTTGCTCATCCGGGCCACCGGCTCTCATCGACCGCCTGAGGTCACCGGGCCGAGGTCGCCGGCGCGGAGAGGGGCGCGCTCGCCCGAGCTACCGACAACCGCGCACTCCCCATCGGCCGCCCCGGGAGCATCCGGGTCGAGACCGCCGGTTCGGGGCGGGATCTGTCCGCGGCGCCGGGCGCCGGGGCGAAGGCCTGGCTGCTCGCCCGGACTGTGGATGACCCGGCACTCTCATCGGCCGCTCAGGTCATCGGGTCGGGCTCGCCGACGCGGAGGCGGGTCCGCTCGCGGCGTCGGCCGCCGGTGCGGAGGCCGACCTGCCCGCGGCGCCGGGCCACCGGCGATCCACCCACCCCATCGACCGCCCGAGGTCACCGGGGCCGAGACCGCGGACACGGAGGCAGGAAGTCCCGCGGCTCTGCCCGCGGCGCCGGGCCACCGATCACCCACGCACCCCCGTCGGCCGCCCGGGATCACCACGGCCGAGGTCACCGGGCGCGGAAGTCACCGCCGCGACGATGGCCGCTCCCCGGGCGGCGGCTACCCGGAGTCACCGGAGCGGAGGGCGCCGGCGCGGTCCGGCCGTCGCCGAGGCAGGGCAGCCCGGGCGGCGGCCATTCCGCCCGCGGAGCGCTCAAACCGGCGCCGAGGCGGGGCACCCCGAGCCGGAGCACCCCGCCGGCGTCACACCGGCCGGCCGGGCTTGCGCTGCGAAACGCTGTTTTCCCTCAGCGGCGGCTGCCACACCCGGGGTGCCGGGGACTCGCCGTCGTCCCCCGGCTGGTCGAGCGGGTCCGTCCCGTTCTGCCAGCGAGCCCAGTGAGCCGCGCACATCCTCCGCCAGAGGGCCGGCTCGTCGCACTGGTACCGCCGGCAGGTCGGCCTCCGCTCCTGGTGATCGCTCACGTAATCGCTCCACTCGCCATCGAACGTTCCGCGTTCAACTATCACAGCCACGGTGCGTTGTCGATCCTCGAGCATCCTCGCCGGCCGTCCCGGATCGATGTGGTTAACCATCCGCTAACCGGGAAAGCCCCCCGGACCGCCGCCTCCCGGCGGCACCACCCGGACGACGGAGGGATCCTCGTGTTCCGTCACACGAAGCTGCTGCAGTTCGAAGCCAAGCCCGAAAAGCCGGACGCCGTCTACGCCCGCAAGCTCCAGGAGCTGATCGGCGGTGCGTTCGGTGAGATGACCGTGACCATGCAGTACCTGTTCCAGGGCTGGAACTGCCGCATCGAAGGCAAGTACAAAGACCTGATCATGGACACGGCGACCGAAGAGATCGGGCACGTCGAGATGCTCGCCACCATGGTCGCCCGCCTGCTCGAAGGCGCTCCCTCGACCGTCACGGCCGAAGCGGTCAAGGACCCGGTGATGGCCGCGATGATCGGCGGGATGGACGTCCAGCAGGCCATCGTCGGCGGCGGCGGCGCGCTGCCCGCCGACAGCAACGGCTACCCGTGGAACGGCAAGTACATCGTCGCCTCCGGCAACCTCCTGGCCGACTTCCGCGCGAACGTCGCGGCCGAAGCCCAGGGCCGTCTGCAGACCGCCCGGCTGTACAACATGACCGACGACCCCGGTGTCAAGGCGATGCTGAAGTTCAACCTCGCCCGCGACACCGTGCACCAGAAGCAGTGGCTGGCCGCCATCGAAGAGCTCAAGGCCGACGGGCTGGAAGGCGACATCGCCCCGGGCGCCCTGCTCGACGAAGAAGACCAGACCCACAACCACACCATCTGGCACCTGTCCGACGGCCCGGACGGCGCCAAGGGCACCAGCTGGACGACCGGCGCCGGCATCGAGTACCTGATGGACCCCGAACCGCTCGGCGGCCCGGGCACCGCGCCGAAGCCGGACCCGGCCCTGTTCGGGACCTACGCGCCCCTCCAGGACGCCAAGGGCACGGCCAAGGGCAAGGCCAAGGAAATCAAGAACAAGCTCACCTGACGCCTGCCGGCGCATCGGCGCGGGACCGTCGAACCCCAGCGGTCCCGCGCCGGGTGGTGCGTCCGGGTGAGGAGGGCGACGTCACGGTGTCCGGAGGGGTCAGCCTGGGTATCCCGGTCGAAGATCACTCGCACCTGTGGAGGCCCAGTGCAGCCTTGGCCCGGTTCCCCCTACCCGCTCGGGGCCGATTACGACGGCGTCGGCACCAATTTCGCGCTTTTCTCCGAGGTCGCCGACCACGTCGACCTCTGCTTGTTCGCCCCGGACGGAACCGAAACCCGGATCCGGCTGCCGGAGGTCGACGGCTTCGTCCACCACGGCTACCTGACCGGTGTCGGCCCCGGCCAGGAGTACGGCTTCCGGGTCCACGGCCCGTACGACCCCGCCCGCGGGCTGCGCTGCAACCCCGCGAAGCTCCTGCTCGACCCGTACGCCAAGGCGGTCACCGGCAAGGTCGACTGGGACGAGTCGGTGTTCAGCTACCGGTTCGGCAACCCCGACGAGCGCAACGACGACGACTCGGCGGCGCACACCGTCCGCGCGGTCGTCGTCAACCCGTACTTCGACTGGGCCAACGACCGGCCGCCGAACGTGCCGTACAACGAGACCGTGGTCTACGAAGCCCACGTCCGCGGCCTGACCAAGCTCCACCCGGACATCCCGGAGGAGCTGCGGGGCACGTACTCGGGGCTGGCGCACCCGGTGATGGTCGAGTACCTCAAGACCCTCGGCGTCACGGCCGTCGAGCTGATGCCGGTCCACCAGTTCCTGCACGACCACGCCCTCACCGAGCGCGGCCTGGCCAACTACTGGGGCTACAACACCATCGCCTTCTTCGCGCCGCACAACGAGTACGCCGCCTCGATCATGTCCGCGACCCCGGGCAGCGAGGTGCACGAGTTCAAGGCGATGGTCCGGACGCTGCACGAGGCCGGCATCGAGGTCATCCTCGACGTCGTCTACAACCACACGGCCGAGGGCAACCACCTCGGGCCCACGCTGTCCATGCGCGGCATCGACAACCAGGCCTACTACCGGCTGGTCGAGAACGACCCGCAGTACTACATGGACTACACCGGCACCGGCAACTCGCTCAACGTCCGCCAGCCGCACACGCTGCAGCTGATCATGGACTCGCTGCGCTACTGGGTCACCGAGATGCACGTCGACGGCTTCCGGTTCGACCTCGCCGCCACCCTCGCCCGCGAGTTCTACGACGTCGACCGGCTGGCCACGTTCTTCGACCTGGTGCAGCAGGACCCGGTGGTCAGCCAGGTGAAGCTGATCGCCGAGCCGTGGGACGTCGGCCCGGGTGGCTACCAGGTCGGCAACTTCCCGCCGCTGTGGACCGAGTGGAACGGCGCCTACCGGGACACCGTCCGCGACTTCTGGCGGGGCGAGCCGGCGACGCTGGGCGAGTTCGCCTCCCGGATCACCGGTTCCTCGGACCTCTACCAGAACGACGGCCGCCGCCCGTTCGCGTCGATCAACTTCGTCACCGCCCACGACGGCTTCACGCTGAACGACCTCGTGTCGTACAACGAGAAGCACAACGAGGCCAACGGCGAGGACGGCCGCGACGGCGCCGACGACAACCGGTCGTGGAACTGCGGCGCGGAGGGCCCGACCGAGGACGAAAAGGTCCTCGACCTCCGGGCGCGCCAGCGCCGGAACATGATCGCGACGCTGCTGCTGTCGCAGGGCGTGCCGATGCTCCTGCACGGCGACGAGCTCGGCCGGACGCAACAGGGCAACAACAACGCCTACTGCCAGGACAACGAGCTGTCCTGGGTGGACTGGTCCCAGCTGGAACGCCACCGCGAGCTGTTCGAATTCACCTCCGCGGTGGTCGACCTGCGCCACCAGCACCCGGTGTTCCGCCGCCGCCGGTTCTTCGCCGGCCGCCCGATCCGCCGCGGCGACGAACTGCGCGACATCGCCTGGTTCACCCCGGCCGGCGACGAGATGACCGACCAGGACTGGGAGGCCGGTTTCGGCCGCAGCATCATGGTGTTCCTCAACGGGACGGCGATCCCCGACCTCGACGCGCGCGGCGAGCGCGTGGTGGACGACTCGTTCCTGCTCTGCTTCAACGCCCACGACGACGACATCACGATGACGATCCCCGACGGCGAGTACGGCTCGGAGTGGGCGATCGTGCTGGAGACGGCCACGGGCGAGGTCTTCCACCGGTCCGTGGGCGGCGTCCTGGTCGGCGGAGTCGCGGGCGATCAGCTGGCCACGCCCCGCACGCTCGAGGGCCACGGCGAACTGGTCGTCGCGGGCCGGTCGCTGACCGTGCTGCTGCGCACCAAGGAGCAGGAGGCGTAAGGCCGTCGACGGGGGGTAGCCGGGTCGCGGCGGCGGGCGACCCGGCTACCGCCGCGTGAAACGGGAGGCACCCATGGACAAGGCGGCGTACCGCATCGAAGTCGACGCCCCGGCCCAGGCCTGCTATGACTGGTGGCGGCCGCTGACCCGGCTGCCGGAGATCTTCTCCGACGTCGAATCCGTCGAGGCGATCACCGGCGACGGAACGCGGACGCGCTGGAAGGTGGCGGGCCCGGTGGGCTCCACCGTCGAGTGGGAGGCGCGGATCACCGAGGATTCCGCGCCGCACCGGCTCGCCTGGACGACGGTGGCGGAGGCCGACCCGGACGTCACCAACGCCGGCGTCGTCCGGTTCGAAGACCTGGGCGACAGCCGCACCGGGCTGGAAGTCGAGCTCGAATACGCCCTTCCGGGCGGAAAACTCGGCGAAGCGGTCGCCAACCTGCTGGCGAACCCGCAGCACAAGGTCGAGCGGGCCTGCACCGAGTTCAAGCGGATCATCGAGACCCGGTAGCGCCGGCACCGGCCGGGCGACGACGGCGCTCAGCCGGGCGGCCGTCCCCGGCCGGCCGGGTCAGGCCCCGATCGGGGTGGCCCGCCGGTCGCGGACGCCCAGGCGCCGGGTCAGTTCGTCGAGCAGGCCAGGGTCGGCCGTGCCCAGGTCCACCTCGGCCGGGAGGCCGCGCCCGAGCGGCAGCAGACTGTCCAGCAGCACCCCCGCCGCGCCCAGCACGAGCCCGGTGTCCCCGGCGAGTTCGCGCAGCCCCGGCGTCAGCACGACGTCGAAGGCGCCGGCGGGGCCGCCGCGGCAGCAGAACTCCACCCGGTACCGCAGGCCACCGGCCGGCCGCACCTGCCAGACCGTGCTCGATGCGCTCAGGGTCATGCCTCCCGGTACCCGCTCCCCCGCCCGGCAAACGGACGGTGCTCCCGGGTGTGTCCGGCGGCGATCCGGGAAGCCGGAGACCGGACCGTGGCACCCGAGGAGAGGACCCGGCATGAAATGGCCGATCGGCGCACTCGCCGCGGCGGGGATCGCGGCGGGCACCGCCGCGGCGCGGCGCAAGTCCCCCGCACCGAACCGGTGGCTCGGCGTGACCGTCAACCTGCCGCCGGACGCGGTCGAAAACGACCCGCGGCTGATGGAGGCCTTCGCGGAACTTTCGGAAGACGCCGAAACGCGGGTGCGTCCCGCCCCCGGCGGGCGCGGCACGGAACTGGCGGCCCGGCCGCGGCAGCCGGTGGTGCCCGGGCCGGCCGGCGTCGCCCGGCGGCTGGCCGGCCGCGACCCCCGGCAGCCCGTGCGCAGCGCGCTGCGGGACATCAAGTCCGTGCTGGAGACCGGGGAGGTGATCCGCACGGACCCGCCGACGACCGGGCAGCCGACCCCCGGCGGGCTGCTCCTGCGCCTGGCGACCCGGCGCGCGGGCGGGGAGGGACGGCTGTGAAGGCACTGTGCTGGGAGGGCGTGAACCAGCTCTCCGTGGAAACCGTCCCCGACCCCGAGATCCGCAACGAGCAGGACGTGCTCCTCAAGGTCACCGCGACCACCACCTGCGGTTCCGACCTGCACCTCATCGGCGGCTACATCCCGGCGATGCAGGCGGGCGACGTGCTCGGCCACGAGTTCCTCGGCGAGGTCGTCGAAGTCGGCTCGCAGGTGCGCAAGCACAAGGTGGGCGACCGGGTGGTCGTCTGCTCGTTCATCGGCTGCGGCCGCTGCTGGTACTGCGCCCACGACCTGTGGTCGCTGTGCGACAACAGCAACACGAACCCGGGCATCGGCTCGGCGCTGTTCGGCTACGAACCCGGCGGCATCTTCGGCTACTCGCACGCCATGGGCGGCTTCCGCGGCAGCCACGCCGAGTACGTCCGCGTCCCCTTCGCCGACCACGGCGCCTTCCCGGTGCCCGAAGGCCTCGACGACGACACCGCGCTGTTCGCCTCCGACGCGGTCCCGACCGGCTGGATGGGCGCGGACCTGGGCGGGGTGCGGCCCGGCGACGTCGTCGCCGTGTGGGGGTGCGGCGCGGTCGGGCAGATGGCGGCCAAGGCGGCCATGCTGCTCGGCGCCGAGCGGGTCTTCTCGATCGACCGGTACGGCTACCGGCTGCGGCTGACCGAACAGCACATCGGATCGGAGCCGATCGACTACTCGGACACCGACGTCGGCGCCGAGCTGCGCGAACGCACCGGCGGCCGCGGGCCGGACGTCTGCATCGAGGCCGTCGGCATGGAGGCGCACAGCGCCGGTGTCCACCACGCCTACGACCAGGTCAAGCAGCAGCTGCGGCTGGAGACCGACCGGCCGGACGCCGTCCGCGAGGCCATCCACGCCTGCCGCAAGGGCGGCACGGTGTTCGTCCTCGGCGTCTTCGCGGGTGTCGTCGACAAGTTCCCGCTCGGCGCGATCATCAACAAGGGCCTCACCGTGCGCGGGGCCCAGCAGCACGGGCAGCGGTACGTGCCGATGCTGCTCGACCGGATGGCCCGCGGCGAGCTGCCGACGGGCCACCTGGCCACCCACCGGCTGCCGCTGGCCGAGGGACCGCGGGCCTACGACCTGTTCAAGCACAAGAAGGACGACTGCCTGCGCGCGGTCCTGCACCCGGGCGGCTGAACCCGTCCCGGACAACCCGTTCGCCGCGTGTAACCCGGCCGGGCCCGGGGTACGCGCGGCCCACAGTCCATTCCCCGGCCGCAGCAGGTGGGAGTCCCATGACCGACACGGTGACACGCCCGGCTCCGATCCCGCACCGGCCGGTGTGGCGGGGGCAGCGGGGCGCGACGATCCTGAAGACCATCCGCACCACCGACCACAAGACGATCGGCGTGCTCTACCTGACGACGTCGTTCGGGTTCTTCCTGATCGGCGGCCTGACGGCGTTGCTGATGCGCGGCGAGCTGGCCCGGCCGGGCCTGCAGTTCCTGTCGCCGGAGCAGTACAACCAGCTGTTCACCATGCACGGCACGATCATGCTGCTGCTCTACGCCACGCCCAACTTGTTCGGGTTCGCGAACTTCGTCCTCCCGCTGCAGATCGGCTCGCCGGACGTGGCCTTCCCCCGGCTGAACGCGTTCTCCTACTGGCTCTACCTCTTCGGCGGCACGGTCGTGCTCTCCGCCTACGCCACCCCCGGCGGGCCGCCCGACTTCGGCTGGACCGCCTACACCCCGCTGTCCAACGCCATCCACTCCCCCGGCGTCGGCGGGGACCTGTGGATCGCCGGGCTGATCGTCACCGGCCTCGGCACCATCCTCGGCGCGGTCAACATGATCACCACGATCGTGTGCCTGCGCTGTCCGGGGATGCTGATGTGGCGAATGCCCATCTTCACCTGGAACATCCTGTTCACCTCGATCCTGATCCTGCTCGCGTTCCCGATCCTCACCGCCGCGCTGTTCGGGTTGCTGGCCGACCGGCACCTCGGTTCGCACGTGTTCGACCCGGAGAACGGCGGCGCCATCCTCTGGCAGCACCTCTTCTGGTTCTTCGGCCATCCCGAGGTGTACGTGGTCGCGCTGCCCTACTTCGGGATCGTCACCGAGATCATCCCGGTGTTCAGCCGCAAACCGCTGTTCGGCTACAAGCTGATGGTGTTCGCGACGATCGGCATCACGGCGTTGTCGGCGGCGGTGTGGGCCCACCACATGTTCGCCACCGGCGCCGTGCTGCTGCCCTTCTTCTCGATCATGACGTTCTTCATCGCGGTGCCGACCGGGATCAAGTTCTTCAACTGGATCGGCACGATGTGGAAGGGCTCGATCACCTTCGAGTCGCCGATGCTGTGGTCGGTCGGCTTCCTCGTCACCTTCCTGCTCGGCGGGCTGACCGGGATCATCCTCGCGTCCCCGCCGCTGGACTTCCACATCCACGACACGTACTTCGTCGTCGCCCACTTCCACTACGTGCTCTTCGGCACGATCGTGTTCGCGACCTTCGCCGGCATCTACTTCTGGTTCCCGAAGATCACCGGCCGGATGATGGACGAGCGGCTGGCGAAGTGGCACTTCTGGACGACGTTCATCGGCTTCCACACGACGTTCCTCATCCAGCACTGGCTGGGGGACGCGGGCATGCCGCGCCGGTACGCCGACTACCTGTCGAGCGACGGATTCACCTGGATGCACATGGTGTCCACCATCGGCGCGTTCATCCTCGGCCTGTCGGTGCTGCCGTTCATCTGGAACGTCTTCAAGAGCTACCGCTACGGGGAACCGATCACGGTCGACGACCCGTGGGGCTACGGCAATTCGCTCGAATGGGCGACGACCAGCCCGCCGCCGCGGCACAACTTCCTCGAGCTGCCCCGCATCCGCTCCGAACGCCCCGCGTTCGAGCTGCACTACCCGCACATGGTCGAGCGGATGCGCGCCGAAGGCCACATCACCCGCGGTCACCCGAAGGGCAAGGCGTCCCCGGCGGAGGTCGTGGCCGGCGCCATCCAGCCCAGCGAACAGGGCGACAGTGACGACCCCCGCGGCCGCTGACGCGGGGCCGCCGCTGCGTGCGTGGGAACGGCGGCGGCTGCGCGGGATCGAGCGGGGACTGGAGCCGGACGTACGGGCCCGGCGGCTGCTGTGCGCGGCACTGGACGCCGTCGCGCTCGCGCTGCTGGCCGCCGGGATCTTCGTGGCGCTGCCGTGGCTGTTCGCGGCCTGCGTGGCCGGCAACCTCGCCGTCTGCGCGCACCTGGAGCCGGCGAGCCGGCGCAGCAGAGGAGGAAACGCATGGCCGAGGTGACCGTCGAGGACCTGAACGGGCTGCTCGAGTCCGGCGTGCCGGACCCGGTGCTGGTGCTGACCGGCGGCCGGCTGGTGGTCGAGCCGTCCGGCGACCGGACCGCGGGCGCGAGCGAGGTGATCACCCGCGGCGACCTGCGCGAGCAGCTCGCCGACCGCCCGCTGGAGCTGATCGCGGCGACGCTCTCCACGGCGATCGTCCAGCGCGGGGGCTGAGCGCGGGACAGCCGCCGGAGCCAGGGTTCCGCGGCTGTCCCGGCGGGTCAGAGGATCGGCGCGCCGCCCGTCACCGCGACGCGGGCCCCGGAGACGTAGCTGCCGTCGTCGGAGGCCAGCAGCACGTACACCGGCGCGAGCTCGGCCGGCTGGCCGGCGCGGCCCAGCGGCACCTGCTCACCGAAGGACTTCACCTGCTCCTCCGGCATGGTGGACGGGATCAGCGGCGTCCAGATCGGCCCGGGCGCGACGCTGTTGGCCCGGATCCCCTTCGGTCCCAGCAGCTGCGCCAGAGCCGCGCACATGTTCGCGATGCCGGCCTTCGTCACGTCGTAGGGCAGCAGCTGCGGGCTCGGGTTGTCGGAGTTCACCGAGGAGCTGCCGATGATCGACGCCCCCGGCTTCATGTGCGGCACCGCCGCCTTGGCGAGGTGGAAGAACGCGCTCAGGTTGATGGCGAGGGTGCGGTCCCACTCCTCGTCCGGGATCTCTTCGAGCGTCTCGTGGGTCATCTGGAAGGCGGCGTTGTTCACCAGGACGTCGAGCCGGCCGAACTCCTCGACCGCCCGGGCGACCAGGGCCCGGCAGTGCGCCGGATCGGCGACGTCACCGGGCACGACGACCGCCTTGCGCCCGGCCTCCTCCACCCAGCGCCGCGTCTCTTCGGCGTCCTCGTGTTCGTCGAGGTAGGAGATCAGGACGTCGGCGCCTTCCCGCGCGTAGGCGATCGCCACCGCGCGGCCGATGCCGCTGTCCGCCCCGGTGATCAGCGCGGCCTTGCCGGTGAGCTTGCCGGAGCCGCGGTAGGTGTGCTCGCCGTGGTCGGGCCGCGGGGTCATCGCGGCGGTCGTCCCGGGCGGGGTCTGCTGCTGGGCGGGCTGCTGGGACACGGTGGCTCCTCGGGTGCGGTGACGGATCGCCCTCCGTGTTCCCGGCCCCCGGCCGAACAGTCCGTCATCTTGATGATGACTTCCCACTTGTCATCGTTTGGATGACATGCTAGAAAAGTAGTGCGTGTTGACACCCACCGTCGAAGTGAGGAGGAGGACACCGATGTTGATGCGCACCGACCCGTTCCGTGAGCTGGACCGCCTCACCCAGCAGGTTTTGGGCACCGCCGGAACCTGGTCGAAGCCGGCGGCGATGCCGATGGACGCCTACCGCGCCGGCGACGAGTTCGTGGTCTGCTTCGACCTGCCGGGCGTCGCCCCGGACGCCATCGAGCTCGACATCGAGCGCAACGTGCTGACGGTCAAGGCCGAGCGCCGCCCGCTCCCCGGCGGCAACGACGTGGAGATGCAGGTTTCCGAGCGGCCGCTGGGCGTCTTCTCCCGCCAGCTGTTCCTGGGCGAGAGCCTCAACACCGACCACATCGCGGCCGACTACGAGGCCGGCGTGCTGACGCTGCGCATCCCGGTGGCCGAGAAGGCCAAGCCGCGGCGCATCGAGATCACCGGCGCGCAGTCCGACCGCAGGGAAATCCAGGCCTGATGCGCCAAGAGGCCCGAGCCGCGGCGGAGCGCATCTTCGCCGCGGCGGCCGACCTCGGCACCACCCGCCAGGAGGCGATCCTGGTGACCCGGGCGGTCCACGCGGTGAAGAAGGGCCGCCCGACCGAGGTCGCCCTGACCGACACCCCGCAGCACCGGCGGCGCAAGCTGGCCCACGTCGTCGGCTGCGAGCTGTGGGACCCGGCCCTGAACGCGGACGAGGTCCTGACGGCGGTCGTCGAGGTGGGCCGAACGGCACCCCGCGAGCGGCAGCCGTCGGTGGCCGCCTGACCGGGGCCGGCCGAGGTTCCCGGCGGCGGGGTCGGCGTGGGTGGGCGCCCGAAACTGTCGGTGGTCACCGGTAGCGTGGAAAACGGGGGGCGCCCCCGCGAGTCCGTGTCTTCCGCCGGGCGCCCTCGCATCCGGGTCCGCTTACCGCGACGGATGCCGTTCAGCCGCCCGACATCCCGTACACCGGACCCGGCTCACCCGCCAAGCGCCCGCAACCAAGGCCGTCCCGCCCGAGTGAGCAAGCCGCCTACCCCTCGGTCCGCCGCACCGTCACGGCCGGCTCCTGGCCCGTCCCCGACAGCGGCGTCGACCCGAACCAGTCGAGGCACACCACCATCGCGTCGTCCTCGGCCTGGCTGCCGTGCCGGCGGGTCGACAGCTCCCGCAGCACCGCGCCCGGCACGTGCGCCGCCGGGAGCTCCGCCGTCGCCGTCACCGCTTCGGCGAGTTCGCGGTCGCCGTAGCGCTCCCCGTGCGGGCCGACGGCGTCGTACACGCCGTCGCTGACGAACACGAACCGGTCGCCTTCGACGGCCTGGAAGCCCTCGACCACGTAGATCGTGCCGTCGAACGTCCCCAGCGGGAGCTGCTCGTCGAACATGATCCGCTCGGCCTTCCCGTCCCGCAGCCGCCACAGCCGCGGCGAGCCCGCGTCGACCACCGCCACCGCGCCGGTGCCCAGATCGAACTCCAGCAACAGCGCGGCCACGTGCTCGGTGCCGCGGTAGTGCGCGTAGAGCGCCTGGTCGGCGAGCTCCGCCTGCGCGTCGAGCGGGATCCCGGCACGCCGGGCGTTGCGCAGGGCGTTCACCGCGAGGTTCGTCAGCAGCGCCGCTTCGCTGCCCTCCCCCATCCCGTTGATCAGCGTCACCGCCAGTTTCCGCGCGGACGCCGACCAGTCGAAGCAGTCGCCGTAGATCGCGTACGCCGGCTCCAGCTGACCGCCGAGGGCGAACTCGGCGCGGGTGCAGGCCCGCCCGGGCAGCAGCTGCCACTGCATCTCCGCGGCCAGCGTCAGCCGCGAAGACCGCCGCGCCTGGATGTAGAGGTCGGTGTCCCGGTCCGCGACGAACAGCTCGTGGGCCACCGCCTCGGCCAACCGCTGGAGCTCGGCCCACACCGGTGGCTCCGGTTCGCGGGACAGCGTGACGGCCAGCACGGCCAGGCGGTCGCCGCGGACGCTGACCGGCAGGTAGCCGGTGACGCGCTCGCCGTCGCGGGAAAAGGTCGCCGTCTGCGTGAGGAACGCCGTCCCCGGGATCGTGCCCTCGACCGGGATCGGCTCCGCCGTGTACGGCTGCTCACCCACCTGGCACAGCTCGGTCAGGGCGTAGTCGGCCATCAGCAGCTCGACCGCTTCCGCGCCGAAGTGCTCGCCGAGCCCCGAGCGCAGGGCGCCGGGCAGGTCGTGCGGCGGTACGTCACGGAGGAGACGCTCCACCGCCAGGGATCTGTCCAACGCCTGCCTCCTGCTCGCGCCCGCGCCGGGCCGGTTCCGTAGAGTCTGCGCCGCTCCGGCGCGCCGGTCCACGGCGAGTCGCGCGAGCTGTGCTGCCGGTTCAGCATAGGGATGCCAGAGTGGACGCCGTGGATCGATCCCGCGAGCAGCCCGCCCCGGACGGGACGCCTGCCGTGTCGAACCTCGCCCGTCTCTTCGAGTCGGTGATCGAGGGCGAACGGGACGTGTCGCCGCGGCCGCTGTCGGTGTCGCAGCTGCGGGCGGTCGTCGCGCTGGATCGCCACGACGGGGTCAACCTCCGGCAACTGGCCGAGCAGCTGGGCTCGACGCCGCCGCTGGTCAGCAGGCTCTGCGACCGGCTGGAGGCGGTCGGGTTCCTCGAGCGCCTGCCCAGCGCCCGCAGCCGCCGGGAGCTGACGCTGCGGCTGTCCGACCGCGGCCGCGCCTACCTGCAGGACCTGCGGGCCCGGCGGCGCGACCGCGTCCAGGCGCTGCTGGCGAAGATGAGCCCCGCGGGGCGGCTCGCGCTGGCCGCCGGGCTGGAGGAGTACCGGGCCCTGGCGGAGGCGGCCGGTGATCCCCCGGATTTGCACGCCTGATAATACTGTTGTTATATAGCAATGATTAGTCGGCGTACAGCAGAGCGCGCCCCGAACGGAGGAGGCGTCGGTGCTGGGCACGGACGACAGCCAGGTCCGCACGGTCCTGGCGCGCATGCTGGCGGAAGACCGCACGGCGCTGGCCCGCGACTGGGCCGGGCAGGAGCCGCGCGAAGGCGACCGGACCGGGCAGGAACTCCGGCGCGAGGCCGTCGAGCTGCTCGAGGCCCTTCGCGAAGCGCTGAGCGGCACCCTGCCGGTGTCCCGGATCGTGGACCAGGAGCCCGCGGTGCGTGACGCGCTGACGTCGCTTTCGGAGCGCCGGGCCCGCGCGGGCGCCCAGCCGTCGGCCACCGCCATGGCGATCCTCGCGCTCAAGCGCACGATGCTGAGCGCGATCGAGCGGCACACCGACGACTCCGCCCTGCGCTACCGGGCCGCGCTGCTGGTCAACGAGCTGCTCGACCGGGCCGGCGTGCTCACGTTCGAGGTCTACTCGACCGGCCGCGAATCGATCATCCGCGAGCAGCACAGCCAGATGCTCGAGCTGTCCACGCCGGTCGTGCGGCTGTGGCGCCACGTCCTCGCGGTCCCCCTGATCGGCACGCTGGACAGCGCCCGCACCCAGGTCGTGATGAACAGCCTCCTCGAGTCGATCCAGGCGAACGAGGCGCGGGTGGCGATCATCGACATCACCGGTGTCCCGACCGTCGACACCGCCGTCGCCCACCACCTGCTGCAGACCGTCAGCGCCGTCCGGCTGATGGGCGCGGAGTGCGTGATCAGCGGCATCCGCCCGTCCATCGCGCAGACGATCACCCAGCTGGGCATCGACCTCTCGCACATCGTCACCCGCGGCTCGCTGGCCGACGCGCTGGCGACGGCGATGCAGCTGCTCGGCGACAGCGCCCGCCCGGGCGCGGTGACCGGGTGAACGCCGGCCTGCCGATCCTGCGGCTCGGGGACATCCTGCTCAGCGGCCTGCTGAGCGATCTGGACGACAAGACGGCCCTGGCGTTCACCGACGAGCTGACCGAGCGGATCGCGAACGAGGGCATCCGCGGGGTCATCATCGACATCTCCCGGCTGGAGATCGTCGACTCGTTCGTCGCGCGCGTGCTGATGCAGCTGGCCGGCACCGGGCGGCTGCTCGGCACGCGGATGGTCGTGGCGGGCATGCGCCCGGCCGTCGCACTGACCCTGACCGAGCTCGGGCTCCAGCTCACCGGCGTCCGGACCGCCCTCAACGCGGAGCAGGCGATGGAGCTGCTGGGCTGGCGCCGTCCCGCCGAGGCCGCCGAAGAGGCGCCTCATGCTTCCTGACGAACGGACCGTCCCGTCCGGCGAGCACCCGGTCCGGGCGGAGGAGGACCTCCTCGCGGCCCGCCACGCCGTGCGGGCGGCCGCGGTCGGCGCCGGCTTTTCGATCGTCGACCAGACGAAGATCGTCACCGCGGCCAGCGAGCTCGTCCGCAACGCCTACATCCACGGCGGGGGCGGCACGATGACCGTCGAGGAGGTGCGGGACCCGGGCGGACGGCTCGGGCTCCGGCTGTGCGTGCGCGACGAGGGTCCCGGGATCGCCGACGTCGAGCAGGCCATGACCGACGGGTTCAGCACCGGGGCCGGGCTCGGGCACGGCCTCGGCGGCACCCGGCGGCTGGTCGACGAGTTCGACCTCGACACCGCGCCCGGACGCGGCACCACCGTCACGGTCGTGCGCTGGAAGCCATGACCGCGACCGTCGCCGGCCTGACGCGCCGGATCCGCGTCGACCACCCCAGCGCGGCGTACGCCGCCGCCCGCGTCGCCCGCGAAGCCGCGTACGAAGCCGGGCTCGCGGGCGTGCTGGCCGACCGCGCCGCGGTGGTGGCGGCCGAGCTCGCCGGCAACATCGACAAGCACACCGCCGGCGGTTCGGTGCTCGTGCAGCGGTCGCTGACCGGCCCCGGCGTCGACGTGCTGGCCGCCGACGACGGCCCGGGCATGGCCGACCTCGACCACTGGCTGCTCGACGGCAACACGACCACCGCCACCCTGGGCACCGGCCTCGGCGCCGTGAAGCGGATGGCGGCGCAGTTCCGGATCACGTCCTCGCCGGCGGCCGGCACGCTCGCCGCCGCCCGCCTGCTCGACCCCGCCGTGCCCCCGCCCCGGCGGGCGATCGGGCACTTCCGCCTGCCCCGCGACGGCGAGGAGCACTGCGGTGACGCCGTCGCGCTGGCCGACGTCACCGGCAGCCGGACCGCCGTGGTCGCGGACGGGCTCGGGCACGGACCCGACGCCGCCGAAGCCGCGGAAGCCGCGCTGCGCGTGTTCACCGAGAACCCCGACCGCCCGCTGCCCCACCAGCTCACGAACATGCACCGCGCTCTGCGCGCGACGCGGGGGGCGGCGGTCGCGCTCGTGCGGATCGCGCCGCGGCGCCTGGAGTTCTGCGGCGTCGGCAACGTCAGCGGCGCCAGCATCGGCGGCGGGCCGTCCCGGCTGCTGCTCAGCACCCCCGGCATCGTCGGGTTCACGCTGCCGTCGGCGCCGGTCCGGCACCTGACGCTGGCCGAGGACGACGTCGTCGTCCTGCACACCGACGGCGTCGGCACCGGCTGGCGCGTCCCCGGGCGGGCCCCGGACCTGCTGCTGCTCGCGGCGGACCTCGCCCACCGGCACCGCAACGCCCGCGACGACGCGGCGATGCTCGCCCTGAGCGCGGACCGGTCCGCCTGATGCGCCCCGATCTGGCCCGGATCCGGCGGCGGCTGCGCACGGCCTGCACCGAGGCCGGCGTGCCCGCCGACGACCGCGGGCGGCTGGTCCTCGCCGTCACCCTGCTCGCCGAACCCGCCCTCACCGCGGGGGAAACGGTGGACGTGGCGACGGCGGCTTCGGACCGGCGGCTGGCGGTCACGGTGCAGCTCGACCACGCCGTCGCCCAGGGCACGCGCAACGCCCTGCCGCTGCTGCCCGAGCGCGGCGACGGCCGGACGCTCACCTGGCACCTCACCGGCGGGCGGCCGGCCGCCCCGGCCGACCCCGACGACGACCGGGCGACGCGCGAGGAGATGCTGGCCCTGGTGGCCCGCACCGACACGCTCACCCAGGAGCAACGCGACCTCAAGCACGAGCTCGCGGAGACCAACAGCGGCGTGCTGGCGATGTACGTCGAGCTGGAACAGCGGGACGAACAGCTCCGCCGCGCCCACGCGGCCATCTTCCGCGAGCTGGAGGACGCGCTGCGCCCGCGGCCGCCGGTGGTGCCGGGCCTGGAGCTGGCGGTCCACTATTCGCCGACCGACCAGGACTCCCCGACCGGCGGCGACCTGTACGACTGGTTCGTCCTGCCCGACGGCCAGGTCCACGTGACCCTCGTCGACGCGGTCGGCCACGGCGTGACCTCGACCCGGCACGCCCTGACGGTCACGCACGCGATCCGCACGCTCGCCCTGGAGGGACACCCCTTCCCCGACCTGATCGCCCACGCGTCCCACACGCTGGCCGCGATCGAGCCGGGCCTGATGGCCACGGTGCTGCTGGCCCGGATCGACCCGGCCACGGGCCGCACCCGGTTCGCGAACGGCGGCCACCCGGAACCGGTGCTGGTCACGGCGGCCGAACCGGCGCGGCTGCTCGCCACCCCGGTGCCCGGGCGCGGGGTCGGCTTCCCCGACCCCGGCACCCGCGAGCTCGTCGAGGTGGTCCTGGCCGAGGGCGACACGGTGCTGCTGTACACGGACGGCCTGGTGGAGAGCCGCAAGGACATCGACGAAGGCCAGACCCGGCTGCTGAAGCTGGCGGAGGCCCACCGCACCGAGGCGGTGGCCGCCCTGCCGCGGGAGCTGGTGACCCGGATGCACGACGTGGTGCTGCACGCCGACGACACGGTGGTCCTGGTCCTCCGCCGGACGACACCACGGTGACCCGAGGCGGGTCGCGGGCGTGTGGGCCCGCCGTTCCCGGGTAACCCGGCCCCGATGCCTCCCTCGACCACCGCCGCCCGCGTGCGCGTCCTCTCCGCCGGCACCGAACGCCCGGGCCGTCCGCCGGTCGTGCTGCTGCCGGGCCTCGGCGCGCCCGGCTACCTCGCCGACACCCTGCACGGCTGCGCCGCCGCCACGCGCGCCCACCTCCTCGACGTCCCCGGCTTCGGCGGGCCCGGGCCGCTCGCCTGCGAGCCGGAGATCGGGGCGATCGCCAGCACCGTCGCCGCCTGGCTGGACCGCCCTTCCGTCCTCTTCGGACACTCGACCGCCGCGCAGGTCGCCGTCGCCGTCGCGGTGCGGCGCCCGGACCTGGTCCGGGCGCTCGTGCTGGCCGGGCCGACGTTCCCGCCGCGGCTGCGCCGCCTCGGCCCCCTCGCCGCGGCGTTCCTGGCCGACGTGGTCCACGAATCGCCGTCCGCCTTGCCCGGCACCGTCCCCCACTACCTGCGCGCCGGCCCCCGGCGCCTCCTGCGGATGATCCGCTCGGCCCAGCGGGACGCCCCGGAACGGGCGATGCCGCTGCTGCGCTGCCCCGTCCTGGTCGTGCGCGGCCGCCGGGACACGCTCAGCCCCGAGCCCTGGGCGCGCTCGCTGGCGGCCGCCTCGCGCGGCGAGTTCGTCACCGTCCCCGGCCCGCACGCCTTCCCCGCCCGCGCCGGCGGCGCGACGTCGGCGTTGATCACGCGGTTCGCCGGCGGTTAGCCGCGACGCCCCCGGGTATGCCGACGACCCGTCGGAAGGAGGCGCTGTGCGTGCGATGGTGTACCGCGGCCCGTACAAGATCCGTGTCGAAGAAAAGGACGTCCCCGCGATCGAACACCCCGGTGATGCGATCGTCCGGGTGACACTGGCCGCGATCTGCGGTTCGGACCTGCACCTGTACCACGGGATGATGCCCGACACCCGGGTCGGCATGACGTTCGGCCACGAATTCATCGGCGTCGTGGAAGAAGTCGGCTCCGGGGTGCAGAACCTGAAGCGCGGCGACCGCGTCATGGTGCCCTTCAACGTCTTCTGCGGCACGTGCTGGTTCTGCGCGCGCGGGCTGTACTCCAACTGCCACAACGTCAACCCGAACGCGACCGCCGTCGGCGGCATCTACGGCTACTCCCACACCTGCGGCGGCTACGACGGCGGGCAGGCCGAGTTCGTCCGGGTGCCGTTCGCCGACGTCGGGCCCGCGATCATCCCGGACTGGCTGGACGACGAAGACGCCGTCCTGCTCACCGACGCGCTCGCCACCGGCTACTTCGGCGCCCAGCTCGGGGAGATCGTCGAAGGGGACGTGGTCGTGGTCTTCGGCGCCGGACCGGTGGGCCTGTTCGCGGCGAAGTCGGCGTGGCTGATGGGCGCGGGCCGGGTCATCGTGATCGACCACCTCGAAGACCGCCTGGAGAAGGCGCGCACCTTCGCGCACGCCGAGACGTACAACTTCACCGAGTACGACGACATCGTGGTGCACCTGAAGAAGCTGACCGGCCACCTCGGCGCCGACGTCGCCATCGACGCGGTGGGCGCCGAGGCCGACGGCAACCTCACCCAGCACGTCACCTCGGCCAAGCTGAAGCTGCAGGGCGGCTCGCCGGTGGCGCTCAACTGGTGCATCGACGGCGTCCGCAAGGGCGGCACGATCTCGGTGATGGGCGCCTACGGCCCGATGTTCAGCGCCGTCAAGTTCGGCGACGCGCTCAACAAGGGCCTCACGCTGCGGATGAACCAGTGCCCGGTGAAGCGGCAGTGGCCGCGGCTGTTCGAGCACATCCGCAACGGCTACCTCAAGCCGAGCGACATCGTCACCCACCGCATCCCCCTGGAGCACATCGCCGAGGGGTACCACATCTTCTCCGCCAAGCTGGACGGCTGCATCAAGCCGCTGATCGTCCCGAACGCCGGCTGAGGAAGGAACGACCATGACCTACACGTCGGAGCGGCCGCCGATCGCCGAATCGAGTGACAGCCTGCGCGCGCGGATCCCCGGCTGGGGCGCGGACCTGGACCCGAAGGACCGGCCGTCGGTCCCGAAGCTGCAGTGGCAGGAGGACAAGACCGGCGCGCACTGGGACTTCCCCGAGCGGCAGCCGGAGAAGTGGCCGCGGGAACGCTCGATCGAGCACAAGTTCCTGACGCCGGTCTTCGGGACGTCGTGCCCGCCGAAGGGCCTGTCCGGGGCGCTGCGCAAGTTCTCCTACCGCAAGTACAGCGAAGGGCGGGCCGCCCACTGGCTGCTCCTGCTGGCCGCCGACCGGGTGGACGCGTGGGAGAGCCACCTGCGTTCGTTCGCCACGCTCCGCCCGGACAACCCGATCACCGAGACCGGCGTGCTGAGCGAGTTCTCCCGCCACGGCTTCTCCTCGCGGGTGGGCCGCAAGCGCGCGGACGTCGGGCACCACCTGGTGGACCCGATCATCGTCGCGGGCCCGTGGGTGCTGGCGGCGGGGCTGGCGTACTCGGCGGCCCGGAAGGTGGTGCGGTGGCGTCGCCGGTGATCGGACGGCTCGCGGTGGCGGGGCTCCTCTCGCTCGCCTGCGCGGCCTGCGCCCCGGCGTTCGACCGGCAGGCGACGCCGTCCGGGACGGCGCACGGCGTCGCCGTGGAGGGGAAGCTGAGCACCGAGGCGGGAGTCCGGGAAGAAAAGGGGTTGTGGCGGGCGGGCACGGGTACGCACGGCTGACGGTCACCGACTTCCGGGAGAGGCCATGAGCCCCAGCCACGTTCCCGCCCCCACCCGCGGGCCGGGCCGCGCGACCCGTGCGGCAGGCTCGGCGGCCGATGCCGCCGACCAGCGGCTGCACGTGGCGGCGGGCCTGCGCCACCAGTTCAACAAGGTCTTCCCCACCCACTGGTCGTTCCTGCTCGGCGAAGTGGCGCTCTACAGCTTCCTCGTCCTGCTCCTCAGCGGCGTGTACCTGACGCTGTTCTTCGACCCCTCGATGCAGGAGGTCACCTACCACGGCGTGTACGCGGACCTGCAGGGCGTGCCGATGTCGAGGGCGTTCGCCACCACGCTCGACCTGTCGTTCGAGGTCCGCGGCGGGCTGTTCGTGCGGCAGCTGCACCACTGGGCGGCGCTGATCTTCGTCGCCGCCATGATGGTGCACATGCTCCGGATCTTCTTCACCGGAGCCTTCCGCCGTCCCCGTGAAGCCAACTGGGTCATCGGGGCCCTGCTGCTGATCCTCGGCATGTTCGAGGGGTTCTTCGGCTACTCCCTGCCCGACGACCTGCTCTCGGGCACCGGCATCCGCGCCACGCTGTCCGGGATCGTGCTGTCCCTGCCGGTGGTCGGGACGTGGCTGCACTGGGCGATCTTCGGCGGCGAATTCCCCGGCGACGTCATCATCCCGCGGCTGTACACGATCCACATCCTGCTGATCCCGGGGATCATGCTCGCGCTCGTCGGCGTGCACCTCGCCCTGGTCTGGTACCAGAAGCACACCCAGTTCCCCGGGGTCCGGCGGAAGGAGACCAACGTCGTCGGCGTCCGGATCCTGCCGGTGTTCGCGCTGAAGGGCGGCGCGTTCTTCGCGCTCGTCACCGGGCTGCTGGCGCTGATGTCCGGGCTGTTCCAGATCAACCCGGTGTGGCTGTTCGGCCCGTACGACCCGTCGAAGGTCTCCGCCGGCTCCCAGCCCGACTGGTACATGGGGTTCGCCGACGGCCTGCTGCGCGTCTACCCGCCGTGGGAGCTGTTCCTCGGCAAGTACACCATCCCGCAGCCGTTCTTCGCCGGCGTCATCGGCTTGACGGTGCTCTTCGGCGCCCTGCTCAGCTACCCGTGGGTCGAACGGAAGCTGTCCCGGGACACCGCCCACCACAACCTCGTCCAGCGGCCGCGTGACGCCCCGGTCCGCACCAGCATCGGCATGATGGCGCTGGCGCTCTACGGCGTCCTGACGCTGTCGTCGTTCAACGACATCATCGCCTTGCAGTTCGACATCTCGCTCAACGCGACCACCTGGGCGGGCCGGATCGGGCTGGTCCTCGCCCCGCCCGTCGCGTACCTGATCACCTACCGCATCTGCCTCGCCCTGCAGCGGTCGGACCGCGAAGTCCTCGAGCACGGCTTGGAAACGGGCATCATCACCCGCTCTCCGGCCGGCACCTACGTCGAGATTCACCAGCCGCTCGACGGCAAGGCCCTGGCCTACCAGGGAACGTCCGTGCCGAAGAAACCGAACAAGCTCGGCGCCGCCGGGCACGCGCTCCCGGGCAGCCTGCTGCGGCCCGACCCGCCGGAGGAGACCGCGGCACTGGAAGCGGCGGCCCGCCGCGGGGACGTGCGCCACGGCCTCGGCGGCGAACCGCAGGACGGGCGGGCCCGGTCGTGACCGGCGCGGCGATCCCGTCCCGCTGGCAGGTCGACATCCTCGTCTACGAAGACGACTACTCCTACCCGGTGCTGCTCCTGCAGCCGGGCCGCCCGGACGACCACCGGCGGCTGCGCCGGCTCCTGGGCCGAGCGGGCCTGGCGTCCCCGTCGACGTGGGAGTGGGAGCGTGGGATCTGGCCGCTGGCGGCGGGCTGCGAGGTCGCGCTGGCCGAGCGCCCGGCGGGGGTGACCGTGCACGTCGGCGCGCACTGCCTGACGGTCGGCTTCCGGTTCGCGGAGCCGCCCCAGCCCTGGCTCGCGGCCGCGCGCCGGCAGCAGCAGGTGCTGTTCGTGCTGCTGCCACCCCGCCCCCACGCGGCCGAAGACACCCTGATCATCGACGACGTGAGCAGGCTGGTCCGCCCCGCCGAGCGGAACGGCTGCCTGGCCGGCACCATCCCGCTGGGAGGTCACTGACCCCGCCGGTGCGGCTTCCGCCTACTGGGGCCCGTTGGTCAGCGAGAGGTTGAACGTGTACCGGGACGCCCGGTACACGTGCCACCCGTACTCGACGACTCGGCCGGCGTCGTCGTAGGTCGTGCGCTGCGTCGTCAGCAGCGCGGCTCCCGGCTCCTCCTGCAGCAGTTCCGCGTCCTCTTCGGTCGCGAGGCGCGCGCCGATGTTCTGCTCGGCCGCGTGCAGCCGCACGCCCGCCGATCGCAGCAGCTGGTAGAGCCCGCGTTCGCGCAGCTCGTCGTCGGCCGGGTCGATGACGCCGTCGGGCAGGTAGTTGTTCATCAGGGCGAGCGGCTCGCCGTCGGCCGAGCGGAGCCGCTTCAGCCGCCGCACCTGCGTCAGCCCGGGTGCTTCCAGCAGCTCGGCGACGTCGGCGCCGGCCGCTTCGACGCGGTTGACCAGCACCGCCGTCCCGGGCCGGCCGCCGAGCCCGGCGAGGTCGTCGAACAGGCTGCTCAGCCGCAGCGGCCGGGCCACCTTCGTGCGGACCACCTGCGTGCCGACCCCGCGCCGCCGCACGAGCAGGCCCTGGTTGACCAGCGTCTGGATGGCCTGGCGGATCGTCGGGCGCGAGAGGCGGAGGCTCGCGGCGAGGTCGACTTCGTTGCCCAGCCGCGCGCCCGCCGGCAGCCTGCCGTCTTCGATCGCGGCGTGCAGCTGCCGGGACACCTGGAAGTACAGCGGCTCGGGGCTGCCCGGGTCCACGACGATCTCGCGGCCCGCGTCCCAGGCCGGAAAGTTGACGTCCGGCTTCCTCATCCCCGGAGCCTATCGTCCCCCACCGGGCTGACCTAATGTCCATATGTCTTGACAAAGTTCCTCGACGCTGGAATCGTCGCAGGCAGGGACACGAAGGGCGTGCCTCGAGGACCGGAAGCGGGGAGCGGGACTGTGACCGACTTGGTGCGGCGCATCGTCGACCGGCGGGTGCACGACCCGGAAGCGATCGCCGAGGCGGCCGCGAACCGCGTCCGGGCCGAGTCGCCGTTCAACGCCAAGGGCGCCGCGATGATCATCGCGGCGGACCACCCCGCCCGGGGGGCGACCGCGGTGGGCGGCGATCCGTCGGCGATGGCCCACCGCGGCGAGCTGCTGGAGCGGCTGTGCCTGGCCCTGGAGCGCCCGGGGGTCACCGGTGTCCTGGCGACCGCGGACGTCATCGACGACCTGCTGCTGCTCGGCGTGCTGGACGGCAAGACGGTGCTGGGGTCGATGAACCGCACCGGGCTGGCCGGGTCGAGTTTCGAGATCGACGACCGCTTCGCCGGCTACGACGCGGAAACCATCGAACGGATGGGCTTCGACGGCGGCAAGACGCTGACCCGGATCTGCCTCGCCGACCCGGCCACGCCGAGCGTCCTCGAGAACACCGCGAAGGCGATCAACGAGCTGGCGGACCGCAAGCTGATCGCGCTGGTCGAGCCGTTCCTGTCGACCTGGGTCGACGGGCGGCTCCGGAACGACCTGTCCCCCGGCGCCGTCAGCAAGTCGATCACCATCGCCGCGGGCCTCGGCCACTCCTCGGCTTATACGTGGCTCAAGCTGCCGGTCGTCGACGACATGGAGCGCGTGCTGGCGTCCTCGACGCTGCCGGCCGTCCTGCTCGGCGGCGAGGTCACGGACCCGGAAGCGGCCTTCGCCGCCTGGCAGCGGGCGCTGGCCCAGCCGACGGTCCAGGGCCTGGTGGTCGGCCGGTCACTGCTCTACCCGCACGACGGCGACGTCGCGCGGGCCGTCGACACCGCCGTCGGACTGCTGTGAACCCGCACCGGCGCCACTACCCGGAGGACTCCGTGAACACCATCGAGCACTGGATCAACGGCACCGCGACCCCGGCGGGCTCGACCCGCACGGCGCCGGTCTTCGACCCGGCCACCGGGCGGCGGCAGGCACAGGTCCTGCTGGCGGAGGCGTCCGATGTGGACACCGCGGTCGCGGCCGCGGGCAAGGCGTTCGAGTCGTGGGGTGACTCTTCGCTGTCCCAGCGCACCAAGGTGATGTTCGCCTTCCGCGAGCTGCTCGTGCGGCACGAAGACGAGCTGGCCCGGATCATCTCCGCCGAGCACGGCAAGGTGGTCGAGGACGCCCGTGGCGAGGTAGTCCGCGGCCGTGAGGTCGTCGAGTACGCCTGCGGCATCGCCGACGCGCTCAAGGGCGGTTTCTCCGACCAGGTGTCCCGGGACGTCGACGTGCACGACTTCCGCCAGCCCCTCGGTGTGGTCGCCGGCATCACGCCGTTCAACTTCCCGATCATGGTCCCGCTGTGGATGCACCCGATCGCCATCGCCACCGGCAACACGTTCGTGCTCAAGCCGAGCGAACGCGACCCCTCGGCGTCGAACTTCGTCGCGCAGCTGTACGCCGAAGCCGGGTTGCCCGAGGGCGTCTTCAACGTCGTGCACGGCGACAAGACCACGGTCGACGCGATCCTCGACCACCCGGGCATCGCGGCGGTGTCGTTCGTCGGGTCCACCCCGATCGCCAAGTACGTGCACGAGCGCGCCACCGCGGCGGGCAAGCGCGTCCAGGCCCTCGGCGGCGCGAAGAACCACGCGGTCGTCCTGCCCGACGCCGACCTCGAGTACGCGGCGGGCCACCTCACGGCGGCCGCGTTCGGCTCGGCCGGCCAGCGCTGCATGGCGGTCTCCGTCGGCATCGCGGTCGGCTCGGCCGGCGACAAGCTGGTGGAGATCCTCGAACGCAAGGCGGCCGAGGTGAAGGTCGGCCCCGGCACGGACCCGGCCAGCGACATGGGACCGGTGGTCACGCAGGCCGCCCGCGAGCGCGTGGTGCACTCGATCGCCCGCGGCGCCGAGCAGGGTGCGAAGGTGGTGGTCGACGGCCGGGGCCTGACGGTCGAAGGCCACGAGGAGGGCTTCTTCGTCGGCCCGTCCCTGCTGGACGAGGTGACCCCGGAGATGGACGCCTACCGCGAGGAGATCTTCGGCCCGGTCCTGTCGATCGTCCGCGCCGCCACGCTCGACGAAGCAATCGCGATCATCAACGCCAACCCGTACGGCAACGGCACAGCACTCTTCACAGCCGGCGGCGAAGCGGCCCGCAGATTCCAGCGCGAGGTGAAGGTGGGCATGATCGGCATCAACGTCCCGATCCCGGTCCCGATGTCGTACTACTCCTTCGGCGGCTGGAAGGACTCCCTGATCGGCGACAGCCCCATCCACGGCCCGGCGGGAGTCCGCTTCTACACGCGAGCGAAGGTGGTCACCACCCGCTGGCCCCACACGGAAGCGGCATTCACGTTCCCCACGTCCAGCTAGCCCACCCGGCGAGCGACGACCGGCCGGAGCCGGGGTGGCTCGGCCCGGCCCCGGCGAAGGTCATCCGGCCAGTCCTCCGGCAACCGGCGCATCCAGCCCACGGCCGAGCCAGCCTCGAGCCGCAACCGCCCCCACGCACTCTGGGCCGGCCACCATCGGCCGCTCTCAGACAACCGGAACACTCTTCTCCGTTTTCCGGTACCGTGGCGGCAGCCCGCCGAAGGAGGCTGCCGTGGGATACCGAGGCCCGCTCCCCAAAACCGCCATCGCCCGCTACAACCGTTGCGTGGGCGCGCTCCGGATGTCGCCGCGCTGGGGGCCGGTGGTCCGTCGCCGCCTCACCGAGATCACCTACACCGGCCGGCGGTCGGGCCGCACCTTCCGCACGCCCGTCGGGTATCGGCGGGCCGGTGAGGTCGTGACCATCGGCGTGATGATGCCGGACGCCAAGTCGTGGTGGCGCAACTTCACCGGCGACGGCGGCCCGCTCACCCTCGACCTCGACGACACCGCCCGCACCGGGCACGCGGTCGCGCGCCGGGATGCCAAGGGCCGGGTCACCGTCACCGTCCACCTCGACGGCGACGCCTAGGGCGTGTCCTCAAAGCCAGAGGAGCAGGGTGGCCAGGTCGATCAACCCTCGGTAGGAGGTAGCGGTCTTGTCGAAACGGGTGGCGATGGCACGGAACTGTTTGAGGCGGTTGAAGCAGCGTTC